>JANPMV010000131.1:0-48587 GCA_031427135.1 Cyanobacteria bacterium VAR_87_metabat_62 | reverse complement strand
TAATACCGATTTGATGGGGTTTCGGCGGCGCTCCGTGTCAACCAATACAACGTCGGTCGCCCCCGCCCCACGCCCCTCTCCTCTATATGATAAGGAGTTTTAACTTGTAGGGTGCGTCAGACGAAGTTTTAGAGAGGTTTTTTAGGGTTGTATTTAGATAGAATCCTTTCATAGATTTCATAATTTTCTTGATCGAAACAGCAAAAAATTACTTTTTGAGGACCACCATTATTTTGTATATATTCCGAGCATACCTTCACTGCAATCTCACTTGCTAGAGCTTTAGGATAGCTGTAAATGCCGGTGCTAATGCAAGGAAATGCCAAACTCTCAAACTGTTGTTCTGCGGCAATTTGCATACACTTACGGTAACACTCGGCTAAGAGTTCCGGTTCTCCATCATTACCCTTCCGCCATACTGGCCCTACTGCGTGGATGACGAAGCGTGCAGGCAATTTATATCCCTTAGTTAGTTTAGCATCTCCAGTCTTACATCCTCCAAGTAATCGGCATTCATCAAAAAGTTCCGATCCTGCTGCTCTGTGTATTGCTCCATCTACTCCACCACCACCAAGTAAGCTGGTATTTGCAGCATTCACGATCGCATCAACTTCGAGCTTTGTGATGTCGCCCAAAATAACTTTCATATTCTACAATAGTAAACTTTAGACAAGTATAGCAAAAAAACTCGTTATCTAGTCTGGCTCTCTCAACTTTCGCAAAATCGGAATTTGCGCCAACTGTTCCGATCGCAAACTATCCCAGTTTAACCCAGTTGGACGCGGATAAATTGTCTTAGTCTCAATTACCTCTTCAGCAGTCACAATCCAATTCAGCGCCCAATCGTGAACCTGCATTGGTAAACGTGAATTTTCAACTACTTGCAAAGGATGGACTGTTGTCACGATTGGCGTATCGATTTCTACTAACCGGAATTCTGTCAACATTGCCAATTCCAAATCGGCAAATCCTGCACCTTTGCCGGTTCTTCCTCCATTGCGCGCCACCGCTACACAACCGATTATTACTAAATCGATCGGCTCCATTTCTGCAAAACTTACCAATTTGCCACAAGTGAGGGCTTTGCGGGCGATCGCACTTTCAGCAATAGATACACTTTGTCTCTGCAAATCCTCGGCTGTCAACTCAACAAAACAGCGATCGTCAGTCAAGCGCGGTACTGCCATATACAGGCGTTTTCCGTCTTGCAAAGCCCGCATCCGCACCGGAATTTGTGGCGAATCTGGATTACACTTAATCGTTTTTGCTTGTTGCCATATTGGTAAACTTGCCAATTTTTCCGCTGCCAGATCGGCATCAACAAAATTGGGAATATGACCAAATGAATCGCCAATAGATGCGGCTTGCTGTTTCAGCAAAAACCAAATTTCCGTTCTTAACTTGTCTTTTTCTTGGTGATATCCAATCCAATCAGTTTTCATGTTATATTATGGTACAATATATCAGAGGAATTTCTACTTAAATTCTTCAGTCCGCGAAGGCGGACTTTGTTTGTGTAGTAGTTTAAACCGCCGATCTTCCTTTGTGTAGTAGCGATTTCAACCGCCGAATAACTTATATGAACTCTACCACAAAACCCAGTTACTATCAAGTCGGCGGTAGTCTCACAAACAATGCTCCCAATTATGTGAAGCGGCAAGCAGACGACGACTTTTATAACGGATTGAAAGCCGGGGAATTTTGTTATGTTTTGAATTCTCGGCAAATGGGCAAATCTAGCTTGCAGGTGCGGACAATTCAGCGACTGAGAAGTGAGGGAATTGCTTGTGCGGCGATCGACATTTCGGAAATTGGCAACCGCGGCGTGACTCCCGAACAGTGGTATGCTGGTCTTCTCCGCATTCTCGAAAATAACTTTAATCTGTCAGATGTTGTGAATGTGCGGACTTGGTGGCGCGATCGCAATTTTTTAACTCCAGTTCAAAGATTGAGCGAATTCATCGAAACCGTACTCTTAGCTAACATTTCTAGCAATATTGTGATTTTTATTGACGAAATCGACAGCATTCTTGCCCTCGATTTTCCCGCCGATGATTTTTTAGCGCTAATTCGATCGTGCTACAACAAGCGCGCCAATAATTCAGAGTTCGATCGGCTAACTTGGGCACTACTAGGTGTAGCATCGCCGACGGATTTGTGCCGCGATCGCAATTCCAGCAGCAGCACGCCTTTTAATATTGGCAAGGCGATCGAATTAACGGGTTTTGACGAAACAGAAGCGCAACCGCTAGCAGCCGGGTTGGCTGAACTTACAGACACCTCTGTGGAAGTTTTGCGAGAGGTTTTGTATTGGACGGGAGGGCAACCGTTCCTGACTCAAAAGCTGTGCAAACTGCTGTTTGAAAATGTACATTTAATCCCGGATTTACCCCCCCCAGCCCCCCCTTGTCAAGGGGGGGAGCAAGAGTCCGCCCCCCCTTGTCAAGGGGGGGAGCAAGAGCGAGTCAATAATCCTCAAGAGTGGGTTGAGAAGGTGGTACGCTTGAAGATAGTGGAGAATTGGGAATCTCAGGATGTACCCGAACATTTGTCCACAATTCGCGATCGGCTTTTCAGAGAAAACCAGCGGATTATTAGAAGACTCGGATTGTATCAGCAAATTTTACAGCAAGTTGAAATTGTCCCCGATGGTAGTGCGGAACAAATGGAATTGCGATTAAGCGGATTAATCGTCAAGCGCCGGGAAAATTTAACAATTTCTAATCCTATTTATGAAGCGGTATTTAATAAGAAGTTAATCGAACAAAAATTAGAAAAACTCTCGCCTTACTCGGAAGCGATCAAAGTCTGGCTGAATTCTAACTGTGAAGACGATTCCCAACTATTGCGAGGAGATGATTTGCAATCAGCATTAGTTTGGGCGGCAGATAAAAGCTTGAGAAACGAAGATTTTCAGTTTTTGACAGCCAGCCAAAAACTGATTTTGAGCGACCAAAATCAACTGCTGCATTCAGCGACACTAGAAACCAAGAAAGCTGTGGGTGATGCCGAAAAAGCTTTGAGTGAGGCTGACTCTGCCAAACAAAAAGCCAAACAGTGGATCGGCATCGGTTCTGCGGTACTGGTAGGATCGTTGATTGGGGCGATCGGCTTTTCAACTCTCGCTTACCAGCGGTTTAAACTAGCACAAGCAAGTATCGAAATCGAACAAAATGGCAGCGATGCTTTGCTGTTGGCGGTATCTCAAAAAACTGAGAACAGCCAAGCTTTGTCAGAGGCATTACTGAAGGCGATCGCCTCTGGTAAAAGATTAAAAATCTTGGTTGAAAACAAGCCGCACCTAGAACAATATCCGGCAACTAGACCGCTGTTAGCCTTACAAGTAATTCTTGATAAAATTAGCGGAAAACAACAGATAAAAACCTCATCATTTCCGCAAAGAAAGATGAATTGGCAAGCTCATGCTGGTGCAGTTACCAGCGTCAGCTTTAGCCCAGACCAACAAATTTTAGCAACCGCCGGCATAGATGATAAAGTTCGGATTTGGAACTTTTCCGGGCAGAGAATTGCTGAATGGAAAGCTTTGCAGCAGTCAGTTAATATGCTAAGCTTTAGCCCGGACGGCAAGTTTTTAGCGACCGCAGGAAGGGACAGCACAGTTAAGTTTTGGAATCTATCAGGTAAAAATGTTTCTCAAGTGAAAGCAATTGAAGGCTCTGTTACTAGCATCAGTTTTAGTCCAGAAGGAAAGTTGTTGGCGGCGGCAGGAATAGACAGCAGTGCTGCAATTTTTCAATTACCAAAAGAGCAAAAAAAAATATTATCTATTGTCAAACTTTCCGGTCATAATGGCTTAGTTAGAAGCGTAAATTTTAGCCAAAATGGCGATTTCTTAACGACGTTAGATGGCAAATCTACAGTGCGAATTTGGAATTTGTCGGGAAAGCTGGAAAAAACATTACCAGTGCAGGCAATTGGGATTAGTTTCAGTCCAGATAAACAACAGTATCGTTTTGCTACAGTAACGTTGAACGGGAAAGTCGGGCTGTGGAACCTGTCAGAAAAAGAATTAGTTAATGAATTTGAAACTTTGCATTTAGATGCAAAATCAATTAGTTTTAGTCCCGATGGAGAACGGCTTGCGACAGTGGGAATTGACAAAACTGTGCGGCTGTGGAATTTAGCAGGGCGGCAGGTTGCTCAATTTGAGTTTGAGGAGAATGTTGTGAGTGTCGGTTGGAGTCGAGATGGAAGGCAAATTGCTGTAGCTGGAAGCAATGGGACTGTTTGGCTGAGACAGGTTGAAGGGTTGGCAGAATTGCTGAAGCAAAGTTGCAATTTTCTTAGCAGTCAACCGGAGTATTTGAGAAGAGTTTCAACTATTTGCAAGTAGGGACATAACAATGCCAAAGGAGTGTCAACTTAAGGCTAAACCCAGTCAGAGACTGTTGTTTGACTATTAAATCTCGATCCCCCCTAGCCCCCCTTAAGAAGGGGGGGACAGGAGTCTTTTCAAAGTCCCCCTTCTTAAGGGGGATTTAGGGGGATATAGACTGGGGTAAAAGCGAGAGATACCAAAAGTTTCAGGCTTAAGTTGATACTAATGGACAATGCCGTGTCCCTACTAATAACGATCAATTTACCTTGACGGGGGAAACACTTACATTAGGATTTTTGACTCTTCTTAAAAGTTCTTGTCTGGCTTGTTCGGGATTTTGCCCTTTGGGTATTTGATATAATAATCTACAGGAACCGTCTTGAGGATTAGCTGCACAAATAATTAATTGCCCGGTGGGGGATGCACCTGCTGTGACAATCTTGTCCCAGTTTCCTTGGGATTGTGAGTTGTTGAGAATTCCTGAGACTCGGGTGCACCGAGTAATCGCGTCTTCTCCCGATTCATTAAAATAGTTATCAGCTACCCACAGAATAACGGGAATATTTTTGCCTTGTTGGACAGCAATTGTAGCAGGGTGTCCGCTAGCAGCACCGCAGAAGAATGAAGTCGTTTGAGCGAAGGCTGGAGTGTTTCCTGAAATCTGAGCTGTAATGGCGATAATTGACGCGCTAAAAACTGACTTTAAGAGCCGAGATTTCATGGGCTGTAATAGGCTTTTTTATTGATGGTTGCTAATACTTTAAAAAGTTAGACTGGTTCTTGCCGGGAAGATTAGGCATTTAGGGAAAAAAATAAAATTTATTGTGTAAAGTTTTGCCGTTAGCGAAGCCCGCCCCTACGGGGGCTGCGCCAACGGAGAGGATCGCACATACTCCTCCTATATTTGCCAAAACAAGAAAGAAAAATGCTCGCCGACGACAGAAAATACGTGCAGCCACAGGGTACAGGGGCAAAGGTATAGGGTACAGATACGGTTTTTTGCGATCGACCTCGCCCTTCCTGAGTTCGCCCCCCTAAATTGGAACCTGTGTTAACATCGGGAAAAATATTCTCTTTAATAATCAACAATGGGCAATGTTCTGGTGCTGAATGCCTCCTACGAACCCCTTAACATCACCAATTGGCGAAGGGCGGTAGTTTTGTTGCTGAAAGGAAAAGCAGAGCAGGTAGAACATAACGGGAAATTTATTGCGCCAAACTTCCCGCTACCAACTGTGATCCGACTGCGGCATTACGTCCGAGTTCCCTATAAGGATATTCCGCTTACCCGCCGGAACATCTTGCACCGGGATGCGCACTCTTGTCAATACTGTGGCTATACCGGGGATGATTTGACGCTGGATCATGTGATTCCCCGATCGCGCGGGGGAGGCGAAAGTTGGGAAAACCTCGCTACGGCTTGTATGCGCTGCAACGTCAATAAAGGCAGTCGCACGCCGAAAGAAGCGGGAATGCCGCTGCGCCATCCGCCGAGGAAGCCTCACAGCGGTCTTTATTTTGAAGTGACTAAACACGTTAAGAGCGGTATGCACAAAGAATGGCAAAAATATGTAATAGGCCTTTAAAAACCCCTGTCAGCGCAAGCGCGGGGGTTTTTTGCAAGTTCTGATTCCTGAGATTGCTTGGTTCTTGGCAACGCACGCGCGGTGCATGAGTTAAAAAGTTCACAGACAGAATTTACGCTGTTAAATCGGGTTTCTCGTCAGAAGTATTGGCTTTGACAACAAGTTATCCACAAACAAACCGGGTTTAAGAGCTTTTGCCGCGCAAATCTGGAAAGAGTTAAATTGTTAATTTTAGCGATGAAAGACCACCCCCCGATCAATTTAGACGAAACATCTGGCAACCGCGAAGCTGAGGTTGACCCGATCCGCGAGGTTTTACCCGGAGTGAGTGCGCCTGGGAAACGGCGCGGCAAAGCCGAAGTTGCTTCCGAAGAGAATCGCCCCAGTCTGCGCGAGGAATTGCACGATCGCAAAGTCGAGCAATTGCGCCAAATGTTCGATCGGCACAAAGGCACTCGCCAGTTAATATTGTTACAAGATTTTCCAGATCCCGACGCACTTTCAAGCGCTTGGGCTTACAAATTAATCGCCGAACAGTACGATATCCAATGCGAGATAATCTACGCCGGCGCCCTCAGCCACCAAGAAAATATTGCCTTGGTTAAATTGACAGGGTTGCCGCTGCAGCGGTGGACGCTGGAAACGGCAAAAACTAAGGATTTGTCTGTGTTTAAGGGCTGCGTTTTCATCGACAATCAAGGCACGACTTGTCAATTAACTGAGTTTATTTTAGGGGCAGGAATTCCGATCGCCGCCGTCATCGACCACCACAATTTGCAGGGGGAAATGAACGCAGAATTTATCGATTTGCGCCCTCAAATCCGCGCTACGGCCACGATTTTTGCCGAGTATTTACAGGCGGGAATGCTAACTCTCGACGGCAGTGTCAGCCTGCACATCAAGTGCGCTACAGCTTTGATGCACGGTTTGCGATCGGACACCAACGCCCTCAGACAAGCTCAGGAGGAAGACTTTTTAGCTGCGGCTTATTTGAGCCGTTTTTATGACCCGCAGTTGCTGAATGCAGTGTTGCAGTCGTCTCGTTCTAAATGGGTGATGGACGCGATCGAGCGATCGCTCAAACACCGCACCGTCCAGAACAATTTCTCGATCGCCGGTATCGGCTACCTCCGCTATGACGATCGGGATTCTATTCCCCAAGCGGCGGACTTTTTAGTAACAGAAGAGAACGTACACACAGCAGTTGTCTACGCAATTGTTCACGACAAAGACGAAGAAATTGAAGTAGTAATCGGCTCGCTGCGAACCAATAAACTTACTCTCGACCCCGACGAATTCATTAAAGAAGCTTTCGGGCAAGATGCTCAAGGACGTTTTTTTGGCGGCGGCAGAAGTCAAGCTGGAGGTTTTGAAATTCCGGTGGGATTTCTTTCGGGCGGAAATGAGAATAGCGATTATGCAAGGCAGAAGTGGGAAGTATTCGATGCTCGTATTAAGCAAAAATTGCTGAATTTAATTAGTCCGAAAGATAATCCTGTTTACGATCATTAAATCGCAAGTTTGTAGGTGAGTTTTTTCTGCTAACAAAAGCAGGAAAATGCCGATCGCCCTCGGTGGTAAGCGTAAACTTTCTCGACAGCGCCAAATGTCCACACAGCTGTAAAATAGACAGAAAATGTCGATCGAACTAGCACGTCAACCGTAAGTTCGTAGGCGTAAGCCGGGGCGTAGCCATCGCACAGCAATCAAAAGGACAGCGAAAGTGCATTTATATCTGATCCGTCACGGTATCGCAGCCGAGCCAGAAGAATACGATACAGACTCAGAACGCCCGCTGACAAAAGAGGGCGCGAGTAAAACCAGAAAAATCGCCCAGCGGCTGTACGAACTCGAAATCCAGTTTGACCTGATTCTCACCAGTTCCCTGCTGCGCGCCCAGCAAACCGCCCAAATCCTGCAAACGATCGGTTTGAGTTCCAAAATAGAAGAATCCGCAGCCCTCGCACCATCGGGAGACATCGCGGATTGGCTGGAGTGGTACAAACATTGGCAGGAAATAGGCAGTCGCAGCTTAGCCCTGGTAGGCCACCAACCAGACTTAGGCCACTGGGCAGAAATTTTGCTTTGGGCTCGATCGCAAGACAGCCTCATCGTCAAAAAAGCAGGTATCATAGGCTTACTCCTCCCGGAAACAGGCTCGCCAGTAGGCCGCAGCCAAATGTTCTGGCTGACTGCGCCCAAGTTTTTCCTCCAATAGAAACAGCGAACTGCGACATTAATCGAAGGCGCCAGCTTTCTTGAACCCGCATTCAAAAGACGCAGAAACCGGGTTTGAGGGGCGAAAATACTCAGGGGCGCGATCGGGCGATCCGTTAAAAAATCTGGCTTCTGAGCCTCAACAGCGCCGGAGTCGCGATCGAAGGATTATCTGTCAAGACGGTGACAATATCTTGGTTTCTGGTAATGTACTTTGAGTAGATTCAACACACACAAACGGTATCGCAATGGTCGTCGGCGAATTCAAACCAGGTTTAGAAGGTGTTCCCGCTACCTTGTCCAGCATTAGCTACGTCGATGGACAAAAAGGGTTGCTGGAATATCGCGGGATTAACATCGAGGAACTAGCACTCAAAAGTTCCTTTCTCGAAACTTCATACTTATTAATCTGGGGCGTACTTCCGACAAAGGAAGAACTAGAAGCTTTCGAGCATGAAATTCGCTATCACCGCCGGATCAAATACCGCATCCGGGACATGATGAAATGCTTTCCCGAAAGAGGACATCCAATGGACGCCCTGCAAGCTTCAGCGGCCGCCCTGGGCTTGTTCTACTCCCGCAGAGCTCTAGCCAACCCAGCATACATTCGAGAAGCTGTAGTGCGGCTGCTAGCCAAAATTCCGACAATGGTGGCGGCCTTCGAGCAGATGCGGCGCGGAAATGACCCAGTGCGGCCCAGGGATGACTTGAACTACTCGGCGAACTTTCTGTATATGCTCAACGAGCGAGAACCAGATCCTCTGTTAGCTAATATTTTTGACATTTGTCTGACTCTCCACGCCGAACATACCATCAATGCTTCTACATTTTCGGCAATGGTAACAGCTTCGACGCTCACAGATCCTTACGGGGTAATTGCTTCAGCAGTTGGCACTTTGGCGGGCCCGCTACATGGGGGAGCTAATGAAGAAGTGATTGATATGTTGGAGCAAATTGGTTCGGTAGAAAACGTGCGATCTTTTGTCGAAAAGTCCATTGCAAACAAGGACAAAATTGTGGGCTTCGGGCACCGTGTTTACAAGGTGAAAGATCCGAGAGCAACTATTCTCCAAGGGTTAGCAGAACGGTTGTTTGATAGCTTCGGTGGCGACGATTATTACGACATTGCTGTCAAGTTAGAAGAAGTAGTTGGAGAGGAATTAGGTCACAAAGGAATTTATGCAAATGTAGATTTCTATTCTGGTCTGGTTTATCGAAAAATGGGAATTCCGCTCGACTTATTTACGCCAGTTTTTGCGATCGCCCGCGTGGCCGGCTGGCTGGCCCACTGGAAGGAACAGCTAGAAGCAAACCGCATTTACCGCCCCACTCAAATATATACCGGGACTCACGGCGCTCCTTATATTGCGATCGAGGACAGGTCATAAACAGTTGACAGTTGACAGTCACCTGACGGTGTAACCGGAATGGATATGAAAAGTCAAAACAGCCTTCTCTATCTGCCAACAACTACCGTGCTGGGTTGCACCCCTCTTGTATTTTGTGCTGTTTGTTGGCGACAATATTCTTAAGTGACGATTTTCAGGAACTCCGGTCCTCAGACTTGCAGGTCTGGGGCTTTTTATTGCCCTAATTAGGGTGCGTCAGCTAGGATTTTCGATGCAAATTAACAATCTCAACACTGACGCACCTCGCCAAACGGTGCGTCTTTGAGTGCTTCCACTCCCCCCCTTATTAAGGGGGGTTAGGGGGGATCTCCGGGTTTCAAAACACACCCTACTAGCTAAATCTAAACAGATTGAGTTACGTGATGGCGGCTGGTCAATTTATCCAATTGATTCACCAACAAACTCAGGAACAATCCCACATCAGTGACAACACCAGTAGATTCGATCGAACCCCGATCGCTCAATTTAGTCACCACCGCCGGATTAATGTCCACACAGACCATCTTCACACCAGCAGGCGTCATATTTCCCACACCAATTGAGTGCAGCATAGACGACAGCATCAACACCATATCCGCACCGCGTAACAGCTCAGTATACTCTTCTTGAGCCTTAACTAAATCCATTTGCGTGTCAGGAAGCGGCCCGTCATCGCGAATAGAACCTGCCAGAGAAAACGGTATATTGTTCTTGACGCACTCGTACATGACACCGTTAGTAACCAGCCCAGCTTCAACAGCTTTAGCAATACTCCCGTAACGCCGGACAGTGTTAATTATTTTCAAGTGATGTCGGTGTCCGCCGCGCACAGCAACACCGCGTTTCATGTCAACCCCTAAAGAGGTTCCCATGTTCGATTGTTCCATGTCGTGAACGGCGATCGCATTGCCGCCCAACAGCGCTTGGACGTAACCTTCGCGAATCAAATGCGCTAAATGTTCGCCGCCACCGGTGTGGATGACAACCGGCCCTGCGGTAACAACAACTTTACCACCCCGATCGCGAATTTGGCGCAATTCCCACGCTACCTGTTCCACTACCAATTCGACGCGGCGCTCGCTAGAAACGCTCCCAGACATAAAGCTAAATTCCTGAGAATTACGCTGTTCCCGCGATTCGGTTTTGCGAATTGTGCGGATGCCAACCACATCAACAACAACTTTCTCACCTACTTTTAAATCGCGCAGCAATTTGCATTTTGCAACTGGGCCGTCAGCACTTTCTGTAATAGCTACTGCACCGTCCATCCGCTGATTTTGTACCTTCACCCATTGGTTATCTACCCGCACTTCAGTCGGATAAATCGTACTGACATAAAAGTCATCTGGCCCGACGCCATCTTGCACAACAGGCTCCAAACTAGCATCGCAAATCTCTTGCGGTGGGGCTACTGCACCAAGGTCAATCAGCATTCCCATCATTTCTTCCATCACATCGTGGGAAGGAGCCGAAACTTTAACATCAGCACTAGAGGTGCTTTGTCGCTGCTCTCCCAGATTGAAATTGAGCACTTGGAAACTGCCGCCGAGATCGACAATTAAGTCCAAAGCGCGGCTAATTAAACCAGCATCGAGCAGGTGGCCTTCCATCCGAATTGTGCGACTTTCTACCATCACGTTTGCCGATCGATCTTCTTGCACCGGTTCTATCACCCGCAGGGTCAGACACTTACAAGCACCTCCAGCTTTCAAAAATTCGCTCATCGGGGTTTCAATTACTTTAAAACCAGCTTTGATGATGCTATTTTTCAAGCCCTCGCTGACCTTGTTCATTACCACAATTTTGTCAATATTGACAGCGTTGCAGGCAAAATTAGCCGCATCTGCTTCTTCAATAGCAATCCGTTTTTCCGGTGCAACGCGCATTTCAATTAAGCGGTTGGAGTAGGAATCAAATGCGGCTGGATAGTAAAGCAAATAGCCGCCGCTCAAGGGACAAAAACAGGTGTCTAAGTGATAGAAACGTTCGTCTACTAAACGCAGCGAAAGCACTTCTATGTTGAGCCATTTTGCGAGTAACGGGTGGGAGTCGAGTTCCGAACGGAAACCGTATCCGGCCCATAACCAGCGTCCTTCGCGATCGAGCAAAGCATCGCCCGCACCCTCAAACGGCAAGTCTTTCGGCAGTTCGTGAACGGTGAAACCTTTGCTTTCAAACCATTCTTTGAAATAGGGTTCTTCGCCTTGGCGTTCTTTGTGATAGAAACGGCTGAGGACAAAAGTATTGCCTAAAAGTAGACCCGCATTGGCGGTGAAAACCATATCAGGCCAGCCTTTTTGGGGTGTTACGAGGTCTACAATCGCATTTTCTTTGAGGACGCGGTAGAGTTTTTCCCACTGTTCAACGGCGCGATCGCGCGATGATTTGTGCACGTTTCCCTCCATCCACGGATTAATCACGTAGTCCACGTCGTAGTGGTCGGGAGCGCACATCAGGAAGCGAATTGAGTCAGTCATAATTCAGTTAAAATGTGGTAGATGTTACAGACTTAAGTTGACAGAGTTTGCTAGAGAAAAACTGCGATATTCGCTCGTCACAGACAGAGTGCAACATCAGGTTGCCAAAAAACGAACTTTTAATTATATCACACCAAGGTCTATTTGGAGTCAAAACGGGCTGTTAGTGGAAAGTAATCAAATCTTGACGCATACGATCGCTCGGGCCGCTCAAACAATCAGGTATATAATTAAACTAATACAAACGATATTGCTGACATTAATTTTATCAACAAACAAATAGCCATGACAATCACAGCCACTGAATATAAATACGTGCAACTAGACGATCGCAATATCCCCATCATTGAAGGGACATCGATGAAAATCGTAGAGTTACTTACCTCCGTGAAAGCCTACGGTTGGACTCCTGAAGAATTGCTGCGAAGTTATCCTCACCTTACCCTGAGTAAAATTTACTCGGCCTTGGCTTATTACTTGGACAATCAACAAAAAATAGATGCAGATATCGAGCGACGCGAGGAGTATGTAAAACAGTTAGAACAAGAAGCTGGCGAATCTCCTTTTGCTGCTAGAATGCGCGCTCAAGGGTTGTTGAAATGAGTTTATCCCTTTATATGGATGAGAACGTCCCCATACAAATTACAGAGGGATTGCGTTTGCGGGATGTAGATGTTTTGACAGTGCAAGAAGATGGACTTGCCAGTTTTCCCGATCCCGCTGTATTCGATCGCGCCATTGAACTTCAGCGACTTGTATTTTCAGAAGATCAAGACTTTCTAGCTGAAGCAAAACTCCGTCAGGGTGGGGGGATCAACTTTCCGGGTGTTGTCTATGCCCGTCAAAGGCGAGTCTCGATTGGAGATTGCGTGCGCGACTTGGAAATAATTGCTAAAGTTGGCGATCCAGAAGATTTTGCTAACCGCGTGCAATACTTGCCTTTGTAGTTAGCGATCGAACTTCTATCTCTTAGTCTGCGGAGGCAGACTTCGTTTGTGTAGTAGCGATTTCAATCGCCGAGCGATCGAGGGGATAACTTTTAACTTTTAACTTTTGCGAAATCGGCAGTTCGATCGCAAATTCAGCTCCCCGCCCAACTTCCGAAAGACATCCCAACCTACCGCCGTGGGTGTCTTTCACAATTTGGTAGCTAATCGACAGTCCCAAACCAGTCCCGCTGCCGATCGGTTTCGTAGTAAAAAATGGGTCAAACATCCTTGACTGAACCTCGGGAAGGATACCTGGGCCGCTATCAGCAATGCGGATCACAACTTGATTGTCCCTGTTTATTTCAGTGCTAATCTGAATCTGAGGATTTTTCTCAAACATTTGCTCAGAACCATTAGTAACTGGTGGAATATTGTTTACTAATGACGAATCACCGATGACTAATGCCTCTTCACAAGCATCGATCGCATTCGACAACAAATTCATAAATACCTGGTTTAATTGAGCCGGATAACACTCCACTTTTGGCAGTTCGCCATAATTTTTAATAACTTGAATTTCCCGACGTTTTGGCTGTGACTGCAATCGGTGCTGCAAAATCACCAAACTGCTCTCTATCCCTTCATGAATGTTGATTACTTTGCGATCTTTTTCATCCAGTCTCGAAAAGTTTCGCAAAGACAACACGATCTGCTTAATTCGGTTAGCACCTGCTTGCATAGAAGCCAGAATTCTCGGGAAATCCTCAGCGATAAAATCCACTTCAACTTCTGCTAAGTCTTCGGCAATTTCAGCAACTGGTTCGGGATAGTGTTGCTGGTAAAGCTGGATCAATTTTACCAAATCGTTAGCGTACTGTGCGGCCGGAATAATATTGCCGTAGATGAAGCTAATGGGGTTATTTATTTCGTGGGCAACTCCCGCTACCATTTGCCCGATACTTGACATTTTTGCGGCTTGAATTAGCTGGGATTGAGCATTTTTTAAATCTTCCAAACTTTGTTCTAACTGTTGAGATTTTTCTCGTTCTCGCTGTTCGCTAAATTGCAAATCTAGTTCTGCTTGTTTGCGATCGCTAATATCGATGTGCGTGCCCGTCATTCGCAAAGGATTTCCTGCATTATCGCGTTCCATAACCTTAGCTTGAGCCAAAATCCACTTCCACTCGCCGGATTTTGTCAGCATCCGAAATTCCACTTCGTAAGTCGAACTTTTGCCTTCTAGGTGAGCATTTAGCGCTGCTGTAGCCGATGGCAAATCTTCTGGATGTACCAGTTGCTCCCAGGATGAGAAACTATTTTCTACCTCCTCTACTTCATATCCCAGCATCGTCTTCCACCGCGAATTAAAATAAAGTTCTCCCGTAACAAGATTCCAATCCCACAATCCCATCGCACTGCCTTCAAAGGCCAGATAAAAACGTTCTTCGCTAACAAACAAAGCTGCTTCGGCTTCTTTGCGATCGGTGATATCCATTACTGTACCCACCAGTTGAATAACTTCCCCGGTTTCATTAAAAACAACTTCTCCCCTTGTTTCCAGATATCGAATTTGACCTCCCCGATCCAAAATTCGGAACTCTTTTTTGTAGGGAATTCCTTGTGAGATAGTGCGGCTAACAGTTTGTTGGAACAAGTCTCTGTCATCGGGATGATACATCTCGCAGATTTCGGGATATGTCGGTTCAGACGCGGTTGAGTCTACACCAAAAATGCGGAATACTTCTTCTGACCAAGTAATTTTATTTGTGACAACATCAAATTCCCAACTGCCGATATGGGCAATTTTCTGGGCTGCTGCTAGACTAGATTCGCTTTTTTGCAGTTTAAGTCGCTGCTGTTTATCTTGTTCGAGAAGATTGGCTTGAGCGATCGCAATTCCCATTTGTGCAGCCACAGTTTTCAATAATCTGATCTCATCTTGCGTCCAGTGGCGGCGATCGTACTGGCGCAAGCCAATCATTCCGTTGGCTTTTCCCTGGTAGGAAGTGCGGACGGCTATCATCGACTTCAAACCTATTTGACCGCACAAATCTCTGACATTTTCTAGCAGCGGTTCGGAAAAAACATCGTCACAAACTACAGCTTTATCTTGGGACAATACAAACAGAGCGTGAGGATTGCCCTGCACGGGAATTTCTACATCTAGAATAGATTCTGATTCGGATTTTATGTACTTACCCACACAAGGAATACGGGGAATTGGGTGTTCTGTGTAGGTGTGAATCAAGCAGCAATCGGCATTAAAAACTCGACCGATTTGGGCCGCCGCTGTCTGAAAAACTTGCTCTTGCTTTAAGCTGTAGCGAATTTCCAGACTAATTGTTTCTAGCAGAAATCTTTGCTTGATTTGGCGTTCCAAAGCAGCCAAAGCTGTTTTAAGTTCTAGTTCTGCTTGTTTGCGATCGCTAATTTCAGTAGCAGTTCCCAGAATTTTCCAAGGTTTGCCCTCCGCTGTTCTAGCAAACACGGTATCCCGGCTCAAAAACCAGCAATATTTACCGTTTTTGTGCAGAAGTCGGTACTCAAACTCAAAGCTTTCACCGTCTTTTGCTGTCTCCATCCTGCTCATGTGTTCTGAGAATGCCGGCAAATCGTCAGCGTGTATTAAGTTAGGAATAAATGCTGCTGCCATTTGCTGTATTTCTGCCAGCGAGTAGCCAATATCGGTATATACTTCGCGATTGAGATACAGAGTCCGCTGTTCTATCGCATCGTAAACGTACAAAACATTAGGATTCATTTTAATTACTGCTGACAGCCAACGCTGACTTTCTCGCAGTTGTGCTTCGACCCGCTTGCGTTCTTCTATTTCTGCTTGCAGCAGCGCATTTTGTGCTGCGATTTGTTGAGAGAGTCGGCTCAGATGCAGTTGAATTTCGACGCGGGCTACCACTTCTTCTACCTGAAACGGTTTGGTAATATAGTCTACCGCCCCCAGGGAAAAAGCTTTCACTTTATCAAATAGTTCATGTAAAGCACTGATGAAAATCACAGGAATATCTTTGGTTTCCGGACAAGCTTTTAGCTGTTCGCAGACTTCATAGCCATTTATTTCGGGCATCATGATGTCGAGCAAAATCAAATCCGGTGGAGTCGCTCGAGCAAAGTTGAGAGCCAATTTTCCATCTCGTGTCGGCCGCACTTTATATCCCCGCTGAGACAAAATTTGGGATAAAAGTCGCAAGCTTTCTGGGTGGTCGTCAACTATTAAAATGTTTTGTTTTAAGGTATCGCTGTCTGATGTAAGTGTTTGTGGTTTTGTGTTTTCTTTGGCATATTTAGTCACAACAGACCTCCCTCAAACTATTATTTTTTACTAATTTTTTAAAATTCATTAAACTCTACAACTGTTTGTACCTCGAACTATTAGTTTGCAGCAGCAAGAGTATTGGGTAGAGGTTGGTTTATGGCGCGTATTTGAGCAATACAAGTTTCAATCAGCTCCGCATCTTGTTTTTGGAGCGCTGGCGGTCAATGAGCGACTGTATGCGATGCCTTTATCAACTATGGCAGCAGCATAAATCATACCCTCAGCCTTCCTTTAACGCTTTGGTAGTGGAACTGTCCGATCGATCGCCAACATAGCGCACTCCTCATATGTGTAATAATTGTATCAAAAATGTCGGTATCTTTTAAAACTTGGCGGAAAAATTATTGCAGCCGATCGAGAAAACAGCCGATATTCCTCAAATCACCGGCTAAGCACGCAACTTTACATTAAAGGTAAAACTTTTAGAGTGTTTAGAACCCGGTTTCGCCTGCATTTACCGGGTTGCTCAGTGTTGTGTTTTTTCAGTAGATTTACTTACTTTAAACGGCAACTAAACCCGCCCTAACAAGCTCCTACAATATCTTATTTTTTGTTTGTGCCGGATGGCTAGCCTATGACATCCTAGTATCAGCCTGCAATTCACCATAAGCGGCATACACGGCTTTCACATTATACCAATTCAGAAAAATCCGAGCAATTTCTAAAGCTAACTGCGTCTTTCCCCTGTCAATCAGCCACTGCAAAAAAGGAGCCATCGTCCGCTCGTTCAGCATCCCGCCCAAAGACAAAACTCCCCATAGTATTTGGTGCAGCCAAGTCATTTGAATCATCAGTCGTACGTTCCAACTCGGGTGCTTTTGATAAAACAAAACTCCCATTCTGCCGCGCTGAATTTCTCGGTCAATCATGCCCGGAATTTGCTCTAAATTAAAAGGTGGATGCCAGTGATAGCCGACAGCAGCCGGACATTTAATCAGTTTTAAATCTAATTTTTTCAACCTGACACCCAACTCTAAATCTTCCCATCCATACAGTTGAAAGCGATTGTCAAACAGTCCAGCTTCCATCAACCAGTGACGGGCAATGGCCACATTTCCAGTAGCAAAATAAGCCGCCGAAAAATCCGTTATTTTGTATGGTTCCGAGGTAGGATTGTCAAAGTTGCAAGTATTGATGACGCTGCCGTAAGTAAAAACCGCATCAGTATCTTTGTATGCTTGTAGCAAAGCATCTGCGTGTGCTTGCAAAAAATCCTCTGTAACAACTAAATCGCTGTCAATAAAAATAATTGTATCGCCCTTAGCATCTTCAACGCCCAAATTGCGGGCGGCGGCGGGGCCTTGGTGAGATTGACAGATCGATCGCACATGAGACAAATCCTCCCTATTTGCGGCCAACCACTCGATCGTCCCATCCGTCGAGCCGTCATCGACTACAATCACCTCATAATCGGTGACACTGTTACCAAACTGCTGATTTTCCAGAGCCAGCAGACATTTTGCCAAAATCGATTTACGATCGTACGTCGGAATCACAACACTAAAAAACACCGCTTTTCCCCATCGCCACAGTTACCGTATCCCACGGTAGCAGATTTTTCGCAGCAAGTTTTTTGGGAAACAGCAAACTTTAGCAAAAAAAGAATATCTAAATCTGTACTATTTCTGACAAGAATCGATCTCAATTAGGTGCATAATACAAAGTTGGTTAAATTCAGGATGTAAATAGCAATGAGTCGCGCTAAAAAAGTTGTACTAGCATATTCTGGCGGAGTCGATACCTCCGTCTGCATTCCTTACCTCAAAAAAGAATGGGGTGTGGAAGAGGTAATTACTCTGGCGGCAGATTTGGGACAGGGAGACGAATTAGAACCGATTCGCAAAAAAGCTTTAGCATCCGGCGCTTCGGAATCGCTGGTAATCGATGCTACCGAAGAATTTGTCAAAGACTATGCGTTTCCGGCCATTCAAGCCAACGCACTTTACGAAAACCGTTATCCGCTTTCTACGGCGCTGGCTCGCCCGCTGATTGCTAAGCTGTTAGTAGAAGCTGCCGAAAAATACGGCGCAGATGCGATCGCCCACGGTTGTACGGGTAAAGGAAACGATCAGGTACGGTTTGATGTGTCGATCGGCGCACTCAATCCCAAGATTAAAATCCTAGCACCCGCGCGCGAGTGGAAAATGAGCCGCGAAGAAACGATCGCATACGGCGAAAGATGCGGCATTCCGTCGCCCGTGAAGAAGTCTTCTCCTTACAGTATCGATCGCAATTTGTTGGGAATGGCGATCGAAGCCGGTATCCTCGAAGATCCGTGGGTAGAACCGCCGGAAGAGGTGTTTTTGATGACAAAGGCGATCGAGCAAACTCCCAACACACCGGAATACCTAGAAATCGGTTTTGATTGCGGAAATCCTGTCAGTTTGAACGGCAAAGATTTAGCACCAGTCGCCTTAATTTCCCAACTCAACGAAATAGTTGGAAACCACGGAGTCGGGCGCATCGACATGATTGAAAACCGCCTAGTCGGGATTAAATCGCGGGAAATTTACGAAACCCCAGCCATTTTAGTTTTGATGCACGCGCACCGAGACTTAGAAAGTTTGACTTTGACAGCAGATGTCACGCGATACAAGCGGGGCATCGAAGAAACGTACAGCCAAATGATTTACAACGGTCTTTGGTACAATCCTTTAAAAACAGCTTTAGACGCATTTATTCAGGACACGCAAAAGCGAGTAACTGGAACCGTGCGCCTCAAACTGTTCAAAGGAAATGCGATAATTGTCGGCCGCAAATCCGAAAATTCGCTGTACAGTTTCGACTTAGCAACCTACGGCGCAGAGGATGAATTCGACCACAAGGCTGCGGAAGGATTTGTCTACGTTTGGGGACTGCCAACTCGCATTTGGTCGGAGAAGAATCGGGGTTAGAACTTGGATTGAAAATCCGATTTTAGCCAACCGAAGGTCATTCGGGGAGTTTACGGGCACACAAACAAAGTCCGCCTTCGCTGACTAAGAATAAGGTGGGCAATGCCCACCTTATTTGTTAAAGTAGGGATAAAATAGTTGAAAATCTTATAAACTGCCATGACAGCCTCAATTGCGACAGTTATCGAAACGAATATAACAGCAACTTCATCCCAATGGACAACCGCGACTTGGGAAGAGTACCTGGCTGTTCGCGACGATCGTAAAAATGATAATATCGGATTGTTCTTTAATTGCGATCGGCTTTTAGTCATTGATATGGGAAAAGAAGGAATCAATCACGCCAGCATCAATAACTTGTTCACCATGTTATTTGCTTTCTGGTTTAGTCAAGTACCAGGACTGATATTCAGTTCCCTGGGCGGCTGCTTGCTGGAAAAACCGAAAAAGCAAGCTGCTTCGCCAGATTTAATGCTTTACATAGGTAGCGATTACCCAACTTGGGAAGCGGGAGAACGGCGTTATATTAATTTAGAAAACTGGCGAGTACCGGATTTAGTAGGTGAAATTTCTGACACAACTTTAACAATAGATTTAGACGAGAAAAAATATCTGTATGCCGATTTGGGGATTCCTGAATATTGGGTAATTGACGTTAAAGGTTTCCGAGTTTTTGCCTTTGGGTTGCAGTCAAACGGCAAGTATCAGGAATGCAAAACTTCTCTAGCACTGTCAGGGCTGCCAATTTCTTTATTGAATCAAACTTTAGAACGTTTAAATGCAGAAACAAATGGCAGTGCAGCTATGTGGTTTGCTCAACAGATTGCTAGCTTGAAAACAGAGTGAGCGTGGTATAATAAAAGTGGTCTAAATCTACAATCATAAAAAACTCAATATAAAGCCAATGGTTGCAAATCAAAGCCAAAATTACATCTCACCGGAAGAGTATCTGAAATTAGAAGAACTCAGTCAGCTCAAACATGAGTATATTCAGGGCGAAACCTACGCAATGGCCGGTGCAAGTGATGCTCATGTGACAGTTGCTGGCAACTTATTTGCACTTTTGAGAAATCATGTTCGGGGTAGTGGCTGTCGTGCTTATATGTCAGACATGAAAGCTAGGATTGAGTCTAGGAATATTTATTACTATCCCGACGTGATGGTAACGTGCGATCAACGGGACAAAGCATTTCAATCTTTTAAAAGACATCCTTGTTTAATTATCGAGGTTTTATCAAAAGGAACTGAAGCATTCGATCGCGGAGATAAGTTTGCTGATTACCAGAATTTAGAAACGCTTCAAGAGTATGTGTTAATTAGTCAAAAGCGACAGCGGGTGGAGTGTTTTCGTCGCAATGCTGAGGGGTTGTGGGTTTTACATTCTTACACGCAAGGAAACGAAATTCACTTGGCTAGTGTGGACTTTCGTACTAGCATGGATGCCATCTATGAGGATGTAATCTTTACCAACGAAGATATTGTGCTGGATTAACCGTGCTATAATAAGGATAAAACTTCACCTCTGCAAATATGCCAAAATATTTGACAATTACAGAAGCACAACAACAACTGCCAAAGTGGCCCGATGACTTGGCAGCAGAACCAGCTATCATCACTAAGGATGGGAAACCGGCGATCGTTGCGCTCAGTTTTAAACAATTTGAATCTTTGTTAGAAACCATCGAAATTCTCTCGGATCGGGAATTTATGGCTGATTTGCGATCGGGGATTCAACAAGCCCAGAGGGGAGAAACAATAGACTTACAACAGTTAAAAGCAGATTTAAAACTTTAACAACTGTGAAAAATGGAGCCTGTAGAATATCAAGTTATTTTGACGGCACAAGCACGTCAACTATTTACTGAAATAAAAGATCGGCGGGAGCAACAATTACTCTTAGCAAGATTGGAGAAACTTAAGCAGGAGCCAGAAAAGCAAGGGAAAGCTTTATTAGAAGAGTTGACTGGCTATCGCAGCATCCGTGCCGTAGGTCAGCGCTACCGAATTATTTATCAAATTGTACAAGATCGAGTGCTAGTTGTTGTAGTGGGAATAGGACGGCGCAAAGAAGGGGATAAACGAGATGTTTACACAGTAACGATGCGACTGTTAGTAGATATGATGCTAGAGTCAGAAAGCGATGATGAATAATCGCGCCTTTTCATAATTATTCCTGACTCAATATTTCCAAAAACTCCTGCACAACTAAATCCGGTTGTTCGCTGCATCGGGTAGCATGGTAATGCTTGACAAGACAGATGCCATAATTTATCAAAAGCTCGCACATTTCATCTTTTGTGGCGTTTTGATGCGATGATTTGCTGTCAATTTTCAGCATTCCTAACTTGTTTTGGTGGAAGATCAGAAAGTCAGCTTCTAGATTCTGTCTACCTTCCGGTGTTGCGAGTCGGAGTTGGGAGTTGGGGATGAAGAGAGTGGAAGTGCGATCGAGCATTTCGGCAATTTTCACTTGTGCGTCGGAGTGAAAGCAAAAACCGTTCCAGTTAATTTCTTTTTGTGAGTCAGATAATTCAGTTTCACTATCAGCATTTATAGTTTTATCTAAATCAGTTTGAACATAATCAGCTTCATTTAAGTTTGCGAACAATCTAGCTCCACTGAGGTTTGCTCCACTGAGATTTGCACCAGTGAGATTAACTTCGATGGTCAGATTTCGCTGTAAATTCACTTTACCTCGTCCTAAATATCGTTTCAATACTGACTTGAGATTATCTTTTTTAACTTTTTCTTCTAGTGCTTTTGATAGTAGTTTCCATAATTTAGCACCAGCATCTTTGATATAATCATATTCATAGCCTGCGCTTTTAGCAATTTCTATATAAGACCGCCCTTCCCAGGATTGACGAAACACTATCTCTTGAACTTTGTTGAGGCGATCGTAGTTGAGGGCTGTTTCTGCGATCGTTATGGCTTCGTCAACGGTCATATGTTAAACTCTCTTACTAGCGGAGCGTTAAGGTAGGATTAGTATAGATTGTACCGCAACAGACAACCAATCTTACTTTTTTATTACTTTTTTATTACTTTTTCTCACTGTTAAATCTGATATTAAGTCGCTATAGTTTAAAAAACTCAGGAATTTTATATGGAACCTGTAACAATGACAGCCGGGGCGATCGCAACTCTAGTATTAGTCAAAGCCACGGAGACAGCCACAGAGAAGGCTACTGAAAAGCTAGGTGAGCTAGTCGTTGAGAAAGCTGATAAGTTGCTATCACTGCTTAAAATCAAGTCGAAAAGTACAGCAACGGCTATAGAACTATCTCAACAGAAGCCCTTAGATTATAGCAAAGCTGTTCGTGAGTTAGAAGCAGTCATGAAAGAGCCGGAAGTCGCTAAAGCAGTCAAGGAAGTAGATACAGCAGTAAGTACAGATGCACAACTGGCTGAAGCCGTTAAAGCTTTGACGAATGCACTTCAGTCTCAGCCACCAAGTGTCCAGAATTTTGGGAAGATAGCAGAGGAAATTAAAGCCTTTTTTCCGATAGGGACTAATTATGGTGACATTAACATCGTCTGACCAAAGTCGCCCAATGGTGGGAAAAAAAATAATAATTCAGGTACTGATGCAATGAAGGGAGCCACTCTATTAGGTCTATTTGCTTTTTTGGCAGTAATTACTGTAGCAATGCTAATAGTAGGCTTGCAACATCGTTATATTCCTCCAATAGAAACACCACAACTTCATTCTCCTACAGGCAATGAGAAGACTAAAAACGAAGTTATAACCTCAACTCCAGCGGCAGATTCATTACCGCCAGTTTCATCACCGCTCACTCCACCTAAAACACCTGATATTGACAAAAAACCTTTCGTAGAACCCAAAATATCCAGAAATCCAAATATTGGCATTTTAAAAGAAAGTCGCATTTTTAGCGATCGGCTCACATCCAAAGACCCCGAAAGAACTTACTTTTTCACTATAGATAAGTCAAGCAATGTCAGTCTTTACTTAGATCAAGTAACTAACCAAGTTGGAATGTGGCTTTATGTTGACACAAATGGTAATAAAATTATAGATTCTGGAGAGCAGATAGATAGTGCCTCGGCTTATAGTAATTCTACCGGAACAATTAGTAGAACTTTAGGACCAGACAACTATATTGCTACTGTTAAATTTCAAGGTAGCAATACTGACTATAACTTTCAAATTGTTAATGATACAAATGATGCGACTAATGTTAAATCATTGCAAGAACGTAAGACTTTTACTGATACTCTTTCTTTGACTCGTAAAAATCGCCAAAAATATTACTTATTTAGTTTGGAAAGTACCAGTAGTGTCAATATAATTTTAGATCAAGTAACTAACCAAGTTGGAATGTGGCTATATGTTGATACAAATGGTAATGGAGTTATAGATCCTGGAGAACAGATAGATAGTGCTTCGGCTTATATCAATTCAGCCGGAACAATTCAGAAAAACTTAGGTAAGGATGACTATATTCTTCAGGTTCGAGAAACAGGAGGTAACACAAAATATACTGTAACTATGACTTCTCAATAGTTAATAAAAAATTGTCCCTATGATTATTTCTTAGTGTCGGAAAACTTTCCTAAAAATTATCAAATTTCATAAGGCTTCCGGGATTTTACTTGTTCTCCCAGTCCGCGCAGGCGGACTTTGTTTGTGTAGACGCGATTTCCAATCGCCGAGAGATTAGTGGTTTTAATATCACCCTCACTCATCCGACTCAGACTCAAAATCCACGCGATCGTAAATATCAGCCAACACCATCTCAAACTCCACACAACTCAATTTCAACACCGCATCAGTACCATCATACTCAGACAAAACCCACTTATTATCATCCGTCTTCACAAACTGTTCAACGTGCATCTCATATTGATCGATCAAAACATACTCCCTCAAACTAGGAATCGTGCGAAAAAGTTTAAACTTGCCGCCCCTATCGTAATCCTCCGTCGATTCCGATAAAACCTCAGCCACCATCACCGCATTAGTAATCGTATCTTTCCTACCCTCAGCAAACTCCAACTTACCCGCCACCAACATCACATCTGGATAAGTATAAACTCGCTTCGACGGTATCCACAAACGTAAATCTTTTATAAATACTTGGTAGGGTTGCCCTTTCGTATAAAAATTCAAAGTCCCGCTCAAATTAAGAGCTATTTGATTGTGATTCGGTGTTCCGCCTGTCATAGGGATTATCCTGCCATCCTGATATTCACTTCTAAATTTTTCCCCCTCTTCCAGCATTAAATACTCTTCGGGAGAGTAATAAATCTGTGCTTTGTCCTCAACTTTGTCTTCAACTACTTCTGCGCGGATTTCTGTTGATATTGTCATAGTAAATCCTCATTTTCTCATACTCACAATTATAGCCAAATTATCTATCAATCGAAACTACTCCTCATCTGTGGATTTAATTACCTCTCCTTCAAACTCAAAACCCCGCTCCCAACCATCCAAATACTTATCCATATTAGGCTTAATCCACAGCACTGCTTCCCCGTGTCCCAGCTCCACAGCCCGATCGACTAATTCATGCCAATGTTTCAGAGGCTTCCCCGTCGCTTCCACCGCTTGCAAACAATCCCAAACTACCTTTGGTACGGATACAGGCGACACCGCATATCTCAACAATTCCTCAGCATCTTCTGGGGAAATAATCGCATTATTCTCAACCCAAATCATACCTGCATCCTCTTCCCTTTCCCCTTGCCAATTCACCTCGCCTCTCAAAACATAACCCCAAGGTTTAAGAAAATTGTCAATCAGATACTGCAACCATTCCACATAATCATAAAATTTTTCCATGCCACTCCACTGAATCCCCCCGCCGTCAGCAGTCGGAATCCACTGACACCACAAACCGGGCTGAGTCTTTGGCGGGCGGTTGTAATTTACGATCGACAATTCCGACTCTTCATCCCAGCTTTCGTTGACAAAATAGCAGCCTTCTTCCCCAACAGGCAAACCCACGGCTGTTCTCGCCGCATCGGGAACATCTTGCAAAATTTCAGGATTTCGCTTCATTCGCCTCGTCCGAGAAAACTCTAATAAGTAAATAGCTTCGCTGTCTAATAACCGTTTGTTTAATTTAAATGTCCCGTCAAAGATTGTAGTGTATCCCATGATTTCTACCTATTATAAATTTAGGGTATCGAATTCTCTATTACAAAAAAGTTTATTTTTTGTGGAACGGGCTTCTAGCCCGTTGCTGACATTAGTACAGAATGTGATTTTCATCTGTTCGACTATTCTTAAGAACGGGCAAGATGCCCGTTCCACAAGAAGATTTAGTTTTTGGGGAATGCCTTCCAACCCTACTTAGTTTTGTCCACAGTCCGCGACTCCAGCCAAATAGGAATTGCAATCCAAGCAACTGCTAATAGTAAGGCAAATACTGCAAATTCAGCGGCCCAAGCTACCAACTTTTCTAAAGACACAACTTGTCCTAAGAAGTAGGATAAACTTACCATTACAGATGCCCAACTGGCGGCACCTAGAATGTTGAATAGCGAAAATTTCCAAAAGGGCATTTCGGCAATTCCTGCTAGGGGGCTGGCAAAAATTCGCAGCAGTGCGATGAAACGGCCCAAAAATACGGCTTTAGCTGCATTTTGGCTAAACTTTTCTTTCAAGTCAAACAGTTGTTCTTCTCGAAAGCGGAAGATTTTGCCGAGTTTTAGCAGCAGCGGCCAACCGCCGTATCTGCCGATCGCATAACCGAAATTTCCGCCCACTGTAGCACCGCCGATCGCACTTGCGAGCACAAACCAGTAATTCAGTTCCCCGCTACCAGCCAAAAACCCGCCAGCAATCGTAATCGTCTCACCTGGGAGAGGAATTCCCAGATTTTCCAGTAAAATTCCCAGAAATATTGCCCAATAACCGTAATCATGGGCAAATTGCTGAATAGTCTCTAACGATAAAAACTCAAAAGACATTGGATGCTGCCTTCGTAAACTTTTGCAAAGCTGAATACTTTTATATATTGGCTCGATTCAGCCAATAGTGCAATCTTTCGCAGTGATGAAGAACACAGCAGAGTCGCGATCGCACGCGTCACCCAAAATGAGCTTTAGTGAAATAATCAGTTAATCAAAAATTGTAGCGCTTGTATCCTGCTCGATCGCCAGTTATCCTAATAAATCTATCATATAGGACGATCGCCTCCTGAAACTTTAGCCGAAATTACGCTGTTTCTCAACAGAACCAGCAACTAAATTTACCTATTCATACTTAACAATACTGCGACTAACACTTATGGCAGATCCCAACTTCCACCAACACATCGTCCTCCAGCCTCACAACTGCCTTGATTCGCAAGCAGGAAGTCTCCTCCAACAACAGTTAGCAGAAATTTTGCCCGATCGCCACAAACTCTGGGTAATAGACATGGCCGACGTAGATTTCATCGACAGTTCCGGGATCTGTGCCTTAGTCGGCGGGCTCAACGCCGCCCGCCACCGTGGATGTCGCCTCGTTATTTGCAACCTCTCGGTCACAGTCAGGCTAATATTTGAAATTACTCAACTCGACCAACTCTTTGAAATCTTCGACAATTTGGAGCAAATTACCTCCACTGAAACTCCCGCTTTAGTTGCTTGATCGAGGGACTTCACTAGAAAGATAAAGAAGTAATTTGCATATCATAAATCGGCTTATTTGTCAAGCAACACCAATGACAGAGGAATAAATCCGGCACTTGAACGCAGATAGAAGCGATCGCAGGTGCGGCTGGAAAAGGCCAAAGTCGATCGAAACAAATCCTTTCCCCTACAAACCCGAACTGCATCAAATAAGTCGCCGGTGGCGCACTTAAAAGCTCCAGCAAGCCGAAAGCCAACTCGTATAACTGCTGTCGCCAAACATCCGACAAATGCACCGGTTGAGAGTAAATCAACTCGCCTGACAACCGATCGGGTTGAGCACCGATCGCCTCAGCATACAGTGGCCCCTTCGCCGTCAACACCACAGGTAGCCAAAAATTGCCGTCCCCGACGGGAAAAAGCAAATCCTGAGCAACTCGATCGCGCGCCGCCGACACATTGCGGCAAAATTCATACAGATCCCGACCTGGAAAAACCAGATCCGACGGTACATCCAGCGTCAAAGGACAAACGATCGCCCCATCATCCGCAAGCGCCCCAGAATTGAATTCAGAAACCTGACAGATATCAACTTCAGTTAAAGGATGAGATTGAGCGATCGCCTCGGAGAGACTAACGGCCAAGCCCGGCTCGTCCCCCGCCAAAATCAACACCCTAGACATTGCCAAAACTCGGCATTTGAATACCCCGATCGTCATCAGGATCGACACTAGGCAGATCCAGCCCCTTAGCCTTGCGATTCCGCACCGCCAGACGGTAAGTAACGCTCTGCAATTCTGTGTGCAACTGGCGATTTTCCTTTTGCAGTTGATCCAACTTTTCCTTAATTGGCTCGATCCGCTCAGCAAACTTCTGGCGGTAAACCCCAGGCAATTCTTGAACCACCTGTTCCAGCATCCGAGAGCGATCGGTCAATTCTTGCACCGATTGTCGCAGTTGATAAACCTCTGTATCCCGCTCAGCGATTTGTTCCTGATAAAAACCCACCTGTTCTTCTACAGCTTGCAGTTGTTCCCGCATCGCCTGCATTTGAGCTTGGTGGCGATCGGAAACTTCCGGCGCCGGCACAAAACTCGTATTTCCCTTCACCAGCCTGAACAGCTCTTGAGACAACTGCTGCACCAATTGGTCGCGCATTTGCAGCTCCTCGGTGAGACGAGATACCTCTGATTGCAGTTCTTTTGAGCTTACAAGTTTAGTTTGATTCACAATGACTCTCAGCTTTTACGATTGAATATAGTATATATCTGCTATTTAGAATATCTTTCGATTACCGCAGAGGCAAGAGCCTCTTGGCAATTTTTGAGATGTAGAGGACACCGCGAGTGCCTTTGTCCCTACAATTGATCGTGGTAGGGACAAAGGCACTCGCGGTGTCCTCCGTTTAGATCATTCCGATGAAGAACGGAATTGATATTACCAGAGTTTGATGCTCGATACTTTGCAACAAATCAGGCGATCGATCGAACTCAACGCTCAAACCCAATCTAACCGATCGCAGCCGAGAGCACAGTCCCTGCTTCGTCCAAGGTGCTGCCAAAACAGATAATTCCGTCTTCGTGGCCGGCCATCGCTAGGATTTTGCGATCGGCCAAATTCTCCTCCTCAAAAAGTCTAAACATCTCTAAGGCCATTTGAGGAGTGCCGTAAGGTATTTCTTTTCTAGTAGTAGGAATCTTAAACAGTAGTTGCTGCCATAGTTTCGGATTATGGACGTGAATTATTGCGCCCACATCGTCTCTGTGAAGGTATATAGCCGCATGAGTCAAGGACTCCGACGAAGCTGGTACGGGGCCCCGGCAGCCGAGGAAATTTTGTTCTAAGTTAAATTCGGTAACAGTACAATATGATTCAGGCCCCAGAGTCGGCAAGTGTGCCGTCTGGGTGCCCGAAATCACGAACTGACAAGAATTGCCGAGCCTGATGCTGACATTTCCAAATCCGATGCCATTTTCGTAGATGCTAATCATTCCCCAAGAGTGAAGCCGATCGCGCCAGTCCATCAAATCTGCTATATTCGCCGCAGCTACAGGGTCGGCCTCTTGCCAATCACAGCGGTACTTAACGACTCCTTCATCCATTCAGTTTCTTTTTCGATCTACACCAAAGACAAATCCCAGGCTGAAACTCCACCGAAGTTGTCAAAGCTTTTTTGGCCTGCTGCCTTTTGTAGAGAGTGCGTGAGTGCCTTAAATAGTCTACATTCCAGTATCGCCGTAATTGGCGATCGACATTAGCAAAAAGTAAACTATGAAAGAAGAACCAATTATGCCAAATATCATGATTTAACCTCAACAGGTGATTGCAAAATTTGAATATGAAAACGCACGCCTTCAGGCTGGGAGTTTAATTCCCGGCTGTTGCCCGATCGAGTCTCTTATGTGAAACTACATAAAATCCCTAAACAAGTTATTGCTCTAGAATACAGCAGTTATACTGAGGTGACTTACCCCCTAAGAAATATTTAACGAGAAAATAAGGTGTTTATCGGGAAGCTCAGGTAAAAGCAACCGTACATTTACTGATATTTTATAATTATAGCGAACGGAACACAAAAATAAAATATTTTTTAGCAAATTATCCAAAAAGCAAGCCGATCGAACACTCGGAAAGTTCGATCGGCTAAATTTTTCCGCGATCGCGCGATCGCGCAGCCCTTTAAATGTGGAAGTGATACAAGATGCTACCGTCGTCTTTAATTTCGCAATTGGCATTAAAGACTTCAGCTTGTTGGTTCAAAAAACGCTGGGCGACATCCGGCGACAGTCGCGTCTCCATCGCAAACCGCACCAGAGTGATTTCGCCGCTGCCTTCTTTAATCAGTCGGTACAAAGCACTTTGGAGTCGATCGCTCTCTTCTCGCTGAAAAGCTGTTTTGTGCTGCCAATCCGCCACCGAAGGAATCAAACCGCGGCTGACCAAAATCGCCAACAGCAGCCCAACTCCCAAAATCAGAGGCACTGTCGGATCGCTCGTAGGCGTCGCCACAATTTGCGGCGCTGTAGCAGCGGCAAAACTGCTCACCATTTCTTTTTCCGACGCTTGCGTGTCCGCCATTGCCAGCTGAGTTTTGTTGTAAAAGTCTTGCTGAAGCTTCATTTGCTGCAACAGGCGAACACGCTCTCTTTCGTATTGGTCGAGTTTTTGCTGAGCTTGTTTCAGGTCTTGAGTGACTTGTGCCAAGCGTTGGTTGAGCGACTGATTGACTGATTGCCACCGATATCTGTTAATCAGGCGGCTTTTTTCCACCATGCCCTTCATCAACATATCCGCCGTTTGGATTGCTTGCTGCTGATCGAGCGATCGATACCCAACAGAAATCTCTAGTGGTTGTTCCGGCTTAGAAATGTTGACGCTAGCATTTTGTCGAACTTGTTGAGGCGTCAGCTTAACTGCATCTGCCACTGCTTTGACAACATTATCTGCCAGCAAAACATCGGGAGTCAGTTGCTCTCCCTGCTTGAGAATTGTCGTCCCCGTGCTCGAAAATTTGACTGGCGGACTATTAGAACTGAGAGTGCCTTGAGCCAAGAATCCGGGTGGCGGAGCTAGGCGGTAGGCAAGGGCCCCTGAAATACCCATAATTACAGCAAAACTGCCTAGGGCAATCCATCTGTATCGATTTGCTGAAGGTCTAAAACGTAAATTTCCCATTTTGATAGTCAAGTCATAACATTCGCTTTGCGTGCAGCTAGTTCCAAACCAAAGAGCGATCGTTTCTTTCTTTAGAGTGAAATTGACTGCTGAAAAATCACTCAGACTGTAGCGAAAAGCTTTCCGATCGGCTTTTCAGATTTGCCAATATTCATGTTCCAAAAAAAGCATCGTACTTTTGTTTTTTCGTAACTGTAACCTCAAATTTTATCTTTAGGAATTTAGGAAAAGAATTAAGGAGGCGACAAGGATTCAGTAAGTCTGGTGCCACCGTTCCGCCGGGATTGCGCTAGAGTGAAATCTTGGCGTTGCTCACGGGGTGTTTGTTGAGACTTTAAACTTTCAGCTTTTCGCCTGCGACAATCCTCCAATTATTTTACTTCTTGCTGTGCGTTTTGTGGAAGCGATCTGGCAGATCCGTCGTTACTTGATAACAGATAAGAGCACGTCGAGTGTAAATTTTCAGTTTGGTGAAAGCGGTGCAGCACTTCGCTTTGTCCCAGATGTTACCTGCGCTAGATACTGCTTGTATGGCGGCATATTTGCAGCCGTCACAGTTACAGAAAGCCAAGCATTTCAAGCCTACAGATTTTATACGGTCGAAGGAGGGATCTGAATAAAAACTGCTAATTTTGCCCCCTGGTTCTCAAAAAATCGCGGGTTAAACAATCAAAAAAACCTAGAATATTTTTCCTAAAAAGTTACTAGGCAAAAATTATACCACGCACGTATCGTGTTTGCTACAGATCAAAAAAGTTGTGGAGCAGGCCGCGAGACCTACTCCACATCAAACGATGGTTTGACAAAGTTATTAGCGATCGACCCTAGGGGCCAATCTTCAGAAGCCGATCGGCAAAATAAGACCTTCGCGGGCCATAACAGCCTTCGGAAAAGCGATTTGCACATCTTCGGCGATGCGATCGAGAAAATCGTCAGTATGAGCCGGATCGTGGTGAAAAATCACCACCCGTTTCACCCGGGCCTCCTTAGCCATTCTCACCGCTTCCTGCCAAGTCGAGTGTCCCCAACCCACCTTCGGAGATTTGGGGTTGTGATATTCCTCGTCTGTGTACATCGCATCGTAAATCAGCACATCAGCGTCGAGGGCTAAATTGTAAACATTTTCATCTAGTCGATCGGGAAAATGTTCCGTATCCGAACAGTAAACAACAGATCGGCCCTGCCAACTCACCCGATATCCCATAGCAGTATTCGGGTGATTCAGAGAACCAGTCCTAATCTCAATATCATCCAGCATCATCGTCTGGTTGTGATTGAGTTCGTAGAAATTCAAATCTGCCTGCAAACCCATCAGCGGCACAGGCGAATTCGAGTGCAGCACCCGTTCCACAAAGTGCCGTTTCAGGCAATCTCCATCCGGCGGAACCGCCCCGTAAATATCAAAGCTATTGCCGCGGATGAAAGCTGGGGCGAACAGCGGAAACCCTTGAATGTGATCCCAGTGATAGTGAGTAAAAAACATATAAGCTTGAACGGGCATTTCTTCCACCAACTGGTCTCCCAGCATCCGCAAGCCAGTGCCCCCGTCAAAAATTAAACGTTTTCCACCGACTCGCATTTCCAAACAAGAGGTGTTTCCGCCATAGCGAACAGTTTCCTGTCCGGGTGTCGGAACACTGCCCCGCACGCCCCAGAACTGTACTACAAAATCATCTATACCTTTTATTGCTTCGGAAGGTTGAGGGCAATCATCAAGGGGAGTTGCCACTACTGAGGACAAGCTGATTTCCATTTTAAAATTCAGGCTTTAAAGTTCCACATTGTCCGTGATGGCGCAGCAAATGGTCGCACAATACTAAAGCTACCATCGCCTCGACCATTGGCACAGCTCTTGGCAAAACGCAAGGATCGTGCCGTCCTTTGGCAGCCAGGAGTGTTGCTTCACCCTCTCGGGTAACTGTACGCTGGGTCGATCGAATTGTTGCAGTTGGCTTGAAAGCCGCCCGCAGAATGATATTTTCACCGTTAGCAATGCCACCCTGAATTCCACCGGAGCGATTCGTGACTGTACGAATTGCCCCCTGTTCACCAGTATAGTATTCATCATTGTGTTCGCTGCCTTTAAGCAGAGTCCCGGCAAAGCCAGAACCAATTTCAAAGCCTTTGCTGGCGGGCAAGGACATGATGGCTTTCGCCAAGTCGGCTTCGAGTTTGTCAAATACTGGCATTCCTAGCCCTTTGGGTACGTTGCGGGCGACACATTCGACTACACCGCCGATCGAATCTCCACTATCCCGAACTTTTTCGATCAGTTCAATCATTTTTTCGGCGCATTCGGCATCTGGACAGCGGACTATATTGCTTTCTACTTGTTCTAAAGTAACAGTGTCCGGGTCTGCAACGGCTTCTAAGTCAAAAATGCGTTTGACGTAGCCGACTATTTCTACGCCTGCTGCTTGTTTGAGAATTTTTTTGGCGATCGCCCCTGCTGCTACTCTACCTATAGTTTCCCTTGCCGAACTTCGGCCTCCGCCTTGCCAGTTGCGAATTCCGTATTTGGCATCGTAGGTAGCATCAGCGTGAGAAGGGCGGTAGGTGGTCGCCATTTCTTCGTAGTCTTGGGGGCGAGTGTTTTGATTGCGGACTAAAATGGCGATCGGCGTTCCCAAAGTTTTGCCTTCAAACACCCCCGATAGAATTTCGCAAGTATCCGCTTCTTTGCGAGGAGTGGTAATTTTGCTTTGGCCTGGGCGGCGGCGATCGAGTTCCGCTTGAATTTCCGCTGCGTCGATCGACACCAAGGGCGGACAACCGTCAATGACTACTCCGACACCGCCGCCGTGAGATTCCCCAAACGTCGAGATCCGAAATAAATGCCCAAATGTGTTCCCCATTATGCTTTCTGCTTGAAACCCAATAATTTTTAGAGTGAATCGAATAGAGATTTACTGTATTTCTGAAAAATATACCATTGATAAGTAGGCGAGTGGCGATCGCCCCACAGAATCACGCCCTTCTCGGTAGCAGAATATTTACGAAGGAGATGGAGAGAGGGAGATGGCGAGAGGAAGATCGAAAAATATTCCTTCTTCCTGAATTTCCCCCCTTGGGGGGGGGCAGGGGGGTTGACTTCTTCCTTCTCTAATCTTCGTGTTCTTCAAAAGGATCTCTCAATTCCTTAGCGGGAGGGCCAAAAGCCGTGTAGATCGAGAAGCCGGTCATTGCCACCAGACACAAGCCCAGTGAGATGCCGAGAACTGCTGCTGGTTCCATATTTTTGTAATATTATGAGTGCTCAACCCCATAATATTACAAAAAATCACATTTTGTCTAAAAATCTAGTGATTTTAGGCGGAGTACGGTATGAGAGACAACTCAACTCCCGCTTCTGGCAGTCCCCCATGCAGATTTCTGAGAAATTGCGATCGCAATTAACGGTAAAAATATGTCAAACTTTTCTGTAGAGATTCATTGCAGGTTATTTATGGCACAACGGACTTGGTTAGGAGATATACTCAAACCCCTTAACTCAGAATACGGCAAGGTAGCCCCCGGTTGGGGAACCACGCTATTGATGAGCGCGTTCATCGGACTGTTTTTCGTGTTCTTGTTGATTATTTTGCAAATCTACAACTCTTCGCTGATTCTAGAGAATGTGGATGTTGATTGGTCGAGTCTCGGCCGCTAAAAATTGATCGCAGAAAAATAAGGCTAACAGTAAAAGCTGAGGGTAGAGGAGAAAGGGTAGAAGCTATGTTTGCCCATTTTTCCTTGCCCTTTCCCGTTACGGGCTCTGTATGAAATGCTAACTAATTAAACAAAGTGTAGGAGAAAAAACAATGAATATTTTTGGCATTGGTTTGCCGGAAATGGCAGTAATTTTTACGATCGCCCTATTGGTATTCGGCCCGAAAAAATTGCCAGAAATCGGTCGGAGTTTCGGGAAAGCACTTCGGGGATTTCAAGATGCTTCGCGGGATTTTGAGTCGGAGTTTACGCGCGAAGCCAAGCAGTTAGAAGAAGCAGTCGCAACTAGCAGCAAGCCGGAAATCGAAAAACTTGCCGCCGCTACTCCCAAGGAAGATAGCACAGACAGTTAAATGAACAAGACTCAGCAGTCGGAAATACCCACAGAGTTAGTCATTCCTCAGTTAATAGTTGGCTTGGGAAATCCCGAACCAAAGTACGATCGCACCAGACACAACATCGGCTTTAATGCTGTCGATGCCTTGGCTCAATCTTGGCAGGTTTCACTGTCGGAAAATCGCAAATTTCAAGGCATATTTGGCGAGGGAAACCGGCCGCGCGGACAGAAAATCCGCTTGCTAAAACCGCTAACTTATATGAACCTTTCGGGCCAATCAATTCGGGCGGCGACTGATTGGTACAAAATACCTCCAGAGTCCGTGTTAGTAGTATACGATGATATGGATTTGCCGATCGGCAAAATCAGAATGCGGCTTGCCGGTTCCGCCGGCGGGCACAACGGCATGAAATCGGCGATTTCTCATTTGGGCACAGACAAATTTCCCCGCCTACGAATCGGCATCGGCAAACCTCAAACCGAAGCTTCTAAGAATGACAAAGATACCATTTCCTTCGTGTTAGGAAAATTTTCCTCAGATGAAAGTCAGTTATTAGAAAAAGTGCTTAAACTGGTTAGAGAAGCTGTGGAACTTAGCCTGCATCAAGGAGTAGAAAAAGCCATGAGCCTTTACAACAATCGCACGATCGCAGTCACAAACGCGGAAACAAAAGGGTGAGTTCGAGACATTTGCCTGAAACTACTGCATATGTCCGGGTTACTGGTCAATCTTGGCAAAAAGGCACGATTGAAGGTGAAGTAACTGCCGGCAGTTTTGAGTGGCAGTTTCAGTGGCGTTTTCGGGAAGAAAAAACACTGATACTTGAGCCTTCTCAAGGCAGGGCTTTGATTCAAGAACCGCTGCATCGCTTTCTGGAAAAATGGGATTATCAACTTGAACCTGGTGGAGATTATTCGTTTACGGTTCGGGCTCAGTTTTAAGAATGATTGTTTAACCGCAGATCCGAGCACAGGCGGGACGCCCGTGCCACTATTAATATTGTTTCCGGTAGCATCGGAATTATTAGCCCAAATTAGGAGACGGCAGTGCCGTTTCCCTACAATTAATCGGGGTAGGGACACGGCACTGCCGTCTCCTCTAAGTAAGTAGGCGCTGTAAAACGCAACCATGTAAACGATTGTAAAGTATCCAAATCCCCTAAACGTAAGTGATTTAGCCCTGTTTACATACTGTTACGTAGTTCGGTTTAATCCCGCCTACCTACTTATATTATTCCAATGCAACCGGAAACGATATGACACGTCAATTCGTTTGTCCTGATTCCAGCAATTCTTTAATTAAAGCAGGGGGCGTTGCTTCTCGGTAAGCGCCGCAATAGTACATTGTCAAAACAGCTTTATAAGCCCAGTGGTTTGGCGGCACATCGCTAAAAGGATTGGGTAGAGTTTCAGCCTGATTCTGCACGCAAGCATTCAGAATTTGTTCTCGGGTTGGCTGCACTTGGACTAAAGAATTATTGGGCTTGACTTGTGCAGTATTTTGTGCTTTTACAGGAGCTGAAAAGCCGGCACTAATTAGCAGTATGGCTGCGGCAAAGATTGTGAGTTTCATAGGTAATTGGAGATAGGGAATTATCATCCATAAATAACAACCAACAACTGACAACTGACAACTGACAACTGACTATTGACTACTGACCAATTTTCGGATTCCCAAAGCCAGTGTACCTAAAAATAATAGCCCGATCGCCCCAGCCAGCGGATTGCCATTAACTCCCGTCACCCAATCCGGTACAGAACCAGAATATATGACTAACTTCCCGACATTAATCATATAATATCCCCAGACTATACCTGCATGAAAGCCGATCGGCAAACCGAGTCGATTTTGGGTGATTCGTTTTCCCCAAACCAATATCAAACCCAGCAGCAACAACCCCGGAAACTGCGGCCAACTCCGCAGCATTGCCTCGACGGGTTTGATAAAATGGGATAGGGCAAACAACAGGCTATTTGCCCGCAGAGATATTTTATAATTGTAATCCCGCTGCAACTCGTCGAGCAACCAACCTCGGAATATCAATTCCTCGAAAAAACCCACTCCTAAAGCACTTAATAGCCCTTCTGCGATGATTCTAGGCAAATTATCAGAATTTTGCCACGCGACAAAACCAAGCAGTCCTTGCACCGCAAATAAGCTGAAAGTGAGCAAAAGCCCGATCGCCAATCCGACTAAAAATTCAAAACCGTTCTGTCTGGTATTTATCAAACCATAGCTTTTCAGGACTTGGCTGTCTCCGTAAACCTTTTGTCCCCAGAGTCGCACCAAAAACAGAAACTCTGTAAACAACAGCGCCATAGTCAGAATAGTAGCGAGGTTGCTATCTTTAATTAACAAGTAAATTGGTGCTGCTAATGGCAACCAGATTGATAATAAAGCTAGTAGGAAAATTGGGATTCGGAAAAAAAATGGATAACTGGCTATTTTGATAAATTTAGTCATTGTTTGTAAATTACTTACCAAAATCATATCTGTAGGGAGACAGCACTGCTGTGTCCTTAATCAGAGAATCTGTAGGGAGACAGCACTGCTGTGTCCTTGCCCGGATTAATGTACGAAGCAGACAGAGAAAGCTAGAATAGCATTGTATTGGTTAAAAGTTTAGATCAAACAAAACTATAAAATTAGGGAAAAATGACTGAAGACTCCGATTTCTCCAATGTCGATCGCGAATTAGACAATACAATTCTCAGCTTTTCAGATATTCAAGCCGAACTCAACCTGCGCCACGCTAAAGATGCTTTGCGAGATATCGTCGAAAATCTGGACTTGACTCAGCAAGAGCGAACTGGGCTGGAGCCAGAAATTGGTGGGTTGGAGAAAATGCTCGACAAGCTAGAGCGCACTTGCGTCCAAATTGCTGTGTTTGGCATGGTGGGAAGGGGCAAATCTTCGGTTTTGAACGCCCTGTTGGGTCAAAATGTGTTTGAAACTGGGCCGACTCACGGTGTGACTCGCACGACAACGATTGGAGAATGGGATGTCGGTGAGGGAGTTGATAACGATTTGCCCGATGGCTTACGCCCCGCTACGCTACGACTTTCGCCGGTGATTTACCGTTTGTCGCAAGTAGAATTAATCGATACTCCCGGAATCGATGAAGTTGACGGTGAAACTCGCGAACTTTTGGCCCGCCGCGTTGCTAAACAAGCTGATTTGATTTTGTTTGTAGTGGCTGGCGACATTACGAAGGTGGAATATGAAGCACTTTCGCAGTTACGGGAAGCCGGAAAACCCATGTTGTTAGTGTTTAATAAAATTGACCAATATCCCGATGCAGACCGATTGGCAATCTATCATAAAATCCGAGACGATCGCGTGAGAGAATTGTTATCTCCCGATGAAATTGTGATGTCGGCGGCTTCACCTTTGACGGCGAGTGCAGTGCGCCGCCCCGATGGTAGTATGGGCGTAAAAATGACCCGTGGCTTGCCACAAGTTCAGGATTTAAAATTAAAAATTCTGGATATTTTAGATAGAGAAGGGAAGTCTTTGGTGGCGCTGAATACGATGCTCTGTGCGGGGGATATTAACGAGCAGTTGGTGCAGCGCAAAATGGAAATTCGAGATGATGCGGCTAACCGGATTATCTGGAATGGAGTAATGACGAAAGCAGTGGCGATCGCCCTTAATCCAATTACTGTAATTGATATCCTCAGCGGTGCGGTAATTGATGTAGTGATGATCTTAACTCTGTCTAAAGTTTACGGGATTGCGATGACGGAAGCGGGCGCTGTGGAATTGCTGCAAAAAATTGCAATTAGTATGGGGGGAATTACTGCGGGCGAATTGATCGCAAATTTTGGTTTAAGTTCGTTGAAAGGATTGTTGGGTTTAGCGACTCCGGCGACTGGTGGTTTGGCTTTAGGCCCATATTTTTCTGTTGCTGTGACGCAGGCTGCGATCGGCGGAGTTTCTTGCTACGGAATCGGCCAAGTTACTAAGGCTTATTTGGCTAACGGTGCGTCTTGGGGAGATGATGGCCCGAAGGCTGTTGTCAGCAAGATTTTGGCTTCTTTGGATGAGGATTCTATTTTAAATCGGATTAAGGATGAATTGCGGGCTAAATTGAATTTGGGAGATGGAGGAAGAGGGAAGAAGGAAGAAGGAAGAAGGAAGAAGGAAGAAGGAAGAAGTTATTAGTTATTTGTTCGTTGCCACCAATGCCCGATACCCGATGCCCAATGCCCAATTCCTAATATTATGTTATTAACCATTTCGACAAATCGCTTCCCAGCTACAGATTTAGGTTATTTGCTGCACAAACATCCCGATCGCATTCAATGCTTCCCGATGACTTTTGGCAATGCTAGCGTGTTTTATCCAGAAGCAAGTGCAGAAAAATGCACGGCGGCTTTACTGTTGGATGTCGATCCGGTTGGTTTGGTGCGGGGAAAATCGAAATCGGACGATCGCCCTCTCGAACAATACGTCAACGATCGCCCCTACGTTGCCTCTTCCTTTCTGTCTGTCGCCCTTGCAAAGGTCTTTAGTACAGCCCTATCCGGTCGCTGCAAAGACCGCCCAGAACTCGCAGAAACTCCGATTCCGTTGACAGTTAATCTGTCGGTTTTGCCCTGTCGCGGGGGGGAAAAGTTTCTGCGGGAAATGTTTGAGCCGTTGGGCTATCAAGTCGTAGCAAAACCGCTGATTCTGGACGCGCAATTTCCCGAATGGGGCGCGAGTCCTTACTTTGCTGTGGAACTGCAAAATACAGTTCGGTTGGCGGATTTGTTGAGCCATCTTTACGTGCTAATTCCGGTGTTGGATGACGATAAACATTACTGGGTTGGGGATGAAGAAATCGAGAAGTTATTGCGTCACGGCGAAGGTTGGTTGAACGCGCATCCGGCGCGCGAAAAAATTGCCGATCGCTATTTGAAACGTCAGCGCCGTCTGACGCGAATTGCTGTAGCGCAGTTAACAGAAGCAGATAATATCGACGATGCGATCGAAGTTTCTCACCAGCAAGAAGAGGAAGTTTTAGAACAGCGAATTAGTCTGAATCAACAGCGTTTAGATGCTGTGATGGAGGTTTTAAAAGCCAGCAATGCTAAGCGAGTAATAGATTTGGGCTGCGGCGAGGGAAAATTGCTGCGATTGCTTTTGAAAGAAAGTACGATCGCCCAAATTACTGGAGTCGATGTTTCCCACCGCGCCTTGGAAATTGCGGCGGAAAGATTGCAAATAGAACGCTTGTCTCCCGCACAGCAATCTCGCATTCAACTAATCCAAAGTTCGCTGATTTATCGAGATAGTCGCTTGACGGATTTTGATGCGGCGGCGGTGATTGAAGTGATCGAACATCTCGATTTAGACCGATTGGCGGCTTTCGAGCGGGTTTTGTTTGAGTTTATCCGGCCCAAAAGTGCGATCGTCACAACTCCAAATATTGAATATAACGTTAAGTTTGAAAACTTACCTGCGGGCAAATTTCGTCACCGCGATCACCGCTTTGAGTGGACGAGGGCACAATTTCAAACTTGGGCGAATGGGGTTGCAGAACGGTTTGGATTTGCGGTAGAATTTCGCTCTGTGGGAACCGAAGATTTAGAAGTAGGTTCGCCTACGCAAATGGCAATATTCACGATGCAAAATCTATTATAAAAATAACTGGTTCCTAGGCTCTGCCTGGGAACCGATGGCTAGAGGCTCTGCCTCGCGAGGTTCCATGAAAATTCGAGGCAGAGCCTCTGGATCTGTGTTACCAGGCAGAGCCTGGGAACGAGTAATACTGAGAGTCTCTTTCTGCTTACAATATAGTTAAACTTGAAAAAATGCAGGCTTTAGCCATGAGTAAATCCATTCAAACCCAGATACTTAAAATTGACAATTCTCAGGGCATTCGTATTCCCAGATCTTTGTTAGAGCAAATTGGTATTAGCGAAGCAGTAGAAATCGAAGTTCAGGGCGATCGGATTGTCATTCGTGCAGCTATAAAACCGCGTGCCGGCTGGGAGGAAGCGTTCGCAAAAATGGCAGAGCAACATGATGATGTCCTGCTTGATGATGTCACCGCTACGGAGTGGGAGGAGCTTGAGTGGCAATGGTAATCAAACGTTTTGATGTTTTTAACTGGTTCCCAAACTGTGCCTGGCAACGAGTATGTTTTCTGAATAATATTAATAAACAATGAAAATCACAATTCCCGAACTATCTTTAATCCTGCTCATCGGTGCATCCGGTTCCGGTAAATCCACTTTTGCCCGCCAACATTTCCTACCTACAGAAATCATTTCATCGGATTATTGCCGTGGTTTAGTTTCCGATGACGAAAACAATCAAGCTGCAACCGCAGATGCTTTTGAATTACTGCATTTTATTGTTGCTAAACGGCTAGCAGCAGGTAAATTAACTGTTATCGACGCGACAAATGTTCAGCCGGAAAGTCGCAAATCTTTGTTGGAATTAGCTCGAAAATACCATTGCATTTCGGCCGCAATTGTGCTAGATTTACCCGAAAAATTGTGTGCCGATCGCAATCAACAGCGTCCAAACCGCAATTTCGGCAGTCACGTAGTTCGGCGACACGTCCAAAGTTTACGCAAATCCCTACGAAACCTCGATCGCGAAGGATTTCGCTACGTTTACATCCTCCGCTCGCCAGAGGAAATCGACGCGGTAGAAGTCGCCAGACAGCCGCTGTGGAACAACCGCAAAGAATCTCGCGGCCCTTTTGATATCATCGGCGACGTGCACGGCTGCTGCGACGAATTGGAACAATTGCTGCAACAGTTGGGCTATCAAATTGTTGACAAAACTACCGAGTCTGCTTTTTGGGATTTTCCCACCTACGCGCACCCAGAAGGGCGCAAAGCCGTGTTTTTGGGAGATTTGGTCGATCGAGGTTCGCGCATTCTCGACACCCTCAAACTCGTCCGAAACATGGTAGTTGCAGAAACAGCATTGTGCGTGCCAGGAAATCACGATATTAAATTGCTGAAAAAACTCAACGGCAAAAATGTCAAAATCAATCACGGACTCGAACAAACCTTAGCAGAAATAGCAGCTTTGCCCGACGAATTCCGCGAATCTGCTGAAACAGAAATCCGCCGATTTCTAGACAGTTTAGTCAGCCATTACGTCCTCGACGATGGCAAATTAGTCGTCGCTCATGCGGGGATGAAAGCAGAATTGCAGGGACGCGCATCGAGCCGCGTTCGAGATTTTGCACTCTACGGAGAAACAACCGGCGAAATCGATGAATTCGGCTTACCTGTCAGATACAATTGGGCCGCCGAATACCGAGGTCAAGCAGCAGTTGTTTACGGACACACGCCAGTCCCCGAAACAGAATGGTTGAACAATACAGTTGATATTGACACAGGCTGCGTTTTCGGCGGCAAACTAACAGCTTTGCGCTATCCTGAAAGAGAATTTGTCAGCGTTGCGGCTGCTAGAATTTACTGCGAACCTGTGAAACCGATCGCACTTCCTGCTGTTACAACTCCCCTGACAGCCCAACAGCAGTTTGACGACGTATTAGACATTGCCGACGTATTGGGAAAACGCATCATTTCCACTCGCCTGCAAAGCAACATTACGATTAAAGCAGAAAATGCGATCGCCGCCCTGGAAGTAATGAGTCGGTTTGCCGCAAATCCCAAATGGCTGATTTATTTGCCGCCCACAATGTCTCCCGTGGCTACCTCCAAAGAACCGGGACTTTTAGAACATCCAGCCGAAGCCTTTAGCTACTACCAACAGCAGGGAATATCCACAGTTATCTGCGAAGAAAAGCACATGGGTTCCCGCGCCGTTGTCATTGTTTGCCGCGACGAATCTGCTGCTAAACGTCGCTTCGGCATTCTCAGCAACAGCATCGGTATTTGTTACACTCGCACGGGACGGCATTTCTTCAATAATCGCGATTTAGAAGCAGAGTTTTTAGACCACATTAATGCTGCTTTAACTATTAGCAATTTTTGGAATAGATTGCAAACTAATTGGGTTTGTTTAGACTGCGAATTGATGCCTTGGTCTGCCAAAGCTCAAGAATTATTGCAGAAACAGTATGCCGCAGTGGGAACAGCTTCTATTCATGGGTTTGCAAGTGCGATCGCCAACTTAGAACAGGCTAGCCAGCGGGGAGTGGAAGTTAGCGAGTTGCTGATTCGCTACCAAGGGCGATCGCAACTAGCGCATCAATACGTTAAAGCTTACCAGCGCTACTGCTGGCCTGTTAAATCCATTTCCGACCTCAAATTAGCACCTTTCCACATTTTGGCAACCGAGGGAAAAGTTCATACTGACAAAAATCACTGTTGGCACATGGAACAGATTTCACAATTTTGTCAAGCTGACCCGGAATTGCTGTTAGCTACTGAATACAAAGTAGTGGAAATAGCCGATTCTGACAGCAAATTAGCCGGGATTGAATGGTGGGAAAAACTAACTGATGCGGGAGGGGAAGGGATGGTTGTCAAACCGATGGAATTTACTGTAAAAAATAGCAAAGGACTGGTGCAGCCTGCGGTAAAATGTCGAGGAAAAGAGTATTTGCGAATTATTTACGGTTTGGAATATTCATTGCCGGAACATTTGGAAAAATTGCGATCGCGCGGGCTTTCCGGCAAGCGTTCTTTGGCATTGCGAGAGTTTGCTCTCGGTATAGAAGCATTGGAGCGATTTGTGGCGGGCGCTCCTTTGAGACAAGTTCACGAGTGCGTTTTCGGAGTTTTAGCGATGGAGAGCGAACCTGTCGATCCGAGGCTGTAAGTTAGCCTTGTAGGGACACTCCAAGAGCCCATAGGTGTCAACAACCAGGTCAAACGCAGTCAGAGACTCTGGTTTGACTATTAAATCTAGATCCCCCCTAACCCCCCTTAAGAAGGGGGGGATAAGAGTCCGATCAAAGTCCCCCTTCTTAAGGGGGATTTAGGGGGATCTGGACTTCGCGATGAACAAGAGATACAAAGGCTTTCAGGCTTAAGTTGACACTAATGGGCATTGCCGTGTCCCTACGGGGATATCATTCATTTCTTCCTACTAATCGTTGCACTTCCGATGTCGATAAATTCATCATTTGTGCGACTTGCGCTAAATTCATGCCCGAATTTAACAGGTGAGAAATCAGCGATTGCAAAGCTGATTCTGCCGCCAGCCGTCCTTGTTGTTCCGCCAGCCGTCCTTGTTGTTCTTCCTCGTGAGTCTTCAGAAACTCCCCTGTTTGAGGATTTCTAAATCTCAATTCTCCAGAGACTATGTGCAATTCCAGTCCCAAGACTTCGCTGTACAGCCACAGTGTATCGAAGGCGATATTATGGGCGGGAATCGGCTCGTATCGGTTGTTTACTAAACGCACTCCTTGCAGTATCGGATTCAAATAATCCCCAGACGGATCGTACTGGAAGTATTCCCTGACTCCCAGTTTTTTGTATATTTCAGGTTTAATTTCTTGGTCTTTATCTTGAGTGGTTTCCGAGGTAATTTCTAAGACAAACTGCGGCGAAATTCCAGATTCTTCCCAAAGTTTATAGTTATCTCTTTGGCGCTTTTTGACTCCAACTACTACATAAATATCGGGAGCAACTACTGCTGATTTGTTGCCTTCTTCGTAATAAACGAAGGAATTTGCTGACACGTAGACATCCGATCGCGTTTGAAAGTGCAACTTCAGAGCTTCCACGCCGTAAGTCATGTAATCGCGCGTGATATCGCTTTCCGCCATCGGTTCTCCATCGCTGCTGGGATATTCAATTTCTGATTGTTCGATAGAAGTTAAAACTGTCACAGTTTAATTCTCCTCAGTTATTCTTAACTTCATTGTATCAAATGAATATAAAAATGGCGTTTGTACTTGACAAACGCCATTTTATAGAGTTACAAACGCGGCGTTTTATCTTGTTTAAACGACGCTAACCATTCGCGAATTTGGTCGGCCGCAATCTCGCGCCCGCCCAAACCAAAAGCTAGAGCAATCCCAACTGCGATCGCCCCGAGCAACAACCCGAAAGCTAAATTCACAATATCGCTGCCAATGCCCATCTGTTGCAGCGCCAAGGCCGAAACAAAGGCAATAATCGCGATCCGAGCCGTTTGGCCCAACAGCCGCGCTTGGCGAGTTCCAGAACTGGCAATCAAACTAAACGCCAGATTCGCCAAATACAAGCCGATCGCAAATACAACCAAACCAGACAAAACCCGACCTGCAACCAGCACAATACCGCTGACAATCGCCGTCAGCGCTGGAATCCGCAGCACGTCGGTAGCCGCCACCACAGCAAACAGGAGGATGCCCACCTGCACCACAATGCCGACAAACTCAGAAGGCGTGCGTGCCGGCAGTTCCGGTTCCTGAAGAATCGTTGCCTCCGGATCGAGCGGGCGCACCGGCGGCGACATTACCCTCACCGGCTGTTTCGGCGGCTGCACTCCCAACCAAGAAAAGACATTGTTAAATCCAATTCCGGTGAGGATATTAGTTACCAAATCGCCTACCCAACGCCCCAAAATGTAAGCAACCGCCAGAATCAGCGCTGCTGTGAAAATTTTGGGAACCGCGCTCAAAATGTCGTTGAGCATCGCGATTGCCGGCTGCGAAATCGCCTGAATGTCCAAAGCGTTGAGAGCTGCGATCGCCGTTGGAATCAAAATCAAAACATAGACTATAGTCCCGACAATCCACGACAGCGATTGTCCGCCCGAAGTCCGCGAAATTCCAAACCGAGCGCCCAAACTGTCCGCCCCAGCAGCCGCCAGCAGATTCGTGACAATCCGCCGCACCACCTGAGCCAGCAGCCAGCCCACAAACCCAATCAGCACAGCTTCCAGAATTTTCGGAATTGCCGCCAGAATTTGGTTGAGCAAATTATTAACCGGCAGCAGAGCCTGCTGCAATTGCAGCGCTTCCAGAATCAGCGGCAAAAACAGCAGAAAAATGAACCAGTACAGCGCATTCGCCACAGTATCGCTCAGCAGCAAAGGGCGCTCGGTGGGCGCAGTGCCCACCTCCTGATTCAAGCGCTCGTCCACGCTAAAAGTCCGCATCACCCGCGATACGGCCAATTTAGCGACAGTTGCCAACACCCAAGCAATCCCCAACCAAATCAGCGCGCCAGCTAACTTCGGCAAGAAAGTAGCTATTTGATTGAGAAAAGTATTGAGCGGTTGCGAGACAGCCGTTAGATTCAGCCGGTTGAAAAAGGCAACTAGGAAAAAGATAAAAATGATCCAAAACACCGCTGCGGAAATCCATTTTTCCACTTGCGGGGATCCTGCTCCTTCCGGGCGGCCGGTAATCCAAGCAGCCAGCCGGTTGTCGATCGTAGTCTTCTTGAGCAATCCCCCCACTACAGATGAGACGAGGGCTGATACTATCAAGCCAATTAGCAGGATACCTACAGCCCAGATCAGATTTTCAAGGTTTGAGCCCTGAATGAAATTGTTAATTCCGCGTTCGGCATCGGCCAGCGGATTCGCGGGCTGGGCCTGGGCAAAAATGCGTAGCGTAGCGGGGCGTAAGCCATCGGACTGAGCCGCTATTCGGGCCCAGGTCGGTTGAGTTATTTCTTGCCAAGTTTCATTCATTGTTTTTTCAGGTTAACGTCAGATTTGACAAGGAAAATAAGAAACTGTAAGAATACGCTTCTAGCTTGCAGGTTCTCATGTCAATTCGTCAAGTTTTCGAGCAATCTATTGAAATTCGCGCTGCTGCTACTCTGGTGGAGCGCTGTATAGTCGATCGCACTTTGATGCACAAGTGGCTCAATCCCCTGCTCCGCTGCGATCCCGAGGGCGAATGGGATACTGCTGTAGGAAGTCGCAGCTTATTTATCATAAAAATTCCGGTTTTGCAACCCACTTTAGATAGTGTTGTGTTGGAGAGACAACCCGGTTTAATTGTTTGGGGGTTTGACGGATTTTTCAAAGGATGCGATCGTTGGGAATGCCAGCCCCAAATCCAAGGAACTCTCTTAATTAACCGCTTTGAATTTCAAATCCCCAATCCTTTAATTAGATTTGGTTTCAATCGCTTTGCCGCCCCTTGGACGCAGAAAGATATGAAAGACCAACTCCGGCGGCTCAAACGGGTAGCCGAGAAATTATCTCAAGGCATTGGCTAGGGAATTGGGCATCGGGAATGGGCCAAACAGGTAATTGGTAATAGATGAAAACTAAGAGCTAATCGAAAAAAAAAACACCTATGCCCTATGCCCTATGCCCTATGCCCTATTCCCTATTCCCTATTCCCTATTTCCAATGCCCTATTCCCAATTACTTCATATTCGATGAATTTGGCTGGCAAATCATTTGTCTCGCCGAATTCACGGCTTGACCGGCCGTACTTTGCAAACCCGGGGAATTCTGATACATAGCTTGCAAATCTTGCACGTCTTTAATCACTCGCTGGTAGACAGCCATAGCTTGATTCCCGTCAACTTCTAAGGCAGGAAGGCTGTAACTTTGCATCACTTCAATCAGCGATATTTTGCCATCGCGAGAAGCTGCCACTAAAGCATCGCGCAGTGCCGGCGCACTCCCGGCCCGAGTTGCGGGCGTATAAGCAACCTCGCCCAATTGTTTGAAAACAATTTCCCCAAAATAAGTATTTGCCAGCCGCGCCACTAATTGGGAATCAAAAGCCACTTCTTTTGTTAATATTTCGCGCAGTGATTCAGGAGTTTGTTTCGCAAGACTCAGAACGCTTTGCAGTTGAGGTGATGGTTTGCCGGTTTGTGCAAAGCTTTGCAAGTCGCTCATCGGTAAAGTTACGTCAACAGCACCGTATTTTATGGTAACTTTGTCTAATGCAAAGGCTTTGCTGCTGCTCAGCAATACTGCACTTGTTCCTAGCAAAAGTGCCAAACCCAATGATAAAGACTTTGACATTCTTTTGGTTAAATAAGCTGACAGCGGTTGCATTCCGTTTAGATAACCTGGTTGAAATTGAAACTTCATGGGTTTGTACCTCTTTACGTCAAAATACTTTTTCGCTCGATCGTCTCTGCGGGTATCAGTCTGGAAAGTGGACTCGGGAGTTCCGTAAATGACCTATGATTTTACAGTTATGTCAAGCCAATTTAACCTATCAAAATATAGGTGTCAATTGCAAATTTATATGTTAACTTTTTTTACATCGAATCGAGCCGATCGAGCAATTGGCGAATCGCAGCAGCATCAGGAGCATTCGGAGCATTCGTCACATATATCGCTAAATCGCTGCGTGCTTCGCGATCGCGGCCGAGTTGATAGTAGAGAATTCCGCGATCGCGCCGTTCCCCCAGCGCATCAGGAAACAGCAGCAAAATCCGTTCGATCGCACTCAGCACCCTCAAAGCATCACGCTGCTGCAAATAAATCGCCTTCAGATTTCCCAGCATTCGCCCCAAAAACTGCCGGCGACTTACCGGGGCGAGAAAAGCCGGCTGTAACTCCATCGGTTGACCATAAATTTGAGAAAGTCTCCCTCGACAATCTTCAGGAAATAGTATCTCGCCGCCGTTAAACGCATCCACAAAAATGCCAGCATCTTCAAAATCCGGTCGGATTAAAAAATGTCCCGGCATCCCAATTCCCACCATCGGAAAATCAATGCGTTTAGCAACCTCCAAATAAACCAAAGACAAAGAGATCGGAATGCCAGTACGGCGATCGATCACTTGATTCAAAAAGCTATTGCGGGGGTCGTAATAATCAGCATCATTGCCAGAAAACTGGCAATCTTCGTATAAATAGCCGTTAATAGTTTGAATAATCCGCAGCGGATAATTCTGTGTCGGCAGGCGCGATCGCACTTCATCGGCGATCGAATCCAGAGCATCTAGATACTCCTGGGGCTCAAAATTCGGGTATTCTTCCAAAGCCATGTAAAGAGCAGCTTTCGCCAGATCGATCGAACCATCCGGCTGATTGATTTCTCGATAAAAAAGTTGTCGCGCTCTGGGGAAATCCATATTGATGATTTATGTGATTTTAATTGACATTTTATATCAATTTAGGCTGTGCTGGAATGACAAGCGAGGACACGGCAGTGCCGTTTACCAACCCCAAACAAATTTAGGGAAACCGCACAGCCGGATCCAGATTTTTGGTAATATTAATAACCATTCAACCAAAAATTATTTTTTAAGAAAATACTGTTACAAAAAATTTAAAAAA
>JANPMV010000130.1:0-8140 GCA_031427135.1 Cyanobacteria bacterium VAR_87_metabat_62 | reverse complement strand
AGTTCTAATAGGGTTTTGTTTTGCTTTTGAGTAAGAAATACCCTTAATCTAGCGCCCATATATTGAGTTACCTTAGTATATGTATTCTCTGTGTTTACTTATTTTAACATAGTTAGGTTTTTTCGCGCTGACCTACTTACACAGATTGAGCCAAAGTGAATCCGTCGAGAGAATAGTGAGTAAAAACACCCAAAAATCTCTGTCACACTCGCATTACCCAGTTGGGGATTCCTCTGACCGGCGTTGGGGATTCCTCAAAATTGACAGTCAGAACATAAGCTAAATTTTTAGCCACATCGCTCTTGAATTCTCCCCTAAGCAGGTTGAAGTAGGTGCACCCGCGTGCGGTGTGAAAGCAGGGCGATCGCCTTATGCCAATCGGCTGTTATTCGAGGATTTCTTCAGGGGACGATTCATTTTCGAGGGTGTGTGACAGTTGCGATGGGGGCAATGGCACGGACGGCGCGGCAGTCGATTCATCTTGTACGTGAGGTAATGGAAGTTTTCCCGCGTAGGAAAGCATCGAAAGACTGGCGATCGCCCCCCGCACTTGATCCGGCCCTACCTCCAAATACCGCTGCAATTGTTCGAGGTTGCGGTGGCCGCTGATTTCTTGAATCACCCGCAGCGGGATACCGGCATTGCTCATCTGAGTCAGGGCCCGAAAATTTAATTCCTGTCTGTTAACCCTCACATAAGTAGGTAGGCGGTTGAAACCGCTTCTATACAAACAAAGTCGGCCTGCGCCGACTAAAGAATAAAGGGAACCCAAAACATGGATTTGGGATAACAACTCAAATACAGCAGACGTTGGCAATCTGGTTTTGTTAAGTTTCATACGCCCTGCAACGCTTCGCTACTTCAATTAACACCAACAACATTATCGATCGACTGAACCATGAAAAACACTTCCTTCCTGCATTCACTACTGAAATTGACCCGAAACACTAATTCAATATTCTCTATTACTAGGGTAAGTGACTTACTCAAAATGAGTATAGATCGGGAAAGATTGGCTCTTGATTTCGTCAGAATCAATGAGGAAGTTTGGGGAAATTTAACCGATCAACAGTATCTTTGGACTCTTCCTCAAGTTCAACACCATTTCTTAATTGGTCCAGAATTGCTCTACTGTGCTTTCCAAGATGGCAAGATGGTGGCAACATTAACAGGAATTATAACCACACCAGAAGATTTACATCAGAATAAATCATGGTTTGACAAGACGGGAAATGGTTTTCTGACTACGCATAATTCCAAAGGAAGCATAGCATTTGGTGTGGATTTATCAGTGGTCAAAAATGCGGCAAATAAGATCTCGGATCGGCTAGTGTTAACGAGTCTTTTTATCGTATTGTTTGGGGAATCCTTAGAGTCAGTCTATTTGGGTTCTCGAATTCCCAGCTATTGGAAGCACCAGCACCTTCCTGTGGAAAAATATGTTTATTCTTTGAGAAAAACAGGTAAACCTCGCGACCCAGAACTCTACTTTTACCTGAAGAATGGGTTTAAAATTGTCGAAATTATCCCAGAATATATGGAAGACCCGAAAAGCCTAAATTATGGAGTGTTAATCAAATGGAATAATTCTCTATATCAGATCACCAAAAGATTGCCATTCGTCGCTTATCTAATCAAAAAAATGGGCGAAGCAATGTTATTGGAATGCCCAAAAGATTTATATCAGCGTAAGGGGCTCTCCTGAGCCGGAAAATACCTATTTCCCCATCTAGAGCTTGAAACGCCCAAACTACAAAATTATTGGCTCAAAAATAGACTTCTCCACTCTCCTTTTATTCCCTCCCATAACCTCAAGTAGCCGATCGACCGATCGCCCCCAAGTAAAATTATCAGCCACAAAACCCGGGCCCGCAACCCGAGCTCTCGCCGCAATTCCCGGCTGTTCGATCGCCCGCTGCATCAAATCAGTCAAATGTTCCCACTCAGGAGCTAACATAAATAAGGTTTCCCCCTCAATTACCACAGCCGTAAATTTACTCTCGATTCGCAGTGCAAAGTCCGATCGAGTAAAATCATCAGTAGGCCCGCCCGCCGTACAAATCACGGGTAAACCGCAAGCCGCAGCTTCCAACACCGGCAGATTAAAACCTTCCGCCAAATAAGGAGAAACATAAACATCTGCCGCTTGGTAAAGTTCAGCTATTTGAGCAAAAGATAGCTGACTGCCAGTATAAATTAACCTCGGTAAAACTCTCGCTCTTTCAGCATCGCCCAGCACAACTCGGCAAGCTTCAGCAATCTCGTCTCTGGAGGGATAAAGTAGTTCAGAACCTTTTAAAACTAATCTGGCATCTGGATATTTGTCAACTACCGCCGCGAAGGCTTTTAACAAAGGACGAATCCCTTTGCGATCGGTTTGTCCTCCGATGTTTAAAAATATAAAATAGTTTGACCAGCCGAAGCTTTCGCGCAGCAATTGACGCCGATCGCCCGAAACAGGATAATAAATCTGAGGATCGACTCCCAAAGGTACGACGGCAATGCGATCGCCCTCAACTCCGCTACGAATTAAGCCGGCTTTTGACCACGCCGATGGTGTAATAATTTTGGTTTCTGAATTAACCGGAGTTTGGGCGATCGACCTAACGCCGATCGCCTGCAATACTGTACTGGTAATAATCCCCCATTCTGTGGCTGCAAATACCCAAGTTTCCGTGCTGCTGGATGCTGAAAAGTCCCACGGGCAGTACATTCGCAGGGTAACATCGGCTGACTGATTTTCCGCAGGACTCGGAATGCTGCGGAGTAATCTGTCATTCGGGCGATCGAACAAACTAACTTTTGTCTCCCAAGCTGGGTCAACGTAGGGCATATCGCGGTGAAAAAGCTCAATTTGTCCTGGCGGGCGATGGCTTACGCCCCGGCTTACGCCTACGAGCATTTCTAGTAATTGAAATTGATTTGCTACGCAATAGGAATGATAAATAAAACGCCAGCCTTCAACAATAATTTGCAAATCAAAACTCCCATCCCATAATTTAAGATCATAGCAGAAAAAAGTTCGGTACCCATAAATCCGGTGACAGCGGATATTCTCGCAACAGTTTCCAATCGCTGTGCAAATGTTCGGTATGCGCCAGATAGCGCTCGCCCAATTGCTTAAACGCTTTTTCCATCGGATCGAACGGATCTCTTTGGCTTGCCAAAATACAGAACTCGACTAATTGATGAACTGTTTCTGGGAGTGCCTATGATGAATGCAATCCCAAAGCGATTCCCCGGTTAATAACGACTCATCGGTTGAGAGATTTGAGCTCGCGGAGGACGATCGCATCCGCAGACACTCGATCGCCTTCAGCCAACACTAAAAAATCTCCCCGAACCACTTCTCGCCCCGTAATCCGTTTGCGATCGCCATCCCGAATCACCAAGGCGAGGGCTGGAAAGATCGCGCAAGACTTCTAGGGCGTGTTCGGTTTTGCCTTATTGGTAGAGACTAATTCCGGTGATAAAAAAGACGAAACCTAGCAAAATCAAGGCTTCTTGTAAGTCGCCTAAAATCCAATAAACGATACCACCGCCGACGAGTAAGAGAAAGATCGGATCTTGAATGCTGTTCCAGGCGATCCATAACAGATTGCACAACTCAGCCGATGGTAGTTCGTTGTATCCGTCATTTTTGAGTCGGGCGATCGCATTTTGCTGGGATAAGCCGATCGCAGTATTGGGATCGAAAGTCGCAACCATATTTCTTTTTCGGCGTTGCTGAATTTAGGTATGATTCACTCGCTATAGCAATCCCTGAAACTCGCTGAGTAGGGGCAATTCATGAATTGCCCCTACTGGCAATTCATGAATTGCCCCTACTAAATTTCGGAGACAAATCATACTCCAAATCAGCAACGCCTCTTTTTCCTCTGAAATATCTCGGTGATTAGCGACTGCTGACTCCATCGGTGGTGCGCCCGCTGATTTCAGTCTCGTGGATGCGGTAAATGGCGATCGTCTCAGCACGTCCCTGACTATCAATCCAGGTGCGATTAATCGCAGGTGAGAGCATGGGATTGCGCTCTTTGACCAGGTGCATTACCCGATCGATATCTGCTTGCTCAGTCACGCGCAAAGCTCGACCATTGACGATCGCGCTGCGCCAATGAAGCGGCTCCTGTATTTCTTCAACCTGCAAACAAATTTCGGGATTTGCATCAAGATCGTGAGTCTTCATGCCGATCGTGGTAAACAGGTAAATGTCCCCTGCTTCGAGATAATAATTCATTGGGATCACGTAGGGCTTGCCTTCGTGGATGCAGCCCAGATGACCGTATCCTACTGTGTGTAGCAGTTCGTGTATTTCTTTTGAACTCATTTCATCAATATCTAACATTAGTATTTTCCTAAAGGTTTAGTTAATTAGTAGTATTCAACAGAAAAAGTCCCCGTTTTACATCTGTCATTAGATATAGTCGATCGCCTCACAAATCCTCTGCGCGCTTAATTGATGCTTTTTTACCCACAGCTACGCTCGCTACAACCAAAGAGGCCGTACCAAGGGCGATCGGCTCCAGAGTTTCACCAAGCAAAATAGCCGAAGCCAATAGCGTCAAAAATGGTTACAACAACTCAATTTGACCTACCCGTGCAACTCCACCAAGCGCCATACCATGATACCAGGCAAAAAAAGCGATAAATTGACTAAAAATACTCACATAAGCAAAACCCAACCACGCGGTAGGTGAAGCTATCAACCGATGTTTTAAAACAACCAATATTGTGGGAAAAACCTCGAAAGGAGCGACAATTACCAATGCCCAACTAATAACTTGCCACCTACCTAAAACCTTAGCTAATCGCTCACCTTCAGCATAGCCAACAAGTGACAAAAGAGGGATAAAGTGCACTCATACTCGCCGATGGTCAATCTCCAAAAATTTTGTTAATCTAGCAGGGTGTGTTTCTCCCAATCAATTAACCATTAGTTGTCATGAGTAGACAGTTGAAGATGCAATCAATAACACCTCTGTCGAAATACCTGATTGAGAGTGCGGAAATTACTGAACAGGATAACGGTATTTATAGTTGCCCTATTCCGCATATCACAGCCGGAATGCAAGCCAATATTGATTTATTTGGTCATCCTAAGTGGCGAAGAGACTACCTAAAACCAGATCGGTATACCGAAGCCTTAAAAGCGCGCTGGCAAAAGGCAATAGGGAGCTGGGACGACAAGATCGTTGTAGATATTGGCTGTGGACCGGGTAATTTGTATGCTACAGTGGGCGGCTCACCTAGCTTACTTATTGGAGTAGATATTTCACAAGGTACTTTAGAAATAGCACAAGAAGTAGGTTATGTTCCGCTCTTGGCTGATGCACATCACCTGCCCTTTGTAGATGCCTTCGCCGACTTAGTAGTTCTGAACGCGACCCTTCACCACTGCGATGACATGGCAAAAGTATTGGCAGAAGCAGCGCGTTTAGTTCGCCCCGGTGGGATGCTAGTGACAGATAATGATCCGCAGGTCACCGCCTGGAATTGGAAAGGTCTTGGGCTACTTTTAAGAAAAATTCGTCAGCATCGGGCATACTGGATTGTTGCTCGCAAACCTTATGTGGCAACAAGTAGACAGAGATTAGCTACGGAAATCCACAATCAAAAACCAGGAGATGGAATTACAACAGAACTCTACTATCAAGTTCTAAAACCGCTGGATTTTACGGTGACAACCTATCCTCACAGCCATAATCTGGGAGGAGAGGTTTTGCAAGGAGAGTTGGGACGAGCACCATGGACAGTTAGAGTCCCTCAGCGTTTGTCGGGAATCGATCCCAATTCTCAAGGGGCTGCTCAGTCTATCATGTGTATCGCTGAGCGAGCATTGAGGAATTGAGAGCATGGAAAGCCGATCGCTTCTGAACGTCCTTAAGCATCAATCCAGGTTCGATTGATGGCAGGTGAAAGTCTTAGATTGGACTCTTAGATCAAGTGCATTGCCCGATCGATATCCTTCTGAAGAATGAGGCGCGAGGCTCGACATTCAAAACCTGGCTGCACTAATAAAGCGGCTCGCTAATTTCTTCTACCTCTAGGCAGATTTTTGGATTCACGTCCATAACATCTAATATTATTCTTTCCTAAGATTTTAGTTAATTAGTATTATTGAAGAGAAATAGTCCGCGTTTTACATCTGTCATTAGATATAGTCGATCGCCTCACAATTCCTCTGCCCGCTTAATTGATGCTTTTTTACCCACAGCTACGCTCGCTACAACCAAACAAGCTGTGATTAGGGCGATCGGCTCCAGAGTTTCACCAAGCAGAATTGCCGAAGCCAGCAGCGTCAAAAATGGTTGCAACAACTGAATTTGACCTACCCTAGCTACTCCACCGAGCGCCATCCCATGATACCAGGCAAAAAAGGCGATAAATTGACTAAAAACACTCACATAAGCAAAACCCAACCAGGCGGTAGTTGAAGCAATCAAGCCTTGTTTTAAAACCACAAATATTGTGGGTAAAACCTCGAAAGGAGCGATAATCACCAAGGCCCAACAGATAACTTGCCACCCACCTAAAGTCTTAGCTAATTTCCCGCCTTCAGCATAGCCCAAAGCAGCAGCAATTACAGCTCCAAACAGCGCTAAATCAGCGAGCTGCAACTGTCCAGCACCGCTAATAATTCCAAAACCGACAACAGTTGCACTACCGACAATGCTAGCAATCCAAAAAGTGACATCCGGGCGATCGCCAGCCCGCAAAACCCCCGCTATCGCTGTCGCTAAAGGCAGCAATCCCAACACCACAGCACCGTGGGCGGCAGGTACTTGCTGCATAGCCCAAGCCGACAGTACCGGAAATCCCAAAACCACTCCCAATCCGACAACTAATAAACTCCGAAATTCCTGTTTTGAGGGCATGGGTTGACGCGTTATCCGCAGAGTAACTGCTGCTAGTATGGCTGCTACTAATCCGCGTCCCAAACCTACAAAAAGCGGATCTAAATCGATCGCAGCAGCTCTGGTTGCTGGCAGTGTCAAGCTGAATCCAACTACGCCGAAAAAACCGTAAATTAAGCCGATATTTTCCGAATTTAAGTAAGAATCTTTCTCGTCTAATTTCATTGAATCTCCAATATCGATTAATTTAGGGCGATCTGGGTAGCGCCTCAACCATCTTACTTCTAAATGTAGCAAAGCTGACTTTACTCGCCAATGCTACAATAAACCTCTGGCATAATTATTGTGGAACAGGCATCCTGCCTGTTCTACACTGTCTTTTTAGGAAAAATCTAATAAACCTCTGGTATAATTATTGTGGAACAGGCATCCTGCCTGTTCTACACTGTCTTTTTGCCAGACTTCTAATAATCTGTAAACTTCTCTCTTTCTCAACTTTTCGCTCTCTATGTTCTCTGCGGAAAAAATAATATGTTTAAACTTTACGAATATTCTCCCTCTGGCAATTGCTACAAAGTCCGCTTGCTCTTAACTCAGCTTAATATTCCCTTTCAGCGGCTAGAAATAGACATTCACAAAGGAGAAAGTCGAAATCCAGAATTTTTGCGAAAAAATCCTAACGGGCGGATTCCGGTATTAGAAATAGAACCGGATAAATTTATCTTTGAATCGAATGCGATTATGTTTTACTTGAGCGAAGGAACAGAGTTTTTCCCCACAGATAAATTTGATCGCGCTCAAGTTATGCAGTGGTTATTTTTTGAACAATACAGCCACGAACCTTTTATTGCGACTTCTCGCTTTTGGTATATGACAGGAAAAGCTGAAGAATATCAAGAAGCACTCCAACAAAAACAAGCACCGGGTTATGCTGCTTTGGGGGTGATGGAACAGCATTTAGAAAACCATGCTTTTTTTGCGGGCGATCGCTATACGATTGCTGACATAGGTTTATTTGCTTACACTCACGTTGCGGGCGAAGGCGGATTTGACTTAACCAGATTTCCTGCAATTCAAACTTGGATCGATCGCGTAAAAAGTCAGCCTCGATATATCAGCATTAAGCAATAACCAGATTATACTCGTTACTCGTTACCAGGAAGAGCCTGGTAACGCAGATCCGGAGGCTCTGCCTCCATTTTCGCAGGCGAGGCAGAGCCTCGCTGACATCGGTTCCCAGGTAGAGCCTGGGAACCAGTTATTGAAAATGATTTAGGATTGCTATA
>JANPMV010000129.1:0-14019 GCA_031427135.1 Cyanobacteria bacterium VAR_87_metabat_62 | reverse complement strand
TTGAGTTTTTTCTAATTCTTGTCTTACCCATTGATTGATCATTTTAACCTCATTACTGGGCGAGCGCCCGATTGCTTAACAGCACAGATGTTGATTTTTGTCAACTTTTTTGTTAAGAAAGATGTTTATAAAGCATAGCTTTTTAAGGGGGACTTTGACCCCCCCCTTTCCCCCCCTTTTTTAAGGGGGGTTAGGGGGGATCTGTCTTAAGTGAACCGTATTGAAATATATTCGTAGGGGCGAAGCATTTCGGCAGTAAATCTCTGATTCTCACTAATAAATTGTCTGCCGAAATGCTTCGCCCTTACACTCATAGAGATACACCCGAATAGTTAATTATTCTGCATTGTGTCGCTGTACAGGCGTTCTATTTTCAACGCCGTTTCAACTCTTTGATACTCGGCCTCAACCTGTTTTAAAAGTTCGCAGGAATGTGCAGATAAAGGCTGGTTGGCCTCTGTTTCGATGCGGCCGATGATTTCGAGTTCCTCGCAGAGTTCAAACAACCGAAAAGCACCGAGTGTACCGCTAATCGATTTCAGGGAGTGAGCCGATCGCCTCAAAGCCAACGGATCGGCACTGCACAGAGCCGCAGAGATGCCTCGCAGCAGTTCGGGAGCTGTTTCGAGGTAAATGTCGATCGCCTCGTCCAAAGCTTCTACCTCTCGCAGAGACTGTACAATCTTGGCACTCAGGGAATCGCGGCTTTCTGACAGGGTGCGATCGAAGTTCGATCGATCGCGCCTAACAACTGGGGGCGAATTAGAAATTACCTGCGGTGGATTTTCCGCAACAGCCGCATTCGATCGAGATTGACACGCGCTCAAAGCTCGAACCAACTCCTCAATGACGATCGGCTTACTCAAATAGTCGTCCATACCCGCAGCCATGCACTCTTCTCGATCGCCCTGCATCGCATTTGCTGTCATCGCCACAATCCAAGGCCTAATTGGTTTTAGATTGGCGATTTGAGATGTTGGATTGTGAGATTCCTCGTCAGTCAATTCTGGGTTTTCGATTGGAGATTTTCGATTACTAGATGGCTCGTCTGTTGCTGAAACTGCTGATTCTCGCGTGGAATTTTTTAACATGAAATCTGTGGAAAATTGCTCGCGGATGCGACGGGTAGCTTCCAAACCGTCCATTTCCGGCATTTGCACGTCCATCAACACTACATCGTAAGGCTGGCGGTGCAAAGCTTCGAGCACTTCGATACCGTTTCCCGCCACATCAGCGCGATACCCCATCCGCTGCAAAATTTGCAAAGCCACCTTCTGATTCACCAAATGATCGTCAGCCAACAAAATCCGCAGGGGTAATTCTAAAGCCAGCATCGGTATGCTTTGTACGAAAGGCCCGAGAAAACTGCGCTGCACTCTAATTTCGGTTGCTTGCTCCCCAAAAATATTGATTAAAACATTGTAAAGCTGAGATTGTTTGATTGGCTTGTTCAAAAAAGCAGCAAAATCTACCTCAACAGCAGGGGTATTAATTTCTTGTCTGCCGATCGAAGTTAGCATGACTAACGGCAACTTTTGGCAATCTGGATATCGGCGAATTTCGGTAGCTAAAGCCAACCCGTCCATTTCCGGCATTTGCATATCCAAAACTGCCAAGTCAAACACCTCTTTAGCAGCGAGCCAATCTAAAGCCAAACGAGCCGAAGCTGAAGCCCTAGCCACCATTCCCCAAGACTGAGCTTGCAGAGTCAAAATTTGGCGGTTGGTAGCATTGTCATCGACAATTAAGACTCGCTTACCAGCTAATTCTGGTTGAGAATTGCTCAAGTTAACTGGCAATGAACTGTTGCAGCCAGAAACGATCGTGCTGAAATAGAAAGTAGAGCCAACGGATTTGGGATTTTGACAGGGGGGCTGGCTGCTGAATACAGATTTGCCAGAGCCATATTTTTCGGCAATTTCGCAAGATTCTTCAGATTCCCAATCACAAACTGCGGCTTTAAAATCTGCCGGAGGATTGCCCGCAAGACAACCCATACTTTCCACCCACATCCTGCCGCCCATCATTTCGGCCAAACGTTTGCTAATTGCCAAACCCAATCCGGTACCGCCGTAGTGCCGGCTTGTGGAAGAATCAACCTGGCTGAAAGATTTAAACAGCCGATCCATGCGATCGCCCGGAATGCCAATACCAGTATCTTTGACCGCAAATTGTATTTCGTATACTTGGTTAATTGCTAATGGTTCACCATTAATTTCTAGCAGTTCTTTAAACTTAGTCGCTGGCGCTGAAATCTTTTTGGCAGTAACCGAAACCACCACTTCTCCAGCTTCGGTAAATTTAACAGCATTGCTGAGTAAGTTGATTAAAATTTGCCTCAAGCGGGCGCTGTCGCCGATCGCCGTTGCTGGTACTGCGCGATCGATCAAGTAACCCAATTCCAGTTTTTTTTGTGCCCCCTTGGCAGCTACCAAGTCGAGAGATTCCTCAATGCAAGTGCGGATGTCAAACTGATGTTCTTCCAAGTCCAATTTGCCAGACTCAATTTTCGAGAAATCCAGAATATCGTTGATCAGCGTCAGCAAAGCATCGCCACTGCTGCGGATAGTTTCTACAAAATCGCACTGTTCGCGAGTTAAGCGAGTATTCAGCAGCAAACCAGTCATGCCGATCACGCCATTCATCGGAGTGCGAATTTCGTGGCTCATAGTAGCTAAAAATTCACTTTTGGCTCTAGTAGCCGCCAGTGCTTCGTCGCGAGCTTTTGCCAAATCTACGCCTGTTTTCTGACGTTCGAGTTCGCTTCCCACCCACTGAGCCATCAGTTTCACCAACTCTCTGTCTACAACTCGAAACGGTTCTGTCAGAGGAGTCGGAGAAAAGAAGCACAGAGTGCCGTAAACTTCACCTGCAACTGTGACGGGAATGCCCATGTAAGCTTCGATATTGAAGACCGGCTCGGGAGTGTTGAAGGACAAAGCTGCAAACCTCGCCGATTCAAAGTACATCGGTTCTTTTGCCATTGCTGTAGCGGCGCAGAAAGTTTTTTCCAAATCGTAGATTTGTGAAGAGGCGATCGACTCGTCGGGACACTCAACAGCCATTATTTGATAGTTGTCGCCTTGAATGCGCGACAAAATACCCGCAGACAGACCTAACTGCCGGCATCCCATTGCTAGCAGTTCTTGAAGGCGCAAATCAAAGGTAGAGAGGCGGCCTTGCGGGTCTTTACGGGGAGCCGATGTCACTTGATACAAAGCTTTAATTGCTGCTTCGCTTTCTCGCAGTTCTTGTTCTGTTTGCTTCCGCACGCTGATGTCGCGGGAAATGCCAATAATTTCTTGCACCGAGCCGGTTTGGGGATCGCGGATCGTGCGGCTGGTGGTTTCAAACCAGATGTATTTGCCATCTTTGCGGCGGATGCGGTAGCTGACGGTGTAAGTAACTGGGAGCGACAAGACTTTGGAGTGAGCTTTGGCGATGGTTTCTATATCGTCGGGGTGAAAATAATCGTTGGGCATGCGGCCGACGAGTTCTGAAGGTTCGTATCCTAGCAAAGCGTGGCTGGCTGGCGATGCGTAAACAAACACGCCTTCGGGGTTGTGTCTGGTAATCATGTCGGTTGAGTTTTCTGCCATCAACCGATAGAGGTCTTCGCTTTCATTGCGTTCGACTTGAGAATTGCCCAATGCTTCTAGCATTCGGTTGATGGTGTCGGCCAAGCTTGTGAGTTCATCCGCTCCAGACATCTGAACCCGCAACTCTCGGTCGCCGCTGGCTGCGATGTTGCTGACGCTGGTGCTTAAGGAAGCCAATCTCGCCAAGACTAATTTTTCTAGTAACAGCAGGGCGATCGCGCTAAATACTAAACCTACTGCCAGTATTGATAAGGTAAACAGATTCAAGGTAGCCTGACCTTGGCGGTAGATGACGCGATCGACCTCTACTCGCAGCAGCAGCCCTAGGTTCCCCCCGATGTCACGAATCAGGGCGTATCCTGCGACTACGCTGTCGCTAAGTGGCTCGACTAAAATTTCTACTGATTTGAGGTTGGAAATTTTGAGTTTGAGATTTTCCCAATTCTGGCTCGAAGATCGATCCATCACCTTAGCCCCGTGCCCAGAGTAGTTCGTGGCTCCGATTTTAAAATCTAAACTCGGCAATCTAAAATCCACTGACAGGTGAGTCAGTTCCGAAAGCAAACCTATTTCGGTGCTGTCGAGGTAGCGTCCCAGGATCAGCGTGCCGCGCGGCGGGCCCTCGGCGTTGCTGTTGACGATCGGCTTTGAGGCAATCAGCAGCCTGGCTTCTGGGAGGGTGAGGACGCCTGTTTTGGCGGGGGGGCGATCGACTGTAGAGGAATCCAGCAGTGCGTCGGTCAAGTGCTGTTTTAAACTTTCGGGAATCGGGATTTCGGTTTTGGACTTCAGGTCGAAACCTTTGCTGAAGATCGTTTTACCGTTAGAGTCTAGCAGCACCAATAAGTTTAGTCTCAAGTAAACAAATGTCGAATCCACAAAATTTGACTTGACAAAATTCGGATTCCGTGTATCGACGAAAGAGTAAGTATCATCCCACTCGGCATAATCTTGGGCGCTGGTGTCTAAACTCGACAAGTCATCATCTAATGCGTCCAAAGCCCGCGCCACATCCTGGCGGACGTATTGTGCCTCCAGGTTCTGAAAATCGTGCAGCAAAATGGTTGATGCAGTGGCATAAAGAACCAAAATCAGGCTGATCAGCGCTGCACCGATGATTAATAGTGTTTTTTTTCGGAGTTGCATGGCGTCGGCCTCCTCACCGTGCTATTAGGCAACTAGCCTGGGGAGGTTTGAGACGTAGGTTGTTTAGCATTGACTAAGTAGGGCCTGCGTGTTTTGACTCTTATCGGCTCACTTGCAAAAGCCATTGGTATTTCCAAGGTATCCGGTATGTCGCTCCCACAGTCAGTTTAGTATTTTCACAGTTCTAGTTACCTATTATGCACAACCGATGGCCGACAAGCTCTGACTGTCGCGATCCGTATTTTCACTCAAAACGGGCGATCCTCTTCGTTGGCGCAGCCCCCGTAGGGGCGGGCTGCGCTAACGAACTCAACACACTTCGCGTTTGATACTGACGCAGCACAGGGCTGCGGGCGGTTTGGAGAATAGGCGTGCTGAGCCGGACTCGGTAAATATGACTGTTGCGATCGGGTTTCTAGTAAGGAATGCAAGTCCGATCGAGTTTTATGACGACTCTTCGTCCTCACTACAAACCAATTTACTTTTCTATTTTGAATCACAACTGCTAATTTAAAATAAATTCACAGCTTGCACGATTCTATCTAAAAAAACTGTACGATCGCGCGGCGCGCAAAAATATTAAATACTGCAAATAACCTCAAATCCGGTAGCATCGGAATTTATATTACCCGAAATTAGGACACGGCAGTGCCGTGTCCCTACAATTAATCGCGGTGCAAGCACCTAGATTAAAATTAATGCCTGATGTCAGTAGAAACTGACATCAGGCACTATTGGCAATCCGATCGCAAATTGACTCTTTTTTTACCGAATGACGGCTAAAGCACCCGCACCCGCAGCAGCAGCGGCCGAAGAAAGAGCGGTGAAAAACAGCCACCAAGAGGCAACTTCTGCTGCTTTCCGGGTTTCTTCGGCTTGTTTTTCGGCTTGCACTTTAATGCTTTCGAGACGAAGCTGCGCTTCTTGCTGCAAGCGTTCGGCTCTTTGCAAGACGGTATTTCTGCTTTTTTCAATTTGGTCGATCAAGCGGTTAGCATCTGCTTCAGAAATGTCCTCGCGAGAACTAATTAGCGCGACTAAAGTATCGCGGTTGAAATGACCTAGCCGATCGCGCAAAGCATCAAATCCGGCTTGCGGATCGTCAAATAACTTCCGCACATCCCGCGTGATACCTTCGTAATTTAGTTCAGGGCGATCGAGGGAATTCAGGTAATCCCGAACTTTTCCGAGAACCCCGTCAATTACTGACTGAACGCGCTCCTGTATTTTCTGAATTTGCAGTTGAAATTGGTCGCGCACCGACACAATTTGATCCACAATGCGAGTCGCTTCTTCTTCCGAAATATCCGGGCGCTGAGACAGCAGGGAAATGGCTGTAGCTCGATCGATGTGCGACAAGCGCTCGCCCAAGCTGTAAGCGCCCACTTTCGGATCGTGCAGCAACAATTGCAAGTCGCGCTTGATGGCTTCGGGATTTAATTCATCCTTGCCCGTATTCCGCAAATAATCCTCTAAAACACCCTGAAAATCTTGCACTTGACTTTGCACCCGCTTTGCCAAACGGCGCGGCGCTTTCACGATCGAGCCGAGAGTATCCTGCACTTGGTCGATGATTTGGTTGACTTGTTCCTCGGTCAAATCATCTCTCTGAGAAAGCAGTTTTACCAAGGTATCGCGATCGAGCTGAGATAGCCTTCCGCGCAGCGCTAAAGCTCCTTCTTTCGGATTTTCCATCAATTTGGTCAAATCCCGCTGAATCCCCTCTGGATTGAGTTCTGACTTGCCAGTATTGCGAAGGTAATCTGCAAGGGCGGTGGTGCTTTGGTCGTACTGATCCTTAGCTTTTTCGGCCAACTTTTGCGGCGCAGCGAGCGCACTGTGCCAATTTTCTTCGGCGCTGTCGAGGAGCTGATTTACTTGCTCTTCGCTGAGGTCTTTTCGCTGAGATAGCAATTTTACCAAAGTTTCGCGATCGAACTTAGAAGCTCTGGATCTGAGCGCCAACATTCCCGCTTCTGGATTTTCGAGCAGGGTTTTGAAATCGCGCTTAATGCCTTCGGGATTAAGTTCTGTTTTGCCCGTAGACTGCAAGTATTCTTGCACTTTTTGCCACTGGTTGTCTAGTCGGACTTGGGCTGCTTCTTGCAAACCTTTGCTATCTGCTACAACGACATCTCGCGTCGTTTCCAACTCTTTAACAATCTGTTCTACTTCCTGAAATCCGAAGCCTTCGCGGCCTCTGAGAATTTGCACAAAACTGTCGCGGGTGTAAGGAGAAAGCCGATCGCGCAACTGTTCGTAATTCGCGTCGGAATCCTCTAAGATTTTTTTGAAATCGCCGCCGATACCTGCTGCTGTCATTTCTGCTTTCGGCGTCAGCTTCAGATAAGTTTCCACCCGCCACTGCAAATCGCGAGCTTTTTCTTGCTCCTCGGCAAAGATCACGGTTTGTAAAACTCGCTGTCTAATTCCTTCTAATTCCTGGGAAATTTCTTTAATTTTGTCTTGGGTAAAAACACCACGACTGGCCAGGATTTCCGCAAAACTCGACTGTTTGAGTTTTTCTAATTCGCGGCGCACCGTTCCCGGATCTGCCGTAGGATCGTAGAGCACATCTCGAAATTCGCGCTCGATCGCGGTAGGGTTCATTTGCCACGAATAAGTGTTGAGCAAGTAGTTTTCTACATCGGCGCGAATTGGGCTGTAAGTTTCGGGTTCGCCTTTGACTTGAGCAGTAACTTTATCAGCTTGCTGGCTAACTTTGTCCTTAGCTGTTTTGAGCTGGCCCATTACTTTTTCAACATCAAAGTCAGAAATATCCGTGCGACCTAATACTACTCCCATTAAAGCATTGACTGCCATTGACGTTGCTTGGGACATCATGGTCGAGCTTTGTCCGGGATTTTGGCCACCCAGATTTCCGAGGGCTTTTTCTACCCTACTTGTCAGCGTATCTGAGAGTAAATCTCCCGATTTAGCAGATTTGAGATAGTCTACCAATTGGGCGATGCCGTCTGGTTTTTGGTCTTGTTTTCCGACTTGTTTCCAAGCATCTTGGAGTTGGTCTACAATCCGGTTGACATCGCGCTTTGACAAGTCCGATCGCGAACTGACTAAATCTATCAGGGTTTGGCGATCGAGAGCAGGCAAATTTTCGCCAGCAATCGCTTTTAGTTGCGGATCGTTGAGCAACTTTTCAAATTCGCTACGCATCCCTTTGATGTCTAATTCGGGCGGTTTCAGCGCTTGAATGTAGTCTTCGACGTTTTCGCGCAAGCTTGTAGGGTCGATCGCACTACCGAGCTCGTGGCCCACTGCTGCTGCTGCTGCTTTGGCGGTGGCCACTACTTGGTTGCTGGCTGCTTTGGCGCCGAGGGCGGCGGCTGCGGTGCCGAAAATAGCTTGAACGCCTGATGTCGCGGTGTTAACGACGGAACCGATCAGGGAACCGACGGTGGTAGAGCTCACCCAGACGAGGAGTGAGAAATAGGCCGCCCACACGACTAAACCGACGATCGCACCTAAACCAGGGCTGCTAATCAAACTGAGTTTAACAGCAAGCAAGCAAGCGAAGAATAGGGCGACGGTGACGGTGATTAGAGTCCAAGTACCGACTTTGCGCCCGATGTGGCGGACTGGGGGACTGCTGCTATCCGAGTGGTGTCCGTCGTCGTGGGATTGTCCGATGTAGGAAAGGCCCGCGGCTACTGACAAATTTGTCAGCAAGAGTTGGAAAGCGCAGGCGAGTACGACTCCAGATATTAAGGCGATAAAAAATTGCGGCCCGGAATAGAGGAGTGCTGCATCTTCTACTCTGCTTGTTGTTGTTGTAGTCTGCTCTATTGGCACTTGGGCCAGCCAGAACCCGATGTTATACAGTTGTGAATTTATTGGCAAATTTTGATACATAGTATATTCCTCGTTAAAAGGTGGGTGCGTGCATTGGCGCAAGTTGACCAATGTATAGTTTTAAACTCATGCCCCTAATGGCAAGCATCGCCTTATTGACGAGCTAAAGCATCCCTCTACAGTTGGAAGTGTATAAATATGTCTGCGGCCTAATGGTGATTTAGGAATATTTGTGCTATGTGAAACTTGCTTGATAATTAGTTGTTAGTCAGATACCTATTGCACACCATATAAAGTTACGCGCTTAGCTGTAACCTCATGTTCAAGAAGAAAATGGAACTTTGAACACATAATGCACCTGTACTGCCGTACCAATTATTCCTATTAGCATTCCCATAATCACTTGGAGTAGAGTATGCTTTTTCATAATTAATCTTGAGAGTCCTACTAAGGGAACTATCAAATAAAGTGGAAAAACCCAAGTACCAAAACTATAGGTTAAGGCGACTAAAGGGCCACAAGCCCCAGTTGTATGAACACTAACTTTCCACCATACTGTGATTAGAAGTACCAGAAGAGTATTAGTGGTATAGCAAAACATTAATGCTTGAATGATTGTAGGAGCATTTATTGCTATCAGTACAAGAAAACCTGCAAAGTAACTGACTATACCAACTATAAATGGTAAAAAACGTTGTACCCTTTCGTCAGTGTCTATCCAGTTTCTTTGCGTGTATATAAATAGTATGGGTACGATAGAGGAGAAGAAAGTCACTGTTGCAAATAAAAGTAGTTTTTGCTGTGTGGACTGATTGCTAGCAATAATCAGCCAGAGAAAAGCTACTGATGAAAGTGTCATAGGATGGAAAATGTTAGATACTAGCTTTGCAACTTTATATAAATAGCTATCTTGCCTTGTATTAATGTCTAAGTCTGTAGTATTCATTTTTTGTACCTCGTAGTATAAATTCAACACACAATTATAGAGACTTTTAAGTGACAAAGCCGGTGATGCTGTTTCATCCTAGAATTGCTGTAAAGGCGATCGGGCAATTAGTCACCCGTCGGGAGAAGCTAGAAACTAGAAAGCAAATCCGGTAACATCGGAATTTTTAATATTACCGAAATCAGGAGACGGCAGTGCCGTTTACCGACAATTAATTGGGGTAGGGAAACGGCACTGCCGTCTCCTCTAAATCATTCCGGCGCAGCCGGAATTGATATTATACATTACCCATTCCCAACCAAACAATCTAATTCTCTTTGCATTTGATTGGTAACTAAATCGAAACAAGCATCGACATAATCGCGATCGCGCGCCGCCTCATTTCCATACCTCTCAAATACAATCGGTTCGCACACGCGAGTCCGAATTTGCACCGGGAAAGGTAGATTTGGCAAAGGCCCGATACTCAGTCCCCAAGGCAATCCCAAATACACCGGAAATACCACCGGATCGATACCCAACAACCAGGGCATCCCCCATTCATGCAATTGTTTTGCTTGTTCGTAAAAATCTGCCAAAACTATCAGAGTATCGTGAGCACCAGTAGAAATAATTGGCACAATTGGCACTTCTTCTCGCAATGCTAACTTAATAAATCCCTTGCGTCCGGCAAAGTAGATTTTATCGCGCAAGTGGTGGGGGCGAAAAACATCTTGGGCACCGCCGGGATAGATGAGAACTGGGGCATTTTTTCGCAAAGCTGCGATCGCCATTTTCGGATGCGCCTTGAGCGCGCCACACTGAACCGCCATGCTAGCAATATCAGCAGAAACTTCCCAAACCGTCGGGTGCATCAATCCGTAGGCTAAGCGCTCTGTACCGTACCTGCGGAACCATTCATATAGGAACATAAACATATCCGGTGTGGCGATTCCCCCGTTGTGAGAGCCGACAATCAGCATTTTTCCGCGTGCGGGGACGTGATGCCAGCCGTCGCTTTGGACGCGAAAATAGTAGCGGTACAGGAATTCCCAGAACGGTAGCAATAGTTGAATGAAGTCGGGATTGCGATCGTCTAAAGATAAACCGTCAAAGGGATAGTTAGAGAATTTTTGGTTAGTAGTTTTCGTCACTTTAAAAATATTGGGAATTGGGAATTGGGAATTGGGAATTGGGAATTGGGAATTGGGAATTGGGAATTGGGAATTGGGAATTGGGAATTGGGAATTGGGAATTGGGAATTGGGAATTGGCAGCAAACAACTAATAACCAGGTGTATCTCAATTTTGCAAGGGCGAAGCATTCCGGCAGACAATTTATTAGTGATAACCACAGATTTACTGCCGGAATGCTTCGCCCCTACGAATATATTTGCAAAAATGAGATGCGCCCTAATAACCAATAACAAACAACCACTAACTAATCACAATTGAGCACAAAAGTCAATACTGTTTCATCAATTCCCTTGAGTTTCAGCGGCTTGTATTTAACAATTCGACCTTCCTCAACATAATCTGCAACCGCCGCCGAAATCAGCACACTGTTTGGTTCCGCCACCTCTTGCAAACGGGCGGCAATATTCACGCTTGGCCCGATCGCCGTATAGTCCGATCGATCCGGGCCGCCAAACATCCCAACCACCGCAGTACCCTGATGAATTCCGCAGCGAAACCGCACCGGAGGCACCCCATTTTCCCCCACAATTCCCTGCTCCAACCAGCGCTGGTTTAGCTCCTTAAGAGCTTGCAGCATAAGCCTTGCAGCAGCTACAGCGCGGCGCACTTGCTCATTAGGCGTTAGTTCCTCCGGCGCACCAAAGAGAGCCATTACCGCATCTCCGACAAACTTGTCCACCGTACCGCCACTATCAAAAATAGCCTTAGTCATTGCCGCCAAATATTCATTCAACAGCTCAGCTACCCGGCGCGATCGCAGCGTATTTGCCATTTCAGTAAAACCAACAATATCACTAAACAAAATAGTAATCAATCGCGGTTCCGGGCGCAAATCCAGGGCCAAATCTCCAGCCGCTGCGGCCTTCACCATCGACGCTGGCAAAAATCGGCGCAGCACCGACTCAGTTAAATAACTGTTCAACAGCAGCACTCGGCGCTCGTTTTGTTTGAGGGCGATCAAATTCCGCACTTCCGCCAACAATTCTCGATCGTTAAAAGGCTTAGATAAATAAGCATCAGCACCCCGTTCTACTCCTTCAATTCGAGTATCTTCGTCGGCTTTAGCAGTTAGCAAAATTGTCGGAGTTCCCTGCAATTCCTCATCCTGTCGAATCATCCTAATTAAATCCAAACCGGAGACCACAGGCATCATCAAATCCGTTAAAATCAAATCTGGACGGCGGCTTTTTGCCACGGCAAATCCTTCTTTTCCGTTGCGGGCGAGCAAAACAGCAAAACCAGAATCTCGCAGAATTCCCGAGACATAAAAGCGCAAATCGGGATTGTCGTCAACCACCAAAACCGTACCTGCTACTGTTTCTGAATTTATCGGTTCGAGAGCCTCAAAGTTGTTATTTTCTGCCTCATCTTCCGACAAATCCGCCTCCACATCTGCCAGTTCTACCGCTGCTTTGGATGAATGAAACTCCGCAGGTATTTCTAGTACCCGTTCTGGAGGCAAGTGAGTCGAACCGAAGTGCAGCCAAACGCTAAAAGTAGTACCTTCGCCGTAAACTGACTCGACGGAAATTTGACCGCCGTGGAGTTCGACTAATTCTTTGACAAGTGCCAAACCTAAACCGCTGCCTTCGTAGGAACGGCTTGCAGAACCTTCGGCTTGGTGAAAGCGCTCGAACAAATAGGGAATTTGTTCGGTACGAATGCCGATACCAGTATCTTTTACTTGCAACAAACAGTGAGCGCCCGCTGGTGCAACTGTCAGGGTGATAGTTCCACCTTCGGGAGTGAATTTGACAGCATTTGATAGCAGGTTGTAAATAACTTTGTCAAATCTTTCAATATCCAAATAAAGTAAAGGACAATCTTGCAGTTGGGTAATTAAATGCAGTCCTTTTTTCTCGCAGTAGGCGCGGAACGACTCTGCGGTAGAGGAACAGAAACCGACTAAATCGCAGGGGCGAAAACTCGGCTGCATTCGTCCGGCATCAAGCCGCTGCAAGTCCAGCAGTTGATTTACCAAGCGCAGGAGGCGGCGGGAATTTCGCAAAGCGATGACGGCTTGTTCGTAGGGTAAGTCTTCTTTGCGGTTGCAAGCTGATTCCAGAGGCCCGATAGTTAAAGTTAGAGGCGTGCGGAATTCGTGGGAGATATTTTGGAAAAACTCGGTTTTGAGCCGATCGGCTTCCAGGAGCCGTTCTGCCTGCTGTCTGGTAGTCTGGTAGAGGCGCGACTGCTGCACGGCCAGAGCCGCTTGAGTTGCCACTATTTGAGCCAGGTCAATGTCTGAGAGGTTCCAGCGGCGGGTGTTGCGATTTTGGCGCAGGGAAATGCTGCCGATGATTTTGCCTTCGGAGAGTAAGGGAACGACTAACAGGGCGCGGGCTGGCGATCGCACTTGCAGTTCTGTAACATTTAAATCGGGGCGATCGTTCAAGTCTTCGATCGCCACCGCCTCTTTTGATACCATAACTTGCAGCAACACCGGATTTCCTCGAATCGGCACCAAAGACTGCGGCAGCGAAGGATGGGCAAAAACCCAGGCGCGAGGGTTCTCAGCAGCACTCGCAGAAGCCGTCCCAGCCCCGGGAGGGTTCCCAACTACCTCTGGATTGTTAAAACCCTGTTCCACAGCCACGGTATCCCTAGTTGTGTCGTAGAGCCCTACGCACTGAACGTATTCATCATCTTCTGTCCACAGAGATAGAGCGCAGCCGTCAACTTGCAAAGCTTGGCCGAGTTGTTGAGTAATGGCTGCAAAAATATTTTGGGGGTCGAGGCTCGATCGAATTGCCGTAGTAATAGTATTAACTAAGGCCTCGCGCTTTGCCAGCGCCCGCACCTGTTCGTAAGCCCGGGCTTGAGAAAGCGCCAACGCCGCTTGGTCTGCTACCGTAATTACTAACTGTACCTCGTGGTCTTCCCATCGGCGCGGTCGATCGAACTGGTGCAGCGCCAAGACAGCCATCAGTTCCATTTGGTAAAACAGCGGTACGATTAAGCTCGATCGAATATTCGCAGCTTGGTAAGCCTGCCGTCGCTGCTGATTGTCCCAGTTTAAAACTCTCTCATCAGTTTCGGCATCTTGAATCACCTCCACATCCAGAGTTTCCCAAACCAAATCCGGCAGCAAATCCGGCGAAAGTCCAGCAGCATCCGCATCGAGTCTGGCTTCAGCAGTTCCCGAATGGTATACAAACCACTCATCAGCCACCCGGCCATCTTGAAAAGGCCGCAGCAGACAGCAACTCACCTCAAACATCTGCCCGATAGTTTCCACAATTCTTTGCAGCATTTGCTGGTAATTGGGAGCCGATCGAATAGTATTGGTAACGGCATAAAGCAGCGATTCTTGCGAGAGAGCCCGGCGCAGTTCATTGGTGCG
>JANPMV010000128.1:0-10249 GCA_031427135.1 Cyanobacteria bacterium VAR_87_metabat_62 | reverse complement strand
CAGTTCTAATAGGGTTTTGTTTTGCTTTTGAGTAAGAAATACCCTTAATCTAGCGCCCATATATTGAGTTACCTTAGTATATGTATTCTCTGTGTTTACTTATTTTAACATAGTTAGGTTTTTTCGCGCTGACCTACTTATATAAGCTTTCAACGAAACTGGATTGTACCGCCGATCGGGAATCGATTCAGAAACGTCTTCGCCAACGTAAATGGTTAGTGGTGTTAGATAATGCGGAAACTTCCGATTTGAACGACATCCTGTCCAGACTGGTGAAGATGCTAGATCCGAGTCGGGTATTGCTAACCAGTCGTGTGAATACTCCTCTACAATATGTCACAGTCATTGATTGTCCAGGGTTGTCTGAAATTTGGTCACGACAGTTACTTTTGTACGAAGCGAACCGTCTGCAAATTTCAGCGCTTTTCCATGCCAGTAAACCTCAGATGTATCGCCTGTATGAGTTATCTTGCGGTGCGCCCTTAGCCTTACACTTTATTGTCGGGCGAGTCCACGATGATCAAGTCCTCGATCAAGTGCTAGATGCGCTAGAGGAAGCAGATGGACAGGTTGAGGTGTTTTATCGATTTACTTTGGAAACTGCTTGGCAAAGAATGTCTGAAACTTCTAAACAATTTTTGTGTTACATGGGGCGAGCAAATGCTGGAGTCACGCTTAATGAATTACAGAACGTACATCAAGTGACTTTGACTGAAGCGAAAGAAGCCCGCAATCAGTTACGTCGTTGGTCGATGATTTTCCCTGTTACTAGCAATCAAAGATATGACCTTCATCTTTGGGTGCGACGAAGCGTGAAAAGTAACTTACAGGCTAATTGGGAAGTGCCATCCTCACCGGATGAACTCGACCAAATCGCTCGCTGGAAATATGGTGTTTGACGCACCGTAGAATAAGAGAATGAACATAAACCTGAAAAGTGCAGAAGATCGTGCTAATCTGCTCTCCGATTTAGTCGAATTTCAGAAGGCATGCCTATCAAATTCACCAGAGAGTGATCGTCGCTTTGACCAGCTTCTAAAAATCTGGGATGTCACCAGCGAAATTCTTTGGGCGCATGGGTATTGGAATGATTACTTGAAGTGTGGGACGATCGCACTTGATTGTGCAACACAACTGAAAAAACGGGATATTGAGGGGCGTATTCTAAATGAGTTGGGCTGGGCACAGATGGAGCAAGAAGAATTTGATATAGCTCAACGTTGCTTCTCGGATTCATTACAAGTGTTTGAGGAGATAGGCGATCGCGTTAGTCAAGGACAGTCTCTTCGTTATATGGGTGTTTTGAATTTTCGCCGTCGTTATTTTGGATTAGCACTGAAGTGTTATCAGGATGCGCTAACAATAGTTCAAGAGGAACTAGAAATCCTTCAGGAGGAACTGAAGCTGAAACCATTAGATCGACGGCTAAATGAGCTGAATCAGCGCGTGTTACATCAACAAGCTGAACTCCACAACGTATTAGGAAATCTCTACCTCAAGCTATGGAATGTTAACACCAGTCGTCAGGAATTTATAGCTGGATTACAAGGATTCCGAAATCTACAAAAACTTTATATTTCGCCCACTCCAAGCTCTTACCTTTATTTCCAGTCAGTGCCACTATTGAATCTGGGACGTGTTGCCATGCTGAGTGGGCGATATCGTAAAGCGCAACACTATTTCGATCGTTGCTATCAGCTTTGTGAACGGATAGATCGCCCAGATACAAAAGCAGGAGTCTTATTCCGAATGGCTGAATTAGCTAAGTTGCAGGGGAAGAAGAAAGAAGCTGAGGAATTCGCAAAAGAAGCTGAGAATATAGCGCAGGAAGAGATGCCATCATTGCGAAATCGGGCTAAGAATTTTCGGGAGCAAATGCGGGGGGATCGCAGGGAACAGTTAAAAGCGTTACGCCATAAAATTAAGATGGCTGTGACATTAAGCATAGATTTACTCGTTAATGCACCTATTGTTCTGCTTCAATCAATTGGCTACTATGCTTTGTTTCTAGGGTCTAAACTCGTAGCTAAGATGAGACGCTGATGTACAGCAACCGCCAAGGTGCTTTGGTCATTAAGCGTAGTCGAAATGTCCACTTTGACTACGCTCAGTGACCAGAAGTATCCTAACTACCTTGGCGACTTCTATATCTGTCGTTGAGTTCGGCACTCCCAAAGCCTGGATTAACTTAAATTGTTCCCAAGTGTGGTGAACCACCACTCGCTGTTCGATAGTTTCTCGATCGAGAACTTGTGTCATTGAACCGCACCATTATCTCCTATTCTGATTTTTTACGTTCTTCTAACCACCGCTGAAATGATTTCTGACTCTCTCCAGACGGTTTACCGAGAATGATATTTTTGACGCTGATATCTTCGTCAAGATCGGGCCAGTGCATTCCATCATTCTCACCAATAAATCGCCAATTATTGCGCTCTATCGATGTACCGTTTAACAGTCTGGGATACCAAGCTAAAGGAACAGAAATAGTACGACCGTCGGATAGATCGACTGTCAGCGTATCATCTGTAAAAACTACCTGTTGCGCTTTAGGGATTTCTAATAATTCAACCATTAAAGAAGTCATTCCAACCTGCTAGCAACTGCTCTTGATTTTCTTCAACAAGTTTTTGAATGTTATTGATTTCTGTACGGCTGAAGCCCTTGTTATTTTGAAGGCGAACTGGACTAAGCCAAAATTTAGCTTCTTCTCGATCGCGCTCAACGTGAACGTGCGGTGGTTCATCCCGATCGCCCGCATAGCAGAAGAAACGGTGTGGCCCAACTCGGAGTAAGGTAGGCATTCAGACTGATTTCAAAAGATTACTTCTTTATATTAACCAATGTGCGAGCCTTCGTTCCTGATATAGTTTAAATACTGCTCATCAAAACGAGCTATTAGAACCGAAGACAATATGACTGAAGACCCAATCCTGAAAATCTGGCTACTAGAATACGACAAACTCAAAGCCGAACAAACCCAGCGGATTGGCTTCCGAGACAACCTCCTCTACGTCACCTTGGGTTTGTTCGGTACAGTCGTGTCTTTTGCCGCTTCCAACTCCGCCAACTACTACGCCTTTCTACTCCTTCCCTGGACTTCCTTGATTCTCGGCTGGACGTACCTAATAAACGATGAAAAGATAAGTGCGATCGGGCGATATATTCGGCTCACTTTAGTCGAAAAGGTCAAAGAAAAGACCGGACACGCAGACGTAGAATCTCTATTTGGCTGGGAAATTGCCCACCGGAGCGATTCCCGCCGATCGCGCCGCAAGATCGAACAACTTATTGTTGATGAAATTACCTTCGTTATATCAGGAATTATTGCCCTGATTTCCTTCTGGGTATTAGTACCTGGTGCGCCTTTAGCTATCCATATTTTGGGCGGGGTTGAGCTACTCCTGATCCTAATCTTGGGTTGGGAAATCATCGTCTACGCTGACTTAGCCAAGGGAAGATAAATTCATCGACTGGCGATCGCTGCAAATTCAAGGGAAATTGCAGCAAAAAGTCCAAATGCTTTAATACAGATTAAGCGTTAGCTGACAGGAAAGGAAGGCTTTCTGCTAAGTTATCCTTAACTTCAATTCCCTGTTTCATTGCCCAAAATTGGCTCAAAAAGTGGATTTGCCGCAAGCCGACCACTAAATTTAGACCTGGTACAAAAATCCACCAAACTGTTAGCGGTTCTTTCATCCCCTCTTCACGATACAATTGGTTGACTGTGTTGTAAAGTTTGAACTGTACGATGTAAATCCAAGCAATACCGAGGAAGGAAAACCAACCAAACCATCCCGGCACGTCGGGGTCGAAGATTCGTAAAGCTTGGGGAATCGCTACTCCTAACACAAAGGGAAATAAGCAAAGAGTTCCCGACCAACCAGTGCCGTTATAGCGGCGCAGTTCTTCTTGAAGAATCCATTTGTACCATCCGTAATAGAGCATCAAGCTGACTACGGATAATAATATTACTCGCCATAAGGCGCGGGGCTTACCTAAAGGTTTTTCGGACATTTGGAAATTTAAGAGATAAATTGCTTTTTTAATTATATTAACATTTGTTAATTATTGCACAATCATTTCTCGAATTGTGCGTGCTGTGGCGGGGGCGAGTAATACGCCGTTGCGATAGTGGCCGCTGGCTATGAGGATGTTGCTGTTACCGAGCCGATCGATCACTGGAGCCGATCGCCTTTCGGGACGCGGGCGCAATCCTGACCATTGCTTGATGATTGTGGCTGTTGCTAAGGCTGGACAAAGGTCGATCGCCCTTGCCATCACTCCATCCAACATATCAGCATTCGCCTGAATTTCCCCGCCATTCTCTGAAAACTCTACCGTCGCCCCCACCCAATATTCCCCATCGCCCAAAGGCACAATATGGACATCATCGCAAGTAATTACTGGCGTAAAATCATAATTTTCTAAAGGGTTTTGTAACCGAAAATGTAGCGCTTGTCCCAACACCGGGCGAATGTCAATCAATTGATTTAATGATGCTGTCAAAGCAGAAGAACCTAAACCAGCCGCGATAATTAGCCAGTCAAATTCTAGTTTGCTTGAACTTGTTTGAATCTGACACACCTGAGAATCTAAATCAGTAATCGCTTGAATTTCTACCCCAAACTCAAAATTAACTCCTTTGAGTTTAGCAGCATCAACTAAAGCTAAAGTTAGCGCAGTTGGATCTACTTGTCTATCTTGAGGTGAATAAATAGCAGCAATAATATTATCATTGAGGTTAAGATGGGGATTGCGATCGCGCACTCGCTCCAAATCCCAGATTTCCAACTCCCAACCTTGAGACGAGCGAGTTGCTTGCAATTTTTCCCACTTACTTAAATCCTCTCCCTGGGAAAGGAGCATTAAAATTCCCTGTTTGTTAAACGGAATTTTCCGCCCTGTCATTGCTTCCAATTCAGGAATTAAAGTTTCATAACGTTGAAGGCTGGTTTCCCTTAACTGCCAATTTCTGCCCTTAGTTTTGTGGCTGATTACTCCCATCAAAACGCCGAGGGCGGCACCCGTGGATGCTTGTGCCGGTGGCTGTTTGTCGAATACAGTGATTTTTAGTTCGGGATAATTGCTGAGTTCAAAGGCGATCGACGCTCCAACAATACCACATCCAATAATTGCAACGCGAACCATTCGATTTTACATTTAGGAGAAGGAAGAAGGAAGAAGGGAAACTACTCGTTACCAGGCTCTGCCTGGTAACGCAGATCCGGAGGCTCTGCCTGCAATTTTCCTGTTAGAAGAGCGAGGCAGAGCCTCTGGATCTCGGTTCCCAGGCAGAGCCTGGGAACCAGTAGAACCTACCCGAATCTCGAAAGTGATTAAGCTTTAGGAATTAGCTGTAAGAAAGCATCAAAATCATTTACTGCTTTCTCATAACTGCTGGTGACTTTTGGAAAGTCAAGGTCTTTAATAGCAAGATCGACGTTAACCAAATCGGCAAACAAACTCTTGGTTAAATCAACAGCTTGTGCTTGAGATTTAGGCAACAAAGCGGCAGAAACACTTTTCATTGCACCGCGCAAATCGCCTAGAGGCCCGTGAATGTAAGTTTTGGCATCAACCCAATTGCGTTTTTGAATTAGGGTTCCTAGGTTGTCCATGCGCGATCGCAATTCTGTCAGAGTAGGAACATAGCGCTGAATTTGCTGAATTTGTGCTGCTGTGTAAGTGGTTGGAACTTTGGCTTCCACACTGCTGCAACTCACGAGAAATGCCATCAGAAATGACATCATCAAGGCAAGAATTGAACGGGGACGAATCATATGGATGTTAGATTTTAGACTTTAGATTGCTCGTTGCGATCGCGCGGACAACGCCCCTACAGAAAGCTCGTTCCCAGGCTCTGCCTGGAAACGCAGATCCAGAGGCTCTGCCTCGCTAACTCAGCACCGAGAGTTATGTACAAAAATTTATTTTACCTCCTTTTGGCGCAGAAAAGTTATCAGAGCATCGCCAACTTTTTCTGACCAATGTTCTTGAGGATAATGTCCTGCTTGTTCTAGTGTGACTAACTCTGCATTTTGTAGGGAACCGACTAATTTTTGAGCGGGTTCCACACTCAGCCAAGGGTCTGTCAAACCCCACACAAATAAGGTTGGTCGAGTCCATCCTTGAAAGCCGGATTCAATTTCTGCCATTGACTGCGGCAATTGAATATTGCGGACAGTATTCATCAGTGATCGCCCTGCATCCGAACTCTTCAGAAACGGGCGGCGATAAACATCTAAGTCCTTGTCTGAGATGATCTGGCGACAACCGCCTTCGAGGGTTCTGTCAACTAAAAGCGGATCTTGGGTGATCATGTCGCCAATGAAAGGCAGTCCAAATTGCTGCATTTTCCAGGGCAATTTTATATTTCCTGAAACGGGTGTATTTATGACGGCTAAACGTTCAATTTTATCGGGATTTCGCAGAGCGTATTGAATGCCGGCAGAAGCTAAAAATCCTTGGACAACTAGGTAAAATTGGTCTATTTCTAAAGCTTGAATAAAGCCAGTGAGTGCTTCAACAAAAGCATCGGGAGTGTAGGCAAAGTCGCGCTTGTCTGGTTTGGTCGATCGCCCGTAGCCCACCCAATCAGGGGCGATCGATCTAAATCCCTGTGTCGCCAACTCTGGCATTATTGCAGTCCAGGTAAAACTCTGGGACGGCAAACCGTGCAGCAGCAGCACCGGCGGTTTATCAGTTTGGTTAATCGGTTTTGTTTCCCGATAAAACCATTGCAGCGGGCCTACTTCAACTATTTTCTCATCAATTGACATTATTTTACTTGTTATTTATCAAAAAATAAGGCGGGTATTCCCCGCCCTACTTAGGTAATAGTTGGGTTTGCACAAAGCAGCGCCCATTGGTGTCAGATTAAGTCTGAAAAACCTTATGTATCTCTCGTTCAAAGCCCGGTCTCGCTCCCCCCTAACCCCCCTTAATAAGGGGGGAACAAGAAATATTCTCAAAGTCCCCCTTATTAAGGGGGATTTAGGGGGATCTAGACTCGACTAAAAGCGACATTTATTATGGATTTCAAGCTTAATTAAACACCACAACCAATTACAGTCGCGCTTAGAAATTCATTTCAGCAGCTTGAACTTTTTCGACCTGTTTCTTCTTGAGAACCAGCATAATTTGAGCCAACATGGTCAAAGCCACGAAAGCCATCAATCCTTTAACTCGATCGGCACTTTGCAGCACAATTTCCACGTCTTTTTGACCGAAGCCACCCACATTAGGATTGTTCGTCAAAAGTTCGCCGGCTGCAACTGTTTGTCCTTCGGAAACAATCAATTCTGGGCCTGCTGGAATTGTATCAACAACCGCTGCACCTTCTGCCGGTTGAATTGTTACTTCATAACCGCCATCTTCAGGTGTGGCAATCTTAGAAACGCTGCCAGCTACCGAAGCATTATAAACAGCATTATTGCTCTTGGCGCCGGTCGGATAAACCTGACCGCGACCACGGTTGCCGCCGACATAAATTTGGTATTTGCCGTAGTGAACGGACTTGTCAGTTGCCGGATTTGGCGACAAAACTGGGAATACCAATTCTTTGTATTGTTCCCCTGGCAGTGGGCCCACTAAAATAATATTTTCTTGGGTTTCGCTGTAAGGTTGGAAGTAAAGATCGCCGACTTTCTCCTTCATTTCTTCGGGAATTCTGTCAGCGGGAGCAATCTTGAAACCTTCGGGCAACATCACAACTGCGCCCACATTCAAGCCACCTTTGCTGCCGTCGCCGACAACTTGTTGCACGCTAGTATCGTAGGGAAGCTTGACAATAGCTTCAAAAACTGTGTCAGGTAAAACAGATTGGGGGACTTCAACTTCAGTCACTTTTGCACCGAGGTGACAGTTGGCGCAAACAATTTTGCCAGTTGCTTCGCGGGGAGTAGCTGGTGCTGTTTGTTGAGCCCAGAAAGGATAAGCAAATGCTGCTTGGGGAAGTGCGATGTCGCTGGTGAGGAAAAATCCTGCGGCGGCGATCGCAATTAAGGCAGTTTTGGCGATCGTCCTGGCACTTTGGCGAAATATCGCAGATAAATTAATTTGTGGCATCAGAGTATTCAATCTCAAAGGTCAGACAATTTAGTCATTAGTCATTGGTCATTGGTCATTGGTCATTAGTTATTGGTTATTGGTTATTAGTTATTAGTTATTTGTTATTGGTTATTAGAACTAACTACTAAGCACTAACTACTAACTACTAACTGCTAACTACTAACTACTAAATGCTAACTAATGACTAAGAACTATGACCACGAAGGTGCTTCACCGGTGCGGAAATCTGTTTCTTTCCAAGGGGTAAAAGCAACCTTGTCATCTGCGACAGTGACATGGGCCAGGGGCAGAGACAAAGGCGCCGGGCCGCGCACCACTTTGCCCTCATTGTTGTACTGAGAACCGTGGCAAGGACAGATGAACCTGTTTTCGCTAGCATTCCAAGGCACGACGCAGCCCAAGTGAGTGCAGACTGCATTGATGCCATATTCGGCGAGAGACAAGTCTTCTTTCACCACAAGATAAGTGGGGTCGCCTTTGAGACCTTGGGCCAAGGTACGATCGCCCGCAGGGTGCGAAGTCAAATATTCGCTAACGATAATGTCGTTTCCCAAGGCATCTTTAGCAGTCACGCCACCGCCGACTGCCCCGCTCGACGGAGGAACAAAATACTGGACAACGGGATAGAGTGCGCCCAGCGCCACACCTGTGACTGTACCGAACGTCAGCAAATTCATAAATTGGCGACGCCCCATATCGGGGACATCGGGATTTCCAGCAGAAGATTGAGCCATGACCTGCCTTTACGGTTTTAAGTTACGTTTGTTTGCTAGCTGTCAGCGCGAACCTGTACGTGCAGAGGAAGGAGGATAATTGCCGCCAATCTGCTCGCACAAATTTAAGGTCGCGAAAATTCCTTTAAGAATGCACCTTCCAGCCTTTATTAGAGTATTATTACATTTTTTGAACTTTGTCTTTTATTGTTTAAGATATTCACTCAGGAGAAACCATGACGGGCAAGGATTTACACCAGCTATTGCTGGAAAAATGGGGAAAATCTTACGATATCAGATTGCGGCGGGCGCGGGGCAAGATTTTCGTGCAGGTAATGTGGAGATATTTGGAACAGGCGTCGTTTCCGATGACGGAGGCTGACTATTTTGAGCATTTGGACGCGGTGGTGAATTACCTCAACGGCTGGGGGAGCACGGCACAGGTGAGAGAATTCATTGTCACTACGCGCGATCGCCCCCGCTTGGGCAAAGCTGTCAGTCTTCCCCTAGATTTGGGTGAAAGAGCCTCGGAGTGGTTGCTTGACGAGTTGTGAATCAGCGATTAGTCACGAGTCAGGAGTCCGACGGGGCCGATCGCCCCAAAAAGCGGTTTATCAAGTTTTGTGTCGCCCAGGGCTGGTTTTTTTGACCTCAAAGTCCCGAAAATCGATCGGCGATCGGGTGGGCAGACTTGCCGGCGGCGAGAAATTCAACTGCGGTGCATCTAATTTTTAAAGTTATTTTTTTGATTGAAAGTCTTGTCAGGCGGGCTTTGTTGCGCGCGCCAACTGTGGGATTCAAGCGTTTGATGGCAGGCGGCGCCCTCGTTAATTTTGGGCGATCGGGCTTCTAGCTTGCCAAAATCACCGCCACCAATTTCTGTCAACAATTTCACATACAATGAATTGCAGATATCTTGTCAAATTTAGGAGAATGTTGTAATGGGTGTTGCAGTTGGAATGGTTGAAGTCTTAGGATTTCCCGCTGCCGTAGAAGTTGCAGACTCAATGGTGAAAGCAGCCCGAGTTACTTTAGTTCGCTATGAAAAAATAACCCGCGCTTACTGGACAATTATAGTTCGAGGAGATATCTCTGAAGTGCAAGCAGCCGTTGCTGCTGGAATTGAATCAGTTAAAAAGGTCGATGGCGGAAAGTTGCTATCGTATCACATAATTGCTCGTCCCCACGAGAATCTGGATTACATTTTGCCGATCGGCTACACGCCTGAAGTGGAACAGTTCCGAATGTAGTCAAAGTTTTGACAAAACTTTGGTGTTGAATTTTAACTTTTAGTAATTATAGAGGCGCGGGCGATCGTGTCTCTATATTTTTAGTGATATCAATTCCCGTAGCATCGGAATTATTAGCCGAAATTAGGACACGGCAGTGGCGTTTACCGACCCAAAAAAAAATTTTATGGAAACCGCACTGCCGTGTGCACAAAAACAAAAGTAGTTGAAACC
>JANPMV010000127.1:0-54876 GCA_031427135.1 Cyanobacteria bacterium VAR_87_metabat_62 | reverse complement strand
CGCCAATGCCCGCTGCAAGCACTGCAAAATAATCGCTAATTCCACCAAAGCGCCCAATTCTAAACTCGATTGTTTTGCAGCTAATTCAACTATCGATTCACCGATCGCAATTGTCTGCAAAAGAGCGTGAGGAAACGGACTTGTCACCTTTTTCGCCCAAAAAGCCCAAGGCCCGTTTTGTTCGGGACTAGCGCCAAATCCTAGCTGCTGTGGCTGATAAATCCAGCCCACGAGTTCCGGTTCCAGTCGTTGCCAAGATTCTAAACCTTTGGCAATCCCGGAGGTGATTTGCTGCAAGTCTCGCTCGGTTTCGGGATTGGAAGTTTGCAGCATTTGTTGGTGCAGGGATTTTGCCAATTGCTGCAATTGATCCAGAGTCAGGGGAAGTTCTTTGTTGGGGTCGATTACTTGGAATAATGTCAGGAGACGGCTGTTAGGTTCGGCGGTAAGGATTTGTTGGATGGCTGAGGCGATCGCACTGGAAACTCGGTTGTCCTTTTGCCAGCGTTCCCATTCTCCTTGGATGGTTTTTAGCGCTCTGAGGGTGCGATTTGCCTTGGCTTGTTTGATTTCGTCCTTTTCGTTTTTGAGCAGGTTTTCGGTGGCATCCAGGCGTTCTCCGAAGCAGCGTTCAAAAATTTCGCCGGTGCCGGTGCCGATGTCTTCCACCAGCATTTGATATACTTGTTCTTTGGAGCGAATTTGACCCTTGAGGGTGATTTCGACGATTTTGTCGATGAGGGCTAAGTAGCGATCGCGCAATGAGGTAGATTCTGGCATAAGTAATTTTTTGTTAATAAATTTTTATGGACAGTGCTAGCAGCATTTGACGCTAGTATTTAATTTTACAGCTCATCGGGATTTATGCCCATTGCTCTGAGGCGATCGGCTAAACGATTTGCTCGCTCCCTTTCTGATTCAGCACGTTGCCTTTCTGATTCAGCTTGCTGTTTTTCAAATTCAGCACGTTGCCTTTCTGATTCAGCTTGTTGTTTTTCTGATTCAGCACGTTGCCTTTCAATTTCAGCTTGCTGCCTTTCAAACTCGGCTCGTTGGCGTTCCAATTCAGCACGTTGACTTTCCAATTGAGCTCGCTGTCTTTCAAATTCTTCAGGAGTCGGAATCAAATTCCCATTAAGATCGTACCAGCGCAGCCACAACCTTTCATTTTGCAAGAAAGCACCTTGCCACAAACCCAAACTTAACTGTATTTCCGGTATCCAGAATCGAGAACCTGTTAATACTTGTTCGCGGTAACGGTTACCAATTAAGCGAAATACTCTCAATTGGTTGTTGTATTTGCTAAACACAAAGTAATAGGGAATCTTCAAAATTCTTTCGTAAACCTGCCACTTAGTCGGCGGTTTGTTTGGTTCTGATTCTGTCAGCCCCAAATCTTCATCTTCCGTAGTTGGCGACAGAAATTCGATCGCAATTAAAGGATTGACTGCTTCATCCCAAATCACGTAACTTTGGCGCAAGTCTCTGTCTTGGTAAAATCTGGAAATGCCCACAACTAAATACCAATCGGGTCTTTTGTACCAATTGGGATGGTTGGAGTCGTAGTATAAATTGAGATCGCTGGCCGAAAATACGCGATCGGCTGGATAATTAGAAGGAATGCAGCTAGCAGACAAAAGTTGTGCTTGCCACTGATGATATTCGTCAGGCAAACCGGGTTCCTCCGGGTCTTCACTAGGTAGATCGTACATCGTCGGCAACGCTTTTGCTTGGGAAGATTGCGAATCTGGTATGTACATTGTTATACAATTATCCCTGCGAGATGTTAAAGAGATACAGCCACTGCGGTAATTACGACATTATAGCGTGATGCGATCTCTTGTGGCAGAAAATCGGTATCTTTTGCACCGGGAATGCGATCGAGATAGCAATCTTTTACTGCTAACATAAAGCCTTTGATTCCTTCTGGTGAATTTTGGGAGTCGGCTACCTTCAAGAAATCTTGCCATTTACTCTCATCTTTGCCATTGATATCTAGCAAATGCAACGCGGCCAAATACTCGGCTACCGGATCTAAAGCAAAGTGAATTTGGTCGTGGGCGACACCTTTTGTTTGGATGATTCTGAGTTTGTCTTCTAAATACTTGATTCGTGATTCTGGATTATCTGCACCCAGAGCATCTATCGCATTTTGATGGTTGGCTGCTGCGGGGCGATAGGTTGGCTTCAGGCATTCCCAAGCGATGATTTTAGCATCTTTGTGGACGATAGAATCGCTGAATTTATTTTCTGTTACGCTGCGGTTGAGTTGATTTAAGTAGTGCAGCATTAACTCAGCAATATTATCCGGTAAATTGCCATCTGTTGTGCCTTCTTTCTTGGCAATCAGTTGGTCAGCATAAAGTTTGGCTAGCAAAACGGTGATGTTTCTGTCGCCAGCTATTGTTGATAGTTGAATACAGGCATTGAAAAAATCTGTGTCGCTGAATAAGTCGCGCTTTTGCCGTTGGCTGAGATAGCTTTCCATGAACGATGACAGTCGATTTCCGGCAATGCGGAGGGGTTTAATTGCTGTCTTGGTGACTCGACCTAAAGGTTCTTCCAGCCGCGAAGTTACGAGCAAAGCATTAACGGGAAAATCTGGCATTTCCGGTCGAATTGCTGTTTGTGTTTGTTCGCTCATTTCTGAGAAGTGATCGACGATGACTAGGATGCGCCGCTGTTTGAGCAACTGTTCTAATAACTCTTCAGAAATCGGCTCGGTAGTGTCGGTTAAATCTTGCAATTGACCGCGAATTGCTTCGATGAATGGCTGTTTGCCTTCGGCTACTTTCATGTTTAGTTCTGATTCGATCAGAACTGGCAGCATTCGATGATTGCAAATCCGTTCTTCAGAATTATCCGACATCGCCCATTTGCCAATCTGACAAGCTAAACTGGTTTTTCCGGCTCCCCCTTCTTCCCAAATCAACAAACAGCCGCGCTTTTGAGCAAATGTGGGCTGCAAATCTTTGCCTTTCAAAGTCGCAATTGTGTTGTTGTCTAGGATGACGGGGATGGGAACGAAAATTTTGCGATCGCGCACTGTTTCCCGTTTCTGAAATTCGTCTATCGTGACTTGGATGTGTGCTGTCACCCACGCATCGAGAACTCTGGGATGGTATTTGAAAAATATCAAGTTGCCGAGGGATACATCTGTGCCGAGAACTGGTATTTTGAAGCCGATCGGTTTTAAGGTTTCGTAGATTTTCAGCAGCCACAGTGGGCGGATGGCAAAGGTTCCGAAGAGTAAAAATAAGTAAATTCCGGTTCCCCAGAAGTAGGGATTTTGGATAATTGCTTTTACGAATAGGCGATCGTTTTGTTCGGCTTTGAGAATATTGAGGTATGCGCGGAGATTTGCGATCGTTGGTTTTGAGAAATCAGCTTTAGGTTCTGCCACAATTTTCAAGGCTGATTCTAAGTTTGATACAGCCTGATTTAACTCCTGTGAAGTTAGCGTCTTTGCTTTTTCTTGAAGGCTAAGAGCAATATTCACCAAGGCATCAGTGGTACTTATACGCACATTTACATCGGAGTCTTTAAGCAGGGGAATTAGCTGTGGCACAGCAGTTTTAGTTTCTGCACCGATTCTCCCCAAAGCATCGGCTGCACTCTCACGCACATAAGGATCGGAGTCTTTAAGCAGGGCAACTAGCTGTGGCACAACAGTTTTAGTTTCTGCACCGATTCTCCTTCTCCCCAAAGCATCGGCTGCACTATCACGCACATTTACATCACCGATTCTCCCCAAAGCAGAGGCTGCACTCTTACGCACATTTGCATCTGAGTCTTTAAGCAGGGGAATTAGCTGCGGCACAGCAGCTTTAGCTTCTGCACCGATTCTCCCCAAAGCAGAGGCTGTACTCCTACGCACATTTGCATCTGAGTCTTTAAGCAGGGGAACTAGCTGCGGCACAGCAGTTTTAGCTTCTGCACCAATTCCCCCCAAAGCATCCGCTGCACTCCTACGCACATTTGCATCGGAGTCTTTCAGCAGGGAAACTAGCTGCGGCACAGCAGTTTTAGCTTCTGCACCGATACTCGCCAAAGCAGAGGCTGCACTCCTACGCACATCTGCATCTGAGTCTTTTAGCAAAGGAATTAGCTGCGGCACAGCAGTTTTAGCTTCTGCACCGATACTCGCCAAAGCAGAGGCTGTACTCCTACGCACATCTGCATCTGAGTCTTTTAGCAAAGGAATTAGCTGCGGCACGGCAGTTTTAGCTTTTGCACCGATTATCCCCAAAGCAGAGACTGCACTCCTACGCACATCTGCATCTGAGTCTTTTAGCAGGGAAATTAGCTGCGGCATAACATTTTTAGTTTCTGATGATACTGAACTGGTCCCGTAAGTCATTTTCTCTAGCAAAGCAGCAGCGTGACGACGTACTCGCACATCTGAGTCTTTCGAGGCTTTGACAAGGGCAGGAATAGCAGAGGTACGGAATCGTTGCAAAACCTCGGCAGCACTCTGGCGGACTAGCAAATTCTTATCCCGCAAAGCTTCAATCAAAGCGGGGATGGCTGGTTCACCTATTTTTTCTAACTTTTCAATAGCTACATCAAGTTCCCTTTCATCATTAGTTTTTAACTTCTCGATGAGGGAGGCAATCTCTTTGGGATTAGCCTTGGATGCGCTCAGGTTTTGGGCCGCAGCATTGCGAGTCAACAGTAAAGGTGATGCGAAAGATAGAAACGAGAGGGCAATTACGGCAACTAATCTTTGTCGGTAGTGCTTCGTCATGGGCCAGAATCCTTATATTTGATGAGCCGTCTCAGCCATTTGAATTATTGTATCTACATTCTCATCAAATTGGTTTCCAGAGTTCGATCGAGTTATATTTATACTTGTCCGTGGTGAAATCGATCGCCCTAAATCCTGCTTAAATAGCGGGATTTTAATAACATTCCGATTCCCTGCTTCAAAAGTAATTCTTTACGTGTAACTCTTGCTGGGAATTTGAATATATGAATGAGGTTCGATTCGCTCGTGACTAACCAGTCGATGAGCATAAACTAGACAAGCTTGAATATCTTCTCTTTCTAACCAGAAATAGCCTTCGAGAATCGTTTCAGGAGTGTCGCCAGCGGCTAACATTCCTAGAATGTGCTCAACCGCCAGACGGCGACCCCGAATAATCGGTTTTCCGTTAAATATTTGGGGATTTACGGTGATTCGTTCTAAGAGTTTTTGAGCATCCATAATTTAAGGCATAATTAGATATCTTATATTCTATCATTTGTTTATGACTTCAGAACCAGTTACCCTCTCAAAAACCAATCCTGTTTTAGCCGCCAAAGGATTAACTCGCCGCTTTGGCGGTTTAATTGCCGTGAATGATGTATCTTTTACAGTGGAAAAACATGAGATATTTGGACTGATAAATCCTAACGGTGCTGGCAAGACCACTCTATTTAATGTCATGAATGGATTGATACCTGCTTCTAGCGGCAACCTGATTTATCAAAATGAAAATATTTCCCAATTGAAGCCTTATCAAATTGCCAATAAAGGCATTGCCAGAATTTTTCAAAATATCCGTTTATTTGGGGAACTTTCGGTTAGTGAAAATGTGGCGATCGCCCGACACATCCACAGTCGCTCTGGAAATCCGGTATTATCGCTACTATCGGGGATTTTCGGCTTACCAGCAGCCAACGCAATGGAGCGCCAAACCCACGCAAAAGCGTTGGAATTGTTGGATTTGGTCGGATTGGGCGATCGCCCGCGCGTTGATGTCGCGCCCAAAACTGGTACTATTAGACGAACCCAGTTTAGGTTTAGCGCCCGCCATAGTCAAAGAAATCTTTGCAATTATTCAACATTTGCGCTCCACGGGCGTTACAATCCTGTTGGTTGAACAAAACGCCAGTTTAGCATTGCAAATTGCCGATCGGGGTTATGTACTAGAGGCTGATAACATTACTCAGACAGGCATGGCATCAGATTTGCTAAATGACGATCGAGTTAAGAGGGCATACTTAGGTTGACTTGGTTAATTTTAGGAATCTTTACCGCTTTCTTTGAAGCACTTAAAGATGTTTTTAGCAAACAAAATCTCAAAAAAAGTGACGAATATGTCGTTGCTTGGTCGCTATCATTCTTTTCTGTTATCTTTTTAACTCCCTGGGTAATTTCTACCGGAATTCCAGCATTAAACACTCAATTTGCGATCGCTTTATTGATCGGAGGTAGCATCAACGCTGTCACGGCGGTTCTCTACATCAAAGCCATCAAAGTATCCGATTTATCTCTCACAGTCCCGCTGGTAGCTTTGACACCGTTATTCATGTTGCTAACTTCGCCCTTAATTGTCGGAGAATATCCCAACTTTTTTGATTGTATTGGCATTTTGCTAATCGTCACAGGCTCTTATTTACTAAATATCAAAAAGAAATCTCAAGGATACTTAGCCCCATTCAAAGCACTGCTGAAAGAACCGGGGCCAAAATTCATGTTAATCGTGGCATTCCTCTGGAGTATCACCTCAAATTTTGACAAAATAGGCGTTAAAAATTCATCGCCTATTTTTTGGCTGTTCTCTTTGTTTAGTACAATGACTGTCTTGCTATTGCCAGTTTTATTGCACAAAACCCCAAATCCCAGCCGGAAAATCATTAAACAATTACCAATGCTAGCGGCTATGGGGTTTTTCAATGCTGTAGGAGTGCTTTGTCAAATGCAAGCTTTGACATTAACTTTGGTAGTGCAAGTAATAGCTATCAAGCGTACTAGCGTGTTAATGGGTGTTTTATTCGGTCACTTTATTTTTAAGGAAAAAGATATTCAACAAAGGTTATTAGGGGCTGGAATCATGGTTTTGGGAGTTTTATTTATCAGTTTGTAGGTTAAACTTTTAGTAGGGACACGGCAATGCCGTGTCCCTACGAGGAACCATAACATAAACTAAAAATTAATGCACAAAATAGCCGCAACACCGGGAGGCTGGAACCCCCAAGCCGAAGGAGTAATTTTCATTCAACAAACCCCCGCGCCAATCGTATTTATTAGTGCGGCTGATACAGATATTCAAACTCTCGCAGCAGCCTCATCCAAAATGCCACTCGATTTTCCTAAAGTGCGCGCAGTAAACCTACTTCAGTTACAGCAACAACTAACAATTGATACTTATGCTGAAGAAATTTTAGGACGCGCGGAAGTCATAATTTTAAGGTTGTTAGGAGGTCGTTCCTATTGGTCTTATGGCTTGGAAACTCTGCGCGCAACGGTTGAAAAAACTCAAGCTAAACTGATTGTAATGCCGGGAGAAGATAGTCCCGATCCTGATTTAATTAGTCACTCAAACGTATCGCTGTCCGCCGTCAATCAACTGTGGCGCTATTTCACTGAAGGCGGAGTCCAAAACTTTGTTAATGCACTAGAATTTGCGGCCGATACTTGTCTCAAAACTACTTACAATCCACCTTTACCTCAAACAGTTTCCCGCGTCGGAATTTATGATTGGGGTGGAAGTGCGAGGGCGTGTCTTGAAACTTCCCCACCAGATTCAGAACCTCCTAAATCCTCATTGTTAAGGGGGACTTTGACAACTTCTTGCTCCCCCCTTATTAAGGGGGGCTGGGGGGGATCTCCGGGTTTACCAAGCGAAGCCGAGCCCCCTAAATCCCCCTTAAAAACGGACACTTTGACAACTTCTTGCTCCCCCCTTATTAAGGGGGGCTGGGGGGGATCTCCGGGTTTACCAACCCAGCCGAAAGTTGGAATCTTATTTTATCGAGCTCATTATTTGTCGGGAAACTTAGCACCAATTGATGCACTTTGTCAAGCATTATTAGATAGAAACTTAGTACCAGTTCCCGTGTTTGTGTCTTCTCTGCGAGAACCTGATTTGCAAGTAGAATTATTGGAATATTTTCAACCGAAAGACGCAGAACCAATTCAATTATTGATCAATACTACCAGTTTTGCTATCTCTGGTTTTAACAGTCAAGAATCAGAACAAAATACCTTAAAATTATTAGATGTTCCAGTATTGCAAGCCATATTCAGCGGTGGTGGTTTGGAACAGTGGGAAAGCGAATTGCAAGGACTTTCGCCGCGCGATGTGGCGATGAATGTAGCTTTGCCAGAAGTTGATGGCAAAATCATTACTAGGGCGGTTTCTTTTAAGGCTGTACAAAGTTGGAATAGCGAATTAGAAACCGATGTTGTCGGTTATGTCGCTGCGGTCGATCGCATTTCATTTGTAGCAGATTTAACTACAAACTGGGTAAACCTCAAACAAACTCCCGCCGCCAACAGACGTATCGCCATAATTCTCGCAAATTATCCCACCCGCAATGCAAGATTAGCCAACGGTGTCGGCTTAGATACGCCAGCTAGCTGTGTGGAAATCCTCAAAGCTATGCAGCAAGCTGGTTATCAAGTAGATAATATCCCTAGCAGTGGGAACGAGTTAATTGAAATGTTGATTTCTGGCGTGACAAATGACCCGGAAGGACGGGAATTGCGCCCTGTAAATCAATATTTGGATTTGGCAGAATATCAAGAGTATTTTGAAACTTTGCCACAGCAAGTCCAAGATGGTATTTGTAACAGATGGGGGTTAGCGACAGGGGAAAAGACGGAACTATTGACTGCGAATTTGTTTCCGATTCCGGGGATTCAGTTTGGGAATGTGTTTGTAGGAATTCAACCGTCGCGCGGATACGAAATTGACCCTAGTTTGAACTATCACGCACCGGATTTAGAACCAACTCACAATTATCTGGCTTACTATTATTGGCTGCGGCAAAACTTTGGAGCTCAGGCAATAATTCATGCCGGAAAACATGGTAATTTAGAATGGCTGCCCGGTAAAAGTGTCGCTTTATCTAGCAATTGTTATCCCGAAGTCGCATTAGGCGCGATGCCAAATTTTTATCCGTTTATTGTCAACGATCCGGGGGAAGGTTCCCAGGCAAAAAGACGATCGCAAGCCGTGATCATCGACCACCTGACACCGCCGATGACTCGCGCCGAACTTTACGGGCCTTTGCAGCAGTTGGAAGCCTTAATCGACGAATATTGTGAGGCGCAAAGCTTAGATCCGTCTCGATTACCGATGATTCGCGATCGCATTGTGGCCCTCACTAACAAGGAAAACTTAGACAAAGACTTAGGAATCCAACTAAATAAATCCGAATTTACCGAATTCATCACCCGCACCGATGGCTATCTTTGCGAACTCAAAGAGTCTCAAATTCGCGACGGATTGCACATTTTCGGACAGTGCCCCGAAGGTAGACAATTGAGAGACTTGATAATTGCTATCGCCCGCCATCCTAGCACAAATCGCATCGGTTTAACCCGCGCCCTAGCCGAAGACTCAGGCTACGACTTCGACCCCTTAACCACAGCAGGCGATTTAACCGCAGAACTCGAAGATAAAGCCGCAGAATTAGTAGATAACTTAATCCAAAACATCTGCGTTAATCCTCGTTCATCTGCGGTTCAATCTGCGGTTGCAAAAAACATCCAAATAGGACAAGCAACACAACCAGAATTAGACTGGATACAAAACAATCTTTTACCATCACTCCTCCAAACAAACCAAGAAATTACCAACTTGTTACGCGGCTTAGATGGGCGACACATACCCAGCGGCGCATCCGGCGCACCCACTCGCGGCCGCCCCGATGTCTTACCCACTGGACGCAATTTTTACTCAGTAGATATCCGCGCTATTCCGACAGAAACCGCCTGGAGAGTTGGCCGAGTGGCGGCTGAAACTTTAATCGAAAGATACACTCAAGAAAATGGCGAATATCCCAAAACTTTAGGCTTGTCGGTGTGGGGAACATCCACCATGCGAACGGGAGGAGATGATATTGCGGAAGCATTAGCATTGATCGGAGTTCAACCAATTTGGGATGGGCCTTCCCGTCGAGTTGTAGATTTTGAAATTTTGCCAGTTTCAGTTTTGGGACGGCCCAGAGTCGATGTTACTTTGCGGATTTCTGGCTTTTTCCGGGATGCTTTTTTTAATTTAATTGATTTGTTTGATTCGGCGGTAAAAGCTGTGGCAGATTTAGATGAACCAGCAGAAAGCAATCCTTTAGCGGCACAAGTTAAACAGGAGATTCAGGATTGGGAATCGACTGGTTTGAGTCGGGAAGAGGCGGAAGTTCGATCGCACTTCCGCGTCTTTGGTTCCAAACCAGGTGCTTACGGCGCGGGACTTCAGGGCATAATTGAAGCTCAAAACTGGACAGACGACGCAGATTTAGCAACAGCTTACATTAATTGGAGCAGTTACGCCTATACTTCCTCTACTTCCTCAAATTTGGCGGGGGATGTCCCAGAAGTTAAACAGAGTGAATGGGGATGTTCTGCACCCGAAGCATTTACAAAACGCCTCGGCCAAATGCAAATAGTTCTGCAAAACCAAGACAACCGCGAACATGACATTCTCGACTCCGACGATTATTATCAATTCCAAGGCGGAATGACTGCTGCAATTCGCAATTTGCAAGGCAAAAATCCTGCAACTTATTTCGGAGATAATTCAATTCCCGAGAATCCGAAAGTGCGGCAACTGCGGGAAGAAATTGCGCGGGTTTATCGCAGCCGGGCGGTAAATCCCAAATGGATTGAAGGTGCGATGCGACACGGTTACAAAGGTGCATTTGAAATTGCAGCAACTGTTGATTTTTTGTTTGCTTACGATGCTACGGCTAATTGCGTTGAGGATTTTATGTATGAAGGAATCGCCGAGGCTTACATTTTTGACGAGAAAGTGCACGCATTTATTCAATCAAACAATCCTTGGGCGCTGCGAGATATGGCGGAAAGATTGTTAGAAGCCCGCCAGCGCGGGTTGTGGGAGTCGGCAAGTCAGGATACATTGGATAAATTAAGGTCGATCGCCCTGGAAGCCGAAGCAGTCATCGAATCCCACACAGAAATACGCTAACACAGCAGTCGTGGCGGAAGACTTCAGGCAGTTTGCGGTAATATCTAGTAATGTTTCGCGATCGGTGAAAGTGTATGATTCGCCGCTACATTGCTAACCTCAGCACTAGCATCTTTCAACGCGCCGGCGCCGCTGTCGCTTTACTAGCCTTAACAGTCGGATGCTCATCAACGAAGCCGCCGAACACCGCAGCACCATCGGGTTCGCTCGAATCCGCAGTGCTAGCCCAGCCGCCAGCGTCTCTGTTAGCTCAAAACCCCAACAAAGCCAAAAAATCCATCAGCGTTCCTTCATGCACCCAAAACGATGGCTTCACGGAGTCAATTAACTTTGCCACCCAAGCTTCTAATTTGGCTCAATCAGCCAATTCAAAACAAGACTGGGATGAAGTAGCCGCCTTGTGGGTGCAGGCTGTGGCTTGGATGCAAGCGGTTCCCCCCGGCAGTCCCAGGCGGGCGTTTGCCGAGAAAAAAGTGGTGGAGTACATGAAAAACCTGGTTTATTCCCAACAGCAAGCGGGTTCCGCGCGATCGATCGCCAGTACAGTCAGCTTCAGCAGCGATTTGCTCGACGAACAGCTAGAACTGTATTTATCCTACGTTGCTGCTGTCGGCCCGCCCGATGTTTTGATCGTCGGCAGTTCCCGCGCATTGCAGGGCGTCGATCCCAAACAGTTGAAACAATCTTTGGCCGAAAGGGGCAGTTCGGGCTTAAAAGTATTTAACTTTGCAGTCAACGGCGCAACTGCACAAGTAGTTGACTTTCAACTGCGGCGGCTCTTGAAGCCAGATCATTTGCCTCAAATGATTGTCTGGGCGGACGGTGTGCGGGCATTTAACAGCGGCCGGGACGATCGCACTTTTAATTCGATCCTCGATTCTGAAGGCAGCAAACTTTTAGCCGCAGGCGTTCGCCCCAAACTGCCGTCGGATGAACCGGATGTGATTCCCCAGTGTTTCCGATTCCCCCATAAGTGCGCTGACAACACTTTCCGCAAAGCATTTACATCTGTCGATCGACCGTTTGGTGGAACAGGCATCAGGCCTGTTACTGCTCAATACCTACCGCTATCTGCACCAACAACAGTCGCCATCAGACAAGTCAACGCATTGGCAGATTCGATCGACTCCAACGGATTCATGCCCATGTCAGCCAGATACAATCCCAACACTTATTATCAAGAACGCGCTTACGTTTCAGGCAAGTACGATCGCGACTACGAAGACTTTAACCTGGGAGGGAAACAAGCCAAAGCTTTCAATTCAGCGGTAACTTTTGTGAAATCTCGGAAAATTCCCCTAGTTTTAGTCAATTTACCTCTCACCGACGACTACTTAGACCCAACTCGTCGATCGGCAGAACAGCAATTCCGACAACGAATGCAGCAACTCTCGCGACAAAAAGGCTTCGCTTTCCGCGACTTATCGCAGCGGTGGCCCGGCCGCAATGACTATTTTGTCGATCCCAGCCATCTCAATCGGTTTGGGGCGATCGCCGTTTCTCGCATACTCGCAGCCGACACCAGTATTACATGGCCGCGCCCAAAATCCCGAAGCACCGACGGGTAATAGCATTTTCGATTTTAGATTTTGGATTAAAGAATTGATATAAACTCTAAAATGATGTCCAAAATCAATTTGTGCGATCGAACATCTTCAAACTTTTAAGTCAGCCTAAAATCTCACAATCCCAAATCCCCAATTCCCAATTAATTGTGCAGTTAAAACAAGTAATTATCGCCCACAAAGCCCGAGATCCGCTCAGTCAGCGCTGGGCAGAACAGTGTTCCCGCCAATTAGAAAGTCGCGGGTGTCACGTTTTAATGGGCCCGAGCGGCGCGAAAGATAACCCATATCCCGTGTTTTTAGCTTCTAGTAACAGCCCAATTGATTTAGCGGTAGTCCTCGGCGGCGACGGTACGGCCCTGGCTGCGGCGCGGAATTTGGCTGCTGACGGCATCCCGATTTTGGCAGTGAATGTGGGGGGACATCTGGGTTTTTTAACCGAGTCTTTTGAGGATTTCCAAAATACTGAGGAGATTTGGGACAGGCTGGCTGAAGATAGGTATGCCGTACAGAAGCGGATGATGTTGCAGGCGGCGATTTTTGAGGGAAACAGAACTAATCTCGAACCCGAGAGCGATCGATTTTTGGCACTGAATGAAATGTGTGTCAAACCTGCTTCTGCCGATCGAATGCCAAGCTGTATTCTAGAAATGGAAGTTGATGGCGAAGTAGTCGATCAATATCAAGGCGACGGCTTAATTGTCGCAACTCCCACCGGTTCGACTTGCTACACCGCATCTGCCAACGGGCCGATTATTCACCCAGGCATGGATGCGATCGCAGTTACTCCAATTTGCCCTTTAAGTTTATCCAGTCGGGCGATCGTCCTGCCGCCCGGTTCAGTCGTCAGCATTTGGCCTTTAGCCGATTATGAACTCAGTACAAAACTCTGGACAGACGGCATTTTGGGTACTGCAATTTGGCCCGGACAGCGCGTAGACGTGCGGATGGCCGACTGCGAAGCCAAGTTTATCATTTTGCGCGAAAACTATTCTTATTACGGCACTTTGAGGGAAAAACTTCAGTGGGCGGGAGCCAGAATTCGGTACAGTAACAATCACCGCAATTAATCCGAATCATCTATTAACAACCTGCATTAACCTGTAGATACATACCCCCTTAATTTGAGATTTTTGATTTTGTAGCGTCAAAAAGGGCGATACTATTTGAGTATCGCCCTTTTTTTGGGGACGGCTACTTTTTTTAATCTCAGTTTAAAGTCTGCAATGTGAAACTGCTATCCCTCAAATGACATAAAATTCCCCGTATTTGTGGCGAATGTAGCGGACAAACGGATCAATGCTTAAAGGTGAACCGGTCACGCGATCGACCAATTCTACAGCAGTGTATTTCCGACCGTGCTGATAGATGTTTTGTTTTAGCCAGTCGTGGAGTACGGTAAAATTACCCTGTTCTATTTCTACAGGAATTTCAGGATTGATTTTGACGGCTGTTTCGTAGAACTGGGCGCTCATCAAGTTGCCGAGGGTGTAACCTTGGAACATTCCGCCGATCGTCCCAACATACCAGTGTACATCCTGCATAGCACCTTCGCTGTCGGTGGCGGGGACAACGCCGAGGTCAGTTTTATAGCGATCGTTCCAGGCTTCGGGGAGGTCTCGGACTGCCAGTTTTCCCTCTACCATTGCCAATTCTAGGTCAAAGCGGATGGCGACGTGGAGGTTGTAGGTTACTTCGTCGGCGTCGGTGCGGACGAGCGATCGCGAAACTTTGTTAATTGCCCGGTAAAATGCGTCTGGGGATACGTCGCCCAACTGGCGCGAAAATACTTTTTGCAGTTGCGGGTAAAAACACTGCCAAAAACCGCGGCTGCGCCCGACCAAATTTTCCCAAAGTCGCGACTGACTTTCGTGCACGCCGGAGGAAATGCCGCCTGCGAGGAGTGTGCCTTCAAATTCCGGGGAGTTTCCGAGTTCGTAGAGGGCGTGTCCGGCTTCGTGGATGCTGCTGAACAAAGCTTGATCCAAGTGATCTTCGTAGACGCGGGTGGTGATGCGTACGTCGTCTATGGAGAAGTTGGTCATGAACGGGTGCAGGGTGGTGTCTTGCCGTCCCCGCTGGAAGTCGTACCCCATGCGTTCTACGACTGTGCGGGTAAATTCTAGTTGCTGAGATTCTGGGAAGACTTGGTGCAAACAGGAGTCGTCGGCGGGAGGCTGGGAGGTGATGGCTTCGACTATGGGGACTAATTCTTGACGCAGTTGGGCGAACAGCGGGCGCAAAATCGATACTTTCATGCCGTAGTCGCTACGATCGATCAAAGGATCGGCGATGTGTTCGTATCCGGGGAAAAACTCGGCGTACTGCCTGCTTAATTCTAGGGTTTTTTCGAGATAGGGTTCGACGGCTGCGAAGTTGTTGGCTGCTTTGGCTGTGGCCCAAACTTCGTAGCAGTCGGCTTGGTGACGGCAGAGTGCGGACATGAAGGCTGCGGGGACTCTGGCGGCGCGATCGTAGTCTCTGCGGGCGATCCGGATCAGGCTGGCTGCGGTGGAGTCGTAGGGGAGGGTTTGTTCGTAGAAACGCAAGTCTTCTAGGAGTTCGCCAATCTTTGGATCTGTAAATTTTTCGTGGGATATTTGTTTGAGAGTTGCCAACTGGCGGCCTCTGGCACTTGCACCTTTGGCAGGCATATAGGTAGCTTGATCCCAGTGCAGCAGCGATGAGGCTGATTCGATGTCGGTAACTTCGCTGAGGTGGGCGGCAAGTTGAGCGAATTTTGCTTGAGTTTTGTCTAGGGTTTGCATGATTGGGGTTTGTGGTGCTGTGAGGCCTACAAAGGTTGCTGTGCGGCATCCATCATAATCAATCAATCATTGCTTACCCTGAAATCAAGCTAAAAACCGCACTTCTTCCTGTATTGTACGCAATTTAGAGTCATTCTGGCATAGTTTCCGGTATTTTTCCGGGTTTAGTTCGATCGCCTTTGATAAGTTTTCGATCGCTTGGCGGGTGCTGGTTGCTACAGCTTCGGGGTTGTTTGTGCGATCGCCCGCTTGTTTTTCTAGGGCGTAGACGCAGGCTTTTTGGTAGTAAAGATTTGGATCGTGGGGTTTGATGGCGATGATTTTATCGTAGGAGGCGATGGCTTCGGCAAATCGTTGGATTTTTCTGAGGGCGACGGCGCGGTTGTACCAGGCTTCGGTGTTGTCTGGCTGCAACTCTATGGTTTTGTCCCAAGAGGCGATTGCTTCTTCAAAGCGTTTTAAGTTGACCAAGGCTAAGCCGCGGTTGTACCAGGTTTCGCTGTCGTCTGGATTGAGTGCGATGGCTTTGTCCCAGGAGGCGATGGCTGCTTCAAATTTTCCCATTTGGGCGATCGCCGTGCCGCGTTTGTTCCAGACTTCGGGGGAATTCGGCCGCAGTTGCAGGGTTTTGTCGTAGGAGGCGACGGCTTCTGGGTAGAGTTTGTCATCGGCTAGGGCTAACCCGCGCTTGTACCAGGCTTGATGCAAGTCTGGTCTTAGTTCCAGTGCCCGATCGTAGGAGGCGATCGCCGCTGTGTTTTGGCCGGAGTTTTTCAAGGCGAATGCTTTGTTGTACCAAGCTTGGCAGTAGTCTGCTTTGAGTTCGATGGCTTTGTTGTAGGAGTCGAGCGCTTCTGAGAATTTTTCCAAGTTGACGAGGGTGTTACCGCGGTTCGTCCAAGCTTCGTGATAGTCTGGCTTGAGTTCGATCGCGTGTTCGTAGGAGGCGATCGCTTCTGAGAGTCTGTTTAGCTTCCGCAAAACGTTTGCGCGATTATACCACGCTTCTGCATTTTCTGGTTGGATTTTTAAGGATTTGTTGTAGGCGGAGATCGCTTCTGGTAGCTGTCCCAATTTTCTGAGGGCTACGCCTTTGTTGTACCAGGCCTCATAAAATTTCGGTTCGAGTTCGATCGCTTTTTCCCACGATTCGATCGCAGCTTGGAATCGTCCCATTGCTTCTAGGGCATTGCCCCGATCGTACCAGGTCTGAGCTTTTTGCAGATTCTCTGCTATGGATTTTTCCCCGGAGTCGATCGGCTTTTCTATACTGGCTAATTTCTGCAAAAGGTTTCACCTCATTTTTTTTAAACTGCCACACTTGTTCTTTTATATGCGATATTTTCCGCGTTGGAGCGCTTTTTTTATTCGCTAATTTTTTTATTTACGCTCATTTTACAGGAACTTGGGAACTTTTTCAAATTTTTTTAGTAGAGTTTTAGGTATTTGGTTTTTATGTATAGATTCATACTAATTTTTTCGGTTGATTGCGTAGAAGAGAGGAAAGGGCGATCGGGCTGTTGACAGTTGACAGTTGACAGTTGACAGTTGTTAAAAGCATCAATGACCGCGATCGGCAGAAACCCGATTTTTCAAACAAACCGGGTTTCTGAGCGTTTATTCGGGCTTAAATGCTATCTGGATCGATGTTCAATTCGCGAAGTTTAGCAGCTAAACGTTCCGCTCTTTGAGCCTCTTGTTCGGCTCTTTGAGCCTCTTGTTCGGCCCTTTGAAACTCTTGTTCGGCCCTTTGAGATTCTTGTTGTAGGCGCTGGCGATCCAATAACCTCTCTGCTTCTAATTCCGCATAGGAAAGAAACTTTTCGACCTTAGGTCGATAAATTTCTAACCCATCTGATCCCAACTCAAATCGCACACCTAATCTCGGACTTATCCATCCCTCCATCGGCTCAATAACTTCTAAATCTCCCTCAATTCTTTGCCAACCTTCCAACTCATTTCTTTCTGGATCGTAAAGATAATACTCCTCAACTCCATGACGCTGGTAAAATGAAAGTTTCTTATTCATTTTAGTGTTTCTATCGTTGTGGGAGCGAATCTCAAAGACAACTTGAGGGCCAATATTATCCTCTCGATATTGTATGTAAGAAGGGCGATCGCCCTTTTGTCTCCCAAACACCACCATCGTATCAGGTGCTTGAGAAATATCGATTCTCCCCTCAACGGGATACCAAAGTAAATCGGCGGCTACAAAAACATTTGGGTCATCTTTAAACAGCGATTCGCAACCTTCTTTGATTCTGACAATTAATTCGTATTGAATTGTGCTTTCTGCCATTGGTTGACCGTCGCTGTCAGGATAAATGATTTCTGCGGTTGTGACTTGCATAGTGGTTGTCTCCGATAATTATTCGGGTTTAATTATACTATCTTTGATGCTTGTTTTAAGCTGTTTAAAGTTTCAAAAATATCACTCTATCATCCGTTGTCGCGCTGCTGCAGATGGATATTTGCCAACTTCTATCAAAGTTTGTCGCTCTATAATTCGATCGTCATTATTGAATTCTAGAATTCGTACTGTCACTTCTCCAATATCTGTTCTCGGTTGAATTGCAGATTCATCTAATCGAAAATGTTCTCCCCAAGCATCTCGTCGCGGGTTAAAAAAGCGTACCAATTCTCCACTGCGCCAAACAATCGAACCCAAATCTGTGCCTTTCTGGAGATTGCAAAAAACACAAGCATAAGCGAGGTTATCTGCTGTTGTTGGGCCACCGTGTTTGACACTGATGATATGATCGACTTGACAGCCTGATGCTCTGTCTGATTCTGAGATTAAGCAGTATTCGCAAAGGCGATCGGCACGAAGGGCAACTAAACGCCTGAGTTCAAGATTAATGTAAGGACGAGGCATGAGATCGATTACTCTTTTACAATGTGTTTATGAGCTAGTGCTTTGATGAGAGTCATCAGATGTTCTAGCAGCAGATAGCGGTCTAATTCGCTTTTTTCTTCCCGCGTCAAACCGTCATTGTTATGTTGATAAATTAGGTCGGCGATATGCTCTTTGGCTTCTTCGGATAGTTGAAAGTTGATAATGCTTTCGGGAGTTGTGCCGGCGGCTAAAAACTCAACTATTTCGGCGTAGGCTTGGGGTATTTTAGTGGCTACAGTCATAAATTTGTTTAAAGTTCCTGATTCATTTTAGTTTGGCTGTCGTCGTGAGGTGTTGTCTCCGAGAATTGTCTCAGTTTAATTATACTATTTTTGCAAGTGATTGTAAGCTGTATTTAAGAAATCTAGATTCTTTCTATCTATCCTTGAATCAAGGCTTGAAACCGAGCGTCAGATCGCATACTGTCAAAATCAGAGTCAGTTTTTGCCATTTCTCGGTATTCGTCAGGATTCAGATTGATGGCTTGCTGCAAATTTTGAATTGCTTGGTCAATCTGACTGTGTAACGCATAACAGCAAGCTTTATTATAAAATGCTTCGTGTTTATCTGGTTTGATTTCTAAGGCTTTGTCGTAGGAGGCGATCTCCTCTTCTAGCCTGCCTAATTTACCCAGTATAACGCCCCGATTGTTCCAGGCTGCGTGTAAATCTGGTTTGATTTCTAAGGCTTTGTCGAAGGAGGCGATCGCTTCTTCTAGCCTGCCTAAATTACCCAGTATAACGCCCCGATTGTTCCAGGCTGCGTGTAAATCTGGTTTGATTTCTAAGGCTTTGTCGAAGGAGGCGATCGCTTCTTCTAGCCTGCCTAATTTACGCAGTGCAATGCCCCGATTGTACCAGGCTTCGTGGTAATCTGGTTTGATTTCTAAGGCTTTGTCGTAGGAGGCGATCGCTTCTTCTACCCTGCCTAAATTATCCAGTGCAGAGCCCCGAATGTACCAGGCTTCGTGATAATCTGGTTTGATTTCTAAGGCTTTGTCGTAGGAGGCGATCTCCTCTTCTAGCCTGCCTAAAATACCCAGTGCAATGCCCCGATTGTACCAGGCTTGGTGATAATCTGGTTTGATTTCTAAGGCTTTGTCGCAGGAGGCGATCGCCTTTGCATATTCTTCAGCAAAGCGATACAATAAAGCTTGTTCGTAAAACAACTCAGCTTTTTGTTCGGGTGTTTGCTCATCCTCATCAATTAAACCTTGAATCTTCACCAATTCGCGTTTTCGTGCTTCGGGAGTCAAAGCTAGATAATCTTCTGACTTCCCTCTTTCCGAACAAGCCTGCATTGATTCGAGTTGCAAGCTGTCTCGATCCATCGACAACTTAAATAAGCTCGATCGCCAATCAAAGAAATCCGGTGCTCGCTCAATAAAATAATTAACAGCAAACCGAGGTAAGATAAACACAAAACAAATATTAAAATTATCTCTAAATCGCTCTCGCTGCTGGTTGATATTAATTAAAATAGGTGGCACTCCCCGCCAACTGTAAGAATAAATATCCTCGCTTTCCCATCCGATAACCCTTTTTTCTCGTTCGTATTCATAAAGTGAATATTCTAAGTCTGTCACAAACAAAATATTAATTTCATCTCGCTTTGGCAAATTTTCAATTATATTGTAAAAGTTATAAGCTGACTCATCCAGCTTTAAAACCTCAATTTTTTTCTGAGGGAAATCTGCTTTAACTTTCGCAATCAAGCGTTCCCCCTCCGCCCGCACACACTCCACAAACAACAACCGGAAACCATTTGTCCGTCTGAGAGTGCGTACCAGAGATTCATATTCTTCCTCTGGTGTTGCTGGTGGCAAATCGTCGTCCCAATCAATGATTTTTGGTGTCATGGCTCAAGTTGTGCAAAACTATCTTGGAATTGCTTAATCCCTTTAATCAACGGGTGCACGTCATGCCAATACTGAATTTCTCCTGCTTCATCAAAGTAACGGTATTCTAAAATGCAGCGGTTAAACAATAACTTGCGGCATTCATCCTCATTTTTGATTTCTTTTGAGCGTGAAACCTCAGCTAGAATTTTCCATTCTTTATCATTTACATTTCTGCGAAAAGGATCTCGTGCTTTCGTAATAGCCCTTTGCACGGCTTTTGTAGAAATCGGCAATTCTTCAGTACGCTGAATTGCTTCTTCCATTAACTGTAACATATTTCGGACATGACCCCCACTCATCAAGCAAATTTGATTTAGTATTTCAGGGTTTTCAAACAGTCCAGTTTCCAGAGACAAGTTGGAAGAAAAAGGGCTAACTCGTTTCCAAATCAACTCTTTCATTTTCTTCAATCCTGGTTCGTAGATATTGCCATCACGAGTTCGCACCATAATCATCGGCAAAATTTCTGTGTTATCGTAATTGGAGGCTAACTCATTGCCACGATCAGAATACATCATGGAAATTGGTAAAGTATAGATAACGTGACAATCTAATCCTTTAAGCTGTTCGCAGCGGTTGATAAAAATGTCATCATGATTGTTGCTGCCTTCAGCTCCATTCAATATCACTATCCTGTCTAAATTATCCACAATAACTGCTAGTTGAGTATAGCCTTGAGGCAGGTTTTCTTTAGCGCCCGCAATATATTCATTTAGCGCAGTAATTAAAGTTGTTGTGTGCGGGTTTATTTTGCGGCGAATTTCTTGGCGCAAACTTGGTACAGCTTTAATATTTGCCGTGAGTTTGGTAAACAAAGTAATTTGAGATTCTAGACTGATAGAGTCAATATTTACCTCCATTTGTGCCAAATCTTTCAATTCATTTCCTCGACTTTTTACCCAATTTAATAAAGCTTGAGATTTAGAGTTTGAGCTAAGTTTTTTTAATAAATGCTTGGTACAAGCGAGGAGAATATCGGTATATTCAGTATCTTCTGGATCGATATCTTCTTCTTCGGCTGCGAAATACACTACAAAACAGCCTTTTGTTTGTAAATATTGTTGAAGTCGCAGCAATTCTGTTGATTTTCCCGCACCGCGATGTCCAGTATATAACTGACAAGTCATCCGTTCCGATCGCCGCTGAATCTTTATGCCCAAATCTTCTATGATATTCCCATCTCCTCGCGCTTCCTGACAGTCAACATACTGCGGATCATTTGCGGGCAAAGGATAGAATGGGTCAAAGGCATTGTAGAGGTTTGTTATTAATCTTTCGGATTCTTGAGTCATAATTTTATATTGTTTGTAATAGATTTGTTGGTGGTGCGGGCGGGTTTTATCCTATAGTCTGTTTTTGGCAATTATTATTTGTAAAACCCGCCATTACAAGATTTCTTAGGCTTGATATTTTTTCAGAATAGCGACTTTTTCAGGGAAGATTTCGATCGCCATTTTGTCATCATATCGAGTAGCCAGAGATCGCCTCACCTCACCCAAAAACAACGGCTGCGACACCCCAGGCTCTGGATGTACGATCGTCCGTACCCGAATTGTCATGTAGTCTCTACCACTCCCACTGCGCCCTGGAGAGTACAAATCCGCAGCCACTTGCTGCATCGTCGCTTCTAACTGCGAGTCGGTGATCGAAGGCGGCACGGCAACTACTGTTTGAGCACCGCCAGTATCGTAAACTAAAGAATAGCGAACCGCACCTGCTATTTCGGTGCGAGCAAACAGTCCCAAACCCAGCCCAAAAATACTTGCAGCAATCACCGCCATAAAGCTAGTAACTCCTACCAAACGGAAGCGAAAGCTCCATTTCAAGATAAAAGCCAGCACTGTCACAACAAACAAAATTGCTGTCAGAATTCCCGCCCATTGGGCATACATTAAAAAAGTAGAATTTACGTTCATTTGATTATCTAATTGTTGACTGTTGACTGTTGACTGTTGACTGTTGACTGTTGACTGTTGACTGTTGGCATTAGTTATTGGTAGCAACTAATAACTAACAACTAAAATGGGACAAATAACAACAACAAATAACAAATAACCCATACCCAATGACCAATGCTCTTCGGCCCAATGCCCAATGACTAATTAACTCTTTCTGCTCACCAGCAGATAGGTCATCATATCACCTTTGCCTTTCACCGAAATCACGCCGCGCTTCTCAAAAATGTACTTGTCCCGCAGGCGATCGTACGTAGCAACTGTCACCTGAATGCCGCCGGGGACACCTTGAGATTCCATCCGGGAAGCTGTGTTTACCGTGTCTCCCCACAAATCGTAGGTAAATTTTTTAGTACCGATTACCCCAGCTTCCACCGGGCCCGTGTGGATGCCGATGCGGATGCTGAGCGGCTGACCTCCCTTGGTGCGGATTTTCGTCATTGCTGCTAGGATGTCGATCGCCATTTCGGCGATCGCCTCGGCGTGGTTGTCGCTAGGCCTCGGCAGACCCCCGACTACCATATAAGCATCGCCGATCGTCTTAATTTTCTCAAGTCCGTAGCGATCGGCCAACTCGTCAAAAGCTGAAAAAATCTCGTTGAGCAACTCCACCAACTCGGCTGGCGACAAATGAGCCGAAAGCTTGGTAAAACCGACCAAATCGGCAAACATTACTGTTACTTCAGCAAAACTGTCGGCGATCGTAATTTCCCCTTCTTTGAGGCGTTGGGCGATCGGGCCTGGCAAAATATTCAGCAGCAAACGCTCGGACTTTTCCTTTTCCTGGGCTAACTCTCGTAGATAAGTCTGCTCCTTATCCCGCAGCCGCTTCTTTTCCAGACAAGCACTAATCCGAGCCTTGAGCAATACTGGATTGAAAGGTTTAGAAAGATAATCCTCCGCCCCCAACTCAATACAGCGGACAATACTGTCGATATCGTCCACCGCCGAAATCATAATTACCGGAATGTGGCGCAAATTCTCGTCCGCCTTCAGATTTTCCAACACCTGATAGCCGTTCATTAGCGGCATCATAATATCCAGGAGAACCAAATCAAAAGGCTCGCTTCGCATCAGTTCCAGAGCTTGGAGACCATCCTCAGCAACAGTCACCACGTGGCCTTGACGCTGAAGTCGGCGGGCCAGCAAATCGCGGTTTACCTCATTATCATCAACAACCAGCACGCTGCCCTCGTCACCTTTCATTTCATAGCCTCTTTGAGAAGCATTTCAATCTTACCCAAAAGTCGCGGAAACTCGACCGGTTTGGTGTCGTAGTCGTCGCAGCCGGCCGCCAGACACTTTTCCCGATCGCCCGCCATGGCGTGAGCTGTCAAGGCAATCACCGGAATTGTGCTAGTTTCAGGAGCGGCCTTAATTTGCTGCGTTGCTTGCCACCCGTCGAGCACTGGCAGACTCATATCCATCAGAATCAAATCGGGTACTTTCGCGATCGCCATCGACACTCCCTCAGCACCGTCAACAGCAATAAAGACCTCATGTCCCTTGCGGGCCAGACGCCTGGAAAGCATATCCCTATTCATGTCGTTATCTTCGACCAACAGGATTTTAGCCATTGGTTTTCTCCTTCCCCAGCAAACGCTCGGACTTGGACTGTTCCTCGGCCAACTTCTGCCAATGGGCTTGGTCCCGATCTCGGAGCCGCTTCTTTTCCAAACAAGCACCGATCCGAGTCGCCCGCAGCACGAGGTCAAAAGGCTGAGGAAGATCATCCTCCGCCCCCAATTCAATACAGCGAAAGATGCTGTCGATGTCATCCACCGCCGAAATCACGATCGCCGGAATGTCGTGCAACTTCTGATCTGCCTTCAGATGTTGTAGCACTTGATAGCCGTTCATTTGGGACATCATAATGTCCAGGAGAAACCAATCAAAAGGCCCAGAGCGGATCATCTCCAAAGCCTGAAACTCGTCTTCAGCAAAACTCACCGCCCGATCTTGACGTTGAAGTCGGCCCGCCAGCAAATCGCGGTTCACCTCATTGTCGTCAACAACCAGCACGCTGCCCTCGTCACCTTTCATCTCATGGCCTCTTTCAGAAGCGTTTCAATTTTACCCAAAAGTCGGAGAAACTCCACCGGTTTGGTGTCGTAGTCGTCGCAGCCGGCCTTCATACACTTTTCGCGATCGCCCGTCATGGCGTGAGCCGTCAGCGCAATCACTGGAATTGTGCTAGTTTCAGCAGCAGCCTTAATTTGCTGCGTTGCTTGCCACCCATCCAGCACCGGCAGATTCATATCCATTAGAATCAAATCCGGTACTTTCGCGATCGCCATCGACACTCCCTCAGCACCGTCAACGGCAATAAAGACCTCGTGTCCCTTGCGGGCCAGACGCCTAGAAAGCATATCCCTATTCATTTCGTTATCTTCGACCAACAGGATTTTAGCCATTGGTGTTCTCCTTGCCTTTCGAGTCGTACCTGCGATCGAGCCTGTCATTCACTATAGAGCGAACATCGCGTAGCAAAGTATCGCAACTGTAGACTCCCTTTTGCAGAACCCGATCGACGTAGCCGTTGAGCTGCTGGCTTTCGGCGGTCGTCAAGTCTTTAGCGGTAATCACTACAATCGGTATAGGATCTTCAGAATGCGACTTGCGAAGTTCGGCGATCAACTCAAAACCATCCATTTCTGGCAGCATCAAATCCAGTAAGATCAGGTGCGGGCGAGAAACTTCTAGCTGTTTGAGAGCAGAGCGTCCGCTGTCAGCTTCCGTTACTGCCCAGCCTTTTTTTTCTAGTATGCGCCGCAGTATTTTGCGGGTGGCATCGTCATCTTCCACAATTAATATCTGACAGAGCAAACTGTTAGCCGCAACACCGTCTTGGTCGCGTCGGTACTTGTTCAACAAGGCAGCCAGCCGTTTGCCGTCCACTGGTTTGGTGAGGTAGTCCGAAGCGCCCAATGCAAAGCCGAGGCTTTTGTTGCCCACAAAGGATAGCAGGATTACGGGAATTTCGGCAAGGTCAGGATCTGCCTTCAGGGCGGAGAGCACTGCCCAACCGTCCATTCCCGGCATGATCACATCGAGGGTAATCGCGTCTGGCCGTAGTTGCTTAGCGAGTCTGAGGGCTTGCTCGCCCCCGCCGGCGACTTCTGTGTGCAGTCCTTGGCGAGCGAGGGCGCGCTGGATCAAATCCCGCGAGATCGGGTCGTCGTCAACTACCAGCACCGTGCCGACACCGTTCGCGCTTGCAGTGCTAGTGCTGTCACGGACTTTGTTAGGAATTTCCGGCTGTTTGATGGCGCGGGGTAAGAGTACGGTGAAAGTGGTACCTGCGCCCAACTCGCTGCTGGCCTCAATGCTGCCGGCCATCATCTGACAGAAGCGCTGGCTAATAGCTAATCCCAAACCGGTGCCGCCATACTTGCGGGTAGTCGAAGCGTCAGCTTGGGTGAAAGGTTGGAAAACTCGCTGCAATTGCTCTTGTGTCATGCCGATGCCGGTGTCGGAGACGCGGAAACTTAAAAATTCGGAGTTGGAAATTAAAATTTCCGAAGATACTTCTTGATTTTTCATTCTTAATTGTTCATTTTTAATTGTTTCGACTCCGATCGCAATTCTCCCGTTTTTGGTGAACTTGGCAGCGTTGCTGAGCAGGTTCAGCAGCACTTGCCGGACTTTGGTCATGTCGGCGTGCATGGTGTTGAGGTTTTCTGGACAGTACACTTCTAGGGTGTTACCGTTTTTCTCGACCAGCGGCCTGGCGGTGGCGACAGCACTTTCAATTAAGGCATGAATCTCGAAGGTTTCTAAGTAGAGATCCATTCGGCCTGCTTCAATTTTAGAGATATCTAGGATGTCGTCGATCATCGATAGCAGGTGTTTGCCTGCGGTGCGGATTTTTTCGAGGTCGGGGACTGATTCGCAACTACCCAATTCTTCGGCTTCTTCTTTGAGCATTTCGCTGTAGCCGATGATGGCATTCAGGGGCGTACGCAGTTCGTGGCTCATGTTGGCTAGAAATGTGCTTTTTGCCCGGTTGGCTGATTCTGCTGCTTCTAGGGCCGACTGCATGGCGGATTCTGCGTGTTTGCGATCGGTGATGTCAGTGACTGTGCCTTCGTAGTATAAAACGCTGCCATTTTCGTCGCAGATGCTGCGGGCGTTTTCCGAAATCCAGATTTTGCTACCGTCTCGGCGATATATTTGGGATTCAAATTTTGACACTTGGCGGCGCGTGCCGAATTGTGCCACAAACTCGGCGCGCCGATCGGGCTCAACGTAAAGTTGGTGGTTGAGGTTTGCGAGTTCGGCGAGCATTTTATCTACTGTTTCGTAGCCGTAAATCTCGGCTAGTGCGGAGTTGGCGCTGAGGTAGCGCCCCTCGGGGGTTGTCTGGAATATGCCTTCGACTGCGTTTTCAAAGATGCTGCGGTATTTAGTTTCGGCTTGTCGAGCGGCGAATTCTGCTTTTTGGCGTTCTAGGGCATTGGCGATCGTTTGTCCTACTATTTTTAGAGGAGTGGATATTTTGATCGAGCGATCGGCTGCGGGTTTGCAACTGTCGAATCCGAGAAATCCGACGAGGTTTTTACTGCAAATTAGGGGAATAATTATCAGCGATTGCGGATTTTTTTGAGGTTTGTTTAATTTTGTGTTTGGGGAATCGGCGATCGAATCTGTTGAGTCGGTTGCTGTTTGGGATGGGGATAATTCCTGGAATTCTGCTGGATTTTTGCCTCTGAAACAGGCAATTTCGGCTTTGGCTGCGGGCGATAGTTCCCCGATTTCTGGGACGTGGAGGCATTCTGCCCGATCGAGCTTTTGGGCGATCCAAGGGATTTGTGCGATGTCTATTTGTGTGTCGGCGCTGTGTTTTTTGATGACTGGGATGCCGTCAGCGCACCATTCGTAGGTTTTGTGGGCGCTGGTTTTGTCGAATGATAACAGGTAGATGTAACTGCGGTGAAAGCCGTTGAATGTGGCGATTGCTTCCAGAGTTCGATCGATGCTTTGGTCTATTTCCGATCCGGGCTGGCCGATTAAATCGGTTGACAAACTGGCTATCAACTGATTGAATTCTACTTGATACTGCAAATCTTGTGCTACTTTTTGGCGATCGGTAACGTCTCGAAAACTCCACACTCGGCCGACTGTGTGCGCTCCGACTTTTGAGGCTGACGAATTTAATTTCAGAATCTTTCCGTCTTTAAATTCTAATAATTCGCTGATTTGAGTATCTGGATCTGCCGACACTTTCATCACGTTTTCAATAAATCCTTGGGGGTCTTTTAATTGGTGCAGGTCGAAGGGGAATGCTGTGTCGATCGAACTTGCGGTCGATCGGCTCAATTTTGCGGCTTCGGATAAACCCCACATCTGGACAAATTTCTGATTATAGTTACATACATTGCCGTTGTTGTCAATCGCCAGAATTCCAGCATCTGTAGATTCTATAACTGCTTGCAGCATTGAGCTCGATCGCTGATCTTGTCCAATCTCAAAAAACACCAAGACTGATATTTCGCCACCGTCAACTGCGGGATTGAAAAAATAGGAAACTGGTAAAATCTTGCCGTCGCGACACCGAAACCCGTCGTCCCAATTGCTGCAAGGTTGACCGGAGGCGATCGCCTCTTGTAAACCTAGTGTAGGTGCGATCGTCCCATCTGCATTCTTACTTAGTCGATCGGTCAAAACTTGGGATTTTTTGCCTTTGTTTTGCTTCCCGATGCACTCTAGCAGCAAAACGCCTGCAAGTTCCGACTCTCGCCACCCCAGCAAGCGCTCAGCTTCTGGATTCACCGAGATGACAAACCCCTCCGAGTCAAGGATACACAATCCCGCCCCCAAACTGTTGACAGTCGCCCGCAGTCGATCAAATTCTGAAGTTGTTGGAGAGTCATCAGAGGACTGGCGTGAGTGGGTTAAATCCTGCGGCGGTCGTCCTTGCTGACTCGGAGCTCCGTCATAGCTACAACTTACCTGCTCTAAAAATAGCTGCCACTGCTCAGCAGTAGGAGGGGGAGACTCGCCGGCTAAACCGAGCTGTTCGAGTTGGCGCTGGAGGTGGGGGTGCATATTTTCGGGTGCTTTGTAGGCAACTTTTTACAGTATAGCTTTTTAATTAATAATATAATAGGTAGTTATACGGTTATTGGAAAAGTAGGCGTTCTAACTCCCATCACAGATTTTATCAAAAAGCCGATCGATCGTCTCTACTATCCAAAATCTTTCAAACTGCGCTGATTATATTGATTCTCACAACTTTTCAGGGTTGTCAACAAACCAATGCTCTGAATGTCGGCAGAGTACATCTCACTTTTGAAGAGGGCGAAGCATGACCGCATATAAGTTATTAGTTATAATCCCATATTGACTACGGTCATGCTTCGCCCCTACGGATATATTTGCACTCATTGAGATGCACCCCCCGATCGCAATTCCCAATTCCCAATTCCCAATTCGCAATCCCCAATTCGCAATTCCCAATTCCCAATCCCCAATTTCCAGCATTTTCCGACAATAATCACTGTCAAAAATCGCTACTTATTAGACTTTTCGGTTGATATCGAAAGGTCGGTGAAAATAGCTGGTAGCCGAATTGTAAAAGTAGAACCTTTATCCAACTCGCTGAATGCGGTAATGTCTCCGCCCATCATTTCGCAGAATTTCTTAGTAATCGTCAGCCCCAAACCAGTGCCGCCGTATTTCTTAGTGGTGGAGGAATCGGCTTGGGTGAACGGATCGAAGATTTTGGCTAACTGTTCGGAACTCATCCCAATGCCGGTATCTTTGACTGTAAAAACGATCCACTCTTGAGGGGAAGACAAGCTATTTTCAGCTTTGCCACCTCCTCTATAATGTCCAAGTTTTTTGGTTCTGTTTGCGGCCTCGTCGGGGGTTTCAATGGAGCGGGTGACGGTGAAGGTAATTGCGCCGGAGGAAGTAAACTTTGAGGCATTACTGAGAAGGTTGAGCAGGGACTGGCGGAGTTTAGTCAAGTCGGTCTGCATTGAGCCAATATCCTCGGGGCATTGTATTTCTAGGATATTGCTATTTTTGTCTGCCATCGGGGCGATGGTAGCCGCTACTTCTTCCACCAGATTTTCAATGGTGAAGGTTTCGAGGTGGAATTCGATGCGGCCTGCTTCAATTTTGGTCAAGTCGAGAATATCTTTAATTAACATTAATAAGTGCTGGCCAGCGGTGTTAATTCTCTGGAGGTCGTCGATGAACTCTTCAGCACCGAGGTCTCGGGCGTCTTCTTGGAGGATCTCGCTGTAGCCGATGATGGCGTTGAGGGGGGTTCTGAGTTCGTGACTCATGTTGGCTAGAAAAATGCTTTTCGATTCATTTGCGGCTTCGGCGGCTTCTTTTCCCCGGCGGAATTCTTCGGAACGTAAGCGTTCGGTGATGTCGCTGGTCATGATTAAAACGCACTGACTGCTACCAAGGTCGATGAGTTCTACTGATAGCAACCAATCGCGCACTTCGCCGGTTTTGGTGCGAATTTTGATCTCTTGGTTGCCGATCGAACTTTGTTCCTGTAATATCTGGGCGAGTCGCCGCCCGTCTTCGGAATTAATCCACATTCCTAATTCGCTGGCGCTACGACCGATAAATTCGTGCCGCAGCCAGCCTAAGGAGCGCAAAAAGCTTTCGTTTGCATCGAGGAAGCGTGCGTCAGTGAGGGTGCAGATGCTGATGCCGACTGGAGAAGCGTGAAAGGCCTTGGAAAATCTTTCTTCGGAAGAACGCAGGGCTGCTTCGGAGCGCTTTCTGTCTGTGATGTCTTGGACGGTGCTGGTGATGAAGGTGGAGTTGATGGCGGCGTGTTCGCAGACTGTGCGGTGGCTACCGTCGGGGAGCACGAGCCTGTAGTCGATGCTGTAAGGCTGTTGCTGAAATAAAGCGGCTTCGATCGAGCTTTTGACTAATTCTCTGTCTTCGGGGTGGACGTATTCCAAGTAGGCTTCGAGGCTGGGTTCAAAAGTTCCCGGCCGCTGTCCCAGGATGCGATAAATTTCCTCTGACCACCGCAATTGCTGGGTGTTGCGGTCTAAGTCCCAGTTGCCTAGTTGGGCGATGCGCTGGGCGTTGGCGAGGCTGGCTTCGCTGGCGCGCAGGGAGGCTTCTGCTTGGTGGCGTTCGGCGACGGTGGCGGCTAAGACTAAGCCGGTGACGGCGATGACGGCGATGAAGGCTTGCAGGGATAACAGGGCTTGGGGGATGCTGCTAGCGTGTTTGAGAAACGGGCCGCTACCTCGGGCGATGCCCCAGATGGCGAAGCCGCAGAGGATGAAGTTGGAGAGGGCCGTGTAGCGCTGGCCGAATCGAAAGGCTGCCCAAACTACTAGGGGAAATGGTAGGTATTCGAGGGGATAGCGGGCGTAGGCGGCGCGGGTGCGGGAACAGAAGACGAGCCAGCCGATTGCTAGCAGCAGCACCAGCCAAATCACTCGTTCGACAATCTGCTGGCGCTTGGTTCGGGCGGTGGGCAATTTGCGCCAAGTCAGTAGCAGCGGGGCGACGAGCAAAATTCCCATCGCGTCTCCTACCCACCAAGTCCCCCAAATCGTGCCAAAATTGCTCCAGTCAGATAAACCGGTCAAACACACGATGATGCTGCCGATGGTGGAGTTGATCAGGGTAGACCCAAAGGCTGATAGTCCAACTATTCCTAAAACGTCTTTGAGTCGATCGAGCTCGGCGCTAAAGTTAATCCTCTGCAACAAATAAGTTCCCGTCCACGCTTGCAGGGTTCTGGCGCCCGCCGAGATCAATGCCGTACCGATGTTGGCCGAGGGTACGCTCATGCTGAACAGGAAGCCTCCGATCGCGATTCCCGGCCACAGTTGCCGCCCAAACAGCAGCAGGGCGACTTGGGCAATGCCTGCTGCTGGCCACATCGGATAGATTTCTGAACTCAGGGTGAGCGTGGAAATTGCGAATTGTGACGCCAAATAGTAGATCAGGGCGATCGCCCCTACTGCGAGGAAGTACCGCCAGGAATGTCCTTTGATTGCGTTAAGGAACTTTGTCTGCATTGTCGTTGTCGTTTGGGGAAAAGGTGGACGGTTGTTGGGGTCTCAGTAGGTGGCACGGGACGGGCACAGGGTAGGGAAAATGTTTCTTCTATTAGGTGATGGTAGGTCATGGGTGGTAGGTATAGGTAGGGGAGAACCTTTTGATCTAATTTATGGCGCTGTTAGGAGAGCGGTTTTTTTTGTTCGGAATCTGTGCATAAATTTTGAGAGCATCCCTTTTTTGCCAATATATCTGTGATGTCTCAACATTCGGTCTGTAATTTTTTGGTTTTGTTAAAGATTTATTGCCGATCGACTCCGGGCATTTTTTCATGTTGGGCGATCGCAACTCAATTCACCCTAACATCTTGCACCATTATCAACAATACCTAAGAAACCGATAACAGCGACGCCAAATCTCAGCTTTCAGGTAAGACCGGGGCGAGAAACCGGGTTGATGATTAGAAGTGCAGGCGGGAGTGATTTCCGGTGCATCTCATTGTTGCAAATATATTCGTAGGGGCGAAGCACCTGACGGCAGTAAATCTCTAGTTCTCACTAATAAATTGTTTGCCGTCAGGTGCTTCGCCCTTGCCAAATAGAGATGCACCCCTGATTTAAACTAGATTTTCAACCCATTTATCGAGGCTTCAACGCGGGCGATCGAATAAGCGTGAAAGCAGAAAAATTACAGCAAAAAAAACTATCTTTCCCGATCTATTTTCCTTTAGCTGTTGCCATATTTAAGGTTATTGTCAAACGCTCTTGAGCTTCTTTAAGAGCATCTTGGGGATTGCGGCCGAGGAGGGTTGCTTCGATCGCCCGGCCGAGGTTTTCTGAGAGGCGGGAGTAACCTGAGATAATTGGGCGCGATCGGGCCCAGTTCATTTGTGCTAAAAATACTCTCAAAACAGGGGTTTTTTCCACAAAGCTTTGATAAATTTGGCTCTGTCTCGATTTTAAGTTAATTGGCAAGTAACCTGTTCCTAATGCCCATGCTGTTTGGAATTCTTCACCTACAACGTATTCTCAGAATTCTAGAGCAGCTTTTTCGTGTTTTGGTGAGGTTTTCATTAAAAATAAGTTTTCACCCCCAATGACGGCGGCGCGGCTTTTGAGGATTGGTATGGGCATCACTGCGTAGTCGATCGCGCTTTGCTGCAATTGTGCTAGCGTCCACGGCCCGGTGATTTGCATCGCGACTTTGCCGGCGATGAAATTGTCGAGTTCATAACCGCGTTCTGGTGCGGACAAGATTGCAGAACCTTCTGTTAACAAGTCCTTCCACAATTCTAAGGCGACACGAGAAGCCGGACTGTCTATTTGGGGTACGGAACTTTTCGTGGTTTCTGCTTTGAAGTCGCCACCTGCACTGAACATGAATGGTAGCCAAGTAAATACTGTCCATTCTCCTTTGCCTAGGGAGAGCACTATGCCGTGTTGGTCTGGGCGGCCGTCTCCGTTGGTGTCACGCGATAGCGATCGGGCTGCTTGCTTTAATTGCGCCCAATTCTGCGGCACTTCCGTGATTCCTGCGGCTTTAAATAAGCTGGGACGATAAAATATAGCGGCATTGTTTGTGGCTAGGGGAATTGACCAAGTATGTCCATCCAGTTCCATTGACTCGAATAGTGCCGGGTAGATTTCGGCTTTTCGGGGAGATTTATAGAGCCAGTTTTCTAAGGGTTGAATTGCATTTAGTTCTGCGAGTTTTCCAGCAATTATGGGAACATTCCACAGCAAATCCGGCGGTGCATTTCCAACTATTGATGTTAATATTTGCGGCAGTTGTTGATCTGGCTGACCGATATAAATCGGTTCTACTTGAATTTTGGGGTGTGTTTGGTTGAATTTGTCTGTAAGGGTTTGAAATACATCACGATTTGGCGGGGGATTGATGCCGTGCCACAGGGCGATTTTTATTGGTTCGCCGTTTTTGGATGCGGGTAGTGTGCTGTTTTGACAACCGCTTAATATTAGCAAGCTTAAAGTCAGGAAAATGCAGTCTAATTACATTCTGCAACTGTCGGTGAATTGCTGTGGCTAAATGAGATAAAATCATGTTCAAAAAATGCGGATAATTACAAGGTGAAACGAGCTAAATAAGGTTGAGGATTAGTTACAGCCTGAGTAAAATTTTCTGGTTATGCCGTGTCTGCAAATAAGCTGTGGCTGAGTTCAAGCAGGAGATTGGACACTTTTTTCATGTTGGTGAAATGTGATAAAATTGAGATTAGGTGTAAATAAGGTAAATCCAATGATACAGTGTATTCCATGTTTGTGAAGTGTAGGGACACTCCGAGAGCCCATAGGTGTCAACTTAACGCCAAACCCCTTCAGAGACTACTGTTTGACAATCGAGGCCAGATCCCCCCCTAGCCCCCCTTAAGAAGGGGGGGAAAAGAGTCTTCTCAAAGTCCCCCTTCTTAAGGGGGATTTAGGGGGATCTAGACTCCGGTAAAAACGAGATTTATCAAGACTTTTAGGCTTAAGTTGACACTAATGGGCAGTGCCGTGTCCCTACGGGGAACTTGGGAAGATTCGATGGGTGCATCTCATTTTTGCAAATATTTTTGTAGGTGCTTCGCTCTTTCCAAATTGAGATGCACCCGATTCTATCGTATATGATTAAGCTGTAGCACGATCGCCTAACGCGCATTTACCCAAAGACCAATCCAAAACACAAAACATATATCAGACCAATAACTAAAAACTTATGAAAATCGTCTTTTTTGGCACTCCCGAATTTGCCGTTCCTACTTTATCCAGCCTGCTAAGTCATCCCGAATTTGAGGTAGTAGCTGTTGTCACTCAGCCGGACAAACGCCGGGGAAGAGGCAATCAATTGATGCCTTCACCTGTCAAAATGGCGGCTTTAAATCACAGTCTCCCAGTTTTGCAACCGTCACGAATCAAGAAAGATGCTGAAATAATTGCTAAATTGCGGGAAGCGGAAGCTGATGTGTTTGTAGTCGTGGCTTACGGCCAGATTCTTTCTCAAGAAATACTGGATATTCCCAGTTTAGCTTGCGTTAACGTTCACGGTTCGATTTTGCCGAAGTATCGCGGGGCGGCGCCGATTCAGCGGTGTCTTTTTGACGGCGAAAAGGAAACTGGAATTACCACAATGCTGATGGATGCGGGGATGGATACTGGGGCGATGCTTTTGCAGGATTTTGCTGGTATTTCACTGTTGGATAATGCTGATTCTTTGGGGGATAGGCTATCAGAAATTGGGGCGGATTTGTTGATGGAAACTTTGGTTAGGTTGAGGGATGGGAAGATTGAAGCTGTTCCTCAAAATGATGCTGAGGCGACTTACGCACCGATGATTAAGGGTGCTGATTTTGTGTTGGATTGGTCGAAAAGCTCGATCGACCTTCACAATCAAGTTAGCGGTTTTTACCCAGATTGTACCACGACTTTTCGCGGCAATTCTCTGAAGGTGATGGCTACTGTTCCCGTCGGGCCGGAATATTGGCTGCAAATGCCAGCGGAGTTGAGGGTTTTGGAACGCGATTGGCCTGTTTTAGCCCAGTTATCGGGGGAAAATGGGGCTGTTGTGAAGGTTGTGAAGGGCTTAGGGGCGATCGTGCAAACTGGCAATGGTTTATTATTATTGCGGGAGGTGCAGTTAGCTGGGAAAAAGGTGCAGTCTGGAGTGGATTTTGCCAATGGAACTCGGTTGGCTGTAGGGGAGATTTTTGGGGGTGTGGAAGTTAAGGCTTAGAAAGAACAAAGAAAGGTTTGTGATACGATATCTGAGGAATAAAAAATACGTAATTTGATAGTCCTCTCTTCTTTATAAGAGTAAATCCGATATTTAATTGAACTTATCTACTAGGCTAAATTCTATAAAAGAGGTGAATACTTTGCCAGTCCAAATGTTATCTATGAGTTTTTTGTTTCCATCTTTTCCATAAACTTTTACTTGGACTGCTTCATTGCTATACTCAAGTCGAATCTGATAATTTCCTAATTGAAGTGGGCTAAACTGCCAAAAGCCACCATTTCCGACCCCGATCATCAATTCCCAATGATTATCTTCTATCCAATATATAGAAGTCCCAGGAGAGAAGATAACATCCTCTCCTGGCATAGCTAAGGGAAAATCTGACTCTTCATATCCTATCAACCAATCTGATGCGTAGTTACTCTTCCGCATAATTTCACCATTCGGCATCATCAATTCTGGAGTAATTGCGTCATTGAAACTGAAGTGAAGGGGAGTTGTGGTATTGTTAGTAATGCGAATTCCTAAATCTAATAGTCTATGACCCTCAGATGGTTTCTCCGGCACAACCAACTCTCGTTCGGGCATCATAATCTCAAAGCTGATTCCATTAACTTCAACCACACTGTTATTAAGCTCAACAGCTTGAAGTATGCGAAGATCAACAAAGGGAGTTGCCAACTGACTTGTTTGAATTCCTTCTATTTTTAAGGTTTGTTGTCGAGTTTGCGAATCGAAGCATAAAACATTGCCTGTAGGATTGTCATAAATGAATCGAAGCTGATATGTCCCTAGCTCAAGAGCCTCAAAAGACCAAGAGTTATCGGGATTAATAGGTATATGCCAGTAGCTAGGGTTAGTAGGTACTCTGAGTAGAAGTAAGTTATCTTGCCAAGAGAGTCTTGCTTCCAGAGAGATGCCTATCTCCTCTCCGACTCCAATTAACAAGCCCTCATATTCCTCCATCTGAACTTGCCTATTTATCGGTTCTTTTCGGTTGAGTGTTTGACCATCTGGCCCGATGATTTCTGGGATTAGTCTGCCAGAAATTATGAAGGGAATGGAAGTTTGTGTATTATTAGTAACGCTAACACTAAGCTGCACTGGAACAGAAAGACTGGGCTGGTTTTTTGCGATTGGTAGTACCGCAGTAATTTCTGGCTCCCAGATTTTTAGTTGGATTCCATCTTGTTTAACTTTATTGCGGTTAGTCGATTTTTTAGTTTTTTTAGATGCCATGTTTGCTCCCCTTGCAATTGTTAAACTGGATAGCAGTATCACCATAGAAGGTGACAGATAATACCTAAAATTCGACCAAAACTTCCTCGCCGCCGCCCAACAAACCCTGCGCTGCTTCTACCATACTCTCTGCCACATCTTTCAAATCTTCGCGGCTAGCTAAATAAGTTTTCAAAGCGTCTAATGGTTCTATACTGTTATTAGCATTCAATTCTGGTAAACGCGGCCTTGCTAATTGACTGACTAATTCCGGTTGAATTGTGTAGCTGTGCGCTTCGCTTAAAAGTACGTGTAATTCTGCGTTGTCGATTAAGTCTAATTGTTCCGATCGCAATTGGTAGATTAATCTCACAACCGCGTCTGCGATTTCCTTCTTCCCAATGGCTTTCACCAGCTCAGCTTGCGGATTTTCCGATTCAGACACGTTGACTTTAATTGTCTGAAATACGCGCACGGGTAAAGTGCAGAATTTCCAGTCAGCTTTGCCGCGTTCCAAATTAACTAATACGAAACCTTTATCTTCTTTCTCTTCGCTAAAATCAACTCTTTCGATACTTCCAGGATAAACTACGGGTGGATTGTTGGAAGCATTCAAATTTTGGTGTTTGTGAACGTGGCCGAGAGCAACGTAATCGAAACACGGGCGAGTTAGCATGGAAACGGGAATGTTAAAGCCTTTTCCAACTGCTAAAAAACGCTCGGCACCCAAACTTGCTTTATCTGCCATTAAATGCGCTAATAATACGGTTGGTATTTCGGGGTTGAGGCGGCGGATTTCGCCTTCCATTGCGATCGTCAGTTTTTCGGTTAATAATTGGTTAACGTCGCCCATAGACAGGCTTTCAGTCTCGGAACGTGTCATTAAGGTCGATCGCGTCAACCAAGGCAATGTTACCACCTGTACGGGGCCGTTGCGGGTTTCGATGAGGTGAGTTTCCAGGCGATCGCCTACAATGAATTTAGGTATACCCAAAGTCCGATAAATACCCAAACTCGCGCCACCTTGTCCCTGGGAATGTTGGTCGTGATTTCCTACTAACAAAACCGTCGGAATTTGAGCATCCACCAAGCGGCTAAATTGACGCGCAAAAGCCTCTTTGACAAACGGTGGTGGCGTGGAATCGGGGAAAGCGTCGCCGCCGAAGATGACTAAATCTACTGGTTCAGAAATCGCTCTATCCATACATTTGCTCAACGTATTTGCGAAGTCTTCTAAGCGTGTGTTTAACCCGGTTTCTGGGTTGACGCGCCCGTGGGAAAAGCCGCTTCCCATGTGGATGTCTGAAAGGTGTAAGATTTTAATCATTGTTTTTTCTATTTGTTAGTAGTCATTTTAGTTCGTAGCAATTATTTTAGTCTTCGGAAGAAGGACTAAAGTCCTCACACCGATATTTTTTTTCTCATACATCACAATATGATGCCTGGGAATTTTTGATAAATTTCGCTAGTTGTACAACTAAAGTTCGCACTAACAAATTCTACTGTATCTCCTTGTCGGTAAGTTTGAGAAACCCAATTTCCTGACTCATTCAGCCGAAAACACTCTATCTTGATTTCGGATTGAGTAATTAACACGTATTCTTGCAAACTGGATGCAGTTTGGTAATCAGCAAATTTATTGCCTCTATCAAAAGATGCGGTTGAGGGAGATAGCACCTCGATAATTAGAGATGGATAGAGAATGAAGTCTTCGGTTGAATTTGTATCTCTTTCGTCGCAAGTCACCGCTACGTCAGGATAGTAATAGCAATTTGCTTCTTCCAGTCGAATTTTTATATCGGATGAAAGAACTAAGCAGGAACTGTCGCGGAGATGATTGTTAAGCAAACTTGCTAAATTTACTGAAATAACAATATGAGGTTTTTTTGCCCCCGTCATTGCATAAACGTGTCCGCGTCTGTATTCGTGTTTAATGGGGCTTACTCGTTCGCCTTCTAGGTACTCTTCTGGGGAGATATAGAAATTATTTTTCCTGACAAACATTGATGTTTTCTCCGAGATTTTTATTTGACACTATTGGTTGATAATCGCATACCCGGGTGGGAAACGGTAGTGCCGTTTCCCTACCAATTTCAACAAAACTCTAGAAATCGGGCGTGCCACAGTTTGCCGCTTTCTGTCAAACCTTGCGATCGCACTTTGATTTTGACAGTTTTAGGGTTAGCCTGGTAGCGTCGGGCTATTTCCTGCATTTCCTCCCCGCTAAACCCGGTTCCCACCGTTCCCACAGGTACTAATTTGCCATCGATTTCTTGCGCGACTTTAATCGCGCTAAACGGCCGGCCCGCAACTTTTGTCGCCGTCAAGCCGACAATGAAAAGGTCTAATTCCAGACAGTATTTCGTCCTCACCATCGGGAAGCCGCGCACATCTTTGCCGCCGACATAGCGGCAGTTATGCAAAACCCAAACCTCGCCTTCTCTATTTTCTGATTCCTGCTGTTTAGCGAGTGAACTTTTTTCGGATTGGGTGCGAGATGTTGGTACAATTTCAAATTCGTTAGATAAACTTGCTAGCATTTTACCAACTTCAACTCCCGCTGCAATTCGTTCTGATTCGGCGAGGATAGTTAAATCATTTCCCTTGAAAAACAAGCATTTAAAAATGGCATAGATTGCGGATGGCTGAATTGTCGGAAAACCGCTTTCAATATTAACTGTAGCAGCTTGTGCGCCTGTGCGGTGTTCGCTGCCGCTATGACTTTTGTAATACAGTTCGCCGTCTAAAACAAAAGTGCCCATGTTAGCTGCTGTTGCAATTAATGCTTGTTCGATCGCAATTGAGGGCTGTTGTCGCAGGTTTGTCGATCGCGATTGGTAGTATACTTTGTCTGGAGTCGCCACGATGACTGCTCGATTGCCGTCGCGCTTCGGCTGTCCCCAATACTCGGGATTTTCGATATAATAAGAGCGATCGCTCGGCGCGTCAACTGGCTGCATTGTCACAATCCGTCCCGGCTGCAAGTGCGGCGGTAATTCGGCAACTACGGGATTGTTTGCAGTTTCGATTGTTGGGGTGGCAGTTGATTTTTTGGCACCAGCGAGAGCTGTGGTAGAGTTGCTTGGGGTAGCAAGGGCGATCGGCTTTTCTCCGGTTTCCAATTCAAACGCTCTTTTCCAAAATCCCATTGCCATTTCTGGATATCCTTCCGACTCCGCACACAGTGCAAAACCGATAACTTTTGCTGTACCAATTCCACGCCCGTAATCGCTTAAATATTGTACAGCTCCCGCTTCACCCATTAAGTGTAATTCCCGCTGAACAATACGATTGTTCCAGCGCTCTCGAATGTCGGCGCTGATTTTCTTGGCTGCTTTTCGCTTGGCTTCTGCGTATTCGGTGCAGTCCATACTGCCTCCTTTTTGTAGAGATACTCGTAGACTATACTAAATCTTGATTCATTAGTCAAGCCAATTGGTAATTGGCGATCGGTAATCGATTCTACTCGTTACTAGGCTCTGCCTAGTAACGCAAATCTGGAGGCTCTGCCTCCATCCGAAAGCGGCGAGGCAGAGCCTCTAAATATCGGTTCCCAGGCAGAGCCAGGGAACCAGTGAAAAACGATATGAAAGGCTGATATAGAACAGGCTTTACAACCTGTTCTATATCAGGTTATGCTAAGACTAGAATTTAAGATTGAGTTTAATCTTACTGTTATGATGCGATTGATTTTGTATATCAAACCCGGATGCCATTTGTGCGAAGGGTTGCAAGAAAAACTCGAACAGATTGAAAACCTCAAGTTTCAATTGGAAGTACGAGATATTACTGAACGCGACGATTGGTTTCAAGCTTATCAGTACGAAGTTCCAGTTTTGTTGAAAGTGCAGCCCCAGCCAAAAAATTCTGCGGTTGATGCTGCATTCTCCCCGGAAAAACTTTTGCCCCGTCCTTCTCCCCGCTGTACAGTCGCCCAATTGGAGCAAATGTTACAGAAATATTTGCAAACCGATGAGTCAGAATAGATTGAAGACATTCAAGTGAGGAGTTTTTGATATGAAATTGAGAGAATTGTTAGCAGCAGTTTCCGGCATTTCCTTTGATGCCCAACATCGGGCACTCGATGCTGAAGTGACGGGTTTATCGACTAATTCCCATGCTTGTCAGGCGGGTGATTTGTTTTTGGGAATGCCTGGAACGCGGGTAGATGGGGGAGATTTTTGGCAAAGTGCGATCGCCAATGGTGCAATTGCCGCCATAATTTCCACCCAAGCCGCCGCGAAAACACCCCCCCAACCCCCCCTTGCTAAGGGGGGGCTAGAAGAGGTTCCACCCCTTAGTAAGGGAGGGCTAGAAGAGGTTCCTTGCGTCATCGAAGCAGTCGATATGACTCAAGTTTGCGGCCTAATAGCAACCGCATTTTATGGCAATCCAGCTAACAAATTAAAACTTGTTGGGGTTACGGGGACTAACGGCAAAACTACAACTACTCATTTAATCGAATTTTTGCTCAATCAAATGCAGTTACCGACGGCGATTTTTGGCACGCTTTATACTCGCTGGCCCGGCTATGAGAAAACTGCACTTTACACCACACCTTTTGCTGTGGAACTGCAAAAGCAATTGGCAGAAGCTGTAGTGGCTGAATGTAAGCATGGTGTGATGGAAGTTAGTTCCCATGCTTTAGCACAACAGCGAGTTTTGGGCTGTACTTTTGAAGTTGCTGTGTTTACAAATTTGACTCAAGACCATCTCGATTATCACCGCGATATGGAAGATTATTTTGAGGCGAAAGCTCTTTTATTTGGTTCGGATTACCTCAAAAATAGAGCGGTAGTTAATATTGATGATGCCTACGGGCGGCGGATTGTTGAAAGCCTCAGTTCTCAGCAAGTTTGGAGTTACAGCACTACCGACAAAACGGCCGATTTGTACGCTGATGATTTAGAATATCAGCCTAATGGAGTTAAAGGAATACTCCATACTCCTAAAGGAAAAACTGCTTTTACTTTGCCGTTAGTTGGTCAGTTCAATTTATCCAATATGTTGGCTGCTGTTGGTGCGGCTTTGGAGTTGGGTTTAGATTTGTCCGCAATTGTGGAGAAATTATCGGAGTTTTCGGGAGTTCCTGGACGGATGGAACGGGTGCAAATAAGTCCTGACCAAGATATTAGCGTCATTGTGGATTACGCGCACACTCCCGATAGTTTGGAAAACTTGTTGAAAGCGTCGCGGCCGTTTATTCCGGGCCGGATGATTTGTGTGTTTGGTTGCGGTGGCGATCGCGATCGCACGAAACGCCCAATTATGGGTAAAATCGTCGCAGAATTGGCTGATGTAGTTGTCGTTACTTCCGACAATCCGCGCACTGAAGTTCCCGATCGCATTTTGGAGGATGTGATAGCAGGAATCCCGCCCGAAGTCAAGCCGATCGTCCTGTGCGATCGCGCCACTGCAATTCGGACTGCGATCGTGGACGCCAAACCCGGAGATGGCGTGCTGATCGCAGGAAAAGGACACGAAGATTATCAGATTTTGGGTACTGAAAAAGTCCATTTTGACGATCGAGAACAAGCCCGAAATGCCCTGAAAGCAAGAATGAACGAGCTTAGCAGTTAGTTAACAGAATATCCAGAACCCCGACTTCTTAAAAAAGTCTGGGTTCTAACAGCAACCAATCACAAATAAGACTTAAAAAATAAAATCTAATAAATCAGTAATTATACTCAGATAGAATGGGATTTGCACCATTATAATTAGATAAAACACTTTAATAAAAAATAGCGATGGTCATGATCTAAATCACTCAATATCACAGTTGAAATCACATTCACTCCGCTATTAACATCAATATCATCATCGCACACATCGCATCTGTAACAAACAAGACATCCTTATCAAATTATATTCGCAGTTAGAACTAAATCCATGACTAATTATCCTTACTTGGTTAGATCCACATCATTCGATCCTCTATCACCTTCGGTAGACTTATCTGTTTCCTTTGCTCAGAAATATATGCAGCAGATGAAAGCCACTTCCCCAGAGGGTGCTAATGACGATCGCTTTGCGGAACGAAGGCGCACTGGTATGGCAAAAACAATGTTGAGTTCACTACGTTCTGTGAGTGCAAAATCTTGGACTAAAACCGACAATCTGCTAGCGAAAGAGTTAGTTATGCACGGGATTGATGGCGATCTCATTGATCCCTGGCAAATTTCTGGCGGGATTCATAAAGTCTACAAATTTGCGATCGAAGCCTACGCTGAGCAATTACCGCCCCACAGTATTGTTACCAAAGTCAGTCCAGTGCTCGGCGAAGTTCGCAAGCAAGTCACAGCGATCGATCCCCGCGTCATCGGCTTTGTCGCCATGCAATATCACTACACGGGAATGCAGTTGATGGACTTGCTTCCCGACGGCGAACAGGAGAAGTTTGCTAACTACGTGAAGATTCTCGACGATCACCTGTATATGCCCCTACAACGCGCCTACAGTGCGGCTGGGAACCATCCAGCGGATTCGGTGGCGCTGCAATCTGTACGGGTGCTGATGCCGATGATGAGCAAGATTGCTGAACGGGTAGTCGATCGAGTAAATCAATTATATCCACGCTATCGCTGTCATTCTGGGCTTCTCAATAGTCCACATATCCGCACATCTAGCATCCGCGATGTCGAGATGTTTCAAGTTTATATGTGGGTGTGTCTACTAGAAGGAAACCTGCACGCCTTAGAGACAGAATTGTTTCCGCTGTGCGTGATGATTTACCCAAAACTAAATGTGAGTTGGGATCTTGTTAGCCAAATGACTCACTTACTGCGGAAGGAAATTTGTGCTTGTCTAACACCTGAACAAGCAAAGTATTGTGAACCCTTCTACGAGATTCTCCGTCGTATGTTTTCAGCGGAAGTTTTTCCAAATGCTTGAGAATGAATGATATTAATTCCGGTGACACCGGAATGATATAGAGGACACGGCAATATAGAGGACACGGCAGTGCCGTGTCCCTACCCAGATTAATTGTAGGGAAACGGCACTGCCGTATCCTCATTCCGGGTAATATTAATTGCGATGCTACCAGATTTGATATGATTAAGCGATCGCCCTTTGCCTTTCAATATCCACGAAGGCATTGACAGCACTCTTTTGATTTTCAAACACCGTCTCAAAGCTTCGGAATTTAGCCCGCAGATTGAAATCGTGAAAAACTATGACAACTTACCAGCTATTGAATGTTTTGCCTGACAGTTAAATCAAGTATTCATGAACTTTTTAGCTAATGCTATTGATCTGCTTGAAAACTCGAATTCTGAATGTACTTATCAGGAGATTGAATCAAATTACGATTACCACAACCCTTTCAGAATATCGTAATTTATAATAATTCGGATTAAGGATAATGGAATCGGGATGAGCGAAGCAACAGCAAATTCTTGAGCACTTATTTACCACGAAAGCTGTGGGGAAAGGTACGGGGTTGGGGCTGGCGATCGCCCGTCAGATTGTGCTAGAAAAGCATCATGGGGCGATCGAGGTCAATTCTCGATCGGGAGTCGGGACGGAATTGGCGATCGTACTTCCTGTCGCCTCATAAATAGCAACCACAAAAACATCATTAAACAGGCTACAACCCATGAGCAAGTCTAGCATTAAGCCAAGAAAAACTCTACCTTTACAATTTGTATTAATAGTACCCTTCGTACTGCAAATATTTGCCGCTGTCGGTTTGGTGGGCTATTTATCATTTATAAACGGGCAGAAGGCTGTCAACGATCTAGCAAATCAACTCCAGCGGGAAGTTAGTTCACGCATCGATCAGCACTTAGATAACTATCTCGCTATTCCCAAACAAATCAATGAACTCAACGCTGATGCTGTGTTGACAGGAAAGCTAAATTTACGAGATATCAAAACTTCAACGCGACTTTTTTGGAAACAAATTACTGTCTTCAAAAGCATCGGTTTTATTTTCTATGTACTCCCATCAGGTGAATACGGCGATGCTGGATACGCTCCCGAAGATGGTGAGCTAGTTATTGATGAAAAATCGGCAAATACTAAGTGGAAGACTGAAGTTTATGGAACTGATAGTTTGGGAAACCGAACCGGGATTAAGTTAACTTTAGATGACTATAAACCGCTGGAGGAGCCTTGGTACATCAATGCTGTGAAAGCCGGAAAGCCAGTTTGGAGTGGAATTTATTCTTGGAGCGGTCCACCGGGCGTTTTGTCAATCGCCACCTCTTATCCTCTATACGATCGCCAAAAGCAACTGATCGGAGTTATTGGCTCGGACTTAACACTATCTGAGATTAGCGATTTTTTGAAAGCTTTAAAGGTTACTCCTACAGGTAAAGTATTTATCGTTGAACGTAGTGGAGAATTAGTTGCAAGTTCTAGCAACGCCAAATCTTATCAAATTGTCGGAGAAGACGCTAAACGACTTAAGGCAACTGAAATAGAAGATCCTGCAATCCAAGCCACTGCAAAATACATCCAAAAAGAATTTGGTAGTTTTAAAAATATTAAAGGCACTCAGACACTCAGCTTTAATTTAGATAGCAATTCCTTCTGGCAAGTGAATCGCCAATTCGTGCAAGTGACTCCTTGGAATGACGGAGATGGCTTAGATTGGCTGATGGTGGTGACGATTCCTGAATCAGATTTCATGGGACAAATTAATGCGAATACTCGCACTACTATCCTGCTTTGTTTTGGTGCATTAGCTGCGGCAATTTTACTTGGCGTGTTTACCTCTCGCTGGATTTCCCGACCGATTTTGCGGTTGAAAAAGGCTAGTGAGGCGATCGCCTCTGGCATCCTAGACCAAACCGTAGAAATCAAAGGAATTGGCGAATTAGAAGCCCTAGCTAGCTCCTTTAACCAAATGGCAGGACAATTACGAAGCTCCTTCACAGAACTAGAAACTCGTGTCGAAGAACGCACCGCCGAACTCAGCATCGCCAAAGAAGTAGCCGACAATGCCAATCAAGCCAAAAGTGATTTCTTGGCAAACATGAGCCACGAACTCCGCACACCACTCAATGGAATTCTCGGCTATGCTCAGATTTTAGAACGCTCTAAAACATTACCCGACAAAGAACGCCACGGAGTGCAAATTATCCATCAATGCGGCTCTCATTTATTGACACTAATTAATGACATCTTAGATTTGTCCAAAATCGAAGCCCGCAAACTAGAGCTAGCCCCAAAAGCGATCCATTTCCCCTCATTTCTGCAAGGGGTAGTCGAAATCTGTAGAATTCGAGCTGACCAAAAAGGCATCGATTTTATCTATCACCCAGAATCCAACTTACCCGAAGGCATTGAAGCCGACGAAAAACGACTCCGCCAAGTATTGCTCAACCTCCTCGGTAACGCGATTAAATTCACCGATTCCGGTAGCGTCACGCTCAAAATAGAAGTTAATGAGTCAAATTTAAGTATTCCAATTCCCCGCATCAAATTCCAAGTCGAAGATACTGGAGTTGGCATCGCCGATGCTGAAATCAACAAAATATTCCAGGCATTTGAACAAGTAGGCGAACAAAAACGCCAGTCAGAAGGCACTGGTTTGGGTTTAGCAATCAGCCAAAGAATTGTCGAATTAATGGGTGGACAAATTCAAGTTAAGAGCGAGATTGGTATCGGTAGCAATTTCTACTTTGAGGTGGCTTTGCCGATCGCACTTGATTGGGCGCAACAAAATTCTGTCACCAAGGGACGGACGATTATCGGCTATGAAGGAGTAGCACGGCATATTTTGATTGTGGATGACAGATGGGAAAATCGATCGGTATTAGCGAACCTGCTCGAACCAATGGGATTCCTTATTACTGAAGCAGAAAACGGTCAAGAAGGCTTAAATCAAGCCAGAAAACGACTGCCAGATTTGATGATTACTGACATAGCTATGCCCGTGATGGATGGCTTTGAGATGCTCAAGCAGTTGCGCGATGATGCTGATTTAAAGGATTTGCGGGCGATTGTTTCTTCGGCATCTGTCGCGGAGATCGATCGACAAATGAGCGAAGCAGCCGGCGGAGATGACTTCCTGGCTAAACCAGTCGATGCTGTTGAGTTGTTTACGTTGCTGGCTGTGCACCTGCAACTGACTTGGGAGTATGATGAATCTGAAGCCGATCGCCCTTTGAGCAACAGTCAGTTATCCACCGCAGAGTTGATTGTCCCACCAGTAAAGGATTTGCAACTTTTACTGGAACTTGCAGAGGGTGGTTTGCTGAAAAAACTGGTAGAAACTACTGAGAAAATTGGGGCTGATGACGCTCAATATCTGCCATTTATTCAGCAAATTCAACAGTTGGCAAAGCAATTTAAAACTGAGAAGATAGAGTTATTAATTCAAGAATATATTACTAATCAGGGTAACTAGATAATGCAAACACATTTGACTGGCTTAATTTTGATTGTTGATGATACGCCGACAAATCTGGATGTGATTTCCGAAGCGTTGAGTGATGCGGGTTACACTGTGGCGATCGCTACCAGTGGTGAGCGCGCCCTAAAACAGCTTGAAAGGCGATCGCCCGATCTGATTTTGCTAGATGTGATGATGCCCGGAATAGACGGATTTGAAACTTGTGTGCGCCTCAAAGCCAATCCCAAAACTTGCGATATTCCTGTGATTTTTATGACTGCTTTGTCTGATGCAGACAGCAAGATTAAAGGGTTTGAAGTTGGTGCAGTAGATTATATCACAAAACCGTTTCAAGAACGAGAAGTATTAGCGCGGGTAAAAACTCATTTGCAGTTGAGTTTTTTGACTCACAACTTAGAACAACAAGTATCTCAAAAAAACGCTCAATTACAAGCTTCTCAAATTCAACTGATCCAAAAAGAAAAAATGTCTGCTTTAGGCAACTTAGTAGCCGGAGTTGCTCACGAAATTAATAACCCTATTGGTTTTATAGGTGGCAATATTCAACCAGCCTTAGATTACATCAACGATTTGTTTGGATTAATCGATTTGTATCAACAAAAATATCCCCAGCCCGATGCGGAAATTAAAGCAGAAATGGAGCAGATCGACTTGGAATACATCCGAGAAGACTTGCCCAAATTAGTCGATTCTATGAAAGAAGGAGTGAAGCGGATTAAGGACGTAAGTACCAGTTTGCGGACGTTTTCTCGTGGTGATAGCGATCGCCCGGTGCCTTGCAATATCCACGATGGCATCGACAGCACCATCATGATTCTGAAGCACCGCCTCAAAGCCGATGATAATCATCCAGAAATTGAAGTCATTAAGAATTATGGCGACTTACCACAAGTCGAATGCTACGCCGGACAACTCAATCAGGTATTCATGAATCTGCTGAGTAATGCGATCGATGCTTTTGATGAATTGAATAAAAGTGACAGTTGTCACGAGATGAATCGTATAATTAAGATTGCAACTGAAGTATCTCCTGACTTAAAACAAGTATTTATTTGCATCAAAGATAACGGTGTGGGGATGAATAAAATATTGCAAGAGCAGATTTTTGAGGATTTTTTTACTACCAAATGTGTGGGTAAGGGGACAGGATTGGGATTAGCTATTGCACATCAAATTGTGGTGCAAAAACATCACGGTGATATTACAGTTCATTCTGTCCTCAGAGCAGGTACTGAGTTTGTTATAACTCTCCCAGTTAAACAATGAGATCGAAGAAAAAAGAAAGAATAATGAATAAAATTAATATACCCAGAACCCAGACTTTTTTAAGAAGTCTGGAATCTAATACCAATTTAATGTGAAGTTGCACATATCCCGATCCCCCTAAATCCCCCTTAGGTCGGGGGACTTTCACCCCCCCTTTCCCCCCCTTATTAAGGGGGGTGCCAGGGTGATCGGATTCTATGCAGCCTCATGAAAAATTGGTATAAAGTGCGATCGCATCAAACAATTGTGATTGTGGTCATCCCATCAAGCATAGTATAAAATAGTACATAATACTCGAACTTGTGTTGCTAGGCTCGGCATCTGTGGATCTTATTCGAGTGTTATTTTAGAAATAGGAAGGATGACTAACATATGGATGTCGTAAATTTGTCAGGTTATCAGCTACTAGAGCAACTTTATGTAGGTTTTAGAACCTTGGTGTATAGGGCTATCCGGGAGACGGATGGGCAACCTGTCGTGATTAAACTGCTACACAACCCCTTGCCCAATTTTAGCGAATTGGTGCAATTTCGCAATCAATATACGATCGCCAAAAACCTCAACCTACCCAGCATCGTCAAACCTCTAAGTCTAGAAGCATACGGCAATAGCTACGCCCTGATCATGGAAGATTTTGGGGGAATTTCCCTGTCTGCTTATCTTAAGGGCACAAGTCAACAGCCCGCAGACATCAATGAAAACAAACCCGATCGCTCTTTACCTGTAGCAGAATTTCTGAACTTAGCCCTACAATTGGCAGAAATTCTACATTATCTCTCTCAAAACCGAGTAATTCATAAAGATATCAAACCCGGGAATATCCTGATTAATCCAGATACCAAACAAGTCAAACTTATAGACTTTAGTATCGCTTCGCTGCTACCGAGAGAAACCCAAGAAATCCACAATCCCAACATTCTTGAAGGAACTTTAGCCTATCTCTCCCCAGAACAAACAGGCAGAATGAATCGTGGAATTGACTATCGTAGTGATTTTTATTCTCTAGGTGTCACCTCCTACCAATTATTAACCGGAAAGTTACCGTTTATTTCCCAAGATCCAATGGAATTGGTGCACTGTCATCTCGCTAAGCTGCCAATTCCCGCACATCAAATTAATCCAGAGATTCCGCTAGCTTTATCTGAGATTGTCTCTAAACTGATGGAGAAGAATGCGGAAAACCGCTATCAGAGTGCATTAGGGCTGAAGCACGATTTAGAGATTGGTCGGGCTCAATTACAAGAAACTGGAGATATTAAAGCGTTTGTTTTGGGGGAAAGCGATATGTGCGATCGCTTCATTATACCCGAAAAACTCTACGGGAGAGAGAGCGAAGTCGCTCAATTATTAGCTGCCTTCGATCGAGTAGCAAACTATCGTTCCCAGGCTCTTACATCTCATTCCCAGGCTCTTAAATCTCGTTCCCAGGCTCTTGAATCTCGTTCCCAGGCTCTGCCTGGGAATGAATATCAGGAGGCTCTGCCTCCCTCAAATAGCGAGGCAGAGCCTCTAGAAATGCGTCACCAGGCAGAGCCTGGGAACGAGGGAAAAGAAGGCTCCCCCCTTAGTAGGGGCGGTGCCCCCGTGCCCGCCCGCTGGGGGGGATCGAATTTATCGCGCAGTGAATTGATGCTAGTTGCCGGATTTTCCGGCATAGGAAAAACTGTTGTAGTCAATGAAATACACAAACCCATAGTTCGCCAACGTGGTTATTTCATCAAAGGTAAATACGACCAATTTCAACGCAACATTCCCTTTAGTGCTTTTGTGCAAGCATTCCGAGAATTGCTAGAGCAATTACTCTCAGAAAGTGACGCTGATTTAGAGCAATGGCAAACAAAAATTATGAAGGCTGTTGGCGAAAACGGTCAAGTTATTGTAGAAGTAATTCCCGAACTAGAACGAATTATTGGCAAACAACAGCCAGTCTCTGAACTTTTGGGAAATGCCGCCGAAAACCGCTTCAATTTAGTGTTTCAAAAATTCATCTCTGTGTTTGCTACAAAAGAACATCCCTTAGTGATATTTTTGGATGATTTGCAGTGGTCAGATTCAGCATCCCTGAAATTAATGCAATTGTTGATGAGCGAAAAAGACAGTCAGAATTTGCTGGTAATTGGCGCATATCGGGATAACGAAGTATCTCCGGCTCATCCGTTTATGTTGACGATAGCAGAAATGGAAAAAGCTCAAGTAACCGTAAATACTATTACTTTGGAGCCATTGAGTCAATCCGATGTTAATGATTTGATCGCAGATACGCTGATTTGCGATCGACCTTTGGCTCAGCCATTAACCGATTTAGTGTATCAAAAAACCAAGGGAAATCCCTTTTTTGCCACGCAATTTCTCAAATCGCTACAGGAAGATGGGCTGATTGCATTTAACCATGAGGGCAACCACAGGGGGATTGCCCCTACGGAAAACCAGAGTTTTGTAGGGGTAGTGCCCCCGTGCCTACCCTCCCTCCCTTGGAGAAGTCAAGGGGGGTGGCAGTGTGATATTGCCAAAGTAAAAGCCCTAACTATCAGCGATGACGTGGTGGAGTTTATGGCGCTGCAATTGCAGAAATTGCCGATCCCAACTCAGGATGTGCTGAAGTTGGCTGCGTGCATTGGAGCGCAGTTTGATTTGAATACATTGGCGGTAGTCAGCGAGAAGTCGCCAGAAGAAACTGCTGCGGATTTGTGGAGATCGTTGCAAGAAGGATTCATCTTACCAACAAGTGAAATTTACAAATTTTATCAAGGAAAAGAACATTGGGAAAAAAGCGATATTTTGCCAACTACCAGCGCTCAATTACCTAACTACAAATTTCTACACGATCGCATTCAACAAGCGGCTTATTCCTTGATTCCAGAAGAGCGAAAACAAGCCACTCACCTGAAAATAGGGCAACTATTGCTGCAAGAAAGTAGTGAAACTCAACGTCAGGAACGGATTTTTGATATTGTCGGTCATTTCAACTTTGCCAGCGGGCTGATTTCGGAGCGCACAGCACGTTATGAATTAGCCTCGCTGAACTTGCAGGCTGGGAAAACTGCGAAAGCTACTGCTGCTTTTGACGCGGCATTAATATTTGTGAATACAGGTATTGAGAGTTTACCAGCCGATAGCTGGCAAGAAAAATATGCTTTAACCCTGGAATTACATAATTTGGCGGCAGAAGCAGCATTTTTGTGTGGCAAGATTGAACAGGTAGAACAGTTAATTATCACTATTTTTCAACAAGCAAATCAATTACTAGACAAAATTAGTATTTATGAGATTAAAATCCTCAATGAGATTGCTAAAAATCGACCAATGGATGCAATTTCTACAGCTCTTGAAGTGCTTAAAAAATTGGGTATTCGACATCCCAAAAATCCTGGTCAGCCTCAAGTTATACTGGGCTTGATCAAAACTAAGTTAATTGTTGGTAATAAAAAACTGGAACAGTTGATGAATCTGCCAAATATGACAGATGGTAATAAAGTCGCAGCGATGCGAATTTTGGCTAGTGTTGCTTCTGCTGCCTATATTTGCCGTCCACTGTTGATGCCGATATTAATATTTGAACAGGTGAATTTATCTGTGCGCTATGGTAATACTGCGCGATCGGCTGTTGCCTATGCTTCCTATGGACTAATCCTCTGCGGCGTAGTCATGGATATCGAAGCAGGCTATCAGTTTGGACAACTTGCTCTGCAATTACTAGAGCGCATTAATGCCAAGGATTTGACAACCAGAACCTTGTTTCTTGTTTATGGATTTATTCACCATTGGCGCGATCGCCTTGCAGACACCCTACCACCGCTGTTAATCGCTTATCAAAGCGGTTTAGAAAGCGGAGATTTGGAATATGCTGCTGCGGCAGTTACAGTTCATTCTTCTCATAGCTACTGGGCTGGAGAAAACTTGAGGGACATAGAAGTAGTGATGCGTTCTTTTATCATAGCCATTGCTCCTTTAAACCAAAAAAATGCTTTTCTCACTCTTAAGTTATACCATCAAGCTACCTTAAATCTTCTGGGTAATTCTAGCATTCCAAATTGTTTATCTGGGGAAAGCTATCAGGTTGCTAAAGATATTCCTGCACAGGTGGCTGCGAACAATCGTTCGGGGTTATTTGCTAGTTATGTTTGTCAGCAGCAGCTTGATTATTTGTTCGGGTATTATGCCGAATCTGTTGAGAGTTCAAATGCTGCTAAACCATTATTGGATAGCTCTGTTGGGTTGCTGCAAACAGTGATTCATAATTTTTATGATTCTCTGGCACAATTAGCAGTTTATGCTATCGCAACATCAAAAGAACAGAAGCAAATTCTTAAGTGCATTGAGGCGAATCAGAAACAACTGAAAAAATGGGCACACCATGCCCCGATGAATCATCAACATAAGTTTCTGTTGGTAGAAGCGGAAAGGTATCGGGTGTTGGGGCAAAGACTAGATGCGATCGAAATGTACGATCGCGCCATCCAACTCGCGAAAGCAAACCAATTCCTCAACGAAGAAGCCCTCGCCAACGAACTCTGCGCCAAATTCTACCTCGACTGGGGCAAAGAAAAAGTAGCTCAAACCTATATGCAAGCAGCTTACTACTGTTATGCCAGATGGGGCGCGAAAGCCAAAATTGATGACTTAGAAACCCGCTATCCCCAACTCCTGACTGCCATTTTGCAGGCACAACAAAATAATTTTTCGCTCGCCGATACCCGGATGCAAACAGTCGATCGCACCATCCACAAAACTCGTTCTACCAGCAGTAGCATTTCCGAATCTCTCGATTTCGCCGCCATTCTCAAAGCCTCGCAAGCCTTATCCAGTGAAATTCAACTAGAGAAATTAGTTTCCAGTTTAATGCAAGTAGTGATGGAAAATGCCGGGGCCAAAAAGACTGCTTTGCTGTTATTACAAGACGGTAATTTGATGCTTGAAGCTTTAGCAAATGGAATTGATAATGTTAGCATATTATCGTTGCCATTGTCAACTTTTAACGAAATTCCACTGACTATAATAAACTACGTTAAACGTACCTTAAAAACAGTCGTTCTCGACGATGCAAAGGCAGAAAATAATTTTAGTGCTGACCCGTATTTGAGGCATGAAAAACCGAAAAGCGTGTTGTGCGCGCCGATTTTAAACCAAGGTAAATTAATTGGGTTGCTGTATCTGGAAAATAAACTAACGATCGGGGCATTTACGCGCGATCGCACGGAACTCATTCAACTATTGTGCGCCCAAGCAGCGATTTCTCTGGAAAATGCCCGCCTCTATGCTCGCGAGCAAGACAAATCCAAGGCTCTACAAGCATCGTTAGATCGATTAGAGCAATCACAATTGCGTTTCACAAATCTGTTTGAGAATTCACCCGACGCTATATTTTTGGGAAATCAAGCAGGATTTATTGACTGCAATCAGGCAACAGTTGCTCTGTTTGGCTATACGCATAAAGATCAGCTTCTCAAGCTAAGTCCATCCAGTCTATCCCCAGAATTTCAGCCTGATGGTGAATCTTCTTTAGATAAAGCAAACAGGATGATCGCGAACGGATTAGAGACTGGAAGCTATCAGTTTGAATGGATGCACCAACGGGCAAATGGCGAAGAATTTTGGACAGAGGTGCTACTAACCATGATTTTATATGATGGTGCCGAGGCGTTATACAGTGTTGTTCGGGATATTAGCGATCGCAAACAAGCTGAAATCAATCTCCAACAAAGCAATCTCCTGCTGCAAAGCGTCCTCGAAACTACCAGCGATATGATTTTCGCCAAAGACAGCCAACACCGCTATCTGTTTGCCAACTCTGCAACGCTTCAGTTGTTAGGTTTGTCGTCGGAAGCCGAGATAGTTGGCAAAACGGATTTTGACGTTCTTCCTCTAGAGTTTGCCCAGAACATTCGGGAGTGGGACGATCGAGTTTTGCGATCTGGAGTTGCAGAAAAGTTTCAGGAAGATGTAGTGGATGCTGCGGGGCAGATCGTAAATCTATATACGACGAAGACTGCCATGCGCGATCGCTCCGGCAACATTACTGGTACGGTAGGAATGACGCGCGATATTACGGATCGCATACAAGCTGAAGCCGCCGTGGTCCAAAAATCTCAACAACTCGAACAAACCCTTGATGAATTAAAACAAGCTCAATTGCAAATGGTGCAGAATGAAAAAATGGCAACTTTGGGCAATTTAGTTGCTGGTGTCGCCCACGAAATCAACAATCCAATCGGCTTTATTACAGGCAGTGTCAACAACATCGAAGAATACATTCAAGACTTACTGGCTCATATTGAATGCTATCAAAACAATTATCCAGAACCAGTACCGGAAGTTAGCGATCATGCAGAAGATATTGACTTAGAATTCCTGATAGAAGATTTGCCGAAGCTGATTCCATCTATGAAAATTGCCTCCCAACGCATTCGCGAGATTAGCAACAGCCTCCGCACCTTTTCCAGAGCCGATACCGCCGAAAAAGTTGCTTGCGACATCCATCAAGGGATTAACAGTACGCTGTTGATTTTGAAATACCGCCTCAAAGCTTCCGAGAAACGTCCGGCAATTAAAGTGATTTATGAATTCGGTAAATTGCCGCTGGTCAAGTGCTTTTTGGGACAATTAAATCAAGTATTTATGAATATCATTGCCAATGCGATCGATGCCTTAGATGCAGCCTGCGTTGGGCGAAGGTTTGCGGAAATTGAAGCTCATCCTCAGCTTATTACAATTTCCACTGATGTTTCGGGCGATCGGCAAATGGCAGTAATTCGGATTAAAGATAACGGGCCGGGGATGTCTGAGGAAGTTCAAGCACATATTTTTGACCACTTGTTTACCACGAAAGAGGTCGGTCAAGGTACTGGATTGGGACTGGCAATTGCGCGTCAAATTGTCGAAGAAAAACACGGCGGAAAACTGATTTGTATTTCTGCACCATCCAAGGGAACGGAGTTTGTCATTGAGATTTTAATTGATTGAAGATTATTAGTTATCGGCACAGCCTAGAGCGTATTTTCTGGTCTTTCCAATCAGATTCATATTAATTCCGGCTGCGCCGGAATGACAAGCGAGGAGACGGCCGTGGCGGTTACCGACAAATAAAAGCGGGAGGGGAACGGCCCGGCCGGCGCCGCCCGGGCCACCGGGTTTTTAATTACGAAGGAAACGGGTTTTTTTTACACCGGGGGTTTGCCCCCTTATGTGTAACATTAATCCACTATACTTGGGGGGCTTTTTTTTATACTTTTTTGGTTTTTTTTTTTTTTTTGGTTTTTTTTTTTTATTCTGTTTTTTTTTTTTTTTTAAATAACGCCCG
>JANPMV010000126.1:0-50338 GCA_031427135.1 Cyanobacteria bacterium VAR_87_metabat_62 | reverse complement strand
CAGTTCTAATAGGGTTTTGTTTTGCTTTTGAGTAAGAAATACCCTTAATCTAGCGCCCATATATTGAGTTACCTTAGTATATGTATTCTCTGTGTTTACTTATTTTAACATAGTTAGGTTTTTTCGCGCTGACCTACTTAGGTTGCGGTTCTATTTTTACTGTGTGCTTGCCGGCGCGCGTTGAATTACATAGAGATGACTAAAGTCCGAACGATCAAACTTATTTTAATGTTTAATTTCCTGTTTTTGTCGCCCCAAAAGTTGAGCTGCTAATACACCGCCGGCAAAGCCAAAGAAATGCCCTTGCCAAGAAACTCCTGGCTGGGATGGCAAAACTCCCCAAATTAAACCGCCGTAGAAGAAACCAACAGTTAAAGATATCAAAATTGAAGTAAAACTACGTTCAAATAAACCGCGCAGCAGCAAAAATCCGAAGTAGCCAAAGATTAAGCCACTGGCACCAATGTGTACAGAATTAGGCGCACCTGTCAGCCAAACTCCCAATCCGCTGACTAGCATAGTGACAGCACTGACGATAAAAAAGTCGCTAGTTTGTCGCAGCATAATCAACCAACCAAATGTTAAGAAAGGAAGGGTATTACTGGCTAAGTGGGCAAAACTACCATGCAGAAAAGGCATCAACAGGATGCCTTCAAGTCCGTCGATGCTGCGGGGGCGCACTCCGTAGGAATTCAGCGCGCCTCGGAAAACGAATACATCGACAATCTCGATCGCCCAGAGGAGGGAGACGAAGCCGCCGAGAATGGCTGCGTGGCTTTGCAATTCGCGGGTGATAGCTTTGGTTTCTGGGTTGCTCATGGGTGGTGAGGGCTATGCTTGGTTATCTATGATTGTAGGAGTTTTTGAGCGATCGCTCATGGGAGAGTTGGGCAGGGTTTCATTTTTTGTAGCAGAGCTTATATTTGTAACTATCATCACTTTTATCAAAAGTTCCGCATTTTCACGTATAGGATATTTCATAAAGATCCGTCATAATCATAAAAGAACTGCAAAAGGAGACTCAACCAAAGGTAGGTTATAAACTCAAGGAACCAATTTTTTGGTATAAAGTCATTAATTCAAGAAGTTCAATCCGGTAAAGCAAAACTGGGTGCTGTAGATACTGATTGTAGATCGTAAAAGCAAAAACTCTACAAAGGGTTCTTGGTACCTCGTGATAAGAGAGGAACAGAGCAAAATGAATGTATTTGAGCATATGGTATCCGATCGCATTCTGCCAATTTGGGTATGGGTCGATCAACCAAAAACCGTAGTTAGTGTCTCTACAAATCCTAAACCTTACGGTCAAAAGCCGCACTTTGACTTATGGCATCCGCTGAAACAGTGGCTGGATAGCGCCGAAATTAAAAGTCAAAAATTGGCTCGATTCTTATGTAAATTCATTCCTAGTCAGTGTCCGTTTGAGCGGGAAGTCAAAATTGGCGATCGCACTTTATTTCACATTCCGCCGATGTGTAAGTTAAATCCGCTTTACGAACAAGTGGTGGGAATTCGCTTTCGTGCTTTATGTTATTTGGCTGATGAGTGCGGCGAGGATGTGACTCCTTATTGTTAATTATGTAAAAGTTTCAATTTCTAACTCTTTTTTATTTTCACCCTCCCTGTTCCTTGTTGGGGAGGGTTTTTTTATTTTCAGGAAGGCCGAATGATAGAGGACACGGCAGTGCCGTCTCCCCAACCCCAAACTACCATTGTAGGGAGACGGCACTGCCGTGTCCTAATTTTTGTAGACTTCTTGCAAAAATAGTTAGGACGGGCTAGAAGCCCATCCCACAAAATTTTTTTTCTTGTGGGATGGGCTTCTAGCCCGTCCCAAAATTTGATTAAAAGGATTTTTGCAAGAGGTCTTGTAACAGATATTATATTAGAACCCCGACTTCTTTAAGAAGTCGGGGTTCTGGGTTCGTCTCAATTAGTGTAAGGGTTCTCCCATTTAAATACTAAAAGGAGCGAATAACTCGTTGTTGGAGAATGCGTTTACCGTTTTTAAAGACACTGAGGCTGCTTCCTGTCACAATGTACTCGTAGGCGCCATTTTTTGCCACATAACCAGTCCCCTCTTTACGACTAGCCGGTAGCGCTATTGTCTTGCCGTTACTCTTTTTAACGCCGTAGTAATATATTTGATTAGCGTTGTTGTAGCACAAATAAATACGGAAGTTACTTGTCTCGAAATAGTTTTCTACTTTCTGTCCCTTCTTAACACAAAAATCTCTCACGAGTTTTTGGGGAGTGGATGCGTTAGCTATTTGTATTGTTTCAATGGGAGACTGGGTGCGAGACGCAGTTGGTGCGGTAGGATCGTTCGATTGTCCTAGGGCAAAAGTTGCTGTGGGATTGCACGCAAATAGAATTAAACCGAGTAAGCTGGTTTGTTTCAGTCTTGCTGTGAAGTTCATAAGTTGTTGCTTTAAAATATGTTGATGGGTTTAATCTAGATAAGTTAGATTGATTTGTGCGATCGAGTGTAGAGCTTTCACAATTGGTCTAAAGCAGGAAATGCCTGGATGCTATTTTGCTTTCCCTTTAACTGACTAGCGGCGGGACAATCTGATAACTGGCACTATTAACGCGATCGGGCTGGCAATTTCGATGTTATTGGTCGCTTTCGCCCTGTGGTCTGATGCAGAGGGTCATTTGTGAACTCTCAAACAACTGCTTCCCAGTGCTCGATCGACCTTAGTTCTCAGTCCGCTCGACTAATTTTGGTTGCGAGTTGATAAGCGTACGCGCGTGCGGAGCTATCCCGAGCGTGAATCGCTCGCTTATTTGAGAAGGGCGATCGTATATGTTACACCGTTCTCATGAACAGGCTTTCCGGCCTGTTCCACAAACAATGAGTTTTGTTATGGGTTGAGCAGGAGAGCCCGCCCGCAGTTTCTAGCAATGTTAAACTAGACGTAAGATATGAATTGAGTTGGGGAAAAAACCGTGACAGCTATTCTACAAGTAACAGAACAGCCAACAGCACAACGCTACTTCACTCCAGAAGAATATTTAGCACAGGAAGAAACAGCAGAGTACAAAAGCGAATATCTCGACGGAGAAATTATTCCTATGACAGGCGGATCTACCAATCATAATCAAATCGCTGGCAATTTGTACATTGCTTTGAGTCTTGGTCTCAAAAAACAGAATTACCGTATCTTCATCGGTGACGTGCGTCTGTGGATACCAAAAGTGCGACTGTACACTTATCCCGACGTAATGGTAACTTTTGGGCAACCTGAGTACCACAACAATCGCACAGACATGATTACCAACCCTCAAGTGATTGTGGAAGTTTTATCAAAGTCTACTAAAAACTACGATCGATCTGACAAGTTTACATTTTACAAAACTCTTCCTAGTTTTCGAGAATACATTCTGATTGACCAAACAAAAATTAAGGTCGAGCAGTATTCTAAAACTGAGAATAAAAGATGGTCGTATTGTGAGTATGACGAGGAAGATACGGCTTTAGTGTTTAATTCCTTCGAGCTAGAGGTTCCTCTATCTGATGTTTACGAACAAGTTAATTTTGAGGAAGTTGAGCAAGAAAATAGTCAAAATGAAGTGTGAGGGCGATCGCTCCGACAAGAGTGTTAGACTGAATCTAGCGATCGTGTTAAGCAAGGAAAAAATATGGGTTAATTGCTCAAGCTGCACTGAAAGCAGGTGTGGATGTGTTGTTAACTCTTAACCCTAATAACTTTACGCGATTGGGAGAAAATGTAAGACAGTTGGTGCAATTACCAGTTTAAGGCAGCGATCGCTCTTCAAGTTTGACAAGGGCGATTCCCTACGAGATAGCTACCCTTCTGGAAAGCTTCGCGAACGCTTTACGATTAATTTTTGATATTTAGCTAAACTCTAGGCGATGCTAATGTCTGCAACCCAAAAACAACTAGATCGCCAAGGTTTTTAACTAGAATTTTCATTGCTGGTTTTAAACCCCAGTCTTCAACTTTACTAGGTGAAAGCGCACCATGTGCAGTGGCATTTCTTAAAGCCTTGGCTAACATAGCAGCATTAGCCCAATCTCTTATCGGATTGCTATTAACAAGCCACTCTTCAATTTGCTTTCGATCTCCCTTTGTGACACCAAGAAAATTTAGAAGTTCATCACCTGTTTCACCATTTGATTTTGTAAGCCATTTATCAAGATTTTTTCTGTTTTTATTAGGTGGGTCTAAGGGAGGCTCATACTCAGGGAGATTGCATTTAGATGTAAAATCTTCAACGTCAGCTATACTCAGACCTGACTTGTTTTCTCTGAGATTCATTAATGTCTTTGTAACACTTTCAAATCCACCGTAGGCCATCACCAGTTGCCACTGAATACCTCTTGCCTGAGCGGTAGAAGAGTTTGCTAGAGTATTACCTGCCACAGGATTATCCCATTCAACAGCAGCTTTGGTCAGGTGAAATCCTCTTGATAGAGCTTTTATCACATTATCAATATGCTGTGGATTTTCACTATGATTTTGATTGAATATGGAAAGTCTCCCTTGTATTTCTGAACACTTAGCTAGATCTTCTAACCAAGATTCATTAGGGCCAGCCATCGCCCATACTTCCTTCCAGCCATCGTCTTGAGTAATATCTGACATTTTTCCTAAGTCAACTTTATCGTAAATTAATCTATTTGTTTGATAAGCTGATAAGCAAGGGCATCCACAAGAGATGCCCTTACTCAACTAACTATGCGCCGACAGATTCCTTCGCCGCGTAAAGCACCTCAACAGTAATCTTCTCAATTCCCCGATCGCGCGCGAACTTCTCAGTATTTCGCTTCACCTTACCGCGCACAAAACCAGGAATTTTATTCAATTCTGCCTGTCCTTCCTTCGTCCAACCCATATCAGAATCAGCCGAAATTCCCTTGGTAATTACTTCCTTGGTATCGTGGCCGCCGAAGATTTCTAGCAAGTGATCTTCCATGCCCAAAGTAAAGGAATTGTAGACCAAATCTACGCACTGATTCGTGCCTTCATAACCCAAAAATGGCTTGTAGCCCATCGGGAAATTTTGGACGTGAATCGGTGCAGCAATTACGCCGCAGGGAATATCCAACCGCTTACCAACGTGACGTTCCATTTGCGTGCCGAAAATTGCGGAAGGTTCCGCTTTGGCGATCGCATCTCCGATTTCGCCATGATCCTCCGTCACCAGCACTTCATCGCAATACCCTTTTACCTCTTCCCGGAACCAATCAGCATCGTGTTTGCAGTAGGTTCCTGCCCACACAACGTGGATTCCCATCTCGCGAGACAAAATCTTCGTCATCGCCGCAGCGTGGGTATTATCGCCAAATACGACCGCTTTTTTGCCGGTTAAGTTTTGGCAGTCGATCGACCTTGAGAACCAAGCAGCCTGGGACACAAACCGCGTTTGTTCGTCGATGAAAGCTTCGTAATCAACATCCGCACCTTGAGCATTCAAAACTTCCTGAATCTTGCGGATGCAGCGCGCAGTTTCTACCACACCCATCGGCGTAATATCCACCATCGGCGTGCCGAATTCTTTTTGCAAATACTCCCCGGCTGCCATCCCCAATTCCCGATAAGGAACGAGGTTAAACCAAGCGCGCGGCAGTCTTTTTAAGTTGTGAACCGAAGCACCTTCGGGAATAACTTCGTTGACTTCGATTCCCAAATCTGCCATCAAACGCTTCAACTCGGTGCAGTCGTGATGGTTGTGGAAACCTAGCGTAGACATCCCGATGATGTTTACAGATGGTTTTTCGCTTTTTGCTTCTACTAAATCGCCTTTTTTGCGGGCTTTGTTGATATAAAATTGGACGATTTGATCCAAAGTCCGATCGGCAGCTTGGAGTTCGTTAAACCGATAATGGTTAACATCCGCCAGCATCACATCGCCTTTGGCGTCCAATTGAGCTCGGTTAACGAAGTTTTCCAAGTCTTCTTGCAAAATGCTGGAGGTGCAAGTCGGAGTCAACACGATTAAATCTGGGTGCTCTTCTCTATCTTTGCGCGTGATGTTGTCCACCACTCGTTCTTGCGAACCGCGCGCGAGTACGTGTCTGTCAACCACACTGGTGGTGACTGGCGTGAAGTCGCGTTCCCTTTCCAGCATGGAGCGCATGACGTTAAAATAGTCGTCTCCAATCGGTGCGTGCATGATTGCGTGGACGTTTTTGAAGGAAGTCGCAACGCGCAGAGTGCCGATGTGGGCTGGGCCTGCGTACATCCAATAAGCCAATTTCATAGGTATTTTTCCTGATGTTGGTTGAGAATTGCCCGATCGAGCGATTACTGTTAAATCTTAGAGTTATTTCTCATTTTCTCACCAGATCGATCCTTGAAAAATAATGACTTTCTGAAGATTTACAGAGGGCTGCGATGCTCGAACCCTTTACTGCTTCGGATTTGACTCGCCACTAAAACAACTTTCTCGTTGTTTTAATGCAATAATTCTTAATTTATGCTTAATGTAGGGCAACACTTGTATTGACTTTTTAAACAACACAGGATAAACTATTCATTGAAGCCAGATTTTCCTGATGCAAAAAGTATCAAGCGCGGAAGATTTTGAGCTGAGTTCAATCACTTGAGAAATACGATGAAGTTATCCAAGATTGACTTGAGTAATGTCTTAGCAGTTGGTCACTCTAACGGTCAGTTAGGACTGTTGATCGATCGCGATTCCGAGATAGAGTTTATCGAAATTGCCGCTCCCGAAGCAGCGCTGCACGGCCTGCAAATGGTTGATTTCATCGCGAATACAGATTCAGCAGAACTCAGTGCCGGTATTGAATCAACACAAATTTCCTCAAGCGACGAATCAATTACCATGCTCCCAGTCAGTTCCGCGATGGCTAAATCAATTGGATACTCTGAGGAAACGGAAACTTTGCAAATAGAATTTAGCAGCGGGGCGGTTTACCAATACAGCGATGTAGAACCGGAAACTTGGGAATCTTTGCAAGATGCTGACTCTACAGGCAGCTTTTTTAACTCCGAAATCAAAGGTTGTTATTCTAGCCAGCGCGTAGAGGATCAACTCTAATTAAGACTTGCACGGGTGGGTTGTTTTGCCTTCACAATTTGCTCGCAATCCGTGGAGGAAATTAATACTTCAGGACTTGCGTATTTTCACGTAATATGGTGCGATCGACCTTTATTCCAGCAATTTCCTGAAAGCAGGGGTTGTTTTGTTGTCAGCCGTGCGATCGAGCATCACAGCAAATCCTTGCACAAATCCTGTATTTATGTCGCGGTTTATCTAAATGCTGAGCTGACAAAAGCCCCAGGGCGCTTTTGTCAGCAGCTTTTTGCTGTCAAGGCGTGTCTTCCCACATATCCCAAAAGATAGCTCTTGAGTAATAATGGAGAATAACATAGGATTTACGAAAAAAAACCCGGTTCATACGCAAAAATCTTGGGTTTGTCAGCGAATAGCAACGAAGAAACCGGGTTTATAGCCCGCCGCGCGTAAGTCCTGTAATATTGACCAAGCACACCTAATTTGAGAGAACCCAACTATGATGGCAATTCCCGGCGTTGCAGTTCTCGCTCTCATTTATGAAAGCAGCACTTCCCTGGTTTACCGCGGCCGCAATGAACAAGACAACCAACCTGTTATTATCAAACTGATCAAAGAAGACTATCCGACTCCTGAAGAACTGAATAGATACAAGCGCGAATATGATATTACTGTCAACTTAAATCTCCTTGATGGAGTTGTTAAAGTTTACAAGTTGCAGCAGGTGAGAAATAGTCTGGCAATGATTTTAGAAGATTTTGGGGGCGAATCTTTGAGAATCTTTATGGCTTCCCAAAAATTTACCACTTTAGGTTTTTTGACGACGGCCATCAAAGTTGCTGAAACTTTGGGAGAAATTCACGCCAAGAATGTAATTCATAAAGACATCAACCCCTCTAATATAGTTTTTAATCCAGCTACCGGAAAAGTTAAGCTCATAGATTTTAGTATCTCAACAGCATCAAACCTGGAAAACGTTCCGAATAAAAATCCCAATTTTTTAGAAGGCACTTTAGCCTATATGTCCCCGGAACAAACGGGCAGAATGAACCGGGTAATCGATTATCGCACCGACTTTTATTCCCTCGGCGTCACCTTCTATGAAATCCTGGCAGGACAGCTCCCTTTTCCCACTACCGATCCAATGGAGTTAGTTCACTGTCACATCGCCAAACAGTCAGTCCCTCTCGCTGAAATTGCACCTGAAATTCCTCAAGCAGTTTCAGACATTGTGATGAAATTGTTATCAAAAACCGCTGAGGATCGCTATCAAAGTGCTTGGGGACTGAAAGCCGATTTGGAATCCTGTTTGTTTCAGTTGCAAACATCTGGGGTTATTTCCGAGTTTCCTCTCGGCAGCCAAGATATTTCCGACAAATTTCAAATACCTCAAAAACTTTACGGGAGACAGCGAGAAGTTGAAACTCTTTTAGCCGCATTTGAACGGGTAGCAGCAACCAATAATCGAGCCTACAACATCAAACAGTCCCAGATTTCTGTGATCAAGAAAGATACCAATCTAAAACCAGAAATTCCTGTGTCAGTAATCGCGAGAGGACAGCATAAATCTCGCAGCGAGATGATGCTGATTGCTGGTTATTCCGGCATTGGCAAATCTGCAATGGTGAAGATTTTAGATAAGCCGATTACCCGCAGGCGCGGCTATTTTATTTGGGGCAAATTTGACCAGTACAAGCGGACTATTCCCTACTCTGCCGTTGTTAGCGCTTTTTCGGAATTGGTGCGGCAACTGTTAACTGAAAGCGAAGCTCAATTAGCCGTTTGGCGCGAAAAACTCCGCAATTCCTTCGGTCAAAACGGACAAATTATTATTGATGTAATTCCCGAAGTTGAACTAATTGTCGGAGCTCAGTCTCCTGTAGCTGAATTGGGGCCGACGGAATCTCTGAACCGCTTTAATTTAGTGTTTCAAAATTTCATTCGCGTATTTTGTCAGCCGGAACATCCGCTGGTAATTTTTCTCGACGATTTGCAGTGGGCTGATTCTGCTACTCTCAAATTGATCGAATTGATGATGACAGATGAAGCTACGCAATATCTGTTTTTAATTGGCGCTTATCGCGATAACGAAGTCAGTCCCACTCATCCTTTAATGATGACTGTGGAGACGCTGCGAAATCAGGAAGCCATCATTAATCAGATTGCTTTGTCGCCGCTGGGAGTGGAAAATATCACTCATTTGATCGCAGAAACTCTGCACAGCGATCGCGAATCCGTCAAACCTTTGGCGGAACTCGTTGTTAGTAAAACAGACGGCAATCCCTTCTTTGTCAATCAATTCCTGCAAACATTGTATCAGGAAAACCTGCTAGTTTTTCACCCGCCGCAGTCGGGGAGTAAGGGCGGCTGGCATTGGGATATGACTCAAATCGAGCAGTGCGCGATCACTGACAATGTAGTAGATTTGATGGTACAAAAGTTGAGGAAATTGCCAAGTCCGACTCAGCAAATTTTGCGTTTAGTGGCTTGTTTGGGCAACGAATTCGATCTAAATACTCTGTCTTTAATTAATGAAAAAGAAGCCTCGGAAACTTTTTCGCAGTTACTGCCGGCGATTCAATCTGGACTAATCTTGCCCACTTCGGAATTGGAAAGTAAATCACTCGATTACGTGATGTTTCCGCTGTTAATTCTGAATTATAAGTTTTTGCACGATCGCGTGCAACAAGCAGCTTACGCCCTGATCGACGACTCCCAAAAAAAGGCAGTTCACCTAAAAATAGGCAGGCAAATACTAGAAAACACTCCGGCCCAATATCGCGCTGACAGAATCTTTGAATTAGTCGATCACTTGAATGTAGCTCGATCGCTAATTGGAGACGAGCGAGAATTAATTGAACTAGCAACGCTGAATTTAGACGCAGCCCGCAGAGCCAAAGATGCTACTGCTTACGTTGCAGCCTTGCAGTATTTGACCGCAGGTATGGACGGTTTAACCGCCGATATTTGGGATTCCCACTACGATTTAGGCTTTTCGCTGCACATGGAGCGGGCAAATGTTGAGTATCTCAACGGCTATTTCGAGCATTCTGAAGAATTTATCAACATAACTTTGGAAAAAGCGCGATCGCCTTTAGAAAAAGTAGAAATCTACAATTTGCTGATCGTGCAGTACACCCTGCGCGCCAAGTACGAAGAAGCCGTAAAAGCCGGAATCAAAGCTTTGAACTTGCTGGGAATAGACTTGCCGCTAGACGGGCTGCAAAAAGTCATATCCGAAGAATTTGCAGCAGCCACAAATATTTTAGCAGGTAGAGAAATAGCTTCGCTGATTGACGCTCCAGAAATGACTGTTCCCGACAAAAAAGTTGCAGTCAAATTAATCACCAACTTGTTAACATCAGCTTACCTCAACAATCCCGATTTGTGGAAAGTCAGCGTATTAAAAGGAGTCAATCTTTCTCTCACATACGGTTTAGTTCCCGAAGCATCTCTCTGCTACGCGGGCTACGGTATGTTCTTAAACGCTGTATCGGGAGATTACAAAGCAGCTTATCAATTTGCCATGCTGTCGCTGAATTTGAGCGAAAAATCTGGCAATATCGGCTTGAAGTGCAGAGCTTGTTCATCCTTAGTCAGTATTTTTCATTACTGGTTTAATCATATCAAAGAAGCACACGCAATCAGCAATGAAGGATATCAAGCAGCCTTAGAATCAGGAGATTTAGAATATGCAGGTTATCTTCTGTCCAATCGCATAGCCAATTACTTTTTTCAAGGTAAAGAAATCTCCCAAATTCTGGCCGACACGAGCAGATATTTGCAGTTCAGCCAAAAAACCAAAAATCAGCTTGTAACCGATACATTATTAGGGGTAGAGTTAATCCTCCGCAACTTAAGCCAACTCACTTCTGAAAAGTTTGTATTTGAAAGCGAAGATATCACCGAAGCTGAATACGTACATAACTGTCAAGCTCATCAAAATTTATACTCACTCTGCCTTTATCAGATTCGCAAATGCCAAGTAATGTACTGGTACGGTAACTTCAACGAAGCGCTAAAACTAGCTTTGGAAGTAGAAAAGCAATTATCTTTCATTACCGGAGCGATACCCGCTACCGAATGGAATTTTTTCTTTTCTCTAGTTTTAGCGGCAGTTTTCCCCAATGTTTCAGCAGACAAGCAAAAGCAATACTTGGAGAAGCTAGAGGCGAATCAAAAACAGATGAAAATTTGGTCAGACAACTGTGCCGAAAATTTTCTACACAAGTACCTTTTAGTACAAGCAGAAATAGCTAGAATTTCCAAGAAAGACTCAGAAGCTGTAGAATTGTACGACCTTTCTATAACTTTCGCCCAAGACAATGAGTTTGTCCAAAATGAAGCGCTCGCCAATGAATTAGCAGCCAAGTTTTGGTTGAGTAAAGGCAAATATCAATATGCCAAAATCCACTTGCGCGAAGCTCACTCGTGCTACTTGCGATGGGGTGCAGTCCGCAAAGTTGAAGATTTAGAACTGAAGTATCCGCAGTTGCGGGAAATGACGCCGCTCCACGGAAGTTTTAACAACAACAATCAAACCACAACAACTATTCATACTTCTACTGGCAGCGATGCGAGAGTGTTGGATTTAGCAACTGTAATGAAAGCATCTCTAGCGATTTCTAGCGAAATTGTCCTCGACAAGTTGCTGGCTTCTTTGATGAGAATATCGATCGAAAATGCGGGCGCACAGTCCGGTTTTTTAATCTTAGTTAGAGATGAAAAACTGTTGATTTCAGCTAAAGCCTCAGTCATTGGTGAAGATGTAGCGGTGATGCAATTTACGCCTGTAGAAGAATGTCAAGATTTGCCTGTGACGGTGATTAATTATGTGGAAAGGACTCGCGAAGATTTGGTGTTGAGCAATGCGGCTGAAGGGCGATTTACCGCCGATCCTTACGTCGCCAAACACCAGCTAAAATCTCTTTTGTGTACGCCGATCATCAATCAACGCAAACTAATCGGCATTCTTTATTTAGAAAACAACTTGACTGTCGGTGCGTTTAATGCTCATAGATTGGAAGTTTTAAGGCTGCTTTCTTCTCAAGTTGCTATTTCTTTAGAAAATGCTCTGCTTTACAATTCGGTGGAGCAGAAAGTGCAAGAGCGGACGCAGGAGTTAAATGAAAAAAACGAGCGTTTAGAACAAACTTTGCGCGAGCTTAAACTCACTCAAGCTCAATTAATTCAAACGGAAAAGATGTCTAGTTTGGGGCAAATGGTGGCTGGTGTAGCTCACGAAATTAATAATCCTGTAAGTTTCATTTACGGCAATCTCAATCCGGCTAGCGAATACGTCAAAGACTTGCTGAAATTGATTGAGCTTTACCAGCAGCATTATCCAGAACCTGCTGATGAAATTATAGAGGAAATAGAAACAATTGAACTGGAATTTTTGATTGGAGATTTGCAAAAGCTGCTGGATTCAATGAAAGTGGGAGCTGAAAGAATCCGGGATATTGTATTGAGTTTGCGGAATTTCTCGCGCCTCGACGAAGCGCAAATGAAGTCGGTGGATATCCATCAAGGCATTGATAGTACGGTGATGCTGTTGCAGCCGCGTCTGAGGAAAGAGGGCGGGCGTTTGGGAGTTGAGTTGATTAAGAAGTACAGCAATCTACCGCTAATTACTTGTTATGCGTCGCAGTTGAATCAGGTGTTTATGAATGTGTTGACAAATGCGATCGATGCGCTGCTGTTGGCGAGGGATTGTCCGTCTAATCCTCAAAATAATCCTACGATTACGATCGCCACGGAGGTGACAGACCGCAATTCTGTTATCATTAGAATGGCTGACAACGGCTCTGGGATGAGCACTGAGGTGCTGCACAAGATATTTGACCCGTTTTTTACAACTAAACCTGTGGGTTCTGGAACTGGTTTGGGACTATCTATTTCGCACTCGATCGTTGTTAGTTCTCACGGTGGGAGTTTGACTTGTGTTTCTGCACCGGGAGAGGGTACGGAGTTTGTGATTGAAATTCCGATCGCCCCGAGGCAGATTTTGTAAGGAAGGAAGGGCGAATATTGGGTGAATTTCGGGCGAATTTTCGTTGATATTGGGTGATTTTCCGTTGGATACCCGGCGAATGGAATTCGCGTCTACACAAACAATGTCCGCCTCCGCGGACTAAGAAATATAGAAAAGAAAGAAAGGGCGAATGGAATTCGCGTCTACACAAACAATGTCCGCCTCCGTAGACTAAGAAAATTGTATTTGGCGGTATAAATCGGCGATCGCAATTTCGACATTCACCGATTCAAGTTGTAAGGAATCGCCCAAGCCATACTCGGATAGTACCCATTGCCCCTGTGGATTGCGCCGAAACATCTCTACTACTGGCTGTTGAACTTGCATCAATACATATTCTTGTAGTGTTGAAAATTGGCGGTATTTAGCAAATTTGATGCCGCGATCTACTGCTTCCGTGGAAGGTGATAAAACTTCGATAATCAAAGAAGGAAATTGGATCAATTGCGGATCGTTATCGCGATCGTCGCAAGTTACGACAACATCAGGATAAAAATACTTTCGCCCTGGTTCCACTTGGACTTTGATATCTCCGATGTAAGGTTCGCAAGGTCGATCGACAAGGGCGTCATCTAGAATTCTGAAGAAATTTCCTGCAATCCGATTATGATTGCGGGTTGTACCGGTCATGGCGACGACTTCGCCATCCCAATACTCGTAGCGTTCTTCTTGGGTGGGTTCCCAAGCTAGGTATTCTTCTGGGCTCATCAATGGGCGATCGGGTAAGGCAACCATAAGTGCGATCGGGGAATGAAGTATGTTTCTAGAATAGCTCGAAAAGGGCGATCGGCTTTGATAGAAAAAGTGGAAAAAGTGCGATCGGCAATTAAGCTGAATTTTGCTAAAATGTAATAATGGGACTTACGCATCAACATCCCAGAAACCGGGTTTTTTCGCGTTTCTGCAAGCTGTGACGAAGTATCTCGCAATAAAACCCGGTTTCTAACCCCCCGTGCGTCCAGAACGGCGTTTATCTATCTCAGAACCAACCGTTGGACTTAGATTAGCGTAAGCTGTTACGCATTTAAAATAGTATTGTAGGGTGCCACGGGCCGCAGCGTTTCCCTTGCCTAGTAAGCGATGGCTTCGCCCCGGCTTACGCCTACGACCCGTGGCACCCTACAGGCCTCGTTAGTGGTTTAAATGCGTAACAGCTTAGTAAATTTCACCACGTTTCATCTGTTAATCCATCAGCAACAGTTAGATCCCAAGCTGAGTCTACTTCACTAGATGCTTGTCGGTAAGCAGATTCTAGTTCTTGATTCCGCAACAATTCCAAAGCTACTTCTATTACCTGGGATGGCGATTGGCATCCTTTAGCAGTTTTGTAGCTTTCAATGAACTGTAGTAACGATTGTGATAGGGAAATTGATATTTTTTCAGCTTGCATTATCTTAGCAATTTGTAATTACTAAGATTTCTACGTAATTATAGCACAAGCAGTAAATTAGAGTAAGTTTTTCTGCCACGATCGACAACATTCTAATACGGAATAAAAATTAGGCGACACCCAGCGCATTCAGTAGTCTCGTTTGATTTGATTCGAGCCACGTTTCAAATCTCAGCGTTTCCCTAACTGCATCTACTATTTGCTGACGATTTCCCTTCCCTTCAAGCAACCACCCTGTCCAGTAGACGAGGGAACTGGCGCGTTGCAACTTCCATACTGCAATTGCAGCCTTCATTTCTGCCACAGTTAGGTAAGAACAAGCTTGATAACCCGTACTGAAAGCTTGCACAATCTCCTCGAATCGATCGTCCTTCCACGGAAAGGACGCAAACTGATCTAAGCTACTGAGATAATCCAAAAGCCGCAAATCGCGCGTGGCGAACTCAAAATCTAAAATCCCAACGACGCGATCGTTTTCAACAAGAATATTCGGTGTAATATAATCCGCATGAATGGTTTGGATAGGAAGCGTTGCGTAGAGATGAGGGGCGGCTTCGATCGCCTCACTCAACAGTTGACTAAAGCGCTCCTGTTCTTCCAATCCTAGACTCAAAATTTGCACAACAGTTAAGGGATCGCTCACTTGTGGATGAATCCGATCTAACGCTCCCCAAAATGGCAATCTTGCGAATTTACCCTGCGGATCAAACTTGGCAAGCTGATGATGCAACTTCGCTAAGACAAAGCCAGCCGATTGAATTTGGTTAAGGTTTTGCCGATTCATAGCTTGTCCGACTATCCGAGGAAATAAAGCAGCATTGAGCGATCGACCATCAGCTTCAACTAGAATGAAAGTCTCACCAGAAGTAGTACGGATTGGTACTGGAATCGCAAAAGAGAAATCAGTGGATTGCAAGAAGGTGAGCAATGAATGTTCGTATTGAATCTGGACAGTTTCAGTGGTTGCTGCGTAAAGTTTCAAAACAAACCGATTGTCTGGTGTGTAAACAAAATAGGTTGCCTGACTTGAACCTTGCGCTGTCGGTTCAAACGTCGCCTCAGCCAGAAATGACCAATGATTAGAAATGACTTGTTTTACCGATTCTGAAGGGCTAGGATTATTCTGCATATTTGCTCTCATCCCTTGCTAGTGGCTGAAAATAGATATGACTCATGACTACTCAACCAAAGCCTGCCGCTGAGCCTCCAATAATTCCTGAATCCCAGTTTCTGCCAAATCCAAAATTTGATTCAACTGACTCCGACTAAAACTTCCCTCTTCCGCAGTTCCCTGAATTTCAATGATATTCAAATCGCCATTCATTACCACATTACAATCAATTTCCGCCGCCACATCTTCAAGATAATTCAAATCTAAAAATAGCTCGTTTTCCAAAAGTCCCACAGAGACTGCCGCCACTTGGCGAATCAAAGGAGACTGCACTAAATCACCTTTTTGCACCAACTTATTCAAAGCATCAGCCACAGCCACAAACGCGCCATTAATAGAAGTCGTGCGAGTCCCTGCATCTGCCTGCAACACATCAGCATCCACCAGAATCGTTCGCTCTCCTAATAGTTCCATATCCAAGCACGATCGCAAACTCCGGCCAATCAACCGCTGAATTTCTTGAGTGCGCCCCGATAATTTCATAAACTCCCGCTCTTGACGCTGCGGCGTAGATCCTGGTAACATCCGGTACTCCGCAGTTAGCCAACCTTTTCCGGTATTCTCCAGAAACCTAGGCACTCCCGGCTTGATCGTAACGCTGCATAGTACCTGAGTGTCGCCGCTTTTTGCTAGCACCGAACCGCTGGCGAATTTGTTGAATTCGCGATCGAAACTAATCGGACGAAGTTGATTTGGCTGTCTGCCATCGGCACGTTTTATGGACATAATTTATTGGTTATTGGTTATTTGTTATTGGTTGTTTGTTATTGGTTATATCAATTCCGGCTGAGCCGGAAGGATATAGAGGACACGGCAGTGCCGTTTCCCTACGGTGATTAATTGTAGGGACACGGCAGTGCCGTGTCCTAATCTCGGTTAATATTAATTCCGATGCCACCGGAATTGATATTATTGGTTATTTGTTATTGGTAACAATCAACAAATAACAGCTACTGCCAACTGCCAACTGACTATTAACTATTAACAACTTTAAGAATATCCTGCTGCACTTCTTCGGGAGATCGATCGCCGTTAATAGTTAACAGCTTGTTGCGATGCTCGTAATAATCTAAAATCGGCATAGTTTGCTCCTCGAATAAATCGAGACGGCGCTGCAAAATTTCTGGACTATCGTCCGATCGATCTCGCTGGATCGATCGACTCAACAACACCTCAGTCGGAACCTTCAACCAAATCGCCCAATCGAGCTGCTGTGCCAAATCGTCTAATAAAAAATCCAACTCTTCAGCTTGAAAAGCCGTGCGCGGATAGCCCTCCAGCACCCAGCCATTAAAGACATCCCACAGCAGCAACCGGCGGCGAAAGAATTGAATCATAGTTGCGTCGGGAACTAATTCCCCTTTTTCCACATAAGACACCGCTAACTTGCCCAAATCTGTGTCATCTGCGATCGCCTCGCGCAGAATATCCCCCACAGCCAGCAAAGGAATGCTCAAATTGCTGCACAGTAGTTCAGCCTGAGTTCCCTTTCCCGCTCCCGGCCCTCCCAGAATCACCAATCTCACAGTTTCTGCTCCTAGCGCCGCGACATTCAAAGTTTACCTGTTATTGAGATCGATCGGGCAAAATAGCTGCGATCGTCACTGCCGCAAGCTTTTGACAACTTGTATATCTAGCGTGCGATCGGATGTGCGATCGGCCAAGTACACTATATATTGTTAAGCAGGCTCCATCCCTGCCAAGGTCAGAGCCGCACTCAAGACTCAATTTCTAATTAAATATTGCCCTATGGTTGCTCAGTTACAAACCCCTAAACTCAATTTAACCCACAGCTTGCCCTACACAGTTCAAGGGCTGGTGCAAGTTTTTACAGCCCCGCACCGCTGCTTTTTTACCAGTGTCATGGCTCAGGCGCTCCGAATTGCAGGACAGGGGAATCCGGTGTTAGCAGTGCAGTTCCTCAAAGGGGGCATCAATCAAGGGCATCAGCATCCGGTGCGGCTGGGGCAGAATTTAGATTGGGTGCGGTGCGATTTGCTCCGCTGTATTGACAAGGCGGATTTAGATGAATTGGAAATAAGGTCGATCAAACAATTGTGGCAATACGTTCAAAATACCGTGCGCGAAGGCAGTTATGCCTTAGTTATTCTCGATGAATTGAGCTTAGCGGTGAATTTAGGCTTAATTCCAGAAGCAGAAGTGCTGGCATTGATTGACAGCAAGCCCCACCATTTAGATATTATTTTGACCGGGCCTTCGATGCCACTAGGAATTTTGGATGTTGCCGACCAAGTTACTGAAATTCGCCGCAGTCAATGACAATGATTTAAGTTGCGATCGTGGATTTGGCGATCGCAACTTTTATGTAAATTTTTATCTAAAAACTGACACAATCTATCTGTAGAGTGCGTAATGCTCACGTGATAATATCAATTCCGGTTGCACCGGAATGATAGAGGAGAGGAGACGGCTTGGCCTTTGTCCCTACAATATTATGTTGGGTAGGGACAAAGGCCAAGCCGTCTCCTAATTTGGGCTAATAATAATTCCGATGCTACCGGATTTGATATAACTGGTCATTCGGAATTCAAATAACAAATAACAACCAACAAATAACAACTAACAAATAACAAATAACAACTAACCACTAACTACAAATCTCGCCGCGACAGCAAAAACCACACCCCGCCCAAACCCAAAACACCGCACAAAACCCCGCCTTCCCACCCAAAAACAGTCCCCCCCGGCAAATGTCCAGGCATTGCCTTAGAAGTAAAATTGAGTTCAGAATAGTATACCCACTGACCATTAACTCGCCAGCCCACCCGATCGCCAAACTTCTCCCAAACAGTAGCATCATAAACACCAGCCTTCCCCCCCGACTTTACCCACAAACCCTTTTGCACAGAAAAGCCGAACCTGCGGTGACTGTGCCGAACCCAAAGCTGGTCAATAGTCTCCAAATCCTTAGCCGGAAACTTCCTAATATCTTCCTCGCTCAAATAACCCCTTGAAACTTGCTGCATCACTTCCAGCATTTTCACAGAAGTTTCCTCATCAGCACCCCGCCAATTTTTAGCAGCCAGCAGCCTTTCCAACTGAGAATAATCTATCCCTTTTTCCGACTCTAAATTCGCAGAAACTAGCGGAGGAGCAGTCACGGGTTGAGTCGGTACAGAAGGACTGATAACAGTAGCCTGCTGCGACTTGGGCACTGTTGGGACAACCGCAACAGCAGGTTTTAGAACCTCCAAAACTTCCACAGCAGACTTGTAGCGGTCTTTGACATATTCCTGAATCAACTTGTCTAAAATCTGACCTAAATCCTGGCCGATCTTTGTTCCTTTCGGCAAAGCCTCCCTCCAAAGCCAGCGACCTTCAAGCGGGTCGTAAAGGTCATCGTGAATGTCTCCGTAGATATCCAAATAAGGCATAACAGAAGTCAGCAAGCGAATGCAAGTCACCCCCAAACTGTAAAGGTCGCTAGCCGGAACAGCCCTACCGTGACGCTGTTCTAGAGCCGCATAACCGGGAGTTCCCAACTTCGTTCCAGTTTTGGTCGGAGCCTCAGCTACTACCTGTTTAGAAACCCCAAAATCTATCAGTACCAACTTGCGATCGCGATTCCGACGGATCACATTCTCAGGCTTAATATCCCGGTGAATTACATTGCGCTCGTGAACAAAATTCAGCAAAGGTAACAAATCTAATAGCAGTTCCCTAGTTTTTATTTCGCTATAACCACCGTACTTTTCTAACTCATCCTTTAAATTATTGCCATCAATAAACTCTTGCACCAAATACAAGCGCCCATCTTCCTCAAAATAAGAAATTAACTGAGGAATTTGCGGGTGTTTCAGTTCGTAAAGACGCCGGGCTTCTTGTTCAAACAGTCGGACATACTTCTTGAAATGAGCGGGCTTCCGCTGAAACTCCTGCGGCGGCGACAACTGTTTGATCACGCACAGTTCCTCAAATTTTCCATGATTGACAGCTCTAAAAGTCCTGCCAAATCCTCCGTCGCGCAGCGGCTCAGTTGCTGCATAAAGGTCTTTTAGCAGCAGCTTGGAACCGCAATTAAGACAATACTTTGTGCCTGGTGGGTTCTGACGCTTGTCTCTTGGGCAATCGAGATTAAGGCAGTATGTCATATATTAAAAAAAATGCGAACAAAATTATACTCAGCGTGTCATTTTATTCAAGAGTCCGATCGCGAGCTGGTTGTTGAGACAATATCCCGAACTTACTACAGTGGCAGCCACCCTCCCGTTATGAGGAGGCACTCTCGCTAGAGAGCCCCTGAGCAAGTATAACCCTCAAGGGGGTTTGACCTCAAACTCGAAGCCCAAATCTAACCTGAAACTCCGAGAAGGCGCAATACATTTGATTTAGCGGTCAAATAGCCAGCAGATCGAACAGAAATAGTAATTTATTATCGGCCCAGTTAGCTCTGCAACCCCGAAAAAACACTTAGGATTCCGCCTGAGATATAATTTTATTACCAGAGAGTAGCCGACTAACCGGAGCTGCGACTGCTGTCAAGTTCGTTAGCGAAGCCCTCGAAGAGGATCGACCTTAATATTTCCCCTGTATAAACTTTTACCCAACCCCTGCCAAATCAACAATCCCAAAGTCCCCAACAAACCCACGTTAAAATCAATACTAGCTTGCACGCTGAGCAATCCGAGCGCAACCAGACAATTAGCTAGTTTTCCCTCTTGCCATTTTGCAGCTATTACCACTTAATTTTATCTCGCTCCGTCTACTTAATTAGGAACTGCCAGTGACACCAAAACTACAGCCATCTAAAACTCCAAACTCCCGCGCATTAGCACCGAAAGTACCCTGGTTCGAGCGGTTCATGGCACTGGTCGCCCTCGGAAATTTAAGCCTAGTATTATTTGACATAACTTACGTACCTTGGCGAGATTTCTACTTTCGGCAACTGCCAGTTATCACCCAAGTATACGACCCATTTAAAGGAATTAAACCCCACCGAGACACCCAGAAATATCTAAAAACCTTAGAAGAATTAAAAATTCAAGTAGTGCAAACAGGCTTGCCATCTCCCCAAGTAGCAGCAAAATTGCAGGAAATAAACAATCTAACCGCGAAAATGATCGACGAAGATCCGTTTCGAGTAGTATCAAAAAGCGGCACCCTAGAAAAAATTAAAGACCGAATGCGCGATCGCACCCCGAATCCGCAAGAATCTGCCAAACAATCATTCCGAACATTCTGGAGCCAAGACCATTTAAACAAACAAGGCTGGCAACAAGAAATAACATGGTTTGACGCCAAAATCAAGCCGTTGATCGCCACCAACTATTACAGGACGATCGGAGAAAACGGCGAATTTACCGACAACTTCTGGCAAATTGACCTGCCATTTATTGCCGTATTCGCGATCGAATTTCTAGCCCGCACCTACTTCATCAGCCGCCGCCACCGCAGCGTCACTTGGCGAGCAGCCATGCTCTGGCGGTGGTACGACATCCTCTTGCTCCTCCCATTCTGGCGTCTGTTGCGAGTAATACCCGTTACAATTCGCATCCACCAAGCCAAAATGCCCGACCTCCAACCCATACGCACCCAAATCAGCCGGGGTTTCGTCGCCAACTTCGCCCAAGAATTGACCGAAGTAGTAGTAATTCAACTCATCAACCAGATGCAACAATCCATTACCACAGGCGAACTAGCACGTCAACTATTTCAATCCCCAAAACAGCGATATTTAGACATTAATAATATCAACGAAATAGAAGCGATCGCCACCCGTTTAGTCCAAGTAACCGTTTACAAAGTTCTCCCTCAACTCCAGCCCGACCTAGAAGCCCTGCTCCGCTACAATATAGAACTATTTCTCAAACAATCCCCCCTATATCAAGGATTCCAGCAAGTACCCGGATTGGGAAATCTGCCCGCACAGCTAGCAGAGCAATTAGTTGCAGAACTATCCAAATTAGTCACCCTCGGCCCCCAAGATGCCTACGAAGCCTTTAAAATCGCCAGCGAAGACCCCGTAGGTACCAAACTCTCCAGCCAGCTAGTCCAACATTTCGGGCAAGCTTTAGGAAGCGAATTGCAACAGCAGCAAACCTGGAAAGAAATACAACTGCTGCTTTGCGACTTCCTAGAAGAGTTTAAAATTAACTACATCCAGCGGTTGAGCGAAGAAGACTTCGAGAAAATTTTAGAGCAAGCTAAAGAATTGCAACGCATAGCTCCGCGTTAGGATCGCGAATTAAATAATTTACACACATATTTGTGGGATGGGCGTCCCGCCCGTTCTTTCTGGACGGGCGGGACGCCCATCCCACAAAAAAAATAAAAGTTGTAAGTTATTCAATTCTCATTCCTTAGATGGTCAAATAGCCAGTCTAAAATTGGATATCCTGTAATTAGGAAACCATCCAAAATTCGATTAACAACAAGTAATTAGATGAATACTTTTCATCTGTTTGACAGCCTCAGAAACCCCAGGTTTGCGAGGCTCTATGCGGCTCAAACGACCAGTCTTTTAGGAGATGCACTCACCTGGGTGGGTTTAGCCCTCCTGACTTTTGAATTGGCTGGAAAAAACTCTAGTTTAGTGCTATCGACAGCTTTGACTATGCGGGTTACGGCTTTCGTCTTGCTCTCACCGCTAGCGGGGGCTTTGGCCGATCGCCTCGATCGCAAGAAAATCATGGTCATCACCCACTTAGCGCGAATGTCGATCGTCAGTTTGCTACCATTCGTAACCCAAGTGTGGCAAATCTATGTCCTGATTTTCTCGCTCAACGTCTTCAATGCCTTCTTTACGCCGACATACAAAGCGACAATCCCCTTAGTAACCGGAAAAAACGACTATCCACAGGCGATCGCACTTTCTAGCGCTACCTACCAATTGCTAAGTGTACTCGGCCCCGGTCTTGCCGGAGCTGTGGCCGCTTTCATCGGAGCAAAGCAGGTTTTCTTCCTGGATGCGATCACCTTTGTGGTTGCAGCAATCCTGATCTTTAGCTTACCCGGTCAGCTTAGTGTCGAGTCAAACCAACAGCCGTCAAGGACTGTAGGTAGAACCTTGCAAGATATCAAAGAAGGTACAACTCGTCTGTTAACAGATGCTCCAATTCGCTACGCCCTGGCGATGCAGTTAGTCGCCTCGATCGCCGGAGCGCAAATCCTCGTCAACACGGTAGGCTACGTCCAGGGGACGCTCAAATTGGGAGAGGTGCAGTACGGTTGGGCGATGGCAGCTTTTGGGATCGGTGCGACTATTAGTGCAGTAGCTGTGGGTGCGATCGATACTCGTATAGCGCGTACAACACAAGTTCTGATTGGTGCAGCGATCGTAACATTAGCCCTGATGCCTGCCAACTACGTCAGTTTGGCTGGATTGATGGTTCTCTGGGCGGTGGCCGGTGCAGGGCAAAACTTAGTGAACTTACCCACCGAAACTTTGATTGCAGACCGCATCCCAACAGCGTTACAAGGGCGCGTTTATGGCGCACACTTTGCTTGGAGTCACCTGTGGTGGGCCGTCTCCTACCCCCTAGCTGGGTGGTTGGGAACCCAATTTGCTGAGGATGAGTTCCTGTACGGTAGCTTGGTGGGCTTAGGGCTACTGGCGATCGTACAACTCACACTCAAGCCCCAGCCCCACGAACACGAACACTTGCACTATATGTTGCACGAGCACGAACACGTCCACGACGAACACCATCAGCACTTCCATGAGTCAGCGATGGCTGTGAGCGAATTCCACAACCATTCACACGAACATATCGGTCTATTCCATTTGCACCCTCACGGTAATGACCAACACCATCGTCATCAGCATTAATGTCGATCGACGGTGGAAACCGCTTTTGACCTCAAACTACACAAACTTTCGTCCCTCTCGCTTGAGACTAAGAGATCGGGGAGTTTTAAAGTTGGCTTGAGCATAAATTCTTAGAATTGCCTCAAATTTTCATCAAATTTTTATTTCCGCCTGACATTCTAGCTGGAGAAGGTTCACAACTTGCGGGGTGAGGAATGGATTGCTCTTGGGAGTAGTGGCTGATTTCATCACACCCGATCGCTAAATGTCAGGAGGAAATTTTTATGCTATCCAAGTCATTGCAGTTAAATTCGTTATCGATCGTCCGTTACGGGTCTAGTTTTGTTTTGGGATTAATGTTGTGCACGGCTTCGGCTCCGGTGCTAGCGAATAATAGTAAGTCTACAGGTGGCAATTTTATTTTTGGATTAATGTTGCAGACTAATCCGGTGCTGGCGCACGTTGGGCATAACAGCGAGTTTGCAGGTGGCGATGCGGCAAAGATTATGCAGCCGATCGAAGTTGATGCCAGTAAAGCAACCGCATTGGGAATTAAGACAGAGGCAGTTGCCCCTACTCCCGATGGAGGTATTCTGAAAGTTAAGAGCACCAGCTTAGTTGATGCCAATGGGCAAAAGCTCGTCTACATCCAGGAAGGAACGACATACAAACCAATCTCAGTTGAGATTGGTAGCGATTCTGGAGATGTGGTGGAAATTAAAGAAGGCAATCTAGCTTCGGGAAATCAGATTGTGACGCAGGGCGCAACACTCTTGTACTCCGAGGCATTGCGAGGTAAACCGCAAGCATCGCCCGGTAAATCGGTGCCAGAAGCGCAGGCATCGCCCGGTAAATCAGTGCCAGAAGCACAACCTGCTCAAACATCATCTCCCTTGGTACCGATAGCAGCCACAGGAGTTGTACTGGTCGGTGTATTAGCCGTATTTGGCTTAAAAGGCAAGGATAATTCGACATTGAAATAAGATTCTGGATTAATGTCGATCGCGACTAAATAGACCTTCATACCAACTTCTAAAGCTTGCCTGACGCTATCCCAATTTCATTTTTATGTTGAATGTCATCCCCAAATGGTCTATTGCTCAACGATGGTTAGTGGTGTTCGGGGCGATCGCCCTAACCATCTTGAGCCTACATACAGTAAGTCGAATGCCCCTCGACGTGTTGCCCAATTTTGCGCCACCTCAAGTAGAAGTACAGACTGAAGCCCCCGGTCTTGCGCCGGAAGCAGTGGAATCCTTGGTGACGTTACCGCTAGAAAGTGCGGTCAACGGAACACCAGGAGTTGAAGTCGTTCGTACATCGTCAGCCGTAGGAATTTCTGTATTGCGGGTGGTATTTAAGTGGGGCACTGACCCCTATCAAGCTCGTCAACTCGTCGCAGAGCGATTGCAGGACGCGCAAGACCGATTACCCGAAGGAATTGGTACACCGCAGATATCGCCCTTAGCTCCCCCCATTGGGACGGTGATTCAGTATGCGTTCACGTCTGACACTACATCAATCATGGAAGTGCGGCGTTTGGTGGATGGCAAAATCAACAACCGATTGCTGGCAGTTCCCGGCGTATCGCAAGTGCTAGTCTACGGCGGAGATGTGCAGCAGTTTCAGGTGATTGCTAATCCTGAAAAACTCAAGGCGCTGAAGGTTTCCCTCTCCGAAGTCGTCAAGGCGGCTTCCGAGGCAAATGCCAAAACCGCCGGTGGATTGTTGATTGACCCCGATCGCGAATTGGTGATTCGAGGCGAGGGACAAATCCAGACGATCGCAGATTTGCAAAAAGCAGTCGTCAAGGTGCAGGAGGGAAAAACCATTCTACTGCGGGACGTGGCAGAGGTGAAGATTGGAGCTGCACTGGCGCGAGGCGATGCCAGTTGGAACACAAAACGGGCTGTGGTGGTGATGGTGAACAAGCAACCTTTAGTGGATAGTCCCACCGTCACCCAAGCCATCATCGAGGCGATGGAGGAAATTAAACCAGGTTTACCCAAGGATGTGAATGCGAATGTCACTTTCCGACAAGATGCCTACATTGACGCATCGGTTGGTAATGTGCGATCGGCGTTGATCGAAGGCAGTTTGATTGTCGCAGCCATCCTGATTCCGTTCCTGATGAACTGGCGCACCCTCACCATCTGTTTGCTGGATTTCTTTCTCTCGCTACTGTTCTCGCTGTTAGTGTGTTCCTGGATCGGGCTGGAACTCAACACCATGACCCTCGGCGGATTGGTAGTGGCGATCGGGACAGCAGTCGATGATGCGATCGTCTACTGCGAAAACACCTACCGTCGCTTGCGGGAAAATCGCCTCTCGCCAAATCCCAAGCCACCAATGGATGTGATTTTTGAGGGTTCTCAGGAAGTGCGCGAGTCGCTGATTGGAGCCACGTTAATTGGGATTATTGTCTTTTCACCGATTTTCACACTTTCTGGCGTGGAAGGGCGCATCTTCACCCCAATGGGCATTGCCTATCTGGTGGTGGTAATCATCTCCAGCCTGGAATCCCTAGTAATCTCCCCTGCATTGTGTGCTATTCTGTTGCCCCACAGCCGGATGCAGACGAAAGAACCTTTCCTAGCACTGTTTTCCAAACGAGTTTACCATCCGTTGCTACAGTTGGCGATGCGTCGCTCTAGCTTGATTTTGGGATTGGCTACAGCGTCAATGGTGGCGGCGATGCTGATTGTGCCGACCTTAGGACGGGATTTTCTGCCAACGTTCCAGGAACGATCGCTCATGAATGCGATCGCCCTGTATCCGGGTTCCTCATTGGAATCAACCAATCGCATCGGGTTAGCGATTCAAACAGCGCTGAAGGATGACCCCCGGTTTGAATCAGTACAACTGCGATCGGGGCGTGCTCCGGGCGACCCAGATGCGGCATCGGTGAACTTGGCACACTTAGACGTGGAACTGAGTGAAGCAGCGATGAAAAACCGTCCTGCGGCGATTCAAGCTTTGCGCGAAGTATTGGGTCAGTTTCCGGGAGTTGCCGGCAATGTCGGTGGATTTATCAGCCACCGCATGGATGAAGTGTTGTCGGGTGTCAGAAGTGCGATCGCCATTAAAGTATTTGGTAACGACTTACAAGAACTCCGCCGCATTGGAGAACAAATCGAAACAACAATGAAAGACGTGAAGGGATTGGTAGACCTTCAGCTTGAACCCCAAATTCCGATCCGTCAGGTACAAATTCAATTTAACCGAGATGCTGCCGCCCGCTACGGATTGACGATCGCCCAATTGTCAGATTTCACCGAAACAGCGCTGAATGGTCGCGTGGTTGGTCAAGTACCCGATGGTCAACAGTTGGTCGATGTACTGGTTTGGGTCAACGAATCGGCCCGCCGCAATCTCAACACGATTCGCAACCTGCAAGTTAATACTCCAACAAATCAAATCATCCCGCTTTCGCAAGTGGCAAAGGTTGACTTTGGCAAGGGCCCGAACACGATTAACCGGGAAAACGTCTCGCGTTTAATAGTGATTTCAGCCAACATACAGGGACGCGATGTTGGTTCGGTTGTCGGTGACATTCGCGCCAAAGTCAAGCAATCGGTGCAACTGCCCCAAGGCTACTATATTCAGTACGGCGGACAGTATGAATCGGAACAACGGGCTGCTCAAAACTTCCTAATTTTCGGAATATTAGCAGTGGTGGCGATCGCAGTATTGATGTACTTCACGGTAAAATCCGTTCCTGCGATGCTGATGGTTATGGTCAATTTACCATTAGCACTGGTTGGCGGTGTCATCTCCGTGCTGCTAAGGGGCGGTGTTCTTTCTGTTCCTTCAATGGTGGGCTTTGTGACGCTGTTTGGCGTGGCGACGCGCAATGGATTGCTGCTGGTAGACAACTACAACACCAAACTCGCCCAAGGAATGCCACTTTCTAAGGTAATTGTGGAAGGTTCAATGGAACGGTTGCTGGCAATTTTGATGACTGCACTCACCTCGGCCTTGGGGATGATTCCCCTGGTGTTAAGCGGTGGGGCTGGTAAGGAATTGTTGCAGCCTTTGGCGATCGTTGTCCTCGGCGGACTCTTTACCTCAACCGCTCTCACTCTACTGGTTTTACCTGCATTGTATGCTCGATTTGGCAAGTATCTGATGCCGAAACGGATGATGGAAACAACCGAGTTGAGAAACTATGGCATTGAGCAGACAGCAACGAAAGAAGTAGGCTAATAACAGTTAACAGTTAACTGTTAACAGTTAACAGTTAACTGTTTAAACAATACCGATGCAACCGGAAACAATATGATATCAAATCCGGTAACATCGTCCTGTATTGTATCCCTCTATTCTGTCTGTGTTCTCTGTGTCCTCTGCGGTTAAATCATTCCGATGCAATGAGATTATCGATATTATTTAGGAGCTTTGATAGCGACGCACCCTACAGCTACTTTTGGATAAATTTTGAGAATTAGTATTATCTGTTTGTTAGCCAAAAAATATCGGACGAGGTAGCGATAAAATGAGAATTCTGCTGGCAGAAGACGAACCCGATTTGGGTGCGATCGTGCAACGCACCTTGAACCGCGAAAAGTATCTGGTGGATTGGGTGCAGGATGGTACGACTGCTTGGAACTATCTGGAAGACCAATGGACAGAGTACACGATCGCCATTTTTGACTGGTTGCTACCGGGAACTTCTGGGCTGGAACTGTGTCAACGTTTGCGCCGGCAGAATAATCCTTTACCCGTTTTGATGTTGACGGCAAAAGATCGCACCGAGGATATGGTGGCTGGGTTGGATGCGGGGGCTGATGACTATCTGATGAAACCGTTCGTTAAAGCGGAGTTGTTAGCCCGGTTGCGGGCACTCCAGCGACGGGGACGCAGTTTGTCGCCGGAAAAGTCGCCCCATTTTAATTCTGACCAACTTGAGGCGGGACGATTGCGGCTTGATTACAATAAATCAATCATCTCCACTACGGATGATGGAGGACAGCTAACAGTGATTCCTCTGACGGCTAATGAGTTTCGGTTACTGGAATATTTCATGCAGCACCCGAATCAAATCCTGACGCGCGATCGACTCCTGACTCGTTTGTGGGATGTGGATGCCGACCCGATGAGCAATGTAGTTGCTGCTAGAATTCGTCTGTTGCGCCGCAAGCTGGCAGATTATGGCTGTGACGGCATGATTGAAACGGTTCATGGATTCGGTTATCGCTTGAACAAGTAATATCAATTCCGGTTGCACCGGAATTTTACACTCAAGTTAACAGTTAATACCAATTTTTTATGCGGCTGCATAGAATCTGATCACCCTGGCACCCCCCTTAATAAGGGGGGGACAAGATTCCGATCAAAGTCCCCCTTCTTAAGGGGGATTTAGGGGGATCGAGATATGTGCAACGACCCATTAAATTGGTATAACAATCAACAGTTAACAGTCAACAGTTAATAATCACCTGACGGTGCAACCGCAATTCATATATGCACTCCAACAAGCTATTTAACCGCACGCGCTGGCAACTCGCAGGCTGGTATGCGATCGTCATGGGTCTGTTGTTAGGTATCTGCGGTGTTGCAGTATATCAGGTTGTGTTTCACACGCAGCGATACATCCTCCAGCAAAAACTACAGGACTTAGCCGGAACGCTGCATGACACGATCGAACCTGAATTACAACAACCGGGACAGATTTCATCTAGCTTGAAAACTATTTTGCCTGGTTTGTGTCTGTGGAATGAAAACTGTTACCCTTCAGGCAATGACGGGGCGCGACATACTGCTAGAGTGTTTCAGCAGGAGGGATATTATCTCCGCTTTTTAGACGGCTCTGGACGTGTTTTGGCGACGAGTGGAGAGCAGCCAAATGTATTAAAACGTTTTGCGCCAAAGGAGTTTTGGCAGGTTCTGAATTGTTCTAAGGGCGATCGCTTTTATCAAATTTCTCTACTGCTGCGAACAAGCGGTGGCTTGCCTTGGGGTTATCTGCAAATTGGGCGATCGCTCAAAGAATGGGATGCTTATCTAAATGCCTTACGACTGTTCCTCTTTTTGGGCTTACCTTTTGCGATGTTGTTAGTGGGAGGAAGTAGTTGGTGGTTAGCGGGAGTAGCGATGCGACCAATTTATCAGTCCTATCGCCAGATGCAACAATTCACCTCGGATGCTGCTCATGAATTGCGAACGCCTCTCGCTGTGATCCAGACTACCGTTGAGGATACTCGTCTGGCTGAAGACTTACCAGAGGTTAATCAAAACCTGGATATTATCGAACGACAAAACATCCGCCTCTCCAGGTTAGTCAAAGATTTACTGTTTATTTGTCGAATTGAGCAACAACAGATTCAGACTCAATTGCAGTCTTGTTGTCTTAACGATCTGATCTGCGATTTGGTTGAAGAACTTGCAGGTTTGGCAATGATAGCTAAGGTAGACTTGAAGTTAGAAATTCGTGCTTCGCAAGCCGTTGTAATTCTTGGGGATGAAGCCCAACTTTACCGGATGGTGACGAATTTAATTACCAACGCGATTAACTACACTCCCGCAGGAGGGATAATCCTTGCCATTCTCGACTGCACCGACAAGGAAGCCGTGATTCAAGTTCAGGATACGGGTGTTGGTATCGCCCCAGCCGAACAAACGCGAATTTTTGATCGTTTCTATCGAGTGCAGAGCGATCGCTCTAGAGCCACAGGAGGGGCTGGATTAGGGCTATCGATTGCGAGTGCGATCGCCCACGCTCATCAAGGCAGCATTCAAGTTGAGAGCGAGTTAGGCAAAGGCAGTACATTTACAATCCGTCTACCGCTTAAATAGAAACGAAGTCTCTACAGAATCTTAGCCACTTTAGCCCGCTCGAGTGTCAACGGGCGGGCGATCGAGCTAAACTGAGAATCGAGGCAAACTTCGATTAAAAGTTTACCACGAGAGATAAATTGTGCTTAGGGCTTCACGAGAGCGAGATTTGCGGGATACCGCCTTCACAGTCAGTAATGACGGTGTTCCTATCGCTACACGATCCGGGAAATTCTCGTATTGTGTCCCGTAAATGTATCAGTTCTCAAACTTCTTGGAAAAAATTGTTTTACCTTGGAGTGGGTCAAGCCCACTTTTTTTGTGGCATTAGTCGCAGGAAAAGAACTCAGGGCATCAGACTTGCGAGTTTAGGACTGATCCAGTAGGAGCAATCTTCCGGTGGTTCCCCCTTACCCCATATCTTGCCTAAGTCCTCAAGTTGAACCCGTATCCGAGTTCAGGAGTTTTAACTTAACTATTCGATATGACTCATCCCCTAATCCCACAAATCATTGACTTAGCTACCCCCGTTGCCGAAACACTGGGATTTGAAGTAGTGGGAGCAGTGTTTCACACCAACCAAAGTCCTCCCGTTTTGCGGGTAGACATCCGCAATCTTCAGCAAGACACCGGTTTAGCCGACTGCCAGCGGATGAGCACAGCGCTGGAAGCCGAGTTAGAAGCATCCGACATCATCCCCGATGCCTACGTGCTGGAGATTTCCAGTCCCGGGATATCCCGATTGCTCAGTAGCGATCGAGAATTCATTACTTTTAAAGGTTTCCCCGTGACAGTCAAAGCCACCGAACCGGACTCGCGAATCAAAGAGTGGAAAGGACTACTGATCAGCCGGGATGAAACAACGGTTTATCTCAATCAAAAAGGGCGACAGGTTAAAATTCCCCGCCCTCAAATTGCCAAAGTTGAACTAGACGAAGGAACAAAGGAGAAGTAAAGGGAAATTTTGAGATTTGAGATTTGAGTTTTGAGATTGCCTCGCAGTAAGCTAAAAACGCTTCGCTGCGAGTTAATTTTTAAGAATCAGATTTGTAGCACCGGGTTGAATTGGAACAACAAATAAATTGTGACAGCACCCAGCTTCCTTAATCCTATCCCGTAACTCATCACTCATCAACGATCGCTTTTTCTCAAAAAATACCAATTCCCAATTACCGATTACCAGTTATATCAAATCCGTGCTCGATCGGAATTGTAAAAGCGAGTCGTACCGCCAACACTCTACCACCCCGTCAGTTTTTCGACTGACAGTCAACAGTTAACAGTCAACAGTCAACAGTCAACTATCACTGACGGTGCAACCGGAATTGATATTACGTATTGTCAAAACAAAAAAGGAGTGTTTTATATGTCAATGGTTCCCCTGCCCGGACTAAAAGAAATGGTCGAAGGTATTAGTAAAGAGCGAAATTTACCCAAACACGCCGTTCAAGCAGCCTTGCGAGAAGCCTTGCTCAAAGGATACGAACGCTACCGCCGCACCCAAAAACTAGACCACTTCAGCGAAGAATACTTCGATAACTTTGATGTAGAACTCGACGCAGAACAAGAAGGTTTCCGCGTTTTAGCCAACAAAACTATTGTCGAAGAAGTCGCGAATCCCGATCACGAAATCTCACTTTCGGAAGTGCAGGAAGTAGCCACGGAAGCTCAACCGGGCAGCATCGTGCTCGTAGACGTAACACCAAATCAAAAAGAATTTGGTCGCATGGCGGCCATCCAGACCAAACAAGTTCTCGCTCAAAAATTGCGCGACCAACAGCGCAAAATGATTCAAGAAGAGTTCAAAGATTTAGAAGAAACCGTTCTTCAAGCAAGAGTTCTCAGGTTTGAGAGGCAGTCGGTAATTTTAGCTGTCACCAGCAGTTTCGGTCAGCCGGAAGTAGATGCCGAACTCCCGAAGCGCGAACAGTTGCCCAATGATAATTACCGGGCCAACGCCACATTTAAGGTCTATCTCAAAAAGGTAGGCGAAGGCTCTACTAGAGGCCCACAGTTACTGGTTTCTAGAGCAGACGCAGGTTTGGTGGTTTACCTGTTTGCTAACGAAGTGCCAGAAATAGAAGACGGAGTAGTAAGAATTGTCGCGGTAGCCAGAGAGGCAAATCCGCCTTCCCGGCACGTCGGGCCTCGGACTAAAATAGCTGTTGATACTCTCGATCGCGACGTAGACCCGGTAGGAGCCTGCATCGGAGCACGGGGATCGCGGATTCAGGTCGTAGTCAACGAATTGCGCGGTGAAAAAATCGACGTGATCCGCTGGTCTCCAGATCCTGCAACTTATATTGCCAACGCTCTGAGTCCTGCTAGAGTAGACGAAGTGCGTTTGGTGGCTCCAGAAGGCAGGCGGGCTCATATTTTGGTCGCTGAAGACCAACTGAGTCTCGCCATTGGCAAAGAAGGTCAGAACGTCCGCCTCGCAGCTCGCCTGACTGGTTGGAAAATCGATATCAAAGATATTGCTAAGTACGATCGCGACGCCGAAGATACCAAATTAGAAGCAGAAGCAACTAGGCTCGAAGAACTAGCAGGCGACTACTACGAAGACGACGAATCAGGCAAGGGCGGCGACGAGGAAACCGCAGAATTTGAGGAACACGAGGCAGCCACTACGGAAGAAACTGAAGCCCCAGTCTAAAAACTGCGACATTCACTCTGATTTTTCCGATCGGGAGACCTGGAGGACTTGTCCTCTACTCCCACTCTCCCACTCTCCCACTCTCCCCCTCTGACAAGAGATGAAACCGAACTACCGGTGCTGTGCAAGTTGTCGAAAAATAGCTGATAAGGAAGCTTTTTGGCGAGTAGTCAGGGTCTATCCTTCCCATCAGGTACAATTAGATCGTGGCCTCGGTCGTTCCGCTTACCTTTGTCGGGAAGCAGAATGCCTCAAAGCAGCTCAGAAAAAAAATCGACTTGGGCGATCGCTCAAAGCGCCTGTATCTGACGAACTGTACCAAACACTTTGGCAGCGTTTAGCCACATCTGATTTGACATCTGACTGTGGCCGGGCCAAGTGAAAAAGCGACAATAGTTCGGACTCGACTGTATAAACCCTCGTGGGCAGCCCTACCAGTAATTATTGGTAGCGCCAGCTCTAAAACCCCAATCCGATCGGCCCACCAGTCTGGAAAGATTTGTGTCAGATTAGATAATGGTAGGGTACTAGCAGAGGTATCCTCAAGGTGGAAAGACAAATTTTGAAGATTGAAAGAATGGCTGTTGCCAAAATTCAGACTTCTGAGTTCTCTCGTTCCGAAAAAAACTTGAGAATTGTCCAACCACAAACTTCAGCGAGTTACATCTTTTTAGATAAAATTGCTGAGCGAGTACCAAAACCCCGATTCCTGACACTGAATCAATCACAGCGAATGATGTCGTCATTAGAACAAAAAATCACAATGTAAAAACTGGTTGGCACAAAAGAGGGCAGAGTGGATGAACAACGGCAAAGTAAGAATTTACGAATTATCACGGGAACTAAATTTGGATAATAAAGACATCTTGGCAGTTTGCGAACGGCTCAATATTTCAGTGAAGAGCCACAGCAGCACAATTACAGAATCTGAAGCAGAACGCATTCGCCTCGCAGCGGAAAAATACGTAGCCAGCAGCCACTCTTCCCCCGGCAAGCCAGCTCCTCCCGAAAGAGCAGCAGCGCCATCTAGAGAATCTGGCCCTCACCCTAACGACCAACAAAAAAAGCAGCAAATTTTAGAAATACGCAGTCCAAAAGTACGGCCGGCTGGTGCCTCCTCCCAGCCCGCGGGAAACGAGGAGCCAAAAAACCAGCCTGGGGCCACCGTGGCAACTCCTCCCAAATCGCCCGCCACTCAACAACTTCAGTCTCCAGCTAAACCAAATATCAATCGACCTGTACTGTCGAAGCCAAATGTCGCTGTCTCGGCGGCTCCGTCAGAAACAGTCTCAGAAACAGTCTCAGAAACAGTAGGTACGATCGCCAGTCAGGCACCTGCGGCACTTCAAGCGCCGTCGGAAAAGGCTCCCGAACGCACGCAACGCCCGCCGGTCGCCCCCCCCGGGCCGTCGGCAAAACTCACTTCGCCACCAGTCAGAGGGGCGTCGGAGTCGGCTAGCCGTACCCCACAAAATCTGGGAAATAAGCCGGTACTCAAACTTGCCAGAACAGAGCAAGAGCTATCAGAACAGACAGAAACTCTGGAAGCACCTGCTAAACCCAGCCGTCCTAGCAGACCCGCACCCGGAGGTACCGAATCTCGGGACGGGCAAAGACCTAGACCAGGTGGTGGCCCAGTCAGAACTCCACTTGCTGATCGACCCCAACCAGGTGGTGGGCCGCGCCGGAGCCTTGCTCCCGCAACGTCAGCTACCGGGCTGCGTAGCCGTGGCGGCGACACCGGAGCCGCAGGGGATGACACTGATGACAATGAAGAAGACAATACGCCAGACTCTGGGATTCTTCTCCTCGAAAGGCCCTCCCTCCCTCGTCCTGCCAAAAAGACTTCGGTCATTTGGGAAGAAGACGATGAAGAAAACTCAGATGCTGCCAAAGCTGCCAAGGCGGCCAAACTCAAACAACGTAATCGCCTCAAACCCATAGATGAGGATGACGATGACCTAGAAAATGGCTCGGATACGCCAACAATAGTCACGGTCAGCCTCTCCCTAGCCCGCCCTGCTAAGGCGAAGACACAAGCAGCACCCAAGTCAATGCCAACTCCGGGCGCACCCGGAAGCAGTGGCAAAAATAAGAGACCGGGCCCTTCTCACGATAAAAGCTCGTCTGGTTCGACCGGGGGACGTAATAGCCGTGGCAAAACAGTCGAAGCTAAGGTAGAACGTCCTGAAACACTGATGCTTAGCAGGCCGATGACTGTTCAGGAACTCGCAGGTACTCTGGCTGTTCCCGAAACGGAAATTATCAAACGGCTGTTCTCTAAAGGGATTGCGGTCAACATTACCGAAACCCTGGATATTGCAGCGGTGAGAATGGTAGCTGAAGAAATGGGCATAGAGGTAGAAACCCCAGAAAAAGTAGCCCCAGGCACCAAAGTGATCGAGATGCTGGACGCGACAGATATGGAACACCTCCAGCGTCGTCCGCCAGTGGTAACGATTATGGGCCACGTGGATCACGGCAAAACCACCTTGCTAGACTCGATCCGCAAAACAAAGGTGGCTCAAGGAGAAGCTGGGGGTATTACCCAGCACATCGGTGCTTACCACGTGGATGTGGTACACGAAGGCAAGAGCCAGCAGGTAGTATTTTTGGATACTCCAGGTCACGAAGCCTTTACAGCAATGCGGGCTCGTGGAACGCGGGTGACAGACATCGCTATCTTGGTGGTGGCGGCCGATGACGGTGTGCGTCCACAAACAATAGAAGCTATCAGTCACGCGAAAGCGGCGAAAGTGCCAATTGTTGTGGCGATCAATAAAATTGACAAGGAAGGCGCTCAGCCGGAACGGGTGAAACAAGAGCTGACAGAGTACGGCTTGGTTGCAGATGACTGGGGCGGCGATATCACGATGGTTCCTGTCAGCGCTATCCGAGGCGAAAATCTCGATATGCTGTTGGAAATGATTCTGACAGTCGCGGAAATGGAAGACCTCAACGCTAACCCGAACCGCGCGGCTAAGGGTACGGTGATTGAAGCTCACCTCGACAAGGCAAGGGGGCCTGTGGCAACTTTGCTGGTGCAGAACGGTACTCTGCGGGTTGGCGATATTGTGGTCGCAGGTTCGGCTTTGGGTAAGGTGCGGGCTATGATCGACGATCGCGGCGAGCACGTAAAACAAGCAACTCCATCCTTCGCGGTGGAAGTGCTGGGGCTGCGGGAAGTTCCTCGCGCTGGAGACGAATTCGATGTCTTCGCGAACGAAAAAGAGGCTGGGGCGATCGCCGATGCCAGAGCTACATCCCAACGAGATTCACGTATATTGCAAGGTGGCCGGATCAGCCTCAGCGGCTTCTCTCAACAAGCTAAGGAAGGCGTTCTTAAGGAACTCAACTTGATCTTGAAGGCAGATGTCCAAGGCTCCCTCGAAGCAATTGTCGGCGCTCTGACTCAACTTCCTCAAAAAGAAGTTCAACTCCGACTGCTGCTATCTGCTCCTGGGGAAATCACAGAAACGGATATTGACCTGGCCTCCGCCAGTAATGCTGTGATTATCGGGTTCAATACTACTCTCGCCACCGACGCTCGCCAAGCGGCCGACCAAGCGGGCGTAGACGTACGGGAATACAGCATCATCTACAACCTCTTGGATGATATTCAAGGGGCGATGGAAGGCCTGCTGGAACCGGAACTGGTGGAAGAACCTCTCGGAAGCGTGGAAGTGCGCGCTGTCTTCGCGATCGGTCGCGGGGCTGTGGCTGGATGTATGGTACTCTCTGGCAAAGTCGTCCGTAACTGTAAGGTGCGGGTGCGCCGGGGTAACAATGTCGTTTACGAAGGTGTTCTCGACTCCCTCAAACGGATGAAGGAAGATGCCAAGGAAGTCAATACTGGCTTTGAATGCGGTATTTCCTTGAGCGGGTTTAGCGACTGGGCCGATGGCGATACTATTGAAGCCTACCGGATGGTTACTAAGCGCCGGACTCTCTCGGCATAATTTTGGATTCTGAATTGTGGATCTTGGACTCAAGGCAGGCTAATCACCTGCCTTGAGTTTTAAGCATTCTTCTTCCTTCTTCTTCCCGGTTTCTGAGCGGAGTCGAAGGGCTTTCTTCCTTCTTCCTTCTTCCTTCTTCCTTCTTCCTTCTACTTATGCGTTCTTTTTGGTCAGATCCTTTCTTGTGGATTCACCTTTCTGGTGCGGCTACAGTACCAATTTTTCTGGGACTGTGCTTGCTGGGACTCGCAGTGGGTTCTCCTATGCTCCCTGTCTGGTTAGAAGTGTTTTTAGTGGCTGTAGCAGGTATTGCTCCTGTGCTGTGGATGCAATGGTTCCGCCCTTTTTACATTTTTAGTATTTTAGTTGTGGCGGTGAAACCGCAGAATCTAACTAAGGCGCAACAGCAAATTCTGACTCGGTTTAAAACGGAGTTAAATCAAGGAGTCGCTCTTTTTGTTGCGGTTTTGCTGGCAGTAATTTTGTGGCAGCTTTACCGATTGGCTCCCCTAGCTGCTGCGGTGGCTCCGTTTCCTCCTTCCTGGCGGTGGGCTGGATTGTTGTTGGCAGTTGCTGGTTTTTTAGCTAGCAATTTGTTTTTGCAGGTGTCTGCTAGTGTTATGGCTGTTTTGCTGACGCCGGAATCGGAATTTGCAGCGACAAAGCCTTATGTTTTAGAAAAAATTCGCTATGATTTTACGATCGCCCCTTGGCAAGTCGATCGACTTTTGCCCACTTTTACGGGCGAGACAACTGCCACTGCTGCTGTAGCCGCAGAGTCAACTGGGCCAGCAGCGGGCAGTATTGCCCACCCAGAACCTGCAAACACCAACCGCCCTACATCGCTACCCGAACAGTCGCTCGAAAAGTGAAATAAAAAATTCAAATCCAGATAATTGTAATTTAAGCTACTTTACTTCAGACAGATATATGCTCTAAAAAAATAGGTAATTCCCGGCTCTGATTAAGGTTATTAATAGTATTAATATTTAATTTTTAATCGCTGGTTGTGGATATTTTATATTGGCTATTTGGAGAGAAGAATCTATAATAGAGAGTGTCAAGGTAAGCTTTCAATCCTTACAGGGGATTAAAACAGAGGTATAACAATATGGCGAATTATCTACCGATCGCACAACCACCTCAAGCCGCAGAGCCGATCGAGCTGTGCGAAGATTCTGAAATCTGGGGCAGTCTCAAATCTGCGATCGGCGCAAGTTCAGGATTTCAACGCTGGCAGCTAGAACTCAATTTTGAGCGTCAGCACCAAAATGCCACCATCGATCAGCAAGTTCGCTCCTATCTGCGGGAAACTTTAGAAACTTTGGCTTACTGAGCGCCCTAAAACCAAATGCTGTAACCGATAGTAGCTTCGCATCGCCCCATGTTTAAAACCAACTTGAAACACGGCGTTAATTTCACGATTTTTTAGAACAAAGGGCGTTTTAGAATTAATATAGATATCCTAGCTCCTTATATTCAGGAGCTAGGACGTTATCGATACCTACTCAAAAAAATCACCGTGTTCAATCTTAAAAAAATTAGCTGAGTTCCTCCAAGGATTCAAGTAATATCTGAGCACTACGCCGATGGTGGAATTTAGCACCAATCTTCTCTCGTGATTTTTGAGTCAGGCTCAATGTTAACTCTTTGTCATGTAGCAATTTTGCTATAACATCTGCCATTTTTTCGGGATTTTCTGGCGGGACTAGCATACCGTCAATACCGTTATCTATCAGTTCCGCCATTCCACCCACCTGTGTCACCACTACAGGAGTTTCCATAGCCATTGCTTCCATAGCAGCTACAGAAATTCCCTCTTGCAAGCTGGGTAAAGCAAAAATATGAGCCTCTTGATAACCTTGGCGATTTCGTTCTTCGGAGACAGAACCAAGCAGCTCAACATAATCAGACATTGATTGGTCTTCAATGAATTTATCAAGTTCTTTATGGTAGCCGCTACCGCCTTCTGCATCCTCGCCAGCAATCTGTAAGCGCACATCAAACCCTCGTTGTCGAAGCAACTTCACTGACTCAATCAGGTACTTTTGTCCTTTCGCCACATTCAGACGGCCGCAAGTGTAAATTCGGCATTGACTGCCTTCTTCCCAAGAACTATAGGGAGTTTCACGCTTAAATTCATCCAGATTTACACCGACTGGTGAAACTCTCACATCGTTTGGCAAGAAGCCTGCTAGCTCATCTTTGACAGAGTTGAGGAGTTGTTCAGACATCACAGAAGCAAAAGCAGAATGTTTCCATTTTTGTTCTTGATTGGCCCCAAAATCTTTTAACTGACCGAGAAGAGCCACACTATAAGTGATGTCCGAAAGTATTGAGGCAAATAGGGCAATATTAGCAGCATTGCCACAGGAATGAACATGGACGTGAGACCATCCTTGGGTTCTGGCAAGCCTAGCTAGCTTAGCCCCCATAACAACCAATACCAAATAGTAAAGCCTTTGAAAAAAGGATACATTTTTAATATTGGCAATTACACTGAGGCAGCGCCACCAGGCAATCGGGCCAGCTTTGATGAGTTCTATGGGAACGTTAACAAAATCTTTGAGATCAAAGGGGATCAAATAATCTGTCATACTTTGAGCTTTCTGGGCCCAAGTGTGTACAACTTTAGTGGGCGGACTCTGGGTTGAGATCACGTGAGGTTTCATGCCAATATCGAGCATTGCTTGATATTCACGCCAGATCCAAGTATGAGTTTGCCCTGGAAATTCAGGGATAAAATAGCCAATCTGTTTATTCATTATTGATTTTTTTCGTTAGCAACTCGACCAATTGAAATATGCTAAACTATCGCTTGTTTGTTCCAGGTCAAAGATTTTTGACCTGCGGAACCCACGCCCTGGCAATTTTTTGCGACCGATTTTCGGTGATTTCAATAAATGCTGGCTTTACAACATCTAGCTTATCAGGAATTTGACTCACATTCGGCACCCGATAGATTTAATCGGTCAGAACTTTTAATAGCTACAAGTATAGTCTGGGGAGACACCCAAAAGTCTAGATGTATCGAGCAAAAATTCCAATCCCACTACCTTACCTTGAGAGTGTGCAAAATCTTAGGGTGCTGAATGTGAGCCGTCATTCAATACATACTGACTAACCCCAGAGGCATCAGACTTTTTTTGTGACGAATAGTCTAGGCGGTTTGGCTTGCTGTCACCTCTAATCGAGTCCGATTCTTGCCGATCGCCAAACACTTTGTAACACCAGCAATTACATCTTCCACATCTGCATCTGTTAATTTGGCCGAAATCGGCAAGCTAACTGTATGCCGCCCGATGTACGCAGCATTTGGATAGTCTTCCGGCTGCCATCCAAACATTTGTTGATAGATAGGATGTTCCGGCATACTCATGTAATGTACGCCGACACCGATATTTTCAGCATTGATAGCATTGAGAAACTCTTCGCGGCTGATTCCTGCTTTGGCTTCATCTACCAGAATTGTATACAGGTGATAAGCGTGAATTGTATCCGGTTCCGGGTTCGCGGGCAAAGTAATCGGCAGATCCGCAAATGCTTCGTTGTAGCGCTGCCATATTTGCTCACGTCGCTGCCAATAAGGGGCGACTCGTTTCAGTTGATGAATGCCGATCGCAGCTTGCAGATCCATCATATTGTATTTAAAACCAACTTCCACCACTTGGTAGTGCTTGTAACCCGAGTCGCCGAAGCGCTTCCAAGCATCTTTGCTCATACCATGCAGCGCTAAAATTTTGAGCCTGTCGGCGTCTTCTTGACGGCCGGCCAGAATCATTCCTCCTTCGCCTGTGGTGATGTTTTTGGTAACATAAAAGCTGAAGCATCCGAAGTCGCCAAATGTACCTGCTTTCCGTCCTTTGTACTCTGTTTCGATCGCGTGAGCGCAGTCTTCAATTAACTTCAAGTTGTGACGGCGAGCAATCTCGCAAAGCGCATCCATATCGCAGGGACGACCGGCGAAGTGAACCGGCAAGATTGCTTTAGTTTTTGAAGTTATTTTAGCTTCGACTTGAGCCGGGTCAATATTCATTGTCACCGGATCTACATCCGCCAGTACCGGTGTTGCTCCGGCATGGACGATCGCATTAACTGTAGCGCAAAAAGTCATCGGAGTAGTAATGACTTCATCCCCCGGTTTTAACGAAGCAGCGAGGATGCTCAAGTGCAATGCCGCCGTACACGAATTTACTGCAATTGCGTACTCGGAACCCTTGTAAGCTTTGAAGTCATTTTCAAAACTCAGGACTTTCGGGCCTGTACCCAGCCAACCTGTTTTCATGGTTGACATCACTTCTTGAATTTCAGCATCTTCGATCGCTGGAGCGCCGAAAACCAAGAAACGGTCTTGTGAACGAATAGGATTGTTGTTCATATTGCTAGTGTTATCCAGTAAATAAAGTAGATTGACTGAAAGTTTACTACCCTGACAAGTCCGATTTTCTTGGGATTCTAGGTGCTGTTAATTTAATGCAGTCTCTCACCGTTTTTTTTCAACTTTTTTTCAGTGAATAATTTTGGGGAAACTTTTGGGGAATAGGTTACGTAATCGCATTTGTTCTACTACCAGCTTACAACTGACCTGCCGTTTTTCCGCAAACGCTTTACTCTGACAGCGTTTCTCTATCTTAAGATAGATGATCGGCAATCTCTACCCGATCGTATTTTACTTTATGGGGGCTACACAAGCTCTTGCCAGCATTTTTGGATAAAATTACTTTATTAAAAAAATAACTTCCTCCCTCTAAAGTTTTTGTAAACTGTCGAACATCTATCCCAAAGTAGATTTTACAGCCAAGTTATACGATTTTAGATTTTAGATTTTAGATTTGGGAATGACTGATGACAGTCAGGTTTGGAGCTTGTGTACCGTTGCATTCTTTTAAAAAACAGGTGTCAAAATTAGGCAAATTTTGCACAAATAAAATTTGACTCCCCTGTAATTGATGCAGGTTCAGAAACATTCTGCGATCGATCAAAGCAATGAACCCGGGTTGACAAAATTCCCTACAATCTAGGCAGGCGAATCTTGTTCAAAATGTCTTGCAGCCGTTCTGAAACGCCGCCAAATTGTTCTGACAAAGCTACAAGTTTACCGTAAGCTTCAACTAAGCGATCGCCCTCAACGTAAACTTCTGGGTTCGGATAATTCTTCATCGCTTCCAGCAGCGTAATCTCGTTATCATTAGTTGCAGACAGCACCAAAGCCTCGCGCAAAGCTTCTCGATTTGCCTTCCCAGAAGGAGTGCGAATTACCTGACCAACCTCATCGAGAATCACTTCCCCAACTTTACTATTTAAAGTTTGATCCAAAAACCTTTGACTGACTTTCACGGGTCTTGTCAGATAGCGACGCACTGCTTCCGGGTCTTTGTTTGCCTTGGACAACAGCATTTCTAACCCAGACGACATTTGCCCAGTTTCCGCAAAAATTTCTAATTCGCTAAGTGGTAAAGTCATCCGGATCACACTGTATTTGAGAACTACCTTTTGGGCCGCGGCCACAGCAGTGCTGTAAAATACAATTCCCACACCTGCGGCTAAAAATAACGTCCACCGCCCTTTGAAAAATAACCGCCCCATAGTAAAGTCTCCGAACATCTTTTTGTACTTCGACTTTGGCACATCTGATTAGTTACTGCACTGGCAAATCTGTTCGGGAAACGCCTTCAGAATGCTGCGAAGTGTACGGACACGGCAGTGCCGTGTCCCTACGGGGAGGTCTGTGAAGTGTACGGACACGGCAGTGCCGTGTCCCTACGGGGAACTAACGATAGGCTGATGTACTTCATAAATGTGGAATCTGCTGTAAGTATAAAATAAAACATAAAATTTGCACAAAGCTCGATCGAGACTTCATCAGTTGACAGTTGACAGTTGACAGTTGACAGCTACCTCTTCCGTCGATAGAAGAGGATTGAAGCAATGAATCATTTTGTTTGATTTCCCCCTAAACGGGGAGGCTTCAGACCCAATCTTCAGGCGTGAATTTTTCCCCAATCTCCCCAAACCCCAATCCCAGATTCCGACAAAAACAGCAAGCGCCAGCTCTTTTCTAAATGAAGGCTGGCGCTGGGCTTAAAGTTATTTTGTATATTTAGGGTCTTTAAATTTGCTGACCCCATTTGAACAAGTTACAAGCGGTTTATGATTAGGGTCTTTAAATTTGCTGACCCCAATTGAACCAACTTCATTATCCTCACAGGGATCGATCGCAAACCAGGCTTTCGTAATAATTTCTCTATATGTATAACTTTTGCTTGCCTCAGATATATTTTTATGTCGATTTGTAAATTTTTGTTACTTCGACTTGGGCGATCGGGCCTCGGCGCGCTGCTCCCAGCGAAACAGGAACACCATCAGAGCCACAACTCCGACTTGGAGGGCAAAATTGGGCAAAGCAGAGCCAATTTCCCGCCCCGAGGCAATTTTAGCGAGGAAAACCACGCCGCCGATAAAGCCCGAAGCGCCACAAGCTACGTAGACAAACTGGCGCACAGGCCGGTAGGGAGCGGCCATTTCGGCGGTTAAACGATCGTATTGTTGGCGGCTGAGGTTGCGGGGGTTTTTTGGGATGTACGGGCGATCGTCCGAATTTGGAGCTGGCATAGATTTAGAAAATAAGTAAATTAGGATTGGGAAAAAAAACCCGGTTGCTACCAAAATCTTCTGGCTGAGACTGTAAATACAGCCGAAAGACTTGATTTTTGGTACTGTTTGCGGAGGAGAGAGTGAATATTATACTACAACAAATATCTCACCGAAAAACGAGCGGGAAGCCCCGGGCTTTAGACATGGGGAAGACCTAAAGGCGCGGCGACCGCCGCCTTGAATTATCCAGATATCTTCTCACAAGTGATATAATTGGAGGATGGAACAAACATTGACTATAGTTTGCAAACTTCAACCTACTCCAAAACAAGCCGTCAAAGCTGACGACCTGCTGAAAGCGTTTGCGGATGCTTGCAACTACGTCAATGAACAGATTAAGCCAGGGATAACCAGCAAAACCACTATTCAAAGCTTGGTCTACCAAGACATCCGCGCTCGGTTTGGTTTGAGCGCCAATCAAGCGGTCAGAGTTTGTGCCAGAGTCGGGGCAAATCGGAAGACGGCAAAAGTTAAAGGCTATACGGTTAAAGCGTTTAGCCCGACCTCAGCTGATTATGATGCTCGAATCTTTGACTTTAGGGAAAAGGATAAAACCGTCAGCCTGACGTTGCTCGGGAGTCGTGAGCGGATTCCTGTCGTGCTTGCCAACTATCAGGCTGGCAAATTGAAAGGACGTAAGCCCACATCTGCCCAACTGTGCTTGCACGGTGACGGGTTGTTTTATATTCATATCCAGTTGACCGATGAAACACCAGAGCCTATCGAGACTGACAAGGTAATTGGTGTTGATTTTGGACGTAGAGATATTGCAGTTACCTCTGTTGGGGATAAGTGGGATGGAAAGCAGATAACGGACGCTAGAGATAGATTTTCCAGGGTAAGAGCATCGCTCCAAGAAAAAGCCTCGAAAGGCACAAGGTCTACCCGCCGTCGGGCGAGACGGATCTTGCAACGGCTGTCAGGACGTGAGCGACGCTATCAAACTTGGTTGAACCACAACATCAGTAAATTGATTGTTCTGTCTGCTCTTCAACACAATGCCATCATTGCGATTGAAGACTTGACGGGTATCAGAGAACGCACGAATGAACTGCCTAGAAACAAGACCGAGCGCAGGCGTTCTAATAGTTGGGCATTTTTCCAACTGCGAAGGTTTTTGAGCTACAAGAGCGTGAAGTATGGCGTGAAGCTGATTGCAGTCAACCCGGCATACACTAGCCAGACCTGCCACAAATGCTTGCACATCCATCCGGTGAAAGGTAAGTCCTATCGCTCTGGTAAGTCGTTCAAGTGTGGGCATTGCGACAATCAATGTGATGCCGATCAAAATGGTTCAAAGGTGATTTCAATCGTTGGAGCGGCAGTAAATCCGCTCGGAGGTTCGGTGTTGTCTTGCAATCTCGCAGACCACATCAGGGCTACTGAAAGCCCCCGGCTTCTAGCCGTGGGGTAGTTTACCGCTGAATCCAAAGCACAACTGTCTGTAAACATCCGACAAAAACGCCCAAAAGACCTCCTAAATTTACAATTCCCTGCAACTCGCTTTGGACAATTCCCTGAATTGCTAACTCCAACTCTTCAGGAGAAGTGCCTTTTACTCGATCGACAATCACCTGATCGATATTCAAAATGGGGATTACCTGAGCTACAATATTTTCTAAATCCCGCTCTAGATAGCGCTCTAAAACCAAAGCCAGTTCCTTGCTGATAATTTCCAGGGAAGCGCTCATCACCGCTGAAGTTTGCAATCGCTTGAGAAGCAACCGCGAAATATTTTCCCAGTCAATAGATTTGCTCAACCCTTCAAGTACCTCTGTACCCCGCTGTTGAACGTAGGTGCGAACGCTGTCGCGCATTGTTTTTCGCAACTGTCTCACAGTTGAAACAGGTAAATTTTGCATCGACAAATTTTGCAGCCATTCCTGAAGCCGCCCGCGAATTCCCAAAGAAATAGTTAACTCTGCTAACCGCTGATTTGTCGCTGTTTTGTCATCTAGACAAAAAGTCCGCAGCCGAGTTAAAGTGTTACGCAAACCAAACAAGTTTGCTACTACCCAATAAGTGCCGCTGGTTTTTTCTCTAAACCCTTCATCGATAATCGAAATATTGCGATCGGTCAAAAAGTCAATCAAAGCCTGTCGCAACACTTCCGGCGGTATTACTATCTGCAATAACCAATCAGCTAACTGACCCGCCTGAGCTTCATTTAGCTGAATCTCCAGCAAAACTTGGTCAAAAATTTGATTTAGCTGAACTTCTAAAAAATCTTCCCGGCGCGCCAAAACTTTGAGAATTCGCGGCACGGATTCTCCCACCAAATCTCGCAAAATATTAGCGAGAATTTTAGCAGTTTTTTGTTCTGCGTCTGCCTTAACCTGATCTAATGCTAACTGCAACAGCCAGAGAATCACCGACTGCATTCGCTCGGTTTGCAGGAGGCGGCGCGCTAAGTTTTGCAGTTCCTGCGGCGTCAGCAGCGAACCCATTATTGTGTCGGAAATTCGCTTGGCCAAGCGCTCTTGGTTGCGGGGGATCAAACCAGGAGTGAAAGGTAATTGCCGCCCTTTGATGTAAATAGCCCGATAGGGGCGGAACAGCATTTTGATAGCTATATCGTTAGTGAAATAGCCAATAATTCCTCCCACTACAGGTGGGGCAAACAACAGCCAAATGTCGGAGGGGTTCATCAATAATTGGGAATTGGGAATTGATAATTGGTAATTGGGAATTGGGAATTGGGAATTGGGAATTGCTAATTGCTAGTAAATAACAAATAACTAATGACTAATGACTAATGACTAATGACCAATACTCCCATCATAGCTCCGGCAATGGGGTAGTGGGTGGCGGCGGTAAATCCGGCTTGGCGGGCGATCGCGATTTGCTGCTGGCCGATCGGGAATTTTTCTAAACTAGGATTAATGTAGGCATATTCTTGAGTCATGCCAAATTGCTGAGCAATGGGAACCACGAGACTGTCTAGATAGAACTGCTGAAAGCTCCGCATGAGGGAATTGCTGGGGCGGTGGAGGTCGAGAATAGCTGCTGTTGCACCGGGTTTGAGGACGCGGTGCAATTCCTCAAGACTGCGGGGGATATCCGTCACGTTACGCAGGCCGTAGCCCATTGTGGCGCAGTCGAAGTGTTTGTCGGGAAAAGGCAAGTCTAGGGCGTCAGCTTCTACCCAGGTAATGGGACTGGAAGGGGTGAGAAAAGGTCGATCGCGCGATTCAGCAACAGCCAACTGTTCGGCGGAAAAATCTACTCCAAATACTGAACCGGTAGGCCCTGCTTGTTTTGCCAGCAGCAAAGCTAAATCCCCACTACCGCAGCACAAGTCTAAACAAGTGTTACCCGGGCCGGCATTGCTCCATTTGACCGCCATTTGCTTCCAAATCCGGTGCTGCCCAAAGCTCAACCAGTCGTTCATTTTGTTGTAAACTGGGGCAATTCGATTAAATATAGTTTTAATTTGTTCTGGGTTATTAGTCATCAGTTATTGGGAATGGGGAATAGGGAATAGGAAATGGGGAATGGGGAATGGGGAATGGGAAATTGGTTACTTGTTGGTTAGCAGGTATTATTTGTTATTGGTTATTTGCGGTGCCCTGAGCGTAGTCGAAGGGTTAGTTATTACTTGTTGGTTTTTTCTTTGTAGTTGGTAGGTGTTATTGGCTGGTTGTTGATTGTTACCAATTCCCAATTCGCAATTCCCAATTCCCAATTCCCAATTCCCAATTCCCAATGACTAATGACTAACGATCCTGAAAACTCGTCAGTACCAAAGCAACTTGTTGAGCGGCGAGGTGAACTGTTGTGAGTTCGTCGGGGCGCAGGGAACAAGGTTGCTTCCACTGGATAGAGATCAGGGCGATCGATCGACCTTTGTGAATTACCGGGACGCTCAGGTGAGCTTGAATACCTGATTTTTGATAGTGCGGCAGGCTCGCTAGGGCAGTGTCGCTGGCAATATTCACAGCACCTTGAATAGTTTGAGAAATGATTGCCTGTTGAGCCAGGGGGTCATCTGCGAGCCAATTTTCCACAGTTGGGCCGCTGGTATGACTGCCTTGGGCTGGCATTAAAACAGTTCCTTCCACCAGTTGCAAAATGCAAGCGTCGGCCAAAAAGTTATCACTCACAGCAGTAGCAATCGGCTCTAAAGTTGCTTCCAAACTCGGATAATCCGCAGCCGTTTGCATGATTGTTGCTAACAGTTGGATTTGATTTTGGGCGCGGTGCAATTCCTCAGTCCGCTGCTTGAGAACTTCATAAGTCTCGGCCGCCTTTTGCACTACCATTTTCAATTCGTTCGGGTCCCAAGGCTTGGTGATATACTTGTAAACCTGTCCCGAGTTAATCGCATCCACCAAATCTTCAATGTCGGTAAAACCAGTCAAGATAATTCTGACCGTATTCGGAAACTGGGGCACGGTTTTGCTCAGAAACTCCGTTCCCTTCATTTCTGGCATCCGCTGGTCGGAAATGATGACGGCGACCTCGCCCTCGATGCCGAGGACTTCCAAGGCGCGAATCCCGCTCTCAGCTTTGAGGACGTTAAAATCTCGTCGGAAAGTGCGGTAGAGTAAATCCAGATTGTCTGGTTCATCGTCTACTACCAGCATTTTGGGTTTTTTCGGTCGGTGTAGGGTCATGAGCTGGCGTTTAATTTGATCTAGCTCTGGAATGGCATTATCCATAACAATACGATAAACTCCCCTTTGTAAATTTAGGCGAGCAACTATTCTGTAACAATAGTCTCATAACTCACTTACTATCAATCTATAGCTCTGCCGCGACACGAGCCTTGCTGGTATCCGATCGCACATAACTTACCGCTGGTTTTTGATTTAATTATGACTGATACACCGCAAGATTTCTCCCCTCCTGCATCTGCACCTTCCACGAATGCTGTGGATGTCGAAAAGTTAATTCGATCGCTCCGTCGCAAAGAAGGCACATGGGTAGAGTGGGGACAGGCCTGCACGGCTCTGCTGCAAGCGGGCTACAGCTCTCAGAAGATTTTTGAAGCAACTGGTTTTGAGCCAATTCAGCAAAATCAGGTCGGCGTAGCAGCACAAGTTTACACCAGCATGGTCAACGCTGGAGCTTCCGAGGAAGTTCGATCGCACTTTCTAGGCAAAGGTAGTGATATTTTATACGAATTTCGGATTCTCTCTCAAGTAGAGCGTGCGGGTGCGGCGGCTTTGATGCTGGCCCACAATTTGGATGTTGACGATGCTCGCCAAGTTGCTAAAGCGATCAAGGAGTTTTCGCACTTCGGAAGTCTCCCGCAGGGGTTCACAGACACTCCTGGGGATGCTGTAGCTTACCAGTGCTGGCAATTGGCAAGACAGAAAAGCGATTTGCAAGAGCGATCGCGCTTAATTGCTCGCGGTTTAAAACTAGCTAGCAGCCAAACCGCTAGGGCGCAAATCGAGCAGTTACTCGTAGATTTTACCGTAGTTCCAAGGCGACAAGCGCCCCGATTGCCGATCTATCGGCTTGATTCTGAGGAACAATTGCCCCGGATTGTCCCGGTTGTGGGCAAATTGCCCCTGTCTACGTCAGATTTGCTGGCAGTGCCTTTGCCGGAGGAAATCTGGCCGTTCCGAATGGTAAAATTTTCCGGAGCTGGAGCTTGGGTGGCGATTCCCGGATGGCAGGTAATTTTGAACGCTGAAGATCCGGTGGCGGTTTTGGAAATGAGCGATCGATTGCCGATACCGCTGCAAGGCAAAGTTGAAGAAGTTTTGATTATTGCCGATCGAGCGCAAAGACAGTGGGATGCTGACAGTTATTTCCTCACCGATAATGGGGGAAATTTAGAATTGTTTTGGTTTGAAACATCCCCGGATATTGCGATTTTGGGGCGAGTTGTTTTGATGATGCGTCCGAAAAAGATTGTGGATGAAGATTATACCAAAGATGGATGGCAAATTGATGATTAGTCAGTTGTCAGTTGACAGTTGACGGTTGACTGTTATCAGTTGTTAGTTGTTAGTTGTTAGTTGTTGAGATCTCCTGAGTTTATGGTGTAGAAGAGGGGGGTAACAGATAGTTTCCTCAAAGTATCGACCTGAAAGCTTTACAGGACAATAATCTTGCAATCAATCAGGTTGGCTTATAACCTGTACATCAGGAGAGTCAGTTGTTGTAAGTTGTCAGTTGTCAGTTGTTAGGTATCCCTCTTTTGTCACTCTCCGAGTGTTAAAACAAAGGTATAAAAAGATCAAAACGCTACAAGTGAGGCAGAGCAATGGATGTAGAGTTACAAGTTCTCAAACATTTGGCGAGAGATGCACAATCAACAACGAGAGTGATCGATGAATATTGTGGAGAGTATAAAGACATATTCAAAGAAGTAAGAAGTTATGAATGTTTTAAATATTTACATTTAGGAATAATTGCACCAATAAGCGAGAAAGTCATTACCAGAAATAGGTAAATTAGTGCCAATAAAATCTGCACAATTATTGCATCATTTTATTGCCAAATCGCCTTGGTGAGTAACTGAGTTGAATGAAAAAAGATTCACGAAACTTCTCAAACAATTAAAGGGAAAGGCAATTACCATAGTAATTGATGAAACCGGAGATCGAAAAAAAGGAAAAAAGACTGACTATGTAGCTAGACAATATTTGGGAAGTGTAGGTAAAGTAGATAATGGAATAGTTTCAGTGAATGCGTACGGAATATATGAAAACATAATTTTTCCATTAAGCTTTCAAGTATTTAAACCCAAAGGGACATTAAAACCATCAGATAAATATAAAACTAAAATGGGTGCATCTCACTTTGGCGAATGTGTCAAAAAAGAGATAAAATGAAAAAGCTAGTAAAATCGTTAAATAAAGATGAGGCAAATAAAATGACACCATCAGACCAACAACAGCTAAAAGCCCACTTAAAAGCGGCAGCACAAATTCTTTACAGAAATACAGATCCAACCGAGTTAAAAAG
>JANPMV010000125.1:0-15028 GCA_031427135.1 Cyanobacteria bacterium VAR_87_metabat_62 | reverse complement strand
ATCTCGATCCCCCTAAATCCCCCTTAAGAAGGGGGACTTTGATCGGAATCTTGTCCCCCCCTTATTAAGGGGGGCTAGGGGGGATCGGATTCGGGAGCAGCCTCATAAAAAATTGGTGTTACCGGAATTGATATTACAGGTGGTACAATTTTGAGAGAAAAGCAAAAATTTTATGATCGCACCAAATACCAATTCCAGAGATTGTTTGATTGTTCCCCCACTTCCTGCCGCCAAAGTCGAAAAAAATGCTGATCTTAGTAAGCCCTTAAAACTAGGAATTCTAGCATCAGGAAGCGGCAGTAACTTCGAGGTAATTGCCCAAGCAATCCAAAACCAAGAGCTCAACGCTACAATCCCAGTCTTAATTTACAACAATCCGGAAGCCAAGGCCGCAGCTAGGGCCGAAAAATACGGCATTCCCTCAATTTTACTCAATCACCGCGACTGCAAAAGCCGCGAAGAATTAGATACAAAAATTGTTAAAACTTTCCAAGAATATGATATAGAATGGGTAGTTATGGCGGGTTGGATGCGAATTGTTACCAAAGTTTTGCTCGATGCTTTTGCCGATCGCGTTATCAACATTCACCCCAGCTTACTGCCGAGTTTCCCTGGAATTCGTGCCGTCGAACAAGCACTCGCAGCTAAGGTGAAAATCACCGGATGTACGGTGCATATCGCGCATTTGGAAGTAGACAGCGGGCCGATTTTAATGCAGGCTGCGGTGCCGGTATTGCCTGACGATACCGCAGAGACTCTGCACGCCAGAATTCAGGTACAAGAGCACAAAATCATGCTAGGCGCGATCGCCCTGATTGCCGAATCTCATCAAAAACATTGTGACTAAAAACCTCACCAGTGCCACATCTGTCCCCGAATTGCCAGAACCAAGCCCACCGCTGACAGACTCCAATCGCCTCAAATTAATTCTCAAAGAAAGGCTCAAAAAGAACATCGGCATCAAGGGAGAATTCTATCTGCCTTGTTTGCCATCAATGCTAGAAGACTATCTTAAAATACTCTCAGACTTCTTAACAAATCTCGGGCAAAACCTCGACAGCGCCCAAACCGAAAACTTGCGAACATTAATCGCCAACGCCTTAGCAGAAGGATTCAAAAATTCCCCCCACGCTAATCTAATTGTCTCATACTTTCCCGCCAATTCTCAAACTGGTTTAGCGGGTGGCATTACTCTGAATACCAAGATTCAAATCGAATCGATGGCCCAGAAATATCATAGCTGGCCCAACCTTCGCCCCGAACCTTTATTCGGTAGTCATCCCGATGCCAAAGTCATCGCCATTGCAGCCGAATTGGGCGAACCGGGAAAAGCACCTATTTTAGATGTCGGTGCGGGCCCGGGGCGCAATAGTTTGCCCTTAGCGAGGTTAGGTCATTCTGTGGATGCGATCGAGCTAACGCCCATATTTGCCGATCGACTATCATCCGCAGCCACCGCCGAAAACTTGCCCGTAAATCTCACCCAAGGCGACGTTTTAGACCCATTATTGAGGATGAAAACCTATCGGTACAAATTAGCCATTGCTACCGAAGTTCTCTCCCACTTCCGCTATCCCGAACAAGTCCGTTTGTTCCTCGGTAAAATGTCCGATGCTGTGTTAAGCGGCGGGTTTATCTTATTCAGCACTTTCTTAGCTGTAGATGGCTACGAACCCGACGAAATGGCAAAACAAATGTCAGAATTATGTTGGTCTTATCTGATTACCAGACAAGAATTGCAAGCAGCAATAGAGGGTTTGCCATTAGAAATTATTTCGGATGAATCGGTGATTGAATACGAACAAAAACATTTGCCTGACTCGGCGTGGCCACCGACACCTTGGTTTGTGAGTTGGGCCAGTGGGCGCGATTTATTTCCCGTGCAAGAAACACCGCCGCTAGAGTTGCGTTGGATACTGGTTAAACGGTTGTAGCTAAAGTAGTAGGGTGCGTCAGAGCGTAGCTGATTGATTTTTGATAAAATCACGCAATCTGACGCACCCTACGGCCTAACGGATTTGATATAAATCAATACGGTTCACTTAACACTATTTATGCGCCGGAGATCCCCCTAAATCCCCCTTAAGAAGGGGGACTTTGACCCCCCCTGTCCCCCCCTTTTTTAAGGGGGGTTAGGGGGGGATCTGTCTTAAGTGAACCGTATTGTGATATAAATTATTTTTAATTTGTATTCATTAACGATTACTTAAATAAACAGTTACTATTCCTTAACTTTCAGCTAGTAACATCTGCCTTTGGGAGTCAAAAACTGGCAAAAAGTAGGGAATAAGTGTTATGGCAGCAAAATTAGTGATTTCGGGCTACATGGCAAATCCTGCCAATGCAGATAGCCCTTACGAGTATTTGCAGGTAATTGCTACAGAGACGATCGACTTTGCAGCGACTCCCTATACGGTGGTGTGGGCAAACAATGGAACTGCGATCGCCAACGGATGGGTTAGCGGGGCTGCTTTAACTTACGGTTTCAGCATTAATTCAGGCACTCTGGCTAAGGGACAAGTTGCTTATGTCGGGGGTTCGGGCAAATTAATTAATGGTGCCGCCACTACAGATATTTCGGCGGCCAATTGGCTGAAAACTATCAATACAGGCACAAGTGCGGGTGATGGTTTTGGAGCTCTGAATACTACCGGGGTGCTCGGAAATGGAGGCGGTAATGCTGACGGGATTGCGATTTTTGATGTTCCGATTGCCAGCCTTTCTAGCACAACTGTTCCTGTTGATGCTGTATTTTTTGGCACCGGTGTAGGGACGGCAAATCCGGCGACTGGCGGTTATGTATTGCCAACAAATGATATCTACAACAACGCACAAGGAACTTTTGGGGATGGAACTAATATTAAGCTTTTCCCCGATCCGGATAGCGGGGCGTTTACGAAGTTAACTGGAACTTACAATGCTGCTACGGGTACTTGGACGACTCCGCGCACAGCTACGATTGTGGCCAATCCTACTACACTGGCTAATATTGCTACGGCAGTGACGATCGCCGCAACCACTCCTTTACCCGACTTAACCATCACCAGCAGCGCCCCTGCGACAGCAACTGTTAACACTCCCTTCAACTACACGCTGACATTAGCTAACAGCGGTACTGCTGCTGCGACAGGAGTTCGCGCCAACTTCACTTTACCAGCGGGGGTGACATACAATTCGGCCTTGGGTACTGGTTTTACGGCGACTCAAGCGGCTGGAGTTGTGACTTTTACTGGCGGTGCGATCGCGCCTGGTGGTAGCATTCCCTTGACTGTTAATGTGACTCGGACTACTGCGGGTACTGTCACTAGCGCTGTTGGGGCCGCAGTTGCAGATCCGGCGCCTGGTACGATCGCCGAAAGCAACGAAACCAACAATTCCTCGACTACCGCCGTCACTACAACTTTTACAACTACTGCTAACACTCCGCCAACGATCGCACCGAGTGCAGCTTCTACGTTTTTAACAGTTCCTAGTTTATCAGGTGTCATCAACGACCCGACAGATCCGGCTAAGAATTTCGGTGTTAACTTCACTTTAGCTGATGCCGAGACTGCGGTTGGGAGTTTGACATTAACCGCAACTAGCAGCAATACTGCGGTGGTTCCCAATGCCAATTTAGCTATCAGTGGAACTGGCGCAAGTCGCAATCTAAAAATCAATCCTGCGGGTGTCGGTTTTGCTGACGTTACTGTTACCGTTAGCGACGGCACAAACACAACATCTACTGTTCTGAAATACGCCGCTTCGGCTGCTTCGGGAACTCCCGCTGTTAGCCGTTTTCTGACTGGAACAAGCGATGCGAGTACGGCGATCGCGATCGACTCCAACTATATGCTAGTTGGCGACGACGAAGACCAAACAATTCGTTTGTACGATCGCGCTAATTCCGGTTTACCAGTCAAAACCTTTGACTTTACCAACTCTCTCGGTTTGACAGATATCTCCGGCGGTATTCCCAGAGAAGTAGACATCGAAGCTTCAACCCGTGTCGGTAATAGAATTTATTGGTTAGGTTCCCAAAGTAATGCTAGCGGCGGCAATTTGCGCCCGAACCGCTATCGCTTATTTGCGACGGATATTTCCGGTAGCGGCGCGACAACTAATCTGACTTTTGCTGGCAAATACGACAACCTGCGAACCGATTTGATCGCGTGGGGAAATACGAATGGTTTCAACTTTACTGCTAGTGCGGCTGCGGGCAAAATCCCAGAAGCTACTACCTTAGACGGTTTCAATATTGAAGGTTTGACGATCGCCCCAAATGGCACTACTGCTTACGTTGCATTCCGCGCGCCGCAAGTTCCCGCAACCGATCGCACTAAAGCGTTAATCGCACCGATTACCAACTTCACCAGCTTGGTAACGGGTGCGGCTACTAGCGCGACAATTGGTGCTCCAATTCAATTAGATTTGGGCGGGCGCGGGATTCGCAGTATCGATCGCAATGCTAACAACGAATACCTCATTGTCGCCGGCCCTGCGGACAGCGCTACGGGGACTGCGCCGAAAGATTTCCGGTTGTATACTTGGACTGGAAATGCTGCTGATGCGCCGCAAGTGCGATCGGCAAACTTGACTGCTTTGAATGTAGGCGGCAGTTTTGAATCAATCGTCGAAGTGCCGAGTAATTTAACCGACACCAGTCAGATTCAGCTATTAGTTGATAACGGCGACAATCTGTGGTACGGCGACAATGTAATCTCGAAAGATTTGCCGCAGGACAACTTCCAGAAATTCCGCAGCGATATCGTAACTTTAGGCGCTTCTCCGGTTCGCATCCGCAACATTCAAGGCGCGAGTCACACTTCACCTTTAGCCACTCAAACTGTTAGCAATGTTCCGGGTGTAGTAACAGCCGTAATTGCTGCTGGGGGCGGTCGTGGCTTTTATATGCAAGACCCAACTCCCGACACCGGGGCTAATCCAAATTCGACATCAGAAGCGGTTTTTGTATTCCTAGGAACTTCGACAATAGCCAATCCTACTGTCGGACAATCGGTACAAGTAACTGGTCGAGTTGACGAATTCCGCCCCGCTAACACTGCTACCAATCTGACAACTACCCAAATCAACGCTACGGTTGCTGGATCTGCTGTAGGGGCGATCGCATCTTTAGGAACAATTACTCCAACTGCGATCGGTACGGGCGGCCGCATTCAACCGACAACCTCCATTCAAAACGATTTCACTACTTCTGGCAATGTCGAAACAGGCGGCGATTTCGACCCAACAACAGAAGGCATCGACTTCTACGAAAGTTTAGAATCAATGCTGGTACAAGTCAACAATCCGGTTGTTGTCGGCCCCACAAATAACTTTGGCGAGTTCTACGTTTTGCCAGATAACGGTGTGAATGCTACGGGCCGAACGAGTCGCGGTGGGATTGCCGTTTCTGCGACTGATTTCAATCCCGAACGGATTCAAATTGACGACACTTTGCTGAATCCACCAACCAACGGCAGCTTGTCACCTGTTACTAATGTTGGAGACAAATTAAGCACAGTTTCAGGCATCCTCGGTTACAGTTTCAGCAATTACGAGCTTTTAAATACAGTCCAAATTCCTCAAGCCAGCGTCATTTCTGGCGGACTGACTAAGGAAGTTACAAACCTAATTGGAACTGCCAATCAGCTAACAGTCGGCAACTTCAACGTCGAGAATTTAGACCCCAGCGACACCGCCAAATTCCCCGCCCTAGCCACTCGCATTGTCACCAATCTCAAAAGTCCTGACATTCTCAACCTTGAGGAAATTCAAGACAACAACGGCGCGACTAATGACGGTGTAGTTGCTGCCGATACAACTTACAATACCTTAATTTCCGCAATTAAAACAGCGGGCGGCCCGACTTATGAATTCCGGCAAATTAACCCGGTAAATAACCAAGACGGCGGCGAACCTGGTGGCAATATTCGAGTCGGATTCTTGTTCAATCCCAGTCGCGTTACATTTGTCGATCGCCCTGGCGGCACTTCCACAACCGCAACCACGGTTAGCAACGTTAGCGGCGCGCCCGCATTGTCAGCAAGTCCCGGCAGAATTGACCCGGCTAATGCAGCATTTAATACTAGCCGCAAGCCTTTAGTTGGTGAATTTGTATTCAACGGCCAATCGGTATTTGTGATTGCGAATCACTTCAACTCCAAAGGAGGCGACCAACCGCTTTTCGGCCCCAACCAACCGCCTGTTCTAACTACAGAAACTCAGCGCCTGCAACAAGCACAAATTGTCAACAATTTTGTGGATAGCATTTTGGCAGTAGATGCCAATGCGAATGTGATTGTGGCTGGAGATTTGAACGATTTCCAGTTTTCCGAACCGCTGAATGTGGTGCGGGGAATTCCCGGCGGTAGCGGTACACCGGTACTGCAAAACCTCATCGAAACTCTGCCGGAAAACGAGCGCTATACTTACAATTTTCAAGGTAACGCCCAGGTTCTAGACCACATTTTAGCTAGCAATAACTTAGCTAAAAACTTAGCCGGCTTTGATGTCGTTCACATCAACTCAGAATTTGCTCAACAAGACAGCGATCACGATCCGAGTGTCGCCCGGTTTAACATTGCCTTACCGACTGTCACTATTACCGCTACAGACGCAGCAGCAGCCGAATCTGGTGCAAATCCGGGTATTTTCCGCATCGCGCGATCGGGCAGTACCGCACTCCCGCTGACAGTCAATTATACAACTGCTAGCGGTACGGGTTTTGCCACCAGCAATGATTACACGCCAAATTTAACGGGTAGCATTATCATTCCCGCTGGTCAATCTTTTGCGGATGTTACTATTACCCCAATTGACGACAGCGTTGTGGAAAGTAGCGAGGCTGTGAAGCTGACTTTAGTCGGTACGGCTGCTTACAATTTAGGGACTGCTGGTACTGAAACTGCTTCCGTGGCGATCGCAGATAACGACGTATCAGTCATACCAACGCCGGGAACCTTTAATTTCAGCAGTAGCACTTACAGCGTTAATGAAAACGGCGCAACCCAAACAATTACGGTTAATCGGACAGGTGGCACCAATGTTTCCGCCTCTGTCAGTTACGCCACTGCTAATGGTAGCGCCACCGCCGGAAACGACTACACTGCGACATCGGGTACGTTAAACTTTCTGTCTGGTGAAACTAGCAAAACTTTCACTATTCCGATCGCCAATGACACCTTAGTCGAAGGGAATGAAACCGTCAATCTCAGCTTGACAAATGCCACAAATAATGCCAGTTTGGGCAATCAAAAAACGGCGATTTTGACGATCGTAGATACGACGGCAACTCCGACGCCAACCCCCACACCAACGCCCACGCCAACCCCCACGCCAACCCCGACGGGGGCGGGCACGGGGGCACCGCCCCTACAGAATACAGCCGATCTAAGCTGTATTGGCGATCGCCTTGAACGACCAAACCTCGATCGACCAAACCCAGTCGATAATACCATCAACGGCAATTCTGGCATCCTAATCGGTACAGCCAAAAATGACGGATATTTGGGTACAAACAACCCCAATATTTTCGATGGCAAAGCAGGTAACGACAACCTGATTGGTGGGAATAGTGCAGACATTTTTAACGGCAATGAAGGCAACGATTTCATCACAGGCAATCAAGGCAACGATATCCTGTTGGGCGGCAAAGGAAACGACATCATTATTGGCGGTTTTGGTAAAGATGTTATTTTCGGGAATCAAGGAAACGATTCACTTAACGGCCAAGAAGATGATGACTTAATCTCGGGCAATGAAGGTAACGATTTTATCGACGGCGGCAAAGGAAACGATACTTTGTTCGGCGGAAACGGTCAGGATTTAATGCTAGGCAGCGAAGGCAATGATATTCTCTTCGGAGAACTTGGGGACGATACTTTGGCCGGTGATGCCGGAAATGACCTAGTTTATGGGGGTCAAGGCAATGATTTAATTGACGGCGGTAAGGGCAATGATTCGATTTATGGAGACAAGGGTAACGATACGCTTCTCGGTTGCGAAGGCAACGATATTTTGTTTGGAGGTTTAGGCAACGACAGCTTGATTGGCGGTTTGGGCAATGACACATTTGTCCTCGGAAACAATCTCGGACTCGATATTATTTCCGATTTTGTCAAAGGCCAAGACGTGTTAGGATTGTCTGGTGGCTTGAGTTTCAACCAATTGGAAATTAGTCAGAGTAATAACAATACTTTGATTAAAGTGAGTGGAATTGCGATCGTCTCTTTGATCGGAGTTAATGCCTCGCAAATCGGAGTTAACGATTTCCGAACAATTTAAGCACAGATATCGTTTCCGGTTTCAGATCAATTCCGGCGGCGCCAGATTAATCGTAGGGACACGGCACTGCCGTGTCCTGATTTCGGGTAATATTAATTCCAATGCAACCGTAATTGATATCACTCCTTATGGCAAAAGAGGACAGGGCAGTGCCCTTTCCCTACGGCGATTGATTATAGGGAAACGGCATTGCCGTCTCCTCTTTGGGTAGGGAAACGGCACTGCCGTGTCCTCTATATCATTCCGGCGCAGCCGGAATTGATATTATCCACAATCAGGAAACGGCACTGCCGTTTCCTCCGTTGCCTATCTAAACCTAAACCTCCGAAGCCCGCAATTGTCCGCAGGCGGCATCTGCTTCTAAGCCGCGAGAATATCGCACGCTAACTGCAATTTTCTTTTCCTTCAAAACCGTAACAAAATTGTTAATTCGATTGGGAGTCGGTCGCTGATATTCAGCTTCCTGAATCGGATTGTAAGGTATCAAATTGACGTGACACTGAAAGCCGCGCAACTGACTAGCTAACTCGGCTGCGTGTTCTGGCAAGTCATTCACATTAGCTAACAGCACGTATTCAAAGCTCAATCTGCGCCCAGTCGATCGCACATATTCCCGACATTCTGCCATTAACTCACCCAAAGGATAAGGATGGGCGCTGGGAATTAACTCTTCGCGCAATCTTTGATTGGAAGCGTGGAGGCTGACGGCGAGGGTAACTTGCAGTTGATGTTCGGCTAATTGGCTGATCCGATTGCGAATTCCGACTGTAGAAATGGTGATGTTGCGCTGTCCAATTCCGACATCTTCATTCAAACATTTAACAGCAGCTACCACATTATCGAAATTCAGCAGCGGTTCGCCCATGCCCATAAATACGATGTGGCTGACTCGACGCCCGAAATCTTGCTGTACTGTCAAGACTTGATCGACGATTTCGTTTACTTCTAAATTGCGCTTGAAACCGCCTTTACCCGTAGCGCAAAAGTCGCAGCCCATCGCGCAGCCAACTTGGGCTGAGACGCACACAGTCAGCCGTTTTTCGGTGGGAATGCCGACGGTTTCTATGATTTGACCGTCTGCCAATTTTAGGAGATACTTAACGGTAGAGTCTGGTGCAACCGATCGCAAATGAATAGTCGATCGCCCGATCGGAATTTTAGCAACAGTCTCGCGCCACTGTTTCGAGAATACAGAAATGTCAGAGATCGATCGCGCGCCTCTCTCATAAATCCACTGGTACAACTGCTTTCCGCGATAAGCAGGTTGCCCGTTTTGCTGCACCCACTCCGTTAACTCAGCTAAACTCGCCCCCAACAGAGGTGGAATTTTACTAGACTCAACAGCCAAAGCAGCAGTCTTGCGAGACTGATTCGCACCCTTGGAATTACCAGAAGAGTACACCTGAGAAACGGAAGTAGGAGACATAGGTCATCAGAAAATTTAAAGCCACCCTCTATATTAAAACTTTTCGACCAAAACTGCCGTTAATCCTCAAAAAGGCGAAGTCTCGATCCCCCTAAATCCCCCTTAAGAAGGGGGACTTTGAGAATAATCCGGTTCCCCCTTTTTTAAGGGGGGTTGGGGGGGATCTTATTGTGGACTCACAAACAAAACTCCAGACACAAATATCCCCTACAAAGTTAATTTTTGGCAAATTCCCCAAATATTGCGTGTAAATGACCGCCGCCACCTAAAATAAACTCTGTAGTTTGTTGGGTATGCAAATTTGACAGGTTTCCATCACAATTAATGCAACTTTTATGGTGCTAAATATTCTCGCGCTGCCCTTAGCGTTTCAATTTACATCCCCAGGCCCGATTATCTTTCAACTCGGCCCCATAGCCATCCGCTGGTACGGGCTGTTGATAGCTTCTGCCGTCTTGATTGGGGTCAGTTTGTCCCAATACTTGGCCGAAAAACGCCGCGTCAACCCAGAATTGCTCGGCGATTTGGCAATTTGGCTGGTTCTGGGCGCTATTCCCTGCGCTCGAATTTACTACGTGGCTTTCGAGTGGCCGCAATACGCCCAGAGGCCTGAAGATATTCTGGCAATTTGGAAAGGCGGAATTGCGATTCACGGCGCGATTTTGGGCGGAACAATCGCAGCTTTAATTTTTGCGAAAATTCAGCGAGTTTCTTTTTGGCAATTGGCAGATTTAATCGCCCCTTCAGCAATTCTCGGTCAGGCGATCGGACGCTGGGGAAATTTCTTTAACTCCGAAGCTTTTGGTAGTCCTACGGATTTGCCCTGGAAACTCTATATTCCTGCAAACAGTCGCCCGCCCGCCTATGCTAATTTTGAATACTTCCACCCCACATTTCTCTACGAATCACTGTGGAATTTGACAGTATTTGGATTGCTGCTGACTTTGTTTTTTCGAGATTTGCAGGGCAAAATTCGATTGAAAATTGGTACTTTGTTTTTGGTTTACATCGCAGCTTACAGTTCGGGTAGAGTCTGGATTGAAGGGTTACGAACTGATAGTTTGATGTTTGGGCCGCTGCGGGCTGCACAGATGGTAAGCTTGACTGGGATTGTTTTAGGATTGAGCGGATTGGCTTGGCTTTATTTGGTCGATCGACCTTTGCCAGATGTTGTCTCCCCCAATGGCGATCGGGCAAAGGTCGATCGCAAATCCCCAGAGGATCAATAAAAAACCCCAGAGAGGTTAGTCTCTAGGGTTCAAACCAGGGTGCATCTACCATCCCTTACTTCTAACCAAAATAGGTGTACCCGGAAGACTGAATAAATTTAGCAAATTTTTTAGCAGCAATGAGTTTGACAGAGATTGAATCCCTAATTCCAGGGGTATACATTGTAGGTGCTGGCCCGGGAGACCCGGATTTGTTGACTGTTAAGGCTCAAAAATTACTGGCCCAGGCCGATGTCATCTTATTTGCCGATTCGCTAGTCCCAAACCAAATTTTGTCGGGGGTGCGCGCGGATGCTGAAGTTATCCAAACTGCGGATAAAACCCTCGAAGAGATTGTACCTTTGATGGTGGAGCGAGTGCGCGACGGCAAAAGCGTCGTCCGCCTCCATTCCGGCGATCCCTGTCTCTACGGCGCAGTCGGCGAACAAATGCAAGCTTTGGCTTCTGCGGGAATAGATTTTGAAGTAATCCCAGGTATTAGCGCTTTCCAACTTGCCGCAGCTAAACTGAAAATTGAGTTGACAGTTCCCGGAGTTGTACAGACAATTATTCTAACCAGAATTAGCGGCAGAACCGAAGTACCCGATCGCGAAGAATTGGCGAGTTTAGCGGCCCATCAAGCGAGTTTGTGCCTGTATTTGAGCGCCCGCCACGTCGAACAAGCTCAAGCTAAATTGATGGAACATTACCCATCGGATTTGCCTGTAGCAATTTGTTATCGGTTGGGCTGGCCCGATGAAAAAATTGTCCTAGTTCCCCTTGACAAAATGGCGATCGCTACCCGCGAAAATAATTTGATCAGAACGACAATGTATGTAATTAGTCCGGCGCTGGGAAAAGAGGTTGAAGGTCGATCGCGCTTGTACGATCCAGAGTACGATCGGCTATTTCGTCAGTAGTCAACAGTCAACAGTCAACAGTCAACAGTCAACAATTCCCAATGAAAGATTTAACTCGCAGACAATTTATCATTGTCACCGCATTAAGCGCTGGATTTGCCTTAGCAGTTCATCCTATTGCTGCGGCAACAATTACCACAGATACAACTGATTTAGTTGCAGGTGAAGTGAAGATTCCCGTGCAAGACGGAGAAATTCCAGCATACAGAGCAATGCCAGCCAGTGGCAATGATTTTCCAGTAATTTTAGTAATTCAAGAAGTCTTTGGAGTTCACGCCCACATTCAAGATATTTGCCGCCGTTTTGCTAAATTAGGTTATTTGGCGATCGCCCCTGAGATGTTTGCGCGTCAAGGTGATGTTTCTAAAATCAGCGACGTTCAAGAAATTGTCAGCAAAGTAGTCTCGAAAGTTCCCGACGCTCAAGTTATGTCCGATTTAGATGCTGCGGTAGAGTGGGCGCAAAAGTCAGGAAAGGGCGATATTAATAAGTTGGGAATTACCGGATTTTGCTGGGGAGGCAGAATTGTTTGGCTGTACGCGGCGCACAACCCGAAAGTGAAAGCCGGAGTGGCTTGGTACGGGCGTTTGGCGAGCGCTTCTACGGCTTTGACTCCAAAACAGCCGATCGACCTTGCAGCAAGTTTGACAGTGCCAGTATTGGGGCTTTACGGTGGCAAAGACGACTTAATTCCCAACGATACAGTCGAGAAAATGCAGCAACTTCTCAAAACTGGCAGTAGCGGTTCCGAAATCGTACTTTATCCAGATGCGCCCCACGGTTTTAACGCCGACTATCGCCCCACATACCGCGAAAAAGAAGCTAATGATGCTTGGAAACGGCTGCAAGATTGGTTTAAGAAGCACGGAGTTGCATCATAGTTTTGAGTTAAAATTTACCCGCTTCCCGCTTTAAGAAAGCCTCTCTAACGAACCGCGAAGACGCGTTAGGCGAAGCCGCGCGTAAGCGCTAGAGCGCGAAGTTAGAGAAAGAAGAGAAAAAGGCAATATTGTCGATCGGCCTTAAGACAGTTGGGGTTTGTGGGCCCAAGATTGCTAAACTGGGCGGTGTAGAGTTATCGATCGACAGGTAAGCCCGTGCTAGACGAACAAGCTAAAAAGACCATCTTGCGGAAAATCCCTCACGGATTGTACATTTGCGGTGTCAAAGACGGGGAGGAAGTCAACGGTTTCACCGCTAGCTGGGTGATGCAATCTTCGTTTACGCCTCCCTTAGTCGTCAACTGCGTCAAGCAAGACTCCAAATCCCACGCCATGATCAAAGCCAGCGGTGTCTTTGCGTTAAGTTTCCTGGAAGCAGGACAAAAAGAGTTAGCCCAGAAATTCTTTAAGCCGCAGCGCCGCGTTGGCAATAAATTTGAAGATGTAGAATTTTATGCTGGGGCGGAAACTGGTTGTCCGATTATTTCGGACTCTTTGGGTTACGTCGAGTGCAAAGTTGTTGGTGCTGTGGAACACGGGGATCACACGGTTTATGTCGGAGAAGTTATTGGTGCCGGTGTTCACCGGGAAGGAGATCAGTTGCTGTTAGAAAGCACAGGCTGGAATTACGGCGGTTAGAAAGTTGGCAGTTGCTAGTTTCGCACTCCATCTCAGAAACCGGGTTTCTACGAGTTTTGGCGATGAGTAACGAGAAATATTCGTAGAAACCCGGTTTCTAGTCCCTGCGCTCAATCTCAGAAACCGGGTTTCTATGAGTTTTGGCGATGAGTAACGAGAAATATTCGTAGAAACCCGGTTTCTAGTCCCTGCGTGTAGTTAAGCGGCGTATAATTAATAAAAAATCGCCGACAATCTGGTCGGTGTTGTCGGGAGTTAAAATTGGGACGTGGACGAAAATACATTTTGTACTCAGTTGAGAATCAGCAAGGTGTTTTAAAACTGCATAATAAAGAGCTTCGCAAACAAATTTTCCGGCTTCGTGACTGATTTCTGTTGCGTCTAAATCAGCAATTAGATGTTCGAGATTAACTGCTGTATTCAGAATGTCGCCATCGTCGCAGCAAGCGCAGGATTCTACGGTTAATTTTTGTCTGGTTTCTGCCATGCCGCAGCAGATAATAGTGTCGGGTTGGAGTTGGTTGATTTGGGCGATCGCCAAATTCGGTGCTAGCTGGAAATCTACTGGCAATTTATGCAAAAAAGTCAGGGAATAAGGCAAAGATTGAATTTGGGAAATCTTGGCTAATAAGTCGCCAGAAGAGTTGGACTTTTGATGGGGAAGCCAAGTGTCAAATGATGTTAATAAAAATTTTGCCATGATAAATGATTGGGAATTATTAACAGTCAACAGTCAACAGTTGACAGTCAACAGTCAACAGTTGACTCATTGTATGCAATAATAGCGATATTGATAATATAAGGCAAGTAAGTCAATGTCTGTCATCGCAGTAGTAGACTATGACATGGGAAATCTGCACTCGGTCTGTAAAGGCTTGGAAAATGTGGGTGCAGTGCCACAAATTACGGATTCTCCGGCTATCATCGAGCAGGCTGATGCGGTTGTTTTGCCGGGAGTCGGTTCGTTCGATCCGGCAATGCAGAATTTACGATCGCGCAATTTGATAGAACCGATAACAAGTGCGATCGCCTCGGGGAAACCTTTTTTAGGCATTTGTTTGGGTTTGCAAATCCTGTTTGAAAGTTCCGAAGAAGGCGTAGAACCGGGATTGGGCGTTATTGCGGGGAAAGTGCGCCGATTTCGATCGGAACCGGGTTTGACAATTCCGCACATGGGATGGAATCAATTAGAATTTGCTCAGCCGAATCAACCGCTGTGGGAAGGTTTACCCTCCGATCCTTGGGTTTATTTCGTGCATTCTTTTTATGTCGATCCGGTCGATTTGGAAGTGCGATCGGCAATGGTGACTCACGGTACTCAAAACGTGACGGCGGCGATTGCTAAAGACAATTTGATGGCCGTACAGTTTCACCCAGAAAAGTCTTCGACTATCGGATTGCAAATGCTGTCAAATTTTGTCAGTCAGGTGAGGGCAAAAGTAGCTGCTTAGTATGGGAATTAATATTACCCACAATCAGGACACGGCAGTGGCGTTTACCAAAAATAATAGGGGTAGGGAAAACGCACAGCCGGGTACTCCAATTATATAAAAATGAGTGTTAACCGAAATAAAAATAAAAAAGGTAGATCGCCTAATTACGAAAAAAAAGCAGTAAAGTGAAAAAGAC
>JANPMV010000124.1:0-42657 GCA_031427135.1 Cyanobacteria bacterium VAR_87_metabat_62 | reverse complement strand
CCGCGAAGCTCGACGGCGGCGAGATCCCCACGAGCGTCGGCGTTAATCTGCGTGCGAACCTCGGGCCGTTGGTCGCAGTGGTCGAGAACATCGGCGTCACGGCCAAGATCTCTTTCCCCGCAGGCAACCAGGGAAATCTCGGCCCGCTCGACTTCGCGCTCGGGTTCAAGCCACCGAACGGCGTCGGGTTGTCGCTCGACGTCGGCGTGGTCAAGGGCGGCGGCTACATCTACCTCGACCCCGAAAAGGGCGAATACGCCGGCGTGCTGGAGTTGCGCATCGCGGCCATCGGCATCAAGGCCATCGCCATTCTCAACACCAAGGTGCCCGACGCCGGCTGGTCGCTGCTGCTGTTGATCTTCGGCAACTTCCCGCCCATCCAGTTATCGTTCGGCTTCACGCTGACCGGCATCGGCGGCTTGATCGGCCTGCAGCACACCATCAGCACCGACGCGCTCTCGATGGGCATGGCCAGCGGCGCTCCTCCGTCTCCTCCTTCTCCTCCGTCTGTATCATTCCGAGGCAAACGGATTTGATATAACTCATTCATTCTGTTGAATTTGGCTTTTTACCCAAGTCCGAAAAGACTTAATTAGTTCCAAATAGTCCATTGTTTCTGCTTGTTCCAAAAATCTGACAATCTCTAACCTCTTTTATCGACGGCTATTGGTAGCTGTCAACTGTCAACTGATGAATCACCCATCTGCGCCGGAAATACCGCAGATAAATCGAGAGACAAATCTGGGAAACCTGGAATTACCACAACCTCATTTGACAAAACCACTCGTTTGACTCGATAATCGAAACCACCTTTTTGTTTTTGATAAGGTTCGCTGTGCATTTCCAGTTGAATATCTACCAAATTAAATATCCAATAATTAGAAATTCCCGATTCAGCATAGAGAGATAACTTGGTTTTGCGATCGTATTTCAACGTAGAATCAGAAACCTCAATTACCAACAAAATATCAGCACTTTCCGGGTGAGAAGATACATAATTGTCAGAGCGACTGCGGGCGATCGCAACATCAGGCTCTGGTTCGCTATCATCAGACAAAATAATCGGCTCTTGACCACGCACGATCGCCCTTGTTCTCAGCAGCGTGTACAATTCTCCAAACAGCAGCGAATTACAAACAGAGTGAAACGTACTTTTAGCAGCCTTGATGATAATTTCTCCGCGAATCAATTCAACTCGGTTATCGGACTCAAAAAAACCCATTTCTGCCAAACGGTGATATTCGGCGATCGAGAATCGTTTTGCAGTTACGGCAGTCATCGCTTTTATTCCCCTCTACAATTACTAACATTCCCCATTTTACTCAAAAATCCCGCCGCGCGCCCTCAACTCAATTTTCATTGCTTCCGAAATCCCCAAACAACCAGCAAACTTCGTATTTTCCACCACCGCATTTTTCAAATCAGCGCGGCTCAAATCAGCACCGTTTAAATTCGCACCGCTCAAATCAACACCGCTCAAATCAGCATTTTTTAAATCAGCATCTGTTAAATTTGCATCTACTAAAATCGCATTAGGTAAATAAGCACTGCTCAAATTGGCACCGCTCAAATTGGCACCGGTTAAATTGGCTCTTGGCAATTTTGTTCGCAAATCTGCACCGCTCAAATTGGCGCTGCTGAGTTCAGCATCCCGCAAATTGGCATTGCACAAATTAGCATCAATTAAAATAGCAGCGCTCAGCAAAGCACCGCTGAGATCCGCCAAGGTTAAATCTACGCCCTGAAGGTTAGTCTCGCGCAAATCTGCACCGTTAAAATCAGCGTAGTGCAAGTCAAAACCGCTTAAATCTGCTCCGGCAAAATCTTCGATGGGATTCAAACCAACTGTTTCTGCAAGTTGTACAAAGTTCTTATTTTTATCGGTTAAAAACAGTTCTCGGACGATCGCCAATTGCTGCTGTCGGTACTCGTCGGCTTTCTCGTAGTTTGCTAAATACTTGTAAGCGAGTTTCAAATTTTTGAGAGCACTGCGCTCAATGCGATCGTCCTGGTGCGCGCGTGCGATCGACAACTGCTGCTGATAACACTCGATCGCACTAGGCAAATCTCCATCAGCATCGAAAGCTAGGGCCAAATTGCCCAAAGCTTCCTCTTCCCCGCGAGTGTCGCCCGTTTCCCGCGCGATCGCCAAACGCTGCTGCTGGTAATCGATAGCACCTGAAAAATCTGACCGAGCACAGCAAGCATTGCCGAGATTTCCCAAAGCATTCGCCTCACCCCGACGATCGCCAATTTCCCGCGCTAACACCAAATGCTGCTGATAACAGTCGATCGCGCGATCGTAATTCAAGAGCGCTTCGTAAGCCACACCCATATTACCCAGCGCCGCACCTGATCGGCGCTTATCGTCCGTTGAGCGGTACAGCGCCAGCGCTTCCTGCCAAGAATCAAGCGCCGCCTCAAATTGGTGCGCCTGATACTGTGATATCCCCTGCTTAATTAGCTCGCTAGCTTGTTCGCTCATACTGTCAAAATTACTTAATAACTCAAATTGATATTAATCGGTAATCGGTAATTGGTAATCGGTCATCGATAATCGGTGTGGCTCATTCTCCCCTTCTCCCTCTCCCTCTCTCCCCCATTCTCCCTCATTCCCCCCATTTCCCACTCCCGATTCTCCCGCATCCGTATTTACACGTCGGTGCCCGCAAAAAAAAGAAAAAAAAAAGGAAGAGCTACTTAAGTAACTCTCCTTGCCATCAGGGTGCATCTACATAACACAATATAACACATCCGGGATGAGGGGTAACACCATCTAGGTTAAATTTTGGTTAAAAACTCTGGCTGACATCAAATCCTGTAGCAGCGGAATTAATATTACTCACAGCTTTCGAGACGGCAGTGCCGTGTCTACAATTAATCTGGCGTAGGGACACGGCACTGCCGTCTCCTCTATATCATGTATGAGTGTTACCGAAATTGACATAATATCAAATCCGTATTTACACGCCCGTGCCCGCAAAAAAAAGACAAAAAAAAGAGAGAGCTACCGAAGTAACTCTCTTTGCCATCAGGGTGCATCTACATAACATAATATAACATGACCGCACTGAGGGGTGATACCCCTAAACATGAAGATATTGTAAAGAAATGTGTATTTAATTATAAAGTTAGCATGAAGCGGGAAGGACGATCGCGCGGCGGACTCAGGAAAAACCGATCGCCCGCCGCTGTATCCGCTACACGACCCCGTTAACGGCCGGTTAGCCCGGGCTGTTCAGCTTGGCCGCCAGCAACTCATTGGTCACTTTCGGATCGGCCCGGCCGCCCGTTTCCTTCATCACCTTACCGACAAAAAAGCCCAGCAGCTTGGTTTTGCCGCCTCTGTACTGTTCGAGCTCCTTGGGATTGGCGGCTAATACGGCATCGATCGCCCGATCGATCGCCCCAGTATCCGAAATTTGAATCAAACCCTTACTCTCAACCAACTTTTGAGGAGAACCGCCCTTTGACAGCAACTCCGGCAAAATATCCTTAGCGATTTTGTTGCCGATCGTGCCAGCATCAATTAACCCCAGAAGTTCCGCTAAATCCTGCGGTTGGAAAGGAATTTCTCCGATCGCCAGTTTTTCATTTTTCAGGTAAGCAGTGATATCGCCCATCAACCAATTAGCCGCTCCTTTAGCAGCAGCACCGGCGGCGATCGACTTTTCAAAATACTCCGCCACCGCTTGATCGTCAGTCAGCACCCGCGCATCGTAGGGAGAAAGAGCGAGCTCAGTTTCGTAGCGGTGGCGCTTCATTGCCGGCAATTCCGGGAGTTGAGCTTTCCAATCGCGCAATTGATCCGCCGAAACTTCGATCGGAGGCAAATCCGGTTCCGGGAAATACCGGTAATCGCTCGCCCCTTCCTTCATCCGCATACTGAAAGTACACTGTTTACCTTCATCCCAAAGTCGCGTTTCTTGGAATATGGTTTCGCCGGTTTCCAAAGCTTGAATTTGCCGATCGATCTCGTAATCGATCGCGCGTTCGATCGCATTAAAAGAGTTCATATTTTTAATTTCCACCTTCGTCCCGAACTCTTTTCGACCAACCGGGCGCACCGAAATATTCACGTCGCACCGGAGCGAACCTTCCTGCATATTCCCGTCGCCGACACCGATATAGCGGACGATGCGGCGCAATTCTCGGCCGTATTCGGCAGCTTCCGCGCCCGATCGCAAATCCGGTTCCGAAACTATTTCGATCAGAGGTACGCCGGCGCGGTTGTAATCCACCATAGAATAAGTAGAACCGCTGAGCCGATCGCTGCCGCCGTGAACCAATTTTCCGGCATCTTCCTCCATGTGCAAGCGAGTGATCCCGATGGTTTTTTTAGTAGAATTTCCCGCCTCGTCCACCAGTTCAATTTCGATCGAACCGTCAGTGGCGATCGGCAAATCGAACTGAGAAATTTGATAATTTTTCGGTAAATCGGGATAGAAGTATTGCTTGCGATCGAACTTACTGTAAGGTGCGATTTTGCAGTTGAGAGCTAGCCCTGCTTTCACTGCATACTCCAGCACTTTTTGATTTAATACTGGCAACACTCCAGGCATTCCCATACAAATTGGGTCAATGTTAGTATTGGGGGCATTGCCGAATTCTGTAGAAGAACTGGAGAAAATTTTAGTATTCGTACTCAATTGACAGTGAGTTTCCAGACCGATAACGGCTTCGTACTGAGTTTGGTTTTTTATCGAAGAGGATGCAGCAGCAATCATAAGCGATCTATAAAGACTGAATAAGTTTAGATTACATTTTAGCTGTTTATTGACGAAATCGGCTTGAGATCATTTGTACGGTGGGGACGGTTTCAAGGCGTGTCAACAATCGCCTTAAACCTGACAAATCTCGCTGATAGCCTAGCTTTTGTAGGGACACGGCAGTGCCGTGTCCCTACGGGGGATATGGATAGTACCTCATAGGCCTGCAATCGGCTGTATGACGAATAATTCAGCTTTCCGGTTGCTGGCGATCGCCCCGAGTCACGTCAGTCCCCGAGCGATCGCCCCCAAACAACAACCCTGTGCAAAAATATACTTAGCGCCCGATCGCCAACCAGAGTTTTGGAGCGATCGCAATTATCGGCACGTTCTACCCTTGAATCGGCAGTCACCAATCGGGCAGGCCGCATCGAGCGATCGGCTCGGCGCACCAACTAAAAATTAAAAATGTATAATTTAATCAGAAATTACATATTTTTAGTTGTTAAACCTTAATTTTTAATTCTAAAACTAACACTTGCCGAACTGTCAAAAATATGCCTGAAATTCCAGTTGAAAGTGCAGCACTGTTTCAGAACAGCATCACTGAGCTAGAGCAGGCGGAATCAGCCCTCGAACTCGCTTGGAACTCACTCGAAAAGCAAACAGCAGAAACCATAGCTGAACTGACAAAAGTCGGCGCAGCAAACACACAGGAAATAGGCGACCGCTTTGCCGAGGCTAAGCAACTCCGCCAGCAACTTCAAACTCAGACAAAACAAGCCAACTCACGGCGGGAATTTCACCTAGAAAACTCGCCAATGGCAGTTATAGAATGGGACAGTGAATTTCGGGTAGTGCGGTGGTCGCCAATGGCCGAACAAATATTTGGCTGGAGTGCAGCAGAAGTAGTCGGCAAATACTGGCACGAATGGTCAATAGTTCATCTAGAAGACTTCGAGCAAGTGTGCACCGCCACCAATCAACTGCTGCACGGCCAAGAACCCCGCAACATTTGCCGCAACCGCAACTATACTAAAGATGGCTCGGTAATTTACTGCGAATGGTACAATTCTGCACTAACTGATGCAGAAGGAAAAGTAGTTTCTCTTCTCTCTTTTGCCCGGGACGTAACCGAACAGCACCGCACTCAAGAAGAACTGCATCGGCGCGAACAGGCATTCAGTGCGATCGCCGAAAATTCTCCCGATATTATAGCGCGGTTCGATCGAGAACTGCGCCACCTTTACGTCAACCAAGCAGTGGAATCGGCAACCGGAAAAACCCCAGCACAATTTATCGGCAAAACCACTCAAGAAATGGGACTTCCCCCCCAATTTTGCAACCAGTTAAATGCAGCTTCCCACCAAGTTTTTAGGACAGAAAAACAAGAAACCATAGAATTTGGGCATCCCACTCCCAGCGGCACAATATATTACCAATGTCGAATTATTCCCGAATTTGCTGAAGACAATTCAGTAAAAACAGTTTTAGCGATCGCCCGCGACATCACAGAACTCAAACAAGTTTATTCCCACTTGCAGGAAAGCGAATCTAAATTTAGGAGCATAGTTGATTCTAACATTATCGGTATATTTTTTTGGGACATTAACGGCAACATTACTGATACCAATGACTTTTTTTTAAACACCGTAAACTATACGCGGGACGATCTGCTTTCAGGCAGAATTAACTGGCAAGAAATGACACCGCCAGAATACCAAAATCTCGATGCCGAAAAAGTTGCCGAACTGATGGCTACAAGGACGGCTTTGCCCTTTGAAAAAGAATACGTGCGCTCCGATGGCAGCCGCATTCCGGTGCTGCTGGGCGGTGCATTTTTAGAAGGCTCGCAGGAATTTGGGGTCAGTTTTGTGCTTGACATAAGCGATCGCAAACACGCAGAATCGGAACTCCAAAAACATCAAGAACTTTTAGAGAGCATTTTGACAACTATCCCCAACTTTCTGTACATTTACGATGTAGAAATACAGCAAATTATCTATGCAAATGCAGCGGTTACAGCCATGCTGGGGTACACTGCCGAAGAATTGGAAGATTTAGGGCAAGAAGCTTTAGCTACCTTAATTTATCCCGAGGATATGCCGAATTTAATTGCAGGTATGCAGCGACTGGCAAACAGCACCAATCCTCACCAAACAGATGATATCGACTACAGGATTAAACACAAAAATGGGGAATGGCACTGGGTATGCGATCGATCGACAATCTTCAAAAGAACCGCAGACGGGCAAATGAAGCAAGTAATCTGTTCTGTACTCGACATCAGCGATCGCAAACAAGCCGAAGAATCATTAAAACAGCAAAAAGAAGTATTGGAAACTATCTTCGACAATGTGCCAGTTATGCTATCATTTTTGGGACATAGCGGTGAAATAGAGTGGGTAAACCGCTATTGGGAAGAATCGCTGGGCTGGACTTTGGCAGATCTCAAAAACCACAATATCTTTACCGAATGTTATCCAGATCCAGAATACCGCCAATACGTTTTGGGTCAAATCCAAGCAGCAACTGAGAACTGGGAAGACTTCAAAACAACAGTTAGAGATGGGCAAATTCTCGACACTTCTTGGGCAAACATTCGCCTCTCAGATGGCAGATATATCGGTATTGGTCAAGATATCACCCATCGCAAACAAGTGGAATCCGAACTCAAACAACTAAACGAAAATTTAGAAGCTCAAGTCGCCCAGCGTACCGCAGAATTAGAGACTTTTTTTGATGCTTTGCCCGATCGCATTTTTGTAGTAGAACGCACACAAATGCGCCAGTTTTTTGTCAACAAACCTGTTGCTGAAACTGCCGGATTTAACAGCAGACAAGAGATGCAGGGTAAAACTCTTTTTGAATGTTTTCCTACCGAACTCGCCGAACGTTTTTACCGGGAAAATTTGCAGGTATTTGAAAGTGGCAAAACTCTGCACTTTCAGGAAAAATTCGCGATTTTCGGTGGCAATTCCTACTTCGATACTTTTAAAATTCCCCTCAGAAATCTCGACGGCGAGGTTTATGCTTTAATTGGCACCTCTCGCGATATCACTGAGTTGGTAGAAACCAAACAAGCTTTGTCGGAGCGCACGGAACAATTAGAAGCTGTCAATCAAGAATTAGAGTCTTTCTGTTACTCAGTTTCCCACGACTTGCGGGCGCCTTTGCGGCACATTTCAGGTTTTGTGAATGCCTTGAAGCAGCGGCTACAGACAACTGAGGCGATTCGCGATCCTAAAATCGTTCACTATATGGAAGTAATTGAAGACAGCAGCCAAAAAATGAGTTTGTTGATTGACGGTTTGCTCGCCCTGTCGCGGGTGAGCCGCACCGAGTTGATCCAAATTCCGATCGATCTGAGTTGTTTGGTGCAAACTGCGATAAAGTTGGCTAAACCCGGAACTGACACAACTTCTGTCCCAACTCCTCAAGAGGTTGAATTTGAAATCGGAGATTTGCCCGCAGTGACAGGAGATCCAACCTTGCTGCAACAGGTGTTCAGCAATTTGATCGCCAACGCCGTCAAGTTCAGCCGCGCCAGCACTCCCGCTAGAATAATCATTGATGCTTTACCAGATGGAACGATTTTTGTCAAGGATAACGGCGTGGGTTTTCCGATGGAATATGCCGATCGGCTGTTTGGAGCCTTTCAGAGGTTGCACTCCCAGAGAGAATTTGAAGGTAGCGGCATCGGTTTGGCGATCGCCTGGCGGATTATTCACCGTCACGGCGGCACGATTTGGGCAGAAAGCTTACCAAGTCAAGGAGCCACGTTTTACTTTAAAATAGGACAAACAATCTCAAACGCTAATATAGATTCTTAAGTTACGAGTATAGTAGTTTTGAATTCAGAATTTAAAACTATTATACAGTTCAATAAGTGACAGTCGGTGCGGCAGACCCTAGGTTGCCAGTGCCAAATAAATGTATTTACAGTATAATTAGTATTGCTAAAAATTTAAAAAAATAATTAAAATTAGCCAAACTAAATATAAGAAATGATATTTAGCAACAAGACGAACCACCAATTTTAAACTACCGGATACCGTATGTTAGATAGAACTCAGACCAACTATTTTCTAAGAATGGTAGCGGAATCAACATTAAGATTGTTGATAGTCGAAGACATGGCAGAAGATATGGAATTGATCGTGCTCGCCTTAGAAGCAGGAGGAGTCAATTTTAATTCCGACACGGCGCAAACAGCAACAGAGTGCAGAGAACTGCTCCAAAATTGCAAGTACGACGCTGTGCTGTCAGATTACCGCCTCCCGGGTTTCAACGGTTTAGAAGTGTTGAAATTAATGCAGGAATTAGGGCAAGACATACCATTTATTTTAGTAACCGGAAGTTTGGGAGAAGAAGCGGCAGTTGAGTGCATCAAAGCCGGAATGACCGATTACGTATTAAAAGGGCGGCTGTTTAGGTTGCCAACAGTCTTAGAACGATCGCTCCAAGAATACAAAATGCGCCACCAGCAGACTGAAGCGATCGCCCAAATTCATCGCCAAGCGACTCGTGAAGCGATCGTCAACCGCATCCTCCAAGCCATGCGCTCCACCCTGGTACTCGACGAAGTGCTGCAAACCACCGCAGATCAACTGCACGAAGCTCTCGAAATCAGTGGCTGCGCGATATTGCAGCCAGATGCTGAGGGCGGGATTATCATTCGCTACGTCAGCCAAGCCGCAGGCGAAGAACGGATCGTCGGACTCCCTTGCGACTTTGCCCAATACTACCGCTCCTCCCTCACCTGCGGAGAAACGATCGCGATCGCCGAGTTATCGACTCTGGGCCCGTCCCTGCAAGCATCAGCGGAATTTTTAGGGTTTCACTCGATCGCGATCGCACCGCTGCTCTACCAGCAATCATTTTTGGGAGGAATTTGCCTCTACCAGTGCGATCGCGATCGCACTTGGACGGCAGAAGAACTGTCGCTAGTCAAAGCGATCGCGGATCAGTGCGCGATCGCGATCCACCAAGCCGAACTCTACCAACGCGCCCAAACCGAACTCGCAGAACGCAAGCGCGCCGAAGCAGCAGTCCGCGGCATCCAGCAGCAGCTAGCCACAATGGCCGCCAACATTCCCGGCTCAGTCTACCGCGCCTTGCTGCATCCAGACGGCACAATGTCCATGCCCTACATCAGTCCGGGCGTGCGCGAAGTAACTGGGATCGGGCCCGAAGAAGTAATGGTGCGCCCGGAACTGTTGAGCGAAATCATCCATCCAGAGGACAAAAGCTCCTTTGACAGCAGCGTAGCAGCATCGAGAGCGAGTCTTTTGCCCTGCGATCGCCAGTACCGGATCGTGTTGAATTCCGGCCAAGTTAAGTGGGTGCAAGACAGCGCCCGATTTTCCCAAAACGAAAACGGTGACATCATCATCGATGGAGTAGCACTCGACATCAGCGATCGCAAAGAAGCCGAATCCGCGCTCAGACAAAGCGAACAGCGATTTCGATCGCTGATTGAAAACGCCACAGACATCACGATCATCCTCGACGCCGAGGGCATCTTCCGCTACATCAGCCCTTCCGTCAAGCGAATTTTAGGCTACGCGCCCCACCAGGCGATCGGGCGTAGCGCCCTAGGAACCGTTCACCCCGACGACTGCGCCGCGATCGCCCAAACCCTCCACAAAGCCCTTGAAAACCCCAAAAGAAGCGAGTCCCCAGTAGAGTACCGAGTCCGCCACCGCAACGGTTCCTGGTGTTATGTAGAAGCTGTAGCCACTAACTTGCTGCACGATCCGGCAGTCAACGGCATCGTGATCAACTGCCACGATATCACTCAGCGCAAACTCGCCGAAGCACAATTGCTGCACGACGCTTTTCACGACGGCCTCACCGGATTGCCCAACCGAGCGCTGTTTACCGATCGGCTAGAACACGCTCTGAGGCTGGCAAAACGGCGCAAAGACTACTTGTTTGCCGTGCTGTTTCTCGATTTAGATAGATTTAAAGTAGTCAACGATTCCCTCGGCCATGCGATCGGCGATCAACTGCTAGTCGCGATCGCGCGCCGTCTGGAAACTTGTCTCAGGGCCGGAGATACAGTGGCCCGCCTCGGAGGAGACGAGTTCGTGCTTTTGCTAGAAGACATCGACGGCGTAAATGAAGCTACCAGCATTGTCAACCGCCTGCAAAAGCAAATCACCTCCCCCATCCTTCTAGACGGACACGAAGTATTTATCACCGCCAGCATCGGCATTGCTTTGAGTTCTGGCGAATACCTGGAACCGACAAACCTGCTGCGCGACGCCGACACCGCCATGTACCGCGCCAAAGAACTCGGCCGAGCTCGACACGAAGTTTTCAACAGTTCCATGCACGCCCACGCTTTACGGCTGTTGCAGCTAGAAAATGACTTGCGGCGGGCGATCGAATCTATTAGAAGCCCAGCCAGAGAAGAAGACTCTCCCCAATCTGCCCAATCCCCCGCATCCGGCTTACCTCCCTTATCCGCAGCCCCCCAGTTTATCATTCACTACCAGCCGATCGTCAGCATCGTCACTAATACAATTACCAGTTTTGAAGCCCTAGTGCGATGGCAACATCCAGAGCGAGGATTAGTTTCCCCGATCGAATTCATCACCATCGCCGAAGAAACCGGCTTGATCGTACCCCTAGGCCGCTGGGTACTGCGAACAGCTTGCCACCAAATCCGCCAGTGGCAGCAGCAATTTCAAAACAACCCGCCCTTAAGCGTCAGCGTCAACCTTTCAGTCAAACAGTTTTCTCAACCCGATTTAATCGAATATATCGATCGAGTTCTCGAAGAAACTCACCTCCACGGCAGCAGTTTAAAACTCGAAATTACCGAAAGCGTACTAATCGAAAATTCCGAATCTGTTACCGCAATGTTAGTGGAACTCAGATCCCGCAACATCCACCTGTGCATCGACGACTTCGGCACCGGCTATTCATCCCTCTCTTACCTGCACCGCTTTCCAACCAATACTTTAAAAATAGACCGTTCTTTTGTCAGCAGAATGGGAGTGAATTTTGATATCAGTAAAGGAGAAATCGATCCGACCGAAATCGTGCGATCGATCGTAGCTTTATCGCACAATTTAGGCATGGATGTAGTAGCCGAGGGAGTCGAAGAAGCCTCGCAATTATCTATACTCAAAGGGTTAAAATGCGAGTACGCCCAAGGATTCTTTTTCTCAAAACCAGTAGATTCTCAAACAGCAGCAGTCCTCATCCGACAGCAAGCAGAAAATCAGAATTTACTGACATTGAGTTTGTTAGAGAAAGGCAAGTAAAAAAACACGGCACTTGGCGCGTCCCGTTTCAGCATAAAATCTTAAAATATTTAAAAGCTGTCCCTAATTACTGGCGTCAGTTAATAACTACGGCATCCAAATCATTATGACTACTGGCTACCTCGCCCTCGTTCTCCACGCCCACCTGCCCTTTGTCCGCCACCCCGAAAGCGACTACGTTTTAGAAGAAGAATGGCTGTTTGAGGCGATCGCCGAAACCTACATTCCCCTGCTGCAAGTCTTTGAGGGACTCAAGCGCGACGGCATCGACTTTAAGATTACCATGAGCATGACACCGCCCTTGGTGGCGATGCTGCGGGATCCCTTGTTACAAGACAGATTCGACGAGCACTTGGCAAAACTCGAAGAATTAATCGAACTGGAAATGGAGCACAATGCCGGCAACGGACACCTCCGTTATTTAGCCGAACACTACGCCACCCATTTCTCTCAAGTCCGCAATTTCTGGGAAAAGTACGATCGAGATTTAGTCAAAGCATTCAAACAACACCAAGACACCAACAACCTCGAAATCATCACCTGCGGCGCCACCCACGGCTACCTACCGCTGATGAAAATGTACCCCGAAGCAGTTTGGGCGCAAATACAAGTAGCCTGCGACAACTACGAAGCCAACTTCGGCCGCCGCCCAAAAGGCATTTGGCTGCCCGAATGCGCCTACTACGAAGGCCTAGAACGGATGTTAGCCGATGCCGGCTTGCGATATTTCCTCACAGACGGTCACGGCATCCTCTACGCCCGTCCGCGCCCCCGCTACGGCAGCTACGCCCCAATCTTCACCGAAAGCGGAGTCGCAGTATTCGGTCGAGATCACGAATCTTCGCAGCAAGTTTGGTCATCGGAAGTCGGCTATCCAGGCGCGGCGGAATACCGGGAATTCTACAAAGATTTGGGCTGGGAAGCTGATTATGACTACATTAAGCCCTACATCATGCCCAACGGCCAGCGCAAAAATACCGGGATTAAATACCACAAAATCACCGGGCGGGGATTAGGTTTAGGCGACAAACAGTTATACGATCCTTACTGGGCGAGGGAAAAAGCCGCCGAACACGCCAGCAATTTCGCCTTCAACCGCGAACGCCAAGTCGAGCATTTGAACGGCATTATGCAGCGCCCACCGATCATTGTTTCGCCCTACGACGCGGAACTTTTCGGTCATTGGTGGTACGAAGGGCCTTGGTTCTTAGATTACTTATTCCGCAAGAGTTGGTTCGATCAAAATACTTATGAAATGACACATTTGGCCGATTATTTGCGGGGGAATCCGACTCAACAAGTTTGTCGCCCGTCGCAATCTAGTTGGGGATATCGGGGTTTCCACGAGTATTGGTTGAACGATACAAATGCTTGGATTTACCCACATTTGCACAAGGCTGCGGAACGGATGATTGAGTTAGGAAGTATGGAACCGGAAGATGAGTTGCAGTCGCGCGCTTTGAATCAGGCGGCGCGGGAAGTCTTGCTGGCTCAATCTTCTGACTGGGCGTTTATCATGCGTACAGGGACGATGGTGCCTTATGCAGTGCGGCGAACTCGATCGCACTTAATGCGCTTCCACAAGCTGTACGATGAGTTGAAAGAACGGAAAGTTGATTCCGGTTGGTTGGAGAAAGTTGAGGAGATTGACAATATCTTCCCTGAGATTAATTATCGCGTTTATCGATCGCTTTAACGCAGTTATATTGCTCGTTCCCAGGCTCTGCCTGGGGACGCAGATCCGGAGGCTCTGCCTCCTCTTTTTCTCCCCAATCGACGAGGCAGAGCCTCTGGATATCAGTTACTAGGCAGAGCCTAGTAACCAGTTAATAGGGGGGATCTCCCAATTAATCTTACCCCTTTTTCCCCGCCCTTCTCTTCCACCACAAACCCATTCCCGCAGCCACCAACGTACCAACAGCAGTCATCGGTTCCGGCACAGGTTCATACTCATAAATTGCACTAACCATAGTGTTAGCCACAACCTTACCGCCAAAACTTCCCCTAACCGGACTCCCCGTAACTTGAGTAAAACCCGTCGTCATCAAACCAGCGATAAAAGTATCACCATCGCATCCACTTAAAGCACTCAGAGACTGCTGCGAATCATAACTTTTCGACACAACACCCGAAGCCGAACCGCTAACACTTCCCGTAGCGCCACTAGCAATCCTCGTTTCCGGCAGACTTGCTAACACACTCAAAGTCAAATTAGGGTCAACTTTCAACAGCGGAATATTCACAGCAATACTTGCATTAGTCGCCGCCGTCCCCATAAAATCTCCCGTCAAAGGAGTAATGCTGACACTATTATTAACAGTAGACTTAACCGTAACATAAGCCTTTAATAGCGTTCCCAAAAGCGAATTAAACTTAGGCAAAACCACATTCGTGCTGCTATTTAACGGCTGCGAACCCAGATCCACAGTATAAGTTTGAGTAAGAGTAGCAGCTTGTACAGAAAAACATTGACTAACAACTGCAAAACTCAAACTTCCGCCAACAATTCCCAACTTTTGACAAACATTCATTTCAATAAACTCCTAATAAGCACATTGCATTTTATCCGCGTTCATCCGCGTTCATCTGCGGTTAAAAACTCCAACTCCGCAAAACCAAATTACCCAGCAAAGCTCCTAAATAACTCAAAACCCAAACAGTATAAACTATACTCAAAGGCGCGTAAGCCGCCAAAACCAATCGCGTTTCCACTGCTTCCTCAATCTCCTCCCTCCGCAACAAATCCACATAAAAATCAAACGACCTTTGTCGCAGATTATTAATTCCCGTTCCAGCCACTAGCAAATAATAACCGTCAAATCTATTCAGCGGATTCAAGTTAATTGCCACTGTCAGCAATGCCGCTACCATTAACAAATAACTAATTTGATGCCAAACCGGATTGGACTGAGAAAACAGCCACATCCAAACAGCCAATGCCCAAATTGTTACTTGAATCAATACTCCCGCCGCTACTACTAAAACCCGCTGTTTCCGCCTGACTAAACTGTATTGGTCGGTTGTATCTGTATAGCATCCGGGGATGAGACACATAAACAGCAATCCAATTTCTTTAACAATACCGCCGTAGTGTTTGAGCGTGAAAGCATGACCGAGTTCGTGCAAAGCTATTACTAGCATTGTCAGCAAGACAACTTTGATCGCATTGTCAATTTTTCCGGCTGTCAATAACTGCTGGTGCGAGGTGGCGACTTCCGCAGAGGAAGCCAACCACACTGCTACAGAGGAAGAGATGAAAGCACACAGAAAAAAGCCAAATTCCCACGTCCAAATCCAGCGGATTTTGTCGATGTGCCGCGACAACCAAACATCGGGATTGACTAGAGGAATTGTGAAGGATAGCAGGTTAAATTTAGCTTTTGGTGGCTTGGTTCCTTCTAGCATTCCCGCTTGTGCTAAGTCTTTTAAGAGATTTTGCACAGCTTCTAAATCGAGGTCGTATTCAGCGAGAATATTAGTTAGTGGCTGTTGACTTAGTTGCAAAATTACTTGTTTGTCAAAGTCGTCAACTTGCAGACAGGTAATGTCTTCGGGATTGCGAAGTATCCAGTAACCGTCGGGATGAGGTATCCACTGCACCGCTGATTTTAGTTGCATGGTATGGAAGAAGGAAGAAGGAATTACCCGTTTTTATGCCGAGATTTGGATCCCCCCTAGCCCCCCTTAAGAAGGGGGGGACAAGAAGGAAGAAGGAATTACGCATTTTAGGCGGAAACTCGATCCCCCCTAGCCCCCCTTAAGAAGGGGGGGACAAGAGTTTCACTCGTCTCGCAAAACATCGGAGACAACAGATAATTCACTCAAAGTCCCCCTTTTTAAGGGGGATTTAGGGGGATCTAGACTTTGGGATCGACCAAGGGGAACTGTGCGTAAGTCTTATTGAATTGTCTTGAATCGATCGCCCAATTATGTTTTTATGTTTTCTCCGCTACATTTTTAAGCATTTCGAGCCGCCGGAAATCTTCCAGGAAATAGAAGGTTTCAAGGCTAATGTTTTCCCTGTTTCATGGAAACAGGAAAGTGTTAAAGTTGTTTTTGAAGAAGCTTTAGTGATATTTGCCTGAGTCTTAGACTCTAATTCAAATTTCACCTTGGTTGTTACATTATCAGAGAGCCGTAAAAAAAGCAAGTGTAAATTCTAATTATTTTAGGAATTACGCATTGTCGGTCTTTCATTGCGTGGGAAACCTTGTGTGGTGGATGTTTCTGATTGAGGCGGGATTGGTCTCCCAAAAACTTTACAGAAACTTTACATCGCAAAAAAAATTTCTGGTGTATGATGACCGTGAAGAAGCTAAAAACACCAGAAATTAAGCATTAACAAAGTATTTGTCCGATCGCCCACCAGACCGCAAGCTAAGCCCGGCAGATGTGAAGCGATCGCCAATGCAGGAAATTTGTTAAGTTTGCGTAAATTCTCAAACAAACAGAAATTTTTGACGAATATTGAAAAATCCTTGTCAGCAAAGGATTTTGGTTGAATGTCTGAAGGCATTTAATTAAGTTCGTGCGATCGACTTCATATTAATACAGGGTGCAAAAGTTATGGGTTGGCTAAATTTTGGTGGCAAAAAACGCGATCGGGCTCAAGGTTTTGGGGATTCCAGTAAAACAAAGAGTCGGAAACGATCGAAAAGTTTTATCTTAGAAAAAATTGTGACTCCGAGTGCGGGTTTTGGGGATTGGGAACACGAATTTGACCATTTGCATCAGTTATTGGGTTCTTTCTCGCTGTCTGATTTACATTTACCTAATTTCTTTGCTGATAGCGGTGTTTGCCCGATCGCTCCTGGTGCGCCAACTAATAATTTACCACCACTGATTGATTTTGACCCGCTGGGTTTGTACAACAACGGAATTGCCACTCAAACTCCTTATACTCCGGGCGGTGCGTTTGAGACTTTGCCGATTGCTTTGATTCCTGTCGATCCCCATTCGCCGAATCATAGCAATCCGAATGCAATCCGTCAATTGCTCAATTTTCCCTTGGCCTCTCAGCCGTTGGTGGGGAGTATTGATACTGGTGTGAGTGCGGATAGTCCTTATTTGAATTACGCGAATATTAAAAAGGGCCGCGATTATGTGGGCGGGGATGACAATCCGTTGCTGAAGCCTGGGGAAGGTAGCGAGCACGGTACTTTTATGTTGGGGATTGTTGATGCGATTAATAAGACTGCGCCGAAGTGGGTGGGAAGGGCGATCGATTCTGGGAGATGGGCGGATTCTTTGGTAGAGTTTGTGGATGCTGCGAAGGCTTCTGGACAGAAAAATGCGATCGCGAATCTCAGTTTGGATTTGACTCAGAAGAATGCTGACGGGAGTGTGACGACGCGCTATGAGTTGACTCCAGCAGAAAGAAGTGCGATCGAATATGCGCGGCAAAATGGGGTAATGCTGGTAGTGGCAGCGGGTAACGACGGCGGCGTGATGTCGGTTTTGGGTCAAGCTTCTCAGGAATTTGACAATATTTTTACGGTTGGGGCTGGGGATATTAACGGGCGATCGATCTATTCTAGTTATGGTCGCGGTTTGGATATTGTGGCGGATGGTGGCACGACTGAACACCCTGGTTTATCGACTGTGGGAAATGATTTGGGGACGATGGCGGGGACTTCGGTAGCGACTGCTAAAGTTGCGGGGGCGGCTTCTTTGGTTTGGGCGGCAAATCCTGCTTTGAACTATCGTCAGGTGATGGAGATTTTGAAGTCTACGGCGAGGGATTTGGGGCCGGTTGGATGGGATGATGAGACGGGTTTTGGGTTTTTGAATACGTTGGCGGCGGTGGATTTGGCGCAGAAGACTGCGGCGGAAGTTTATAAACCTACAGTTTGGGTAACGCCGGATACTTGGAGTGGACAAGGGAAGGTAACGCCAGAGGAACGGGCGGCGAAGGGTGGGAATTCTCTTGCTGCGGCTACTGTACAAGCATCATCTAGTTTCTCGGATAGCGATCGAGTTGACTCGAACCAGCCTGAAAAATATTACCAATTTACGGTGACTGAACCTGGTTATGTGAGTTGGAATTTGACCAGTCTCAACCCTGTATCAGGATTTCCCACTCCCCCGCAGGTAACTGTTACGAAAGCTGACGGCAAGCCAGGGTCTTATACTTTCTTTAAAGGGGCTTCTCTTCAAACTTCTGTAGTAGGGGAAGGACAGACTTCTTTTGAAGGTGGCAATTTCTACGATCCGGGGACGTACTATCTCAAAGTCGGCAACGGCGCTGGGTCTAGTTTCAAGGATTACAACATATCAACTCAGTTTATTGCCGATCGAGTTTCGACTTTTACTGGGAATATACAGTACAGAACTCAGCCCTATTATTCCTTAGACAACAGCCTGCAAAGTGCGGTTTTTTCAGGGCCTGCTGTTTCTGAGTTAAGTAATTTATCAGGTGTTGTCACTTATGACAATATACAATTCAACAACCGGATTGCTAAGTATGGGGTGGAGGTGAATGAGTCGGGAAAAATCAGGATTAATTTGAATTCTCCTAACGGTAAAATGGAAGTGAGCGTTAAGAAGTTTATTGGTTCTGACGATCGACCGGAATCAATTGCTAGTCTTGAGGTTTCTGCTAACTCGGATGGATGGTTGGAACTCGATCTCAATAAAGGGCGCTATGACATTGAGGTGAAAACTCCCAGCAATTTTTGGCTAGAACCTGATTGGAATTCGACTCAGCAGAGACTGGTACGACCTTATACGCTGAATGCCACTTTTACTCCCAATGCGCCACAACCCGGACAAGGGAAAGTGCCCTCGTCTGCTGGGGCATTTGATAAGACTGTGGTGAGTAATGGGGTTGTTAATCACTATTACAAGAACGGGTATTTGACGGTGCAGCCTTCGGGTCAAGCGAGTTGGTATGGTTATGGTACTGGAAATGCGATCGGGGTTATCGAAATTAGTGCGGTACCCCTACCCTTTGAAATACCTCCAGATTATGCAGGAAATTTACCGAACACGGCTCGTGATATTGGTACTTTAATTGGCACGCAAACTTTTCATGATGTTATTGATAGAAATGACCGCTTTGATTACTACAAGTTTAACATCACCAGTGAAAGCAAAGTAGATTTTGCTTTGAGCGGAAAGATGGGAAATACTGGGTTTTATTTGTTCCAAGACTGGTATTTCAACAGCGACGATTCTACACATATTGATAGGATTTCAGGCACTCCTCCTGGTGTTGTTCCAGAGTTTAGCGAGACTCTCAAGCCGGGAACTTATTACGTCCTCGTTCACAAGCCACAAGATTATGATGGTGATGAATATGACTTGAAATTATCTGCTGTTCCCCTTGACTATGCTGGCAATACCCTTGACAACGCTCGCATCATTCCAGTAGATCTTACTACTAAGTTTTTCAAGGACTTTGTTGGTCAAACTGATGGCGATGACTATTACCGCTTCGATCTACAAGAAGAGCGACAAGTTATCATGACTTTAGATGGGTTTAGTGCCGGAGCAACAGTTGATTTACTGAAAAAAGTTCCGAGTAACGGTCAACTCAGCCAATTGGCAAGGTTTGATAATGGTACAGACGTTAAGTTCCTGGACGGCGTTTTAGACGCGGGGACTTACTATGTTCGAGTTGCTCCAAATTCTACTGGGGCTAATACCAATTACAATTTCAATTTCTCGGCTCTGAGATTAGCTAGTGGCTGGATTGATAGCCATATAATTCCTATTAATCCAGAGCCATCGATTCCTCAATGGCAGAAAGATATTGATAACACATATCAGTCTGCCAGAAACTTATTAGGCAATCCTACTGGTAGCTATGGGAAGACGGTTTCTTCACTAAATGGAGCACAGGGTTACGGTCGAAATTACGATTATGGTACTGTCTATTGGAGTGATCAATCAGGGGCGATCGCACTGTGGCATGATTTCGCTAATACTTACAATGAAAATGGCAGTTTTAGTGGCTGGTTAGGCTTCCCAACAAAAGCAAACGAGAACTGGACAGATGGGCAACGCATTGATTTTGAAGGGGGATACATTTATTGGACAGAAAAGGAAGGGGCGAAAGCTTATCGTCCTTGGGAAACACCGAACACCAGTACAGTTAATGACGGGCAGACAATTAACAGAAAGCCGATTATTAATTTCCCAAATTTTGAGATGCCTTATAATGGGAGCTTTATTCTCCAAAACTATGCGAACAAATTGCAGATTGCCGATCCTGACGGCGATGCTATTCAATTCTACGAAATCTCAGTTGATCCAACCCGTATAGACATGGAAGCTTGGACGCTGGAAGGTCAGCCACCCGGAAAATTTCTTATTCCTGCTGACCAATTTAATACCATCAAGTTCTATGGTTCTGTTCTCGGCTCAAATCCAGTGCTCGTCCGCGCCTTCGACGGAAAAGAATGGAGCGATTCAACGTCCTTCAACATCAATGTTGTAGCTAGCAGCAACAGTGGTGGCGTTGCAATAACTCCTGGAAATGGTAGTGCTGGAAGTAGTGGTAATACTGGCAATTCGGGTGGGGGGAGTTCTAATAACTCTACTACGAATACTAACTCTGGTAGTAATCCTATTATTTTTAATAACAATTATAACAATCAAAGTAACTTCCCACTCATTTATGCTAGTAGTACAAACAATTTGAATAAGGTTGTTAAGGTAGTTCCTGAAAATTTTTCTGGCCCTCTTCCTTTTCTTTCAATTAGACAAGGTAATGTATTCGGGTCGATATACTATTTTAATTTCTTAGCCAAAGGTATTTCCATTCTAGTTCCAGATGAGCCACAGCTAAAGAATAAAACTAGCTGGCTTAAGGGGGAGTTAGAAAGAAACAATCTTCTTGGACAATTCAGTGATAGTCAATTTGGGGAAATCACTTTACTTTCTGGTACTCCTCTGTCACTATTTTTTACAGAAGATAAAGTCGTTTTTACTAGCAAGCTAAATGATACAGTGGTGCGGAACAATGCTAAACATACAGGAACTCGCAGTTATCAAGAGGCTATTAATCGGGGTATTTTAGCTTCATCAGATTATCATTACTTATCTCCAGAAGCCTTCGTAGAATATTTAAGAGCCGGTACTTCCATGTCTTCTAGTTTAGTTGAGACCAAGAAGTTTACAGATGCAATTCTTCAACCTTCACCAATGGTTTCTATTGAAACACTTAATGAAATGAAGCGTATCGCTGACAAGGAAGGAGCTATTTACCAAAATAAATATCCTAATTTGTGGAGAGAATTTGGAGCTTATCGCTACATATTAGACTCTTATAGTTCTAGTGACCAAGATTTGATTAAGTCTATGCTTTTATATCTTAAAGAAGACCAAGAAGCTCGACAATTCATATATGATACAGGAGAGAATTTATCAGGTTCTGCATCAGTAGGTGTTAGCGAAAGTAAAACAAAGGTTAAATACTTAGAAAATCTGTTTGCCTTATCTGAATCCTATTTTAAGATTCAGAAAGAAGATCCACGCAAGCGTAATGAGATTACTCAACAGGAGTTTATAAAGCTGGCTCTTAAGCTTCTTGCATCAGACAAGGCAAGCACTATTTACAGTCTGTCTACTGCGGACGATACGCAAAAAGAATTGATTACTACTCTTATGACAACATCTGCCAGCGCAATAGGAAAAAGTATTGGTGGAGCTCTCGGTGGCCCGGGAGGAGCAGTAGTAGGAAGTTTTGCTGCGGATCTTGCTGCTAGGTATGCTGCACCTTTATTCAATGAAGTCGTCAATGATGCTAAGAAAGCAATCAGTGTTTTGGGAAATGACATACGTGAGTCACAGATATTCAATCCCTTCAACTCAGATTATGGTATTACCGATTGGCTTTTTAATCCAAAATATGCGTTTTGGAATCCAAATCGGGAAATAGGGAATTTTAAATGGTAGTAATATCCTCAACTTACTGAGTTTATCTGCTCATCTTATATACCACTAGAATCAGGGATTATTATCAGATGATTCCCTATTTATAGAATGGGCAAATTACTACCGACATTACCTGGCTTTGCATCAGCAACTAGCGCAACGACTGAATTATGCAGCCTAATATTTTATCCGATCGCCTCGATCGCATCCACCCACCCATTCAATTCCCCTCCCCTCATGTCCCCCCCTTCTTAAGGGGGGTTAGGGGGGATCTGGCCTCAACAATCACCCTCAATCAAACCCAACAACTCCCCACAAACCCCCTCAAAACTCTGCAACACCTCAACATTCGTAAACCTGACAACCTTCAATCCATACCCCTCTAAAATCCCGGTTCTTTCTGCATCATATAGTTTCCCTTGTTCGGTAAAATGACTCTCCCCATCAATCTCAATTACTAATAGTAAAGCCGCACAATAAAAATCTACTATAAAATTGTCGATGGGGCGCTGTCTCAGAACTCGAAAAGGGAAATTTTTTAGAAAATCTTGCCACAGTTTTTTTTCCGCAGGAGTTGGATTTTTTCGCAGTTGTTTGGCGATGGGGATTAGTTTTGGGTTGTATGGTAGGTGGAAGTTGGAGTCGTTTAGTTTTGGCATGATCCCGGTACGATCCCCCCTAACCCCCCTTAAGAAGGGGGGGACAAGATGTTAGTTGAAATTCTAGGTTGAGTTGCTTAGTCTTGGAATGATCCCCCCTAGCCCCCCTTAAGAAGGGGGGGACAGGATGTTGGTTGAAATTGTGAGGGAAGGGGCGATATTTAGGGAATAGTTTCAGAATTAGTTTATCTCAAATGATGTCTACTCGACAACTAGGTCGAGATCCCCTTTGGAATAAGTCAAAAAGTGCGATCGCCCTTTACTTCTTTTTCTCGCTCAAAGAGCGATCGCCCTTTTATTTCAAGCAATTGCAAAATCAGTCAACTTCCGGTCTTCATAATGGTAAAAAGCCAGCACAATATCTTTTTGAATAACCCCTCGATCTAGCAAATCCTGAGTCACCCCCTCCTCAGTTTCATCTCGTTCTATCCAGAGTTTGCCCTCGAAAATTCGCAGATGCAGGATAGTGCTGTGAACTCGCCGATCGCCATTCCATCCAAAACTAACCAGCAAATAATGGTCGCGATCGATATCATAAACCGCCGACATATCGCTCTGCCCAGAACTAGGTTTGTAGCGGGCATATTCGTCGATCACTTCTCGCGCGATCGATCGATACTGAGTCAACTTTTCCATAATACAATCTCCTCTAAGTCAGGATTGAAAACAATCAAAGGGAATTGTCGTTCTTTAACAAATTCCTGAATCGACGGACGCTGAAAAAAGTTTTCATAAGTGCGTTTCGGAATGGCAAGATATAGAGTACGATCAGGCTCCAGCCGCGCCATAAAACTCGAATATAGATAGTATTGTCCAACGGCTCGTTCGAGATCGGTCACTGGGGAAGGACTGATAAATACCTTCACCTCAACAGCAATTTTTCGCTCACTCCTCTCGGCGGCAATTAATTTTTCGGCTCCTAGATCCGCGTAAACAGTCAAGTCTTCAAATCTAATAGTGAAAGGATCGTGAGTAATTGTCCAGCCGTCTTTAATGAGAGTGGCTTTAACGACATTATGGTAGATATCTAGGCGTGGCATAAACTAGCTCAAAACACCCCTATAATCTAGTATACACTGGTGCAATAGTGCAATACAAACTGAATATCTCACCATCGCCCTTTATTTCGGAAGCGGAAATAAAAGGCGATCGCCCCTTTGGAATAAGTCAAAAAGGGCGATCGCTCTTGTGGGGATATGGAAAGAGCGATCGCTCCTTAAGGGTGTAAGTGCGATCGCCCTTTTCAAATAAACTCTACATGGTTCTGCATATCCGAGGGTTCCAGTACCTCCCAAACCAAAATCAAACCGCGCACAATTTCACCAAGTGAACGACTGTTTTGATGACAGTAAACAATACCGCAATGGTCTAAACCGCGTTGATGAATTGCTAAAAAATCATCATCCTGGGTAAAGATTACTCGTTCTTGAGAAATCGCAAAAGCTAACTGTTCTTCATCAGCAGCACCTAAAAGTCCTGCTTCCGGTGTCGTCGTAACATCAATACCGCGTCTTCTCAAAGCTTCTGCGATCGCCCGTTCGACTTGTTCATCACAATGAAATCGGATCTTTTCCAAGATTCTGCCCTCTCAATTTCTGCTGTACCTTGGAAGGAGTTTTTGCTTGCAATTCCCGCACAAAAGCTTCGCTTTCCTGCATTTGTTGTCGAATTTCCTCAAGATGGTCGTGGTAATAAGTTAAGGCTGCGTATACATCTGCTAAAGTAATTGTGGGATACCGCGACACAATTTCATCAGGAGACATTCCCATCTGTTCGTGCCAAATGACAACATCTTGAACTCTAATCCGATGTCCGGTAATGCGCGGCTTACCACCACAAATACCCGGAGTAATTTCAATATGTTCTGCAATGACTGCTATCATATAATTTCCTCAAACTTCAAGTTAGCATCTATATTAGTTTATCCCAAACCATGTCTACTTGGCCACTAGGTCGATCGCCCCTTTGGAATAAGTCAAAAAGTGCGATCGCTTTTTGCCTATTTTTGGCTATATGGAAAGCGCGATTCTCTACGGGATAGCTCCGCTTCACGGTCTTGTAGATGAACAGGAGCGATCGCCCTTTGTGAAATCGAAAGGGCGATCGCACAACACAATCTAGTCAAACAGCATTTTAAGCAGAGGGAACGCTTGACAATAGAGGATTACTGCTGAATAATTTCAACAATCTTAGCGATCGCCTCGTTTAACTTCTCAGTTTTAAGCTGACCGGCTTTATAAAGTATAATTCCTCGATCTGCGGTAAACAAGCGATTAGGTCTAATGTTGCTAGTTTGGTTAAGTCCACCCTCACTAAAATCACTACTTTGAAAGCTAATAGCATAGCGATCGGCGATCGGGGCGGCTAGTAATCTGACAAAGAATTAGATCGTCTCCTGCCAAAGTTGCTATAACTAAAGCGGGTCGGCGCTTGGCTTGTGTTAAATCTGAAAATGGGAAGGGAACAACTATCACATCACCTTTTACAAATTCTGCCATGCTTCATCCTCTTCTAACTTTAACCAGTCTTTTTCCAAAGAAGATTCACTGAGCAGGCTGGTTTCTAACTTATCTTTATTGTGTTTGAATTTCAGGAATTGCAGGAAATTCCAAACTTCTTCTAATATAAACTCTGGAATATTGTCTACTTCCTTAAGGAGCAAGTCTTTAGCGTTCATCTCATTTACCTATAAAAACATATTAATTGATGTCATGCGTAACTCGTATCCATTATAGCATCCTTGAGATTAGCAGCTCATCGCGCAGATTGCTCTGCCTTTTCTGGCTTAAGATCGGGAAATTTAGCCAATTATAGCGCGATCGCCTTGCTTGTAAGCGCAGATTAGCGATCGCCCTTTTGGCATAAGTCAAAAAGTGCGATCGCTTTCTCTATGGCAAGTTTTGGGCGATCGCCCTTCCCCAAAGACCGTGAAGCGGAGCTATCCCGAGCGTGAATCGCCCTTTTGGTTACGAGTGTTTTGTCGCGAAGGTTGATCGTCCCACCCATATATAAAGTTTTATGACAATTGCTATTCGGTAGCTTTAGATACAGAATTCTCTGTTACAGTGAGAAAGAGGAAGAGCAAACCAGCCAAAAATTAATCAAGGAATACGGAGAAACCCCATATGTCTACCGAAAATCAAGCCCGCTCCCTGATGATGCGCCACCACCACCTGGTAAAGAACCGGCAGCAATCCATGCTCAACCGCACCGCCACCGAAGTCGGGATGGAAGACACAAACTATTGGGGTCACATTCAAGGGAAGGCACAGCCCAGCCTTAAAGACAGCTACGATCGCAGCAACGCCACCATGAGCTAACTTTTTAGTAATGGCGAGACTGTCGAATCTACTTTGTTGAATGCCCGCTAGAAATTAATAATGTCAGTTACAAAATCGTCGCGACTTCTTCTTGAGTTCTAACTCTCAAGCAAAAGTCGCGATTAATTTTATTTAGTTGGTTAAAGACAATTTATACAATCTAAAATCTAAAATCTAAAATCTAAAATGATATAATCCCTTCTCAATAGAATAGAAAGCTCTAGGGAGGCAATCATGTCAGACTGGAAAGTAATTGGCGGCGGAGTTACAGCACCGAGAGGATATCGAGCATCGGGAATTACAGCGGGTTTGAAGCCTTCAGGCTTGCCGGATTTAAGTTTAATTTTGTCAGAAGTAGACGCGATCGCCGCAGGAGTCTTCACCACATCCACAGTCAGGGCCGCTTGCGTGGACTATTGCCGCCAGCGACTGCAAGCAAAACCCAGCGCCAAAGCAATTTTGTGCAATGCAGGACAAGCTAATGCAGCCACGGGCGAACTCGGTTTGGCAGATGCCCTCGAAAGTGCGAAATTGTTGGGAGAAGCCCTGAACATTCCCTCGGAATCAATTCTCTTAGCCTCCACTGGCGTCATCGGACAGCGGATTAAAATGGAACCGCTAAGGGCGGGAATTCCGAAATTAGTTGCTGAGGCTTCGGAAACTGGTTCGGATGCGGCTGCTAAGGCGATTTGTACGACTGATTTAGTGCCGAAAACGATCGCCCTCGAAACCATGTTTGGCGATCGGCCGGTACGCATCGGCGGCATTTGCAAAGGTTCGGGAATGATTCACCCGAATATGGCAACAATGCTAGCATTTGTAACTTGCGATGCAGCAGTGTCGTCGCATTTGTGGCAAGAAATGCTGAGTCGCGCGGCTGACAGAAGTTTCAATCAAATTACTGTTGACGGAGACACGAGTACCAACGATTCGCTAATTGCTTTGGCGAACGGTCAATCGCGCACGCCCGCAATTACGGAAATGGGCCCGGATGCTGAAAAATTAGAGGCGATGCTGACAGAAGTTTGCGTGCATTTAGCAAAGGCGATCGCCCGCGACGGTGAAGGTGCAACTTGTTTGGTGGAAGTGCAAGTTAGCGGCGCGCCGGATGAAGTTTCTGCGAGTAAAATTGCCAAAACAATTGTCGGTTCTTCGTTGGTAAAAGCTGCTATTTTCGGACGCGATCCGAATTGGGGCAGAATTGCGGCGGCGGCGGGGCGGGCGGGCGTACCGTTTGAACAGGAGAATTTACGGATTCAATTGGGGGATTTTTTGATGATGGAAAATGGCCAACCGAAGGAGTTCGATAAATCTGCTGCGAGTAATTACATGAAAGCGGCGGCGGCTGGTGAATATTTGAAAGCCGACACGGTTTTAATTCGGGTTGGTGTCGGGAATGGCGCTGGTTTTGCCAAAGCTTGGGGATGCGATTTGAGCTACGATTATGTGAAAATTAACGCGGAATATACGACTTGATCTCAATTCCGTAAATTAGCCCAGGCGGTTAGAAACCGCGGCTACACAAACACTCACGCGCCTGCGCGGGTTGAAGAAATTTAGTCCGCGCAGGCAATTCGATTGTACGCGCCCGGTTTGTATTTGAGATTTGTGATTTAAGAAATCAGCAGCACGATTTTTCCGGTGACAGAACCTGCTTCTAATAATTCGTGGGCGGCTTGAGCTTGTTCTAGGGGAAAGGTTTGGCTGACGTGAATTTTGAGCAAGTTACGATCGCACAAACGAGCACATTGCTGCAAAATTTTTGCCTGCTGTTGCTGTTCCTCTACCAAACCTTGCAGCATCGGTGTTAACATTAATTCCAGACTAATTCGCAGATTACGCATTCTCGCTGTTTTCAAATTGCCCAAGGCCGGATCGGGTTCCAAAATTGTTACCAAATCCCCATAAATTTTCACAGCCGGAATAGTTTGGTAAAAAGTTTCTCCGCCGACTGTATCGAAGGCCAAGTCAACTCCTTGTCCCTGAGTCCAACTCAAAACTCGATCGACCACATCGGCATTTTTGTATAAAATAACTTCATCGGCGCCTAACTGCTTGACGAATTCGGCTTTTGTTTCGGAGCTGACGGTAGTGCAAACCTCAGCACCCTGTAACTTCGCCAACTGTACCGCGACGTGACCGACACCGCCAGCACCGGCAAGTATCAAGACTTTTTGACCTGATTGCAAGCGCCCTCGATCGTACAATGATTCCCATGCTGTAATTAAAATTAACGGCGCAGCAGCCGCCTCCGCAAAACTTAAAGCAGCAGGCTTAATGGCGAGAAAGCGTTCGTCTACAACGGCAAATTCGGCATAAGTACCGATCGACCCGCCCAAACCCCCATTGCAGAAAAAAACCTCGTCTCCCACTTGAAAACTCTGCACAGCAGCACCGACAGCCTCTACGACTCCAGCACCGTCGCACCCCAAAACGTGAGGAGTTTTCTCCGGGTAAAAAGTGCCGCGCGATCGCAACTTAGTATCTATCGGGTTGATCCCCGCCGCGCGCAACCGCACCAAAACTTCAGTTTCTGTTTGTATAGTAGGAGCGGGGATATCTTGCAGTTTCAATACGGACGGGCTTCCGGGGGTTTCAAAAACGATCGCTTTCATAGCTGGTGTTAACTTGCATTGTTGCCTTCACCTGCGATTGTACCTTGTATGCGTTACTCATCCGTAACGATGTTTAGTTATTTTTAAATAGATTGGCTTCAGGTAACTACTATAATTGTCTAGCGGTGCTAATCGATGTTCGATCTAGATTTATTTCTTTACTTTAAGATTCTGGCATACCTTCTGGGATTATCGGCAGCTTTAGCCTTTGTAATCGCAATTTATCAGAAGTTACAGCGAAGGCTTCCTAATCTACCCCAGGGACAAGAACAAAAATATTTGCCCGAATTCAACCCTGACGATTTATCTACAGGAGCAAAAGTTCGGAGAAATATTTTGATTTTCTCCAACTTAAATTGGTTGGTATCAACTGACAAGTTCTTGGGTAAAATTGTAGGTATTAGTCGTAGCCTATTCTTCACCAAACAACAGCCCCAAACTGTGAATTCTTTGCCTCTTATCGAGCCTACAACGGCGAAAACTATAAATCTGAGCATGGAAGATTCGATCGCGGAAAATATCGACAGATATCCCAAAGTTAGCGCTTCCGAGCAATTAGAAGCAGACTTGTTGAGTGACATCCTAGCAGGTACTGATTCGCCCGGAGGCGCTGAATTCTTTGATGCCTTAGTTCGCCACTTAGCCTCAGCACTCGGAGTTCGCAGCGCCGTTGCTTCCAAATCGATTAAGTCGATCGAACGCGCCGATGCTCATCCCGATAAATTGCAAGTTATCAGTTTTTGGAGCGGCGGAGAGCAGCAGCCAAACTTTGAATGCGACACCGCCAATACTCCCGAAGCGCTGGTGTTCGAGCAGGCAATTTACTCCTGTCCAGACTGCCTTCTAGAAACCTTCCCAGAAGACCGCAGACCGATCGTTACAGGTGCGCGCAGCTTCCTGGGAGCCTTGCTGAAAAACTCTTACGGCGAAGCTTTAGGGATTATTTGTATTTTCCACGATCGACCCCTGCTAGAAACGCATCTTGCCAAATTTCGACTAATTATCAGCATCTTTGCCGGACGGGCGGCCGCCGAATTAGAGCGGCAGCGCCTAGAAGCAGCACTGTGCACCGTAGAAGCGAAATACTGCGCCCTTGTCGAACAAATGCCGGCTGTCACCTACATTTCTCCCCTCAACCGTAACGCTGCCAAACTTTACATCAGCCCGCAAATTGAGACTTTTCTCGGTTATTCTGTGGCCCAATGGAAGGCAGATCCAGACTTGTGGCTGAAACTCGTTCACCCAGAAGACCGCGATCGCGTGCTAGTTGAAAACGCTACACAGAAATTCACTGACGGAGAAGATATTTTTGGCGACGCGCCGCTGGTTTCAGAGTACCGCGCGATCGCCCGTAACGGCCGAGTAGTCTGGTTTCGCGATCGAGCGATCGCAGTTCGCGATGAAGCAAGCAAGTCCGTCATCCTGCAAGGCGCAATGTTTGACATCACGGAGACCAAAGTAGCCGCTAGCGCGCTGCTAGAAAGCGAATACCGCTATTACACCTTGGCAAAAATACTGCCGATCGGGATTTTCCGCGCCGACGCTGCGGGAGATTGTTTGTACGTCAACGAGCGATTTTTGGAGATGGCGGGACTGACTGCGCCAGAGGCACTGGGCGAAGGTTGGGCCGAGAGTTTGCATCCCGAAGACCGATCGCACGTGTTGAGCCAATGGTATCGCGCTGTCAAACAGAAGCTGCCTTGTAAGCTAGAGTACCGCTTTTGCAATGGCGATCGCACAACCTGGGTATTTTGGCAAGCAGTGCCGGAAATTGCCAACAGCGGGGAAGTTCTCGGCTATCTCGGTACGCTAACTGATATCAGCGATCGCAAGCAGGCAGAATTCGCGCTGCAACAGGCCGAGGAAAAATACCGCAGCATCTTTGAAAACGCGATTGAGGGAATTTTTCAGACGACTGATGACGGGCGTTACCTCAGCGCTAACCCTGCTTTGGCTAGAATTTATGGCTACGAGTCGGCCGCCGAACTGATCGCAAATATCCGCAATATCGATCGCCAACTCTACCTCGATCCCAGCCGCCGCGTCGAGTTTTTGCGCGCGATCGAAAAACACGGTTTTGTGTCTGAGTTCGAGTCTTAAGTTTACCGCGCTGACGGAACCACAATTTGGGTTTCCGAGAACGGCAGGGCTGTTCGCGACGCGGGCGGCAAGTTGCTCTACTACGAAGGCACTGTCGAAGATATCACCCTCCGCAAAATAGCAGAAGACAAGTTAGTACACGATGCTTTGCACGATATGCTAACGGGTTTGCCCAACCGAGCTTTATTTATGGATCGCTTGGGACACGCGATCGAGCTTTCAAAACGCCGTCCCGAAGTTTGGTTTGCGGTGCTATTTATCGATCTCGACCGCTTTAAGGTGGTGAATGACAGTTTGGGGCATTTAGTGGGCGATCGCTTGCTGATCGCGATCGCGCAGCGCCTGGAAACCTGTTTGCGCGCTGGAGATACCGTTGCCCGTCTCGGTGGCGACGAATTCGCTATTTTGCTGGAAAATATCAAAAACACCGAGGATGCGATCCACATTGCCGAACGAGTGCAAGCGGAACTGGCAGAGCCTTTTTACCTTAACGAATATCAAGTTTTTACCAGTGCTAGCATTGGCATTGTTTGTTCTGGTTTACCGCAGCATCCAACGGAAATCTGGGAACTGTCGATCGCCCCAAATCTGGAAAATGTCGATCGGGAAACTTCTTTATCTGGCTTATCTTCCGACTCCCCGGTTCCCAATGTGCCGTTCCGAACATTGTACGATCGACCTGAAGAACTGCTGCGAGATGCAGATGCTGCCATGTATCACGCCAAGGGATTGGGCAAAGCTCGCCACGAAGTTTTCGACTTAAGTATGCACACTCGCGCCGTCGCCCTGTTGCAACTAGAAAACGACCTGCGGCGCGCTTTAGACTCCCAGGAATTTCGGCTTTACTACCAGCCCATTGTCTCTTTAACTAGCGGTAGAATCAGCGGTTTTGAAGCGCTGCTGCGGTGGTATCACCCGCTGCGGGGTTTGGTATCACCCGGCGAGTTTATTTTAGTTGCAGAAGAAACGAGATTGATTGTACCTATTGGTTGGTGGATGATGCGATCGGCTTGCCGTCAGATCCACCAGTGGCACCAAAAATTCCCAGCAAATCCGCCGCTGACAGTCAGCGTCAACCTTTCTAACCAACAATTTAAACAGCCCGATTTAATCGATCGCCTGCGCGAAATTTTACAAGAAACTCAGCTTGACCCCCGCACTTTAAAGTTAGAAATTACTGAAGGTGTGATCATGGACAATGCGGAATCAGCCGCCGCTATCCTCGCGGACTTGAAAAGTTTAGAAATTCAATTATATATTGACGATTTCGGCACGGGCTATTCTTCTTTGAGCCGCCTGCACACTTTTCCCACTGATGCTTTAAAGATCGATCGAGCTTTTGTCAGCCGCATGACTGAAGATCAAGGAAACGAAGCCATTGTACAAACTATTTTAATTTTAGCCAGTCATTTAGGCATGGATGTAATTGCTGAAGGAATCGAAACCATCGAACAGCTTAATTTGCTCAGAGCCCTGCAATGCGAATACGGACAGGGATACTTTTTCTCGAAGGCGGTAGACAGCATTGCGGCTACACTTTTGATAGAAAGTCAACCTGAATGGTAATTGGGAATTGGGAATTGGGAATTGGCAAAAGGGAATTGGCAAAAGGGAATTGGAAATTGGAAGTTAAAACATTCTTCCAACTTCCGTCTGGCTTCCATCCGCGACATCCGTTAAATCACGATCGCCTGCTTCGCTGCCAAACTTCCATCCGTGACATCCGTGACATCCGTTACCGAATCCGTTGCCGAACTTCCTTCGTCTTTAAACTTTCGCTTCCAAAGACTTAAGAAACTCAGTATTTACCCCCGATTCCCGCGTCATGGCAATTTTACCAGTCCGAGCAATTTCCTTAATCCCAAATCTATTCAGAACCTGGACGATCGCCACCATCTTACCCGGATCTCCGACAACTTCCAAAGTCAGCGTATCATCACCAATATCCACCACTCGCGCTCTAAAAATTTGAGCTAACTCAATGATCTCCGATCGCGTCCCGCTAGCAGCATTAACTTTCAGCAACATCAACTCCCGTTCCACACAGGGAATTTCCGTTATATCCTGAACTTTCAGCACGTTAATCAACTTGTACAGTTGCTTAGTCAACTGCTCGATAATCTGGTCATCTCCCGGTACAACCATCGTAATCCGAGACACGCCCACTTGCTCCGCCGGGCCCACAGCCAGACTTTCAATATTAAAACCCCGACGGGCAAACAAACCAGCAATTCGAGTGAGGACACCCGCTTCATCTTCAACTAAAACCGAAAGAGTGTGTTTCATTTCTCCAAAAAAGACGCATTTCGTGCAATTCTACTGTCGCCAATTCTTCTTTTAGGAGAACCGCACGGTCATTGAACCTGCATTAGACATTTTTTTAGTGTACGAACGTACACAATTCATTCCTAGAATAAAAACTATTCAGGTCTGGTGGCTGGCGAAAACTGCCATTTTGACATTAATTGGTGACAAAACTGCGAAGTACCAAGCCACCATAACTTACATAAAAACCCGGTGTTGCAGCGATGGCATCTGGCGGCGGACTTGTTCTAGCCGATCGGGATTAATTTCCGCGATCGCCACGCCCGGTTCCTCACCCGCATCTGCCAAAACCGCACCCCAAGGGTCTACAATCATCGCGTGACCGTGAGTTTGACGGCGGCCGTAGTGGTGTCCAGTCTGTGCCGGGGCGATCGTATAACAAGTATTCTCGATCGCCCTAGCTTGCAGCAAAACCTTCCAATGATCTTTGCCAGTGTAGGCCGTAAACGCCGCCGGCACGAACAAAACATCCGCACCCTTATGTGACAAATGCCTGTACACTTCCGGGAACCGCACGTCATAGCACACCGAAAGTCCCAGCGTCCCCAACTCCGGCGACACGTAAACCGGCGGCAAATCTTCACCAGCTTTCACCGTGCTCGATTCCCTGTAAGTAATCCCATCTGGGACATTCACATCGAACAAATGTACTTTTTTGTACCTGGCAACTTCGCTGCCGTTTTGGTCTATTAGCAAGCAAGTATTGTATACCTTCCCACCCTCGGTCGGCACGGGAAAGCCGCCGCCCAGAATCGTTACCTGGAAGCGCCTTGCCATCGTTTTGAGAAATTTTTCGCTTTCGAGTCCGATCGCCTCTGAACAAGCAATCTTCTCCTCCTCTTCTCCCATAAACGAGAAATTTTCGGGTAAGGAAACTAACTCCGCACCTTGACGCACTGCCAGGTCGATTAATTCCTCTGCCTGAACCAAATTTTTTTGCAGGTCAGGCAAGCTAGTCATTTGAATTGCTGCGGCGAGATAAGACTTCATCGATTCACAATATTAGTCATTAGTCATTAGTCATTAGTCATTAGTCATTAGTCATTAGTCATTAGTCATTGGTGAGGCTATACAAATAACCAATGCCGATGCCCCATGCCCCATGCCCCATGCCCGATGTCCCGTGCTCAGCTCATGTTACTGAGACAAAGGCTATAGTTTGAGAGTTTTGATGTTTGAGTTTTAAATTAACCTTTAACTCAAAACTCAAAACTCAAAACTCTCAACTTTTCCGCCGTAGATTTTGCGACCTAATTTCGCTCAAATCTTAAGGCATTGGATGGAAAAGCAGGTCGGGGAAAAAGCGGTTAAATTCAATTAAAGCCGCGCCTTGAATAGATAGCCAAAGGATAGCTAATACTGGTGCGGTGGAAAGAAACTTGACAAAATATTGCATGAATTCTGCTCCTAAAAATTTGAGACAGTTGGTAATTGCCGATCGGTCTACCGCTAATTGCTAATTTGCAGTTAATCGATTAACTACTAGCTATTAGTTCTGGATTTCCCAATTTTAGCGGGGAGAAACAGTAATTTCGTCGTCCTTGGCAAACATTTCACCAGTGGTGATTTCTTTGAGAGCTGCCAGAGGCCACAAAACGCCGCTCAACATTGACTTGATTGCCAAAGGAACGTCGATAATAATCTCTTTTTCCTCTGGAGTTGCTGATTTTTTGCTGACTTGCAGATAAGCGCGGCCTACCCAACCAATCCAACCAGCCATATACAAGAACAGTATGCTAGGAATCAAAAAGTCTCCTGCTTTGCTCAAGTTGCCGTCTACGATTAAGTGCGGGTATCCTTCCGGGCCGCACAAAGCTTGAGAATAGCGATCGAATCTGGCTTTCGCAGATGCCGGGTCGCCGTTGGTAGAACGTGCATTTTTAGCTAGTTCCTTGAATGCAGGAGAGTCTTTGCACGGCACTAAATTGTAAGCCGAAGCAACGGTCGCAGAACTGAACCACAGACTAACCACTAAAATTGCAGCAAACAATCGTCGCATGGAATTGTTTCCTTTTGTTACAAAACAATAAGTTTTTTTACAAGCATTTCAACTTGCCGATCGCGAATCCAGATTACCGCATTTGTTGACCGTGTAAAGTATCGATCGCGGATGCGGCAAAGCCGCATAGAATCAGGGATTCGCGTTTCACAGGTTAGTGCCGAGCTAGCAATACCGCGAGGATATTACCTGACGGGGCAGATGCTCCCGATCGCCATAACCTGAGTACAAGTATAGCGGGGGACTTGCGCCTTTATTAGTTAAGCTAGCAATAGCAATAGCTAACCTATCAAATTAAATTACCAGTTAATGGCAACCATTTTCGCAATTGAAACAAGTTGTGACGAAACAGCAGCAGCGATTGTTAAGAATCGTCAAGTTTGCAGCAATGTTGTAGCATCACAAATTAAAATCCACGAGCAGTACGGCGGGGTAGTGCCCGAAGTCGCTTCGCGGAGTCACCTAGAAATGCTAAATCAGGTAATTGCCCAGTGTCTGTCTGAAGCGAACCTGAGTTGGTCAGAAATTGACGGCATTGCAGCGACTTGTGCCCCCGGTTTAGTAGGTGCATTGTTAGTCGGGCTGACAGCGGCGAAAACCTTGGCAATAGTCCACCAAAAACCGTTTTTAGGTGTCCACCACCTCGAAGGACACATCTACGCTTCTTACCTTACGGATCCAGAATTGCAGCCCCCGTTTTTGTGTTTGTTAGTTTCCGGGGGACACACCAGCTTAATTCATGTCAAAGATTGCGGTGTTTATGAAACAGTAGGACAAACACGCGATGATGCGGCCGGAGAAGCTTTTGATAAAGTTGCAAGACTGTTGCAGCTAGGATATCCCGGCGGGCCGCTGATGGACAAATTAGCCGCCATTGGCAATCCCCAAGCATACCCCCTACCCGAAGGCAGAATTTCGCTACCAGGAGGCGGATATCATCCCTATGACAGCAGTTTTAGCGGGTTGAAAACAGCAGTTTTGCGATTAGTACAGACACTGAAACAACAAGATATTAATGCTGGCGGCGAAGGCATCTTGTCTGCTTCTACAATTAATGATATTGCCGCGAGTTTTCAAGAAACAGTAGCGAAGGGTTTGACCAAAAGATCGATCGACTGCGCCTTAAATTTCGGGCTTACCACGATTGTAGTCGGTGGCGGAGTTGCAGCAAACAGCGGACTCCGAAAACACTTGCAAGCAGCAGCCGTCAAAAACAACTTGCGAGTATTGTTTCCCCCATTAAAATATTGCACAGACAACGCAGCAATGATCGGCTGTGCGGCGGCAGAACACTTGCAGCGAGGACACACATCGCCCCTGACTTTAGGCGCAAATTCGCGGATGGCCGTCAGCGATATTATGGAATTGTACATTAGTCATTAGTCATTAGTCAACAGTCAGCAGTCAACAGTCAACAGTCAACCAAACGATGAAAATCCGCGATGCAGTAGAAAGCGATTTATCCGCAATTGTCCAAATATACAATGCAGCAATACCGGGGAGAATGGCCACAGCAGATTTAAAACCAGTTTCAGTCGAAAGCCGCCTCGCGTGGTACAGAGAACATTCTCCCAATTCCTTGCCCATTTGGGTAATGGAATCAGAACAAGATATTGTTGGTTGGCTGAGTTTTCAGCTTTTCTACGGACGCGCCGCCTATCAGCATACAGCAGAAGTTAGCATCTACGTCGCGCCCGATCGCCAACGCTGCGGAATCGGACAAAAATTATTGCAATCGGCAATTGCGCGGAGTCCAGAATTGCACCTTAAAACACTCATAGGCATAATTTTTGCACACAATCAGCCGAGTTTAAAATTGTTCGAGAAATTTGGCTTTCAGCAGTGGGGATATCTGCCACAAGTCGCCGAACTTGATGGCGTGGAAAGAGACGTGATAATTCTGGGTTTGCGTTGTTGTCTGTAGGGAAACGGCAATGCTTTTTATCGTGTTAACTTAAGATTAAAAAACCTTTGTATCTCTTGCTTATATCCGAGGCCTGATCCCCCTAAATCCCCCTTAAGAAGGGGGACTTTGAATGCTCTTTCTTGTCCTCCCGATTATCGCGAAGACTTTGAACACTCTTGTCCCCCCCTTCTTAAGGGGGGTTAGGGGGGATCGAGACTTGGCGTAGAAGCGAGATTTTCAAGGCTTTGATGTTTGCTCAATCTGCTAAAATTTTCATTTCATCCAAAGATGCGATCGCCACATCAGCCTTTTCCAAATGACTAACCTCGGCATTTCCCCAACAAATCCCGATACAGCCAGCCGCGCCCGCATTTTTACCCATCTGAATATCGCCCGCCGAATCTCCCACCATCAAAGTTGCGGCGGGATTTACTCCCAGTTTATCACAAGCTTGCAAAAACAATTTCGGATCGGGTTTGTGAAGCGTGGAATCAACTCCCATTTCTAACTGAATGTAGTCGGCTAATGCGTGGTGTTTCACAAATTTTTGCACCGCAGCAGTCGTAGCCGCCGAAAGAATTCCCAGCTTCAAACCCGCTTCCGAAAGAGATTTCAGCACTTCCAAACTGCCGACAAATAAAGGAGAAGTCGCACTATTTTTAAACATTTCGTCCGCTTCGTCAAAAGCGCGGCGCGCAATAGTTAAAGATTCCAACCATCCTCTGCCGGTTTCCGCGATGTATCCCGCCGCCACAATCTCATTTTCTCGGCGACTACCGACTGCTAGCAAACCTGTGGGGTCGAGGCGGCTGCCTTCGATACCGAAAGCCATTTGTAAAGGCTCTCCAACGCCGGGAATTTGAGCGTCTGCGAGGCGCGATCGCTTCATCCCCAAAAGTCTCAAAAACTCTTGAGAATCCTCTAGAGTGCCGTCTTTGTCAAAGATTACGGCTTGGATATTTGAGAAGGTAATGCCCCGACATTTAATAGTTACCAAGAATCATAACTCCCTAATTTTTTATAGATTAGGAGACAACAATGTTGTGTCCCTACGAAATTATGATTGTACACGATGTATTACACTTGTTCCCAGGCTCTGCCTGGTAACGCAGATCCGGAGGCTCTGCCTCCCAATTTCTGCTTCGTAGCAGCGAATTTCTGCTTCGTAGCAGCGAGGCAGAGCCTCTAGATATCAGTTCCCAGGCAGAGCCTGGGAACCAGGTATAATTATTAATATCGTCCCGCTAAATTGGCAACCATTAATCCTAATTGAACGGGCTTCACAGGCTTAGCAATATGCTCGTTGAAACCAGCTTCGATCGCCCTTTGCCGATCTTTATCACTCGCATAAGCAGTCAGCGCAATGGCTGGGATTGCTCCTCCGGCTTCCGCAGCAAGGGTTCGGACTTCTCGAATCAAGAAATATCCATCTTCCTCTGGCATTCCGATATCCGAGATTAGCACGTCATATTTGCCGGGATTCTCAGTCATCGCCGCGATCGCACTTTTGGCAGATGCAACTGTCAAAACCTGTGCCCCGTAGCTTTCTAGCACAAATTCTAAGAGCTCTCGGGTATCGATCCGATCGTCCACAGCTAAAATGTGCAAACCTTCCAGAGAGGGGACGCTATCGCTTGAGGCGTTTAAAGACTCTGCTACCAAAGCAGTTGACTCTATATCGATCGCCAGTATCAACTCTGGAGACAGTGATCGCAGCGGGAACCTCAGAGTCATTGTAGTTCCTTGTCCCTCACCCGGACTTTCGGCCCGCACCGTACCCCCGTGCAATTCTACCAGATGGCGCACGATCGACAAACCCAATCCCAGCCCTTGATTCGCCTTGGTGCTGCTGGAATCGCCTTGATGGAAACGATCGAAAATATACGGCAAAAATTCTGCCCGAATCCCTTTTCCCGTGTCGCTGACTTGAATTTGAGCGCGATCGTCGATCGCCTCTAAGACAATTTCCACTCGTCCCCCCGCTGGAGTAAACTTAATGGCATTAGATAGCAGATTCCACACAACTTGCTGCAAGCGAGCAGCATCGCCTAAAACAGTCGCAGAACTGCACTGCGAAACAATTTGAATGTTTTTGGCATCCGCTGATAATTGAACCCCGTCGATCGCACTTTGCACCACCACAACCAGATCGATCAAACTGCGATCTAGAGCGAGCTTGCCGTTGGTAATCCGGGAAATATCCAGGATATCTTCGATTAACTGAGATTGCGCCCTCGCGCTGCGCTCGATCGTCTCTAAAGCGCGATCGGCGGCTGCTTCGTTAAGCTTGCCAGAACGCAGAATTTGTGCCCATCCCAGGATCGGAGTCAGGGGATTGCGGAGCTCGTGGGAGAGATTCGCCAGAAATTGATCTTTACTGCGGTTGGCGGTTTCTGCTTGTTGGCGCGCCAACTGTTCCTGCTGCAATAACTGCGATCGCTCTATCTCAAACTGCTTGCGATCGGTGATATCCTCGATCGACAACAAAATCATTAAAGCTTTGTCTTCTCGTTCAAGTTTACAAGCATTCAGCAGCATAGTTTTCTGCCCAATCTGCTCAAATACGTGATCCAACTCAAAGTTGTGAAGCTGAACATCACTCACCAGGATATCTTCCAGTATCCGTCGCAATTGCGGGATATTCCACTGCCCATTTCCCAATTCAAACAGCGAAGATTTCGCTGTTTCTGGGGATGAAACCTGAAACGTTTCATAGAACGATCGATTTGCTTTATTCACTCGGAAATCAGCATCTAGCGCGACTAAAGGCGTTTGCACAGTTTCCACGATGGTTTCAGCGTAGTTTCGGGCATCTTCCAAGGTGGCGGCACTGCGTTTAAGAGCATCAATATCGATCAAAACCATCACCACACCGTCAATCTGGTTTTCCGTGGTGCGATAAGGACGAATGCGGAGGTTGTACCAATATCCCGATAAAGTTTGAACTTCTTGTTCTTTGGTGTGGAGAGTATCAATCACCTGCAAAATCATCTGTTCCAAATCGGGAACGTCAAGAGTCGATCGGATGTCGCTAAAAGGTCGTCCAATATCTGTCGGAATCAGATTAAAAAGTCCCTGCGCCGTTGGCGTAAAGCGTCGAATCTGTAAATCGTTTGCCAGCATTAAGATCGGGATATTGATACTCGCAAAGAAATTTGTCAGATCGTTATTGAGCTGGCTTTGTTCCAAATATTGGCTGCGAAGTTCCTCGTTAGTGGTGGTGAGTTCCTCGTTAGTGGCTTGAATCTCTTCTTTGGCAGTTTCTAACTCCTCGTTAGTGCTTTGCAACTCCTCATTGCTCGATAGGATTTCTTCGTTCGCAACTTTGAGGTCTTGGTTGAGATTTTCCTGCTCTTTAATCAGCGATTGCAGGTGCACTAGAGCCGCCGTTTTTTCTTGGTTAGCGGTAGCAAGTGCCTGCTTCAGCAGCTCATTTTCCGGATCTAAATCACCTGGATCGCCGCTTTCAGAAGGGAGGGTGCAGAAATTGCTCACCTCGGCGGGTAAAACTTCTTGAAATATCACCAAAAAATAGCGTGCTGTGGAGGTGTGGGGCTGGAACGGCATCACCTCAATATTGACGGTATTCGATCGTCCGCCCGATTCAACCGATACCCTTTCTTTCCTAACGGTCACGTTTTGCATTTGTGCCTCATAAATCGCCGTGCGAAGCTCAACCAGCAATCCTGCCCTTGCCATTTTTAGCAAGTTTAAGTCCGGCATCCCGGCTGCGACTCTCAAGTAAAAATCGATGTCTCCGCGCACTTGCAGGATTTTCATCTCCTCGTTGACAAGCACGCTGGCTGGGGCATAGCGATTCAAAATCAGTTGGTCAGTTTCTCGCTCTAAGTCAAAGCCATCGATTAAATTTTCTGCATTCCTTCCCGGTTGTTGAGCAGCGTTACCGACGGGATAGGAACTCGGCGTAAACGAAAAAATGGAACGAGTATCAGTCAACTTTTTGGCATAAATTTTAGACTTTTTATGCACTACCGTAAACAAGTCTGAAAATTTTCCGGTACTCTCAGAAGTGCCTAACAGGAGAAAGCCTGCTGGGTTAAGACTGTAATGAAAAATCGGCATCACTTTTTTTTGCAGTGACTCTCCCAGGTAGATCAGCACATTGCGACAGCTAACTAAATCGAGATTGGAAAAAGGCGGGTCGCTAGCTAAGTCTTGTCGGGCAAATACACACAGTTCGCGGACTGCTTTGTTGATTCGATAGCTACCTCCTTCTTCGGGAATAAAGAAGCGAGTGCGCCGCTGTGGTGAAACATCTACCATCTGGTTTTCTGAGTAGACGCCAGACCTCGCTTTGCCGATCGCCTGCTCGCTAATGTCCGTGGCAAAAATCTGGATCGGCGGCGGGATGATTTGCTCGCTCAAAAACTCTAACAAACAAATGGCGATCGAATAAACTTCTTCACCTGTGGAACATCCCGCCACCCAAATCCGAATCGGAACACTTGCCGATTTATCTTGGGTAATCGCGGGGAAAACCAGCTCTTTTAACTTTTCAAAAGCTTCGGGATCGCGGAAGAAACTGGTAACGTGGATCAGGATTTCTTCATACAAAGCTGTGACTTCAGCCGAATTTTTTCGCAGGTGTTCGACGTAATCATCCAAGCTTTCCAGCTTGTACAACACCATCCGCCGCTGGATGCGTCGAGCGATCGTGGTGCGTTTGTAGTGGGTAAAATCAACGCCTGCGATCGATTTGAGCAGCGCAAAAATAGTTGTCAGGGCATCTCCCAGTTCGGGCGATTCCTCAGCTTTTGTCAGGGAAAGCGGGCCAGAGAGCAGCGGACTGTGACTGTAGTTTGCCAGTTCCTCGGCAATTTTTTCCGGCGGCAGCACAAAATCGACATTCCCTGTCGCCACAGCGGTATTCGGCATACTATCAAATTTTGCCGTGTCTTGACATTGAGCAAAAGTCATGCCTCCGACTGCTTTGATTGCCTTGAGTCCTAGTGAACCGTCTCCGTCTCCCCCGGATAAAACTACGGCAATTGCTTTGTGGCCGCGATCGATCGCCAATGAAGTAAAAAACGCATCTCCCGGCATATATTTGCCATAAATCTTCTCGCGCGGGGATAGTTGCAGCAGGCCTTTCGATAGCACCATCTTGGTATTGGGCGGAATCACGTAGACTTGATTCTGCTCTACAGCCATGCCGTCTTTTACCTCATTCACAGGCATTTTCGTCGTTCTCGCCAGAATCTCGCTCAGCAGACTTTTGTGATCGGGGGCTAAATGCTGAATCAGCACAAACGCCATACCGGTATCAACCGGTAAATGAGTCAGCAACCCGGTGAATGCTTCCAGCCCTCCTGCTGAGGCGGCAATCCCGACAATCGGAAAGGGGGCATCGGTGGCGGCTGATTGTTCGATGTCGAGGGCGGCTGGTGCGATCGATTCGGATGTATTTTCTGGAGATAATTGATTAGAAGTCATAATATGAAGTCCCGGACTTCTGTTATTTAACAGCAAAGATATTAAAGTTAACCGTGGGGCTAAGTAATTCGCACTAGGTTGATTAGAGCTTATTTTGCCTGGCGATCGCAAGTAGCTTAAGGATGAGTTGTAGGGACAGGACAATGCCGTGTCCCTTCGTGTCAACTTAAGACTAAAAACCTTGATAAATCTCGCTTTTACCCGAGTCTAGATCCCCCTAAATCCCCCTTAAGAAGGGGGACTTTGAGAAGATTCTTGTTCCCCCCTTCTTAAGGCTACGGTGTACACACAAGTCGAGTTGGAAATCAATTGACCCAAAAAAAACGGAAATTTATTTTTTTAATCCTTGATTTCCGTCACCCATTATCAATAAGTTAAAACTATTGATAACGATCTCGATTGTCTAAAAACCTT
>JANPMV010000123.1:0-63817 GCA_031427135.1 Cyanobacteria bacterium VAR_87_metabat_62 | reverse complement strand
CACGATGTCGTAGGGAGCCGCCTGGAACGCGCACAGAGCTTCGAGCCCGTCGTTCACCAAAGTGACCTCGACCCCGAGGGGCTCAAGTATCAGGGCGACTACCCGCAGGTTTGTCGCGTTATCGTCGGCGACGAGGATCCTCAACGTCCGGCCGCCAGTTTGGTCCATATCGGCCTCACCTTGAGTCCCGCCGGCCGGGGCCGTAGCGCCGGGGATGAACGGAAGGTCCGCCCAGAACTCGGAGCCCACCCCCGGGGTGCTCGAACATCCCATCGATCCGCCCATCAATCCCGCTAGATCACGGCTGATAGACAGCCCCAGTCCCGTGCCGCCGAACCGGCGTGTGATCGACCCATCAGCCTGCTGGAAACGGGCGAAGACGCTCGCGCCCGCGGCCGCGTCGAACCCAATGCCGCTGTCGGAAACCTTCAGTCTTATCCGGTCTCCGTCGAGAAGACGCGCGCTGACAGCGACGTGTCCTATGGCGGTGAACTTCACAGCGTTGGAAATGAGATTGTTCAGGATTTGGCGGACGCGACCCGCGTCACCGACCACTACCCGGTCGGCCTCCGGAGGCAGGTCGAGAAGCAACCGAACGCCCTTCTCTTCGGTCTTGAGGCGATAGAGGGCGCCGACGGAACGGAGCAAGTCGCCCAAGTGATAGGGTCCGTCTTCCAGCGCCACCTCCCCTGCTTCGATCCGCGCGGTGTCCAGAATATCGGAAAGAAGACTGGTCAACGTTTCCGCAGAGGTGCGTATGACGTCCACCATCTCACGGTCGCGACCGGACAGCTGTGAGCTGGCGAGCAGGTGAGCCATGCTGACGACTCCGTTCAGCGGGGTTCGAATCTCGTGGCTCATGTTGGCGAGAAATTCGCTTTTGGCGCGGTTGGCGGTTTCGGCGGCTAATACGGCTTGTTGGAGGGCGGATTCTGCTAGTTTGCGATCGGCTATTTCGGTTTGTGCTTGTTGAAATAGGGTCGATTGCTGGATTGCGATCGCCAATTGCACGCACAATTGTCTGAGGGATTCTATTTCTGAGGAATCCCAGGAACGGGGGCCACTGCAATCGTGGGCGATCAGCAGTCCCCAGAGCTGACTTTCTGCGATCGGTTCGGCCTGAGAAATGCTGTTTCGTGCTTTTAAAATCGGCACTACTAAGTTAGCTTTCACTTCAAATTGTTCGAGAAATTTAATGTGGCATTCGCTCAGTTCTTCACGGTAAATATTTTCCATAGCTCGAATACAGCCTTGCTGGTAAGTAGCAACAAATTCCTCTTTAAAACAAGGATCGAAATTGTTAAAATCTCGGACAGAAATTCGATTCTTTTCCACGGATTCCACAACTACCAAGCCACTCCAGTCTGGATTGAAGCGGTAAATAACCGTGCGGTCTGTTTGCAGAAATTGTCGTACTTGTTCGACAGCAGTTGTCAGGATTTCTTCTAAATTGAGGGAGGAGCGAATGCGATCGAGCATGGAAACTACCAGCCGTTCTCGCCTTAATTGGTGCAGCAGCGCGAGCTCGGCTTGTTTGCGATCGGTGATGTCGGTAATTACTCCCACTAGCCCGATTAAATTGCCAATTTGATCTTTAATGCAGTCGGCGCGAAATAAAGTTGTTACCAGTTCGTTGCTTTTAGTTTTGATTTTGAGTTCGCCTTGCCAAGATTGACCTTTTCGGATTGTTTTAAACATTTCTAGCAGCACTTGACTTTGCGGGTAAATTACGGTCGCTCCGCCTGCTGCGTTCAGTTCTGCTGCTGTGTAGCCGTACCGCACAACAAAGGCTTGATTGTGGTAGATCGATCGCCCTGTCAAGTCAGCAATGCCGATCGCATCGCTGGTGCTTTCTACCGCTTGAGTCACCCGCAGCAAATTTAATTCTGCTTGTTTGCGATCGCTAATATCAGTAATAGTGCCGATATAGCCTTTAATTTCGCCGCCATCTCCGATTTCCGCTACCGCTTGACCGATCGCCCAAATTACGCGATCGTCTGCACGCAAAAAGCGGTATTCTGATTTAAACGGAATTTTGTCAATAATTGCCCGATACCATTCATTTTTCACCCGATCCGTATCATCAGGATGTATGGCATTCATCCAGCCAGTTTCTACTGCTAATTCTGGGTTTAATCCCGTGATTTCGCTCCACCGCTGATTGATATAAAGGCAATTGCCAAACGCATCGCTGTGAAATATGCAAACCGGCGATGTTTCTGCCAAAGTTTGATAGCGGCGCTGGCTCCATTGCAGTGCTGATTCTGCTTGTTTTCTTTTGGTAATATCGCGGACGATCGAAATTATTTCACCGCCTTCCAGCATTGTCAGCGACAATTCTTGAGGGAATTTAGTACCGTCACCACGCTGACCGATTCCTTCTATATTGCAGTACCCTTTTTGCTGAAGTATGGGCATTATTTGTTGTTCAGCATATTGAATATCTGCTTGGGTGTAAAGAATTTCCCATTTATTCTCATACAGTTCATTAGTGCTAGCAAAACCGTACATTTTGAGATAAGCTTCATTTGAATAAATACATTCTTTACGATCGTTAAAAATGGCGATACCATCATAAGCAGCGGCCATTGCCACTGCTTGTTGCTGGAGTTTGGATTCTGCTTGTTTGCGATCGGTAATGTCGTGACCGACTGCATAAATTAAACCTTCTTCGCTAAATGGCGATGCCGACCACAGCAGGCATTTGTAAGAACCGTCTTTGCATATATAGCGGTTTTCAAAGCAGATACTGGGCGTACCGGCTATTAGTTTTACCCCTTCGGCTGCGGTGGCTTCTCGATCGCCTGGATGCACAAAATCCAGCATCGGCTTAGCAAAAAGTTCGGCGCTGCTGTAGCCCAAAGCATTTGACCAAGCCGGGTTTAGTCGTTTGAAATAACCGTCGAAACCGACAATACAAAGCAAGTCTAAGGAAATCGTAAAAAAGCGATCGCGCTCTGTTTCTGCCTGCTTCAACTCAGTGATATCCATCACTAAACCGTCCCAGAGAATACCGCCTTCGCTCCCAGATTTGCTCTCGTTGAGCCTTTCCGGTCTCGCCGCTCCTTGCAGCCACTTAACTTTTCCCGATGCCATAGTTTGCCGCCACTGCTGCTGCCAAGGTTCCAGGGTAGCGGCTGAAACTTCGATCGATGCTTCTAAATTTAAGATATCGTCTGCGTGAATTCCTGTGAAAATCAGTTCCGCATTTTGCTCTATTGCTTCGGCTTCTAATTCGTAGAGTTGGTGGCTGCCTGAAGAGACGTAGGGAAAACACCTTTTTCCAGTTGCTGACCTTCGGAATTGATAAATTGCTCCTGGCAGGTTAGCTACCAATTGTTGAAATCGAGCTTCGCTTTGTTCCAAGGCTCTTTGTTGCCGCCTGTATTCGGTAAAATCTCTAATTGTACCTACTATTACTTTACTGCCGTCTGCTCTTTTAAATACGCTTTTTTTGGTAGAAATTATGTGTTCTTTCCCGGCGGTATCTGTAAAATTTTCTTCGGTTTCCAAGCAGATATTGTTTGTCAATACTTCTTCATCTTTTGTCCAAAAAACAGCAGCTTCTGATTTTGGGAAAAAATCATAATCTGATTTGCCGAGCAGTTCTTGCCGCGATTTGCCCAACAACTGACAAAAAGCATCATTTAAGATCATCCAGCGGTGCTGATCGTCCTTGACAAAAATCGGGTCTGGTGTAGCATTTATGGTGTGGTTTAAAAATTCTTCAGACGCTTTCAGTTGCGCTTCGTAGCGGTAGCGATCGCTCACATCCAACACTACTTTAATCATCCGGTCGATAGACCCATCCCGGCCGCGGATGCAGCGCAGCGAAACTCGCGTGTAAACTATTTCGCCGTCTTTTCTGAACCACCTTTTATCTGAGATGTAACCGTCGATTGTACCTGCGAAAATCTGAGACATTTTTTCTGTAGAGGCCTCAAAATCTTCTGGATGAGTCAACTCCAGCAAATTCTTTTGCACGAGTTCGTCGCGCTCGTATAAGAGCAAATTGCACAGGGCATCGTTAACTTCTATCCAATTGCAATTGTCAGGGCTTGCGGTGTCAATAATTGGAGCGACAATGGCAATTCCGATCAGGGAATTTTCCACCACCGACCGATATTTTTCTTCGCTTTTTCGCAAAGCATCTTGGCTGTGCTGGCGTTCTATGGCGTAACGGAGCGATCGCATTAACAGTTCGCCATCGATTTTTCTTTTGACTAAATAATCCTGTACGCCGGCTGAAATCAACCGCAGAGCAAGCTCTTCGTCGTTTTGGGCCGTCAAAACTACGATCGGCACATTTACCCCGTACTCTTGTACCCGAGCCACCGTCTCGATTCCCCGACTGTCTGGGAGTGAAAGGTCTAATAAAATGATATCAAAAGTTTCTTGATGCAATCGCTCCTGCGCTTCGCTGAGGCGCTCAACTTTCGTCAGCAATATACGCTGCTTGCCGCTAATTTCTGACAACAAATCTTCAATCAGCTCAGCTTCTTGAGGGTTGTCTTCTACTAACAGAACTTTAAAGCAGGTAGGAGGCACAGCTAAACTAAAAACTGCTTTCATAATTAATAATTATTAATCAAAACTTTTTTTCAAGCCAACTTGGATTTCACCTTGAATTTCCCTGGCAGTTATTGAGTTGCACCTACACAGACATCGCCTCTTTCAAAATTTAGGTTAGATTGCGGTGAGGGCGATCGCTACAAAAATTGTGTTTAAGAGTTAAAATTATATCACGAACCAACTCCGCTGTCAACGTGAAACATTTTTATTCTAACTAAGATATTGCACCATTATCAATAATGCTGTAGGGGCGGGTTCGCTCCTGGGCTTTGAAGCTTGCAGACAGGTTAAATAAACCCGCCTCCACCCCACGAAAAATCCCCAATTGACATTGGTGCAAGATGTGAATTATAACTTGCAATGTAACTTATACCTTATATCTTCTTGCTTCTAGCTTAAAATACAGGATTTAATTAAGATTCCCTTGCCTTATTGCTTCTATCCTATTCCGAAACGATGTCTCGATTAATCAGCGAGAGTAAAGTGAAAAGTTGAACCTTGACCTGGTTCCGACTCCACCCAAATACATCCGCCGTGACGTTCCACAATCTTTTGACAAATTGCTAAACCAATACCTGTCCCAGAATATTCTCTTTGAGTGTGCAAGCGCTGGAAAATTTGAAAGATCCGTTCTTGATGCTGCAAAGCAATCCCAATTCCATTATCAGAGACAGAAAATAACCAGTTGTTTTCCTGTTTGTAAGCAGTAATATAAACCGTAGGTGGTGCATCCCGGCGATATTTGAGCGCATTGCCAACTAAATTTTGAAAAAGCTGTACAAGCTGAGAAATATCCCCCATTACCGCTGGCAATTCGCTGTAAGAAACAACTGCTTGATTGTCACGGATAGCACCTTGCAGGTTAGCGATTGCTTGCTGAATTGCGTGATTGCAATCTATAATTTGAAAAGGTTTCTGACTCCGACCAACTCGCGAATATTCCAGCAAATCGTCAATTAAAGTCTGCATTCTCGTACAGCCATGAACGATATTGCCGATAAACTTACTAGCTTGGCTGTCGAGTTGGTCTTTGTAGCGTTTTTCTAAAAGTTGAGCGTAGCTGGCAATTGTTGCTAAAGGCGCTTGCAAGTCGTGAGAAGCCACATAAGCAAATTGTTCGAGTTCCGCATTTGAACGCGCCAATTCTTGATTAGATTTCAACAGAGCAGATTCGGCACGTTGGCGGTTTAATATCTCTTGTTGGAGGAGAAAATTTTGTTCTTGCAAAGTTTTTTCAACGGCGCGGCGGTGGCTGATTTCTTGTTGCAGGATTTGGTTTTTTTCATAAAGGGTTTTTTCAACGGCTAAGCGGCTGCTGATTTCTTCTTGAAGCAGCACATTTTGTTCTTTTAGCTGCTTTTGTAAATTCCGCAGGGTGAGGTGGCTCTCGATGCGGGCGAGCACTTCTTCAAACTGAAACGGCTTGCTGATGTAGTCAACTCCTCCCACAGCAAAGGCGTTTACTTTGTCAAACACTTCATCTTTAGCGCTGATAAAAATTACCGGAATTTCGCGAGTTTTCGGTTCGGATTTCAGGTGCTGACAAACTTCGTAGCCGTTCATTTCCGGCATCATGATGTCGAGTAAAATCAAATCTGGCGGATTAGAATTGCAGGCTCTCAGAGCCATTTGCCCGTTAATCACGCAGCGGGGCGCGTACCCGCGATGAGTCAACATCGTAGACAACAGACGCAGGTTTTCTGGCGTATCGTCTACTACTAAAATGTTGCCTAAAGCCGTCTCTGGTTGCTGATTATTCATTGATTATTTTTCAGTTTTTTCAATCTACTTTTAATATTTTTAATTTGCCAATCCTCACACCTCCAGCAGTAGAGTCAAAGCATTATTGTACCAAGTCAATCCTTTATCTAAAACCTTAAATCCAGCTACTTTGCACATAGATTCTAAAGCACAAGCTGTAGGTAGCCACCACCACGGGCCAAAGTCGTTGATGTCAAAAACTGCTTTCTCAATTAGTCCGAAAATTGGTGTGCCGTGGGTGTACTGCTGCCAGTAAGCTGTTAAGATAGCTCGTTCTGCTTCGCTCAAAGCCGGAACAAACATTACCCCGGAAGCTGGAATTTCGTAACGCCCCCGGTCGTTTTCTATAACTTCTTGGATAATCGCTGAAGTTAGGACTAAATACTTCCCAGTTATTTGACGCAAGCCGATTAAAATTTGCAAAGGGTGGGGGTGATGGTACAAAACTCCTGCACAGTGGACTACATCGTAAGGCTGGCCAATTTCTGCAAGCTGAATCTGAGTTATATCTCGACTGATACAATTATAATTAGCAATATTTAAACTTGCCATGCGATCGCGAAAATCTTGCCAAGATTGCGCGGAGGCGGGCGTGACATCAATCATTGTCAGAGAAACTGCACCGTATTTGCTAGCTACAGATACTTTTTCGTTGACACTTCCCCACAAGCCGCCGACTTCTGCAAAAGTGTGATTTTTGGCGACTCGGGCAATGTAGCGATCGCGAATATCGTCAGCTTCCAACTCTGATAATATACTACGATCGCCCGTAGAGTGCTTTTTTTCCAAAACTTCCGCCAATTTCGCGGATATTACTGGATCTTCTGCTCGGATTTCTAATGCCATCAAGTACAAAACTGTGGCTTCGTCAAGCCGATCGAGCTCGGCAAACTTTTGGGCGATTTCGCAGTAAAATTCAGGAGCGTGCAGTGGCTGCAATTCGTGGTGATAGTAGCTGGTTGCTGCGTCTGAATCTGCCGGAGTTCTTTTAATCAGAGCATCGCCTAATTTTGTGTAAATATTGGGCAGATCGGGTTCGATTTGCAGCGCGCAAAGGTAAGCAGAAACAGCTTCATTCCACTCGTGTAACTCAGTCAAAGCATCGCCTAAATTGTAATAAGACCAAGAAAGATTTGGGTTGAGTTCAATAGCGCGCTTGTAGGCGACAGCGGCTGGTTTCCACTGCTGGGTTTTTAACAGCGCTTCTCCTAAATTGTGGTAAGTCCAAGAAAAATTGGGATTGAGTGCGATCGCCCGTTGATAGGCGAAAGTTGCTGCTGACCAATCCTGGAGTTTAACTAAGGCTAAAGCTAGATTATAATGAGACCAAAAGAATTCTGCATCAAGTGCGATCGCCCGCTGGTAAGCTGTCGCAGCTTCCGACCACTTTTCAAGTTGCAAAAGTGCATCTCCCAACTTGTGACAACAACCAGAAGAATTAGTGTCTAATTCAACAGCGCGCTGGTAAGCCGTGGCGGACTCCGACCATTTTTCTAATTTGGTATAAGCTTCGCCGATGCTGTAGTAAGACCAAGAAAAGTTCGGGTCAATTTCAATAGCCGTACGGTAAATAACGATGGCTTCTTCCCATTGCTCTAACTTCAGTAGAACGCTACCTAAATTCGAGTAAGACCAAAAAGAATTGGGATTTAATTCAATACTTTCGCGGTAGGCTGTCTCTGCTTCGCGCCAGAGTTCTGCTGCTTGCAAGACATTACCTAATTTGTAGTAAAATTCGGAGATATCCGGCTGAAGCTTAATAGCTTTGCGGTAGTTTACAATCGCTTCGTCCCACTGTTTTAGCTCGCTCGCAGCTTCGGCTAGTTGGCAATAGGCTTCGCAAAAACTTGGATTTAAATAAATGGTTTTATGGTAACAAACTAGGGCTTTTTCTGGCTTATTTTGAGCTAGCAGAGTATTACCCAAATCGAGATATTCTTCGGCTATTTCTGTCGGTTCCACCATCATTGCTTGATACCAGCAATCTGTGGCTTCTTCAACTTGACCGACTTGGGTAAATATGCGGCTTAAATTGCGGTAAAATCCGGCAAATTCGGGTTGTAAGGAAATAGCTTTTTGGTAACAGGCGATCGCCTCTTGCCACTGTTCTAAGGTAGCGCAGACTGTACCGAGGTTGGCAAAAGCTTCGGCAAAATCGGGTTGCAGGGCGATCGCCACTTTATACCAATAGCGCGCGTCTTCTAGCTTGCCCTGGGCTTGCAGCGCCTTTCCCAAGGTTTTGCAAGTTTCGGCAGAATTGGGGTGCGATGTGAAGAATTCGCTGCCAAGGGCGATCGCCTCATCCAATTTTCCAGCAGCTAAATATAATTCTGCCTGTTTCTGTAAATCAACCGCTGCTGTTTCTGAATTCACTTTTTGCGTTCCTGTTTAGTAATAATTGCTGGGTGCATCTCTATTTTGCAAGGGCGAAGCATTTCGGCAGATAATTTATTAGTGAGAACCAGAGATTTACTGCCGAAATGCTTCGCCCCTACGAATATATTTGCAAAAATGAGATGGACCCTAATTGCTTGTATAATTCTAAGGCAAAACTCGTCTAATTTTCAACTAATCCACAGATATCTGATTACCTGTAAACACTCGATAACCTTCACGGGATTTGTGCGATCCTCTTCGAGGGCTGCGCTAACGAATTTTCCATATATTTGCACACAAGTTGATGAAAAACCAATTTAGATTAAACTAAGATAGCAACAACTTAATAGCGAGGTAAACAATGTCAACAGCGACTCACGCACCGCAAGTCAGCGTAATTATACCAGCATACAACGGCGATCGCTACATTGTGCAAGCCGTAGAAAGCGTCCTAGCTCAAACCTTTACAGACTACGAAATTATCATTGTAGATGACGGCTCGACGGATGAGACACATCAAGTATTGCAGCCTTATTTTGACATAATTCGCTATGTACATCAAGAAAATCGAGGAGTAGCAGCCGCCCGCAACCGAGGAATTCAGGAAGCAAAAGGCAAATTCATTGCTTTTTTAGATCAAGATGACTTCTTTTTTCCAGATAAATTAGCAGCACAAATAGCACTATTTCAGCAGCAACCATCATTAGGAATTGTTAACAGCGGTTGGCGCTTAGTTAACGAGCAAGGCGACGCTATTTCCGATATAACACCTTGGCTGTATTTTCCAAAATTAGACTTAGAAACTTGGATAGTACAAATGCCCGTACTTCCCAGCGCTATGATGTTCTCCCGCCGCTGGCTGGAACTTGCAGGCGGGTTTAATTCAGAGTTTGATTCAGTAGACGATTCAGATTTAGTCCTACGTTTAGCGATGTTGGCTTGCGAAGCAGCTTGGCTGCCTCAAGTAACAGTATTCTACCGCCAACATGACCAAAATGTCTCAATAAAAAAAGCCCTAAAACAAGCAAATCTTTTTATCACCTTAAAACAGAAATTTTTCCAGATTCCAGATTTGCCGCCGCACATCCGCGAGTTAGAAAATCCGGCTTTCTACGAAGCATTGACGTGGATGGCGTGGCAATTGTACTATAGTAACTATCCAGTTGAGGCGGTAGAATTTTTCCAAAAATCTCTCCGCTACAGTCCTTATTCTGCAAAAAAAACAGTCGCCGATTGGCTCAAACGTCTGGCTGCTATTTCTCAAGCTTACGGAATTACAATCGATTTTAGCAACTTAAGAAACCTATCACAGTGGAAACAGTTAATGGCTAGCATACTTCCCTCAAAAACACCGCGAGTCAGCGTCATTATCCCCGCCTACAACTGCGAGCGCTACATTAGTAGAGCAGTCGAAAGCGCGATCGATCAAACTTACCAAGACTGGGAAATTATTGTCATAGACGACGGTTCAACAGACAGCACGAGCCGAGTTTTAGATGCTTACCGCGATGTCATTCAGTACGTGTATCAGGAAAATCAAGGAGCAGCAAAAGCTCGGAATCGCGCTTGCGAACTCGCTAAAGGCGAATTCTTAGCTTTTCTGGATGCCGACGACTTCTTCCTGCCAGAAAAACTTGCCAAACAAATTGCTTGTTTTGAATCCGATCCATCTTTGGGCATGGTACAAAACGGCTGGTTGATGGTAGATGAAACTGGAAAAGATATCTGTGCAGCCATGCCTTGGCAAGTCGCACCAAAATTAGATTTAGAAACCTTTGTAGTGTACAAAAATGTGCGTCCCAGCGCGATGATGCTGCGGCGCGAGTGGTGGGAAAGTCTAGGCGGTTTCGATCCTCGTTTTCCGCCAACCGAAGATTTGGATTTTGCTTTGCGTTTGGGTTTAAAAGGCTGCAAATGTGTTTGGTTGAAAGAGATATTAACCTGCTACCGCCAGCACGATAAAAATCTGATGTCTGGCGGGCAAAAAGTGATGAAAAGCATGGAAACGGTGATGGAACAATTCTTCGCCAGACCCGATTTGCCCGATCGCATACGCCAACTAAAAAAGGCAGAACGTTACAAATGTCTAGTCTGGATCGCGTGGCGGATGTACCGCGATGGATATGTGGCAGAGATGGTCGAGTGCCTACAAAAATCTCTCTACTACACTCCTTTTACTGGCACTGAAACTGTTTTCAAATGGTTGGAAAATTTTAGAGTTGCTTCCGAAGAATATGGCAGTAACTTTGATGCTTATGCCTTAACTAAGTTACCAGAATGGCAAGACATAGTTGTCGAAGCTGCCAACAATACTTATCAATTTAAATCAGCGCCTAGCTCAACTTACCGCAAGCTTGCCGGGCACGTATTAGTGTACGCAGAAGACCACGGCATCGGCGGTTTGGCGCAGTTCAACCACTCGCTGCTTTGCAAATTAGCAGCCGACGGTTACCGAGTTACTAGCGTGCAAACTAGAACTTCTAATCCTTTAATTACTGAACAGCAGCAGCTAGGGATAGAGCATATTTGGCTGGAGTTCGACACGATGAAAGAGTTTTTGCGAATTGCTTACAATTGTAGGGATGCGGAACAAATTTACGCGCAAGCTAAACCGGATTTAATTGTATTTAGCGATGGGTGGCCGATGGCCAATTTTGCTGCAAAACAAGTTGCGATCAAACAAAACATTCCTTACATAATTACTCTCGGTTATATCGATCGCACTTATCAAACTTTCAACCGCGGCGATCAGATTCCCTATTTCGATGCTGTCTCCTATCAGTACGATTTAGCCAAAGCAGTCATCGCTGTTTCTCACGAAAATTTAAACTTGTTTAAGAGTTTGTTTAAAGTGCCTCTGGAACGGGGAAAAGTCATCTATTACGGCCGCCCGAACAGTTATTTTGAACCGCCAAACCTTTCAACTCGCCAACGCCTGCGCGCGGAACAAGGCATCCCCGAAGATGCTATCGTTTGTTTCACGGCGGCGAGACTGACTCCAATTAAAGGATATCAGTATCAATTGCAGGCGATCGCCCAATTGAAAAATCGTCCCATTTGGTCGCAGTTATACTTCGTTTGGGCCGGCCCCGGTTCTGCCACTCACGATAACATGGAACCGGAATTGAGAGCAACTGTCAGCCAATTGGGAGTCACCGAACAAGTTAAATTCTTGGGACAGCGGTGGGATATTGCCGATTGGTTAGACGCTAGCGACATCTTTATTTTATCTTCCGAAGCTGAAGGAATGCCGCTAGCAGTAATGGAAGCAATGGCGAAAGAAGTGCCCGTAATTGCCACAGCAGTTAGTGGTATTCCCGAAGAGTTGGGAGACACAGGAAAGTTAATCGCCGATCCTAAAATTGACCCGAAAAAGACTGCACAAGAGTTAGCTGAAACTGTAGAAATATGGGCGCAAAATCCGGAATTGCGGAGGCTGGCAGGACAAGCTTGCAAATTGCGGGCGGAGGAATTATTCAAGGAAGAACGGATGCTTTTGGAATACGCAGAAGTGATTCAACAAGTCTTATCTGCTAGCAGCAATCGAGACAAATTTGCGTTAGCGAAGCCCGCCCCTACGGGGGCTGCGCCAACGAAGAGGATCGCCCCGAAAGTCCAAAAACAGATCCAGCAAGTTGACAGTATGCTCTACTACTATTACCTAGTATGGCAAGCATGGCAAGCGTTCGATCGCGGGGATGAATCTGGGATGGTTGAAAATTTGCACTCGTCTTGGAAATGCACGCCGCTGTTTACAACCGAAACTATTTTGAGCTGGATCACAAATTTTGTGATGTTATCTTCAGAAAAGGGCGTTAAACTTGATACTTACTCGCTAACTCATTCAAAAGCGTGGCAAGAATTGATAGAATCAATACAGGGTTTTGAAGTGGCCTTGTCTGTTCGTTAAAACTCACATTTTGCACCCTTTAACTGGTTCCTAGGCTCTGCCTAGGAACTGATATCCAGAGGCTCTGCCTCGCTTTTTTAGACTTCATAGGAAGGAGGCAGAGCCTCCGGGTATGCGTTCCTAGGCAGAGCCTGGGAACGAGTCAAATTAGTTAGCAAATACAATATGCAATTCACCTTCAAGTTCCCATCTATTAATAAGTTACTCCTAATTTGCTTAGCTCTAGTAACTGTCGTGTTAATCGCGTATTTTGGGCAGCAACCAAGTATTGCCCAAGTGCGATCGAACGTGACAGTCGATTTTGGACAGCCAGCCACTGGTATCACGTCGATGAGCGGCTTCCTGCACGGAATTGACCCTACAAAGCCCCCCGATAGCTCTGTCAAGCCCTTGCAGCCGAAGCTATGGCGTGTGGGAAGACTTGATGTTTACGATCGAGTAATTGCCAGCGGCGCCGAATTTCAACTATTAGTTAGCGACTTGTGGGGCTACGGTAGCAACCCCAAAGGCTGGCCCTATCAAAACTATCCCGCGTGGGAAGCCTTCATCCGACAGTTAGCACAGCAAAATAAAGGCAAGAAAATTATTTGGGATATCTGGAATGAACCAGATTTAAAAAATCCGTTTTGGAAGGGAAGCCGAGAACAATTCTTTGAAACGTACAAAAGAGCTTACAAAATCTTGCGGGAAGAATTGGGGCCATCAGTGATGATTGGCGGGCCGAGCATCAGCACTTACAACAAAGAATATTTAACGGCTTTTCTGGATTACTGCAAAGCGAACAAACTGGAAGTAAATTTCTTGGCTTGGCACGAACTTAACGATACTATAATCTTATTTGTCGATGACCACGTGTTCGATGCTAAACGCAATTATCAACAAAGTCCGTTTTACAAAGAACTGAAGTTGCAAAAAATTTATGTCAACGAAATTGTGGGGGAATTAGCGCAGTATCAGCCGGGAGAAATCTTAGGTTATTTGTATAACTTGGAATATGCAAAAGCAGATGGTGCTTGCAGAGCTTGTTGGGATACAACAGGAGCTAAAAAAGTTAGTAATTGCTTCAATAATACGCTGACTGGGACGGTGACGCCTAATACTTTCGAGCCGAGGGCGTCTTGGTGGACTTACAAAGCTTATGCTGATGGAGTGAATTCGCGGGTGCTGAGTCGATCGGATAGCGATCGCCTTGTCGCTTTAGCCAGCAAGTCAAATCCTGAAGGTAAAGCACAGGTGCTTTTAGGTTATTTCGATCGCAATTATTCCTCAGCCACAACGGTGACATTAAACCTTATGAATTTGCAAGCCCTAGGTATCCAAAGCGGTCAAAAAGTTAGTCTGAAATTAGAGAAGATTCCCAACAATCTAGAAGGCGCTGTGCAAAAACTTGTCACTGTTAAAGAAGAACAAATTTCGTCTGGTAGCGGTAGTTTGACTTATACTATTCCTAATTTCAATGTTCATGAAGGCTATTTATTGACGGTTAGCAAATGATATCGTTTCTGGTTGCACCGGAATTATAGAGGACACGGCAGTGCCGTGTCCCTACCGCGATTAATTGTAGGGACACGGCACTGCCGTGTCCTTACAAATATATAGCCGCGTCCTGACAAATATATAGAATTTAGCTGAGATTATTCAAAGACTCTTGTACCAATTCTAACCACTCTCTGACTGTTTGATTGTCGGATGTTGGGTCGTAGTAACACCCTAATTCATCGAGGATGAATGCTTCTAAATCGGCTGTGGCGATCGGCATTTCTAGCAATTTGCTAAGTTCTTGCGATGCAGCTTCAATATTTGCGGGCGGTTCGCTGCTGCGGTAGTTGTTGACTACATCGCTGGGAGTGTCAGCTTCTAGCGGCCAGTCTTGGTGAAAGTAGGAACTGAAAAATTGGGTTAAATAAGGAAATCGATTTATCATTGGGGATAGGCTGTGAGAATAAAGTATCCGGGAGGTAATTTGGTGCTGCGCTGGAGGATGATTCTCAAGCGAGATGTTTGAGTTGCTTTGGATGCGCGACGGCGCATAGTAATGCCAATTATTTTGTTGGCGTTGTAGTCGATCGTATAACGATTGCTTCCACTTTTCACCCAGGAGTCGATCGCACTTTGATTTATGCTCATTGCTTCTGCAATAGCCGCTTCGGCGACGGAACGGTAAGTAAACGAAGATGCAGCAGAAATTCTCTTCTCCTTTTCGAGTCGCTGTGCTAGTTCGGCTTCTGTTTTGCCAACGTGTTTCTCTAAAGTATGTCCTCCTGCTGCTTCGTGAAAATCTAATCCACCGCCCGGTATGCTGGGAACAAAAGCTACGGCGGTTTGCGGTATAGTTGAGATTTTCGGTGCAAAAACCGCGCCGTAAACCGCAGGTATTGCCGAGTGGAATAAGACTGTGATTGAGGCGATCGCGCACAGGATACTTAAAAACTGTTTTAGGCGATCGAGTTGACTTTTCATGGTTAAATCTCTTTCTTATATTCAGTATAGCTGTCGGCTGTTGTTTTGTCTATTTCCTAATCTACCATTAGTAAGTGAGAAACTGCGCGCTGCATTTAAATATACGGTGCGTCACAAACACCCTAGAATTATTTGTAATAGTTCGTAATTTATGCGGTTTACAAAGATTCACTCACCATGACAAAATGTTAATAATTCTTTGAAAATATCGCTGATGATTGATGGTAAATTAACTTATCATCTTTAAAAACGTAAAAAATGCAAGTAGTTATCCTAGCTGGCGGTCTCGGTACTCGTCTCAGAGAAGAAACAGAATTTCGCCCCAAACCTTTAGTTGATGTCGGCGGGCGTCCGATTATTTGGCACATCATGAAAATTTATGCCCACTACGGCTTCCAAAACTTTATTGTGTGCTTGGGCTATCGCGGCAACATGATTAAAGAATATTTCCTTAATTATGAAGCCATGAACAATGACTTTACTATCTGTCTGGGTCGCAAAAATAGCATTACCTATCAGGAGGAACATCGCGAACAAGATTTTCAGGTAACTCTGGCTGAAACTGGCGCGGAAAGCATGACTGGAGGACGGGTAAAACGGATCGAAAAATATATCGATCGCGATAATTTCATGGTGACATATGGCGATGGAGTTGCTGATGTTGATATTGAGGCACTTGTGGACTTCCATAAGTCTCACGGAAAGCTGGCAACTGTTACTACATTTCGCCCGATTTCTCGCTTTGGAATTTTGGATGTAGACAGCGATAGCCGCGTAGTTGAATTTGCTGAAAAACCTCAAATAGACGGCTGGATTAGTGTTGGATATATGATATTTAACCGCCGGGTGTTTGAGTATTTGGGGGAAGATGATTGTGTTTTAGAACAAGAGCCGATGCAGCGTTTGGCGGCAGACGGACAGTTGATGGCTTACCGTCACGACGGCTTCTTTTTTGCGATGGATACTTATCGAGAATATAAGTATTTAAACGAACTTTGGGATGAAGGGAAGGCTCCTTGGAAAGTGTGGTAACAAGTTAGTTTTTGCATTCTCAATAAGTTTTTTTGAACGGGCTCTCCGGCCCGTTCTTGATAAGGGTGCACAATGTGAGGAAATAAGTAGGGACACGGAGTGCCCAAGGAGTGTCAACTTAAGGTCAAACCCAGTCAGAGACTGTTGTTTGACTATTAAATCTAGATCCCCCCTAGCCCCCCTTAAGAAGGGGGGGACAGGAGTATTCTCAAAGTCCCCCTTCTTAAGGGGGATTTAGGGGGATCTAGACTCGGCTATAAACGAGAGATACAAAGGTTTTCAGGCTTAAGTTGACACGAAGAAGGGCGCGGCGCCGTGTCCCTGTCTTTGCTATAAAATAATTATAAAAAATGAATTTTCAAGATATTCTTAACAGCACAGAAACTTACCTGCAAGAGTGCGTAGCACCCCGCGCAGAAATTATCGACAGCGACTCGGAAGCACTGAAAACAGCAGTTGCAGGATTGGAAGATCGATCGCTCTTAGCGCTGCGAGTTCCCGCAAAATGGGGCGGTTCCGAAATGTCACTCCCGATGTTTTACCAATATCAGGAATTGACGGCTCGATATTCCGGCGCTTTGTCTTTTCTGCAAACTCAGCACCACAGCGCAACTGCGATGCTTGCTAGCAGCGACAATGAAATGCTAAAAAACAGATGCTTGCGGGCGATCGCCCAAAAAGAGTTACGCTTGGGTGTGGGGTTTTCGCATTTAAGGCGATCCTCTTCGAGGGCTTTCCTTCGGATCGCTTCGCTAACGCTAACGGGCAATCCAGCCGTCACCGCAACACCCGCAAAAAATGGCTACTTACTGTCGGGAAAAGTTCCTTGGATCACAGGTTTTGGCTTGTTTCAAAAGTTTATCGTCGCTGCGGTACTTCCAGACGATCGCGCTGTTTTTGGTTTGCTACCTTTTGTTAATATTGAATCAGAATATGGTAAAATAGCCTTCAGCGAAATCATGCAGTTAATCGCAATGAACTCGACTAATACGGTGACAGCAACTCTCGATAATTGGTTGTTGGATGAATCGGAAATAATTTCAGTTAAACCTGTCGGATGGATTGCGGAAAACGACAGCAAAAATATCCTGAATTTTGTGCCGGCTACTTTCGGCTGTATTCGAGGGGGATTGGATGCAATCGCAGCAGCGGCGACAGGTAGAAATTCACCTTTTGTAGTGGCGGCTTGCCAAAAACTAGAGCAAAAGCTCGATCGGCTAAAACAGAATTTCGCACAATCTCAACATAGCTCAAAAGCCGAACAATTAGCACTCCGAGCCGAAGCCATAGATTTAGCGGTGCGCTGCGGGCACGCTGCGGTTACAGTTTCTGGCGGTGCTGCTAACGGTATTGTACACCCAGCCGGGAGAGTTTATCGAGAAGCTTTGGTGTATACTGTTTCGGGACAAACAAAGGATGTGATGGAAGCTACGCTCGATCGCATTGTCAGCCAGCTTTACCTAGATATTTAGTCCGCTTGGAGTGGACTTCGTTTGTATAGACGCGGTTTCAACCGCCGATCCCTTTTTACCTGATGACAAACAACTTTAACTCAAACAATTTAAGAACGATCGCCTACAGGCAAATTATCGACTTAACCCATCCAATTCACCCAAATATTCCCATCTGGCCCGGAGATCCAGCGACAGAATTTGAAACAGTATCTCAAATAGAAAAACATGGCTATTTCCTGCGAAAATTCTCAATGGGAGAACACAGCGGCACTCACATCAACGCACCCAACAGCTTTGATGCAGCAGGCGCGAGCATTGATAGTTATGCGCCGCAGTCGCTAGTTTGTCCCGCAATTGCGATCGACATCCGCGAGCAAAGTCTTGCCAATCCCGACTACACTTTAACAATAGACGATGTACTGACTTGGGAACGGCAGCACAAACTTATAGAACCGGGAAACCTAGTTTTATTGTATACTGGCTGGCAAGAAAAATGGGATGACGAGCGAGCATTTTTCAACTCTGACGATGGCGGAATTTGCCACTTTCCCGGATTTGGCAAAGCAGCAACTCAATTTTTGCTAAAAGAGCGATCGATCGCCGGAATTGGCACCGACACTCACGGAGTCGATACCGGGCGAGATGAAAGTTTTGCAGTTAACAAACTAATATTGGAAAAGCAGCGCATAGTGCTGGAAAATCTGGCAAATCTTGACTTGTTACCTGCGGCTGACATCACTTTGGCGATCGGAATATTGCGTCTTTTGGGAGGTTCCGGTTCGCCTGTGTCGGTGTTAGCTTTTGTGGCTTGATGCGGTAAAATTGGATTGAGAGAAGTCGAGTAAAAACAATAAGATTAATGACAGAACTGCCAAAGGATCTCAACGACGCGATCGCCCAATCCCGCATTGCAACCGCCGCCGCCCTCTCGGACGGCAAAACTCTACTGCAAGTCGAATTAGTATTCCCAGAAATCGCACTGCAAGCACAGTCTATCACCCAACAATTCCTCCCAGAATTTGAGGAAATGTACTCCGGCCTCAAAGTCTTTTTTCCCGACACCGGTGCGGCCGCCCTCGCCCGCCGCGACTGGGGACAAACACCGTTTAAAGTTGCTGATTTGGGCAGCAGCCGCACGGCTGTTGAAGATAAAATAGCACCGGAAGATGAACTGTTTTTGCTGGTGAATCCGGCGGCTGTAGAGGTGGCGCAAGTCGAAAAACTTTACATCGCTGCGGCGGGTCGCCCCGTAATTCTACTCAACCCGCGCCTCGAAGATGTTGCTACCATAGGCATAGGTTATGCGGGCCGCCAATTGCGCGATCGATTCCTCAGCAAAATCGAATCCTGTTACTACATCAGACCCCTAGACAGTGCTGCTTTATTCCGCTGTTACCCGCAATCTTGGCAAGTTTGGCTGGAAACAAACGACGAATACGAATTAATTTCGGAAACTGCTCAAAAACCAGTCGGAGACGATTTAGAGCGGATTTTAGCCGCTTCTCTGGGAACCGCCGATCCCAATTCCACCGCACCTGCAAAACCTCTAAAAAAGAAAGGTTTTCTGGCAGATCTCCAGACATTCCTCAAAGCTTTGACTCAGTAACAGCAGTTGCAGAAGCACAATTAACAGCTTGTGAGTGTTTCTATCAGTAGCTACGGAAACAGATATTGGCGAGCTTTACTGAATCTTTATACAAAGCAGTATAATGGGTGACACCCCCTCCTCTGCAAAAGAAAGGAGGAAATAGCAACAAAATCAGATGATCTAAGCTAGTGATTGGGGGTTTTGAGTCAGGGAAGCGGATAAACACAGTGGATCACCGGCGGATTGTTATCGGGGACGTACACGGGCATTACGACGGCTTAATGCTGCTGCTAGAGGCACTGGCCCCGAGCTCGGACGATCGCGTCTATTTTTTGGGAGATTTAATCGATCGCGGCCCGAAAAGCGCTCAGGTATTAGATTTTGTCCAGCAAAGCCCCTACCAAACTCTGCTGGGCAATCACGAACAACTGATGCTGGAGGCTTTGTCGGGGGCGTCGGTGGATATGCGGGCGTGGCAATCTTGGCTGTACAGCGGTGGCGATGCAACAGTCGCTAGCTACAGAGATACAGGGATGATGCCCTACAAACACTTAGATTGGCTGCGATCGCTCCCGACGTACCTTGACTTAGGCGATATCTGGTTGGTTCACGCGGGCGTGCATCCCACAATGCCGATCGACGAACAGTCGATCGAACAACTTTGCTGGATTCGCAAAGAATTTCACAGCATATCAAAACCCTATTTTCCGAATAAATTAATTATCATCGGTCACACGATCACCTTTACCTTTGAGGGAGTCAGGCCCGGCGAATTAGTCAGGGGTCAAGGGTGGTTGGATATTGACACGGGTGCTTATCATCCGAAAAGCGGCTGGCTGACAGGATTGGATTTCAGCTACCGCAGAGTTTATCAAGTCAATGTATTTAACAATCAAGTCCGAATTTTGCCGTTTGATGAAGTTGTCAGACAATTGAGGCCGCCGCAGCATAGGACACTCCCGAAACCTGAGATGAGCCCTGTTGTTCAACAGCAGAGTTAAGTATAGTAGACTTTTTAAAGTTGGGATTAATTTGGCGGGCGTTTGTTTAGTTGGGCGAGATAATTGAGATACTGAGAAATGCGATCGACATCAGCGTTAAGTAAACGACTGGCCCAAGAATGCAGCTTAAGTTGCGATCGCATTTCTCGAAATACCTCAGCATCTGGGCGATTGTTGAGAGGAAAAACCCAAGCATCAAATCCAGCCGACTTGAGACGGCTAACAGTTCCCTCCCCATCCTGCACCCACAATTGACTGCTAATGCGAAGCGGTTGACAGCAATATTCACCGACAACAATTCCCCCTACAGAAACGCTAGCATCCTCTCCACGATTGGAAAGTTCTTGCAAAATAGCTTTCAGGGAATTGAGTCTTTTGGTATCTTGTACTTGCTGCGGTGTAAACTTGACAATCACCATTTCTAAAACTTGCACAGGTTTTGTCGATCGTACAATATTGACCGGTTCTGGTAGCCAATGGGTTTTTATTTCCGGTGGCACCATCTCCATTTCCTCTACAACCTCAACTGCTTCTACTGGCTTTGCAGTATCTACAATGATCTGAATTTCCTCGCCATCCTTCTCGATTTTCCCACTAATCTGTAAGATAGCATTCTCTGTAATATGCTGCTTAACTTCTTCATAACTCTTGGGAAACACAACAGCTTTGATTTGATGCGTCAAATCTTCTAATTGCAAAATTGCCATTGCATCGCCTTTCTTGGTCACTACAAGTTTGATATTGTTAATCATGACAATAACTGATACTTTCCCTTTTTTATCTGCTAACTGTCCGAGAGTCACCACATCTGGGTCTTGGTTCATTTGAAGCAGATTTTTTAGGGGATGTTCTGATACATAAAAGCCGAGCAATTCTTTTTCTAAACGCAACTTTTCTTGCTTGTCAAAATCTTTGACAGTTTTAGATTTTGGTGCAGACTCATACTTATTTGCCGACTTGCCAAAGCTAGTGTCGCCTAACAAATCAAAGAGATTTCCTTGACCAGTTTCTCGATCTTTTTTGCGGTCTTGCGCCCATTTCATCACTCCTTCTAGGTCATTGACTAATTGCTGACGGTTGTTGTCAATTTTGTCAAAAGCACCACATTGAATCAATGCTTCCAAGGCGCGACGGTTGACTGAATGGAGGTTTACGCGATCGCACAAATCCGGCAAAGATTTAAAATCACCCCCTGACTTGCGCGCCTCCAAAATATTCTCAATTGCCCCTTCACCAACATTTTTAACCGCCGAAATCCCAAACAAAATCTTATGTTTTTCCGCCTTTGTCATCTCCATCGGCAATGGCGTAAAAGTAAGTTCAGAACCATTAATATCAGGTGGCTCAACATCAATCTTCAGCTTGAGACAATTGGCAATATATCTCTGTACCTTCTCCTGGTCGCCTCTGTTAGCAGTTAGCAGTGCAGCCATGTATTCAACCGGAAAATTTGCCTTTAAATAAGCAGTTTGATAAGTGATATAGGCATAGGCCATTGAATGGGATTTATTAAAACAATACTCAGCGAATTGTAGCATCTGCCCGAACAACTCTTCAGCAACTCTTTGAGCGACACCATTTTTAGTTGCCCCATCAATAAATGTTTCCTTTTGCTTCTGCATTTCATCAGCCTTCTTCTTGCCCATTGCGCGGCGCAGCAAGTCAGCTTGACCTAAAGAATAGCCCGCCAAATCTTGAGCCATCCGCATAATTTGCTCTTGGAAACAAAGCGTTCCGTAAGTCTCTTTTAAAATCGGCTCTAACAGCGGATGGTCGTATTTAACCACCTCTCTACCGTGTTTGCGATCGATAAATTGTGGAATCAAACCAGCATCCAGCGGGCCGGGACGGTAAAGCGCCAGAATAGAAGAAATATCATCCAGACAAGAAGGTTTGATTTTTTTCACTACATCCAACATTCCAGAAGATTCTAGCTGAAAAATACCTTCTAAATCTCCTTTTTCTAATAGTTGATAAGTTTTTGCTACATCACCAGGCAACTTGTTGTTCCTAGTAAATGTCTCTTGAGCTCTGCGTTCTATATCAGAAGGTAAGGCTTCGGCATCGATAGTTATGTCTTGCGTTTGCTTAACATACTCGACTGTTTTTTGGAGAGTTGTTAAATTTTTAAGTCCCAAAAAGTCCATTTTCAGTAGTCCCAAAAATTCCAAGTCTTCCATGAAATATTGGGTAATTACAGAGCCTTCGTTATTCTTTTGAAGGGGTACAATTTCATCAAGGGGGACGGAAGAAATTACCACACCGGCCGCGTGAACGCCATAGGTTTTGTTAGTTCCTTCAATGCGAATTGCCATGTCAATCCACTGACGGACTGGGACTTCAGTGCCAGTTTCGGCATTGATGCAAATTGTATTTTCGTAGTTGTCTTTAAATTCTTGTGCAGGTGTGCCCTGGGAAATCATCACTTTGAGTTTTTCCGGTTTTCCCCGCGATACTGGAATCATTTTCGCCATTTCGTCGGCTTTTTTGTAGGGAATACCTAAAACTCTGGCAACATCTTTCAAGACAGCTTTTGATGTCATTCTGTTAAAGGTAATAATTTGCGCTACGCGGTCTGTACCATATTTTTCGGTGACATATTTAATCATATCGTCCCGTCTTTCGATGCAGAAATCGCTATCAATATCTGGCATCGATTTACGTTCGGGATTGAGAAATCTCTCGAATAGCAATCCGTGGTGTACCGGGTCTATGTTGGTAATGTTGAGGACGTAGGCAACTAGGGAACCTGCGGCAGAACCACGTCCTGGCCCTACGGGAATATTGTTGTCTCTAGCATATTTCATGTAGTCCCAAACTACTAAAAAGTATTCAGAGAAACCCATCTGCTGAATCATTTTTAGCTCATATTCTAGTCTTTGTCTGTAGACTGGGGGGATTTCATTTCTGGTGCGGGTTTTGAGGCGCTCTAATAGTCCCAGCCAAGATATTTCTTCTACATAGGTATCGGCGGTATGTTCTGGAGGAATTGGGATTGTGGGAATCCGAGCTTCTCCTGTTAGCTCATATCTTGATACTTTGTTTGCTACTTCTAGGGTGGTTTCGATCGCCTCTTTGATAGTTTCATCATCCAAATGGTCTCGAAACAGTTGCGCCATCTCCTCTGCGGACTTGATATATTCTGTGCCGCTGTAGCGCATCCGCTTTTCTTCTTCAATCAGTTTGTTGGTGTTGATGCACAACAAGGCATCGTGAGCTTCTACGTCGTTGCAGGAAATATAGTGAGAATCGTTGGTGGCAATTATTTGGATTTTGAGTTCGCGGGCTATTTTGACGATTTCAACATTGACCATGCGGTCTTCTTGGGAACCGTGGTCTTGAATTTCTATATAATAGTCTTCTCCAAATACTTCTTTATACCATTTGGCAACTTCGCGGGCAGTATCTAGCTTGTTTTGTAGAATCATTTGGGGAACTTCGCCACCCAAACAAGCACTGGTAACAATTAAACCTTCTGAGTATTGTTTGAGCAGTTCTTTGTTGATGCAAGGGCGGGCAAAAATACCTCTTTCGGGCATTCCTTTTAAATGGGAAATTGTGGTAAGCTTTACTAAGTTTTTATAACCTTGGGTGTTTTTAGCTAAAACAACTTGATGGTATTTTCTACGACCTCGAACTTTTACTTCGATGTCGCCGTTGACGACATACATTTCGTTGCCAATAATCGGCTTGATATTTTTATTTCGGCAAACTTTGATTAGCTCGATCGCACCATACATCACGCCGTGGTCCGTAAGGGCGATCGCGGGCATCCCCAATTCCACCGCCCGCTCGGCGAGCTGCTGTAGCTGAGAGGCCCCGTCTAGCAGGCTGTAATCGCTGTGAATGTGCAAACCAACGAAGGACATAGCGATTTAAAATATAAGATTTTAGATTTTAAATCTTACACCATTGGCGTGTCAAAGGATAAAATAAAAAACAAAGCTTATTATCACCTTTGAGATAATTTGGGCTAGGGGGTTTGATACCGTATAAGATGAGTTTGCTATGTATTGATCATTTAATCGCACTTTTACAAACTTGCTTGTTTCAAATAACCCTCCAAGTCTTTAACCCGTTCCTTTGTGACTCTGGCTCTGCAATAACCGTAGATAGAAGGAGCTACGCTACCACCCTCAAAGTGACCTGATTCATAATCGCAAGTTTCATCTCGAAATTTAAGCCAACTGCGCTGTGCGACTATCAATCTCTGGTTTTGTTTGCTGTTGATTTTTGGTTGAAGTTGCTGATATACTTGATTGAGTTTTTTGTCTGCTGCTTGAAACTCTTGGCTGGAACACAGATTTTGATCAAGTGTCGTTTGGGGACTTTTACAATTAGGCTGTTGCGCGAGTTGTAAAGGACTATTGGTGGCTTTAGTGGGAAGTAAAAATCCGGCTGTCAACACAATTAAACTCGTCGCCCATGTTGTCCAAATAGTTCTATTTTTCAAGAATTTTTCTCCTTGGTTTGTTAGTAATGACTGATTTTCTATCAACTATCAACTATCAACTATCAACTGTCAACTGACTGCTGAGCCGATCGCCAAATCCACCAAGCAGCCGCCCATAGAGTAAAATTACCGATGAGAGTCGTAGCGGCTTGCAAGGTAACAATCCATTCTAGGGCTGGAGAGTTGTCGAAATAATGCCACGTACAGGCGCACATAGCGCTGACGAGAGCTGGTAACATCCCGAAGGAAAGAGCCCACCAAGCTCGATTTTGAGTGACTTCGCCGTAAGTCCAAATTAACCAGATGGCGGCAATCCACTCGACAACGCTAGAGATATGAATAATCCAGGTAGGAATTGACAAAGCGTGCATTTTTTGTATTCTTAAGGGAAATGTATTTATTTGTTTAAGGGTGTTGACTGTTAACAGTTGATACCAATTTTTTATGAGGCTGCTCCCGAATCCGATCCCCCCTAGCCCCCCTTAATAAGGGGGGGACAAGATTCCGATCAAAGTCCCCCTTCTTAAGGGGGATTTAGGGGGATCGAGATATGTGCAACGACCGATTAAATTGGTATGACTGTTAAAATAAGTTATGGATCGATTGCAACAATTAGATATTGTAATAGTTATATTCCATCATAAACTAAGAAAAGAGTAGAAATGCGAGCAATTTTGTGCGGCTATTACGGTAAAGGCAACGGCGGCGACGAGGCGCTGTTGGCATCGCTATTGCAAATGTTACCAGATGGCGTGACGCCGATCGTCCTTTCTGGCAATCCCGTCGAGACAAATCAACGGTATGGGGTAGCTGCGCGCGATCGAATGAATGCGTTTCAAGTTCTCGAAGCACTCCGCACCTCCGACGCGCTCATTTGGGGCGGCGGTAGTTTAATCCAAGACGCTACCAGCATTGCGAGTCCTTTTTATTATGGCGGTTTGATGGGATTAGCGCAGCAGATGGGGTTAAAAACTGTTGCTTGGGCTCAGGGAATCGGCCCTTTAAAGCGGGAAATTACTCGCAAGTTATCTCAGCGTTGTTTTGCTGGGTGTACTGCTGTCAGCGTGCGAGATAAAGGCTCAGCTACCTTACTTTCAGATTGGGAAGTCCCTTTTACTTTAGCGCCCGATCCCGTGTGGGCTTTGGAAAATTCCCCCGTGTCTGGTTTGTGGGATTTGCCGGCGCCGAGAGTTGCGGTTTGCTTGCGATCGCATTCTACACTAACTCCCGCCCGTTTGTCAATCTTAACCGAGGCTTTAGTAGACTTTCAAAAAGCAACTCGCACCTTAATTTTGTTGCTGCCTTTTCAAGCATCTTACGACTTAGAAATTGCCAAACATTTACACGAAGCATTGCCGAAAAGGAGTCGTATTCTCAGTTTGGAAGATCCTCGGAAATTGAAAGGAGTATTCCGGGGAGTCGAAATGGCGATCGGGATGCGCTACCATAGTTTAATTATGGCCGCATCCGAAGAATGCCGCTGCTTTGCCCTCAGCTACGATCCGAAAGTCAGTCAGTTGATGGACGAGTTAGAAATGCCGGGATACTTATTATCAGAATTGCCCGAAGATCCATATTTAATTAGCAAAACTTGGATCGAACACTACGCCAACGGCTACGCATTATCGCCAGAAAGGATAAAATTTATTGTAGGGCGATCGCTCTTTCACCGAGAAGTATTACAAAAAGCCCTCCAGTAATCTCATTCAGAGGTAAAATACGATGACAGTCAGTACAGCCGACTTAAAAATTACCTGGGAAAAATTGCCTGCCGACTTCATTTTAGACGAGGAACCAGTGGAAAATATTGACCAGCCTCTCCTAGCCGCCGCCTTGCGAGAAATCTTAGAAATCGCGGGTCTAATAGTAGCAGGAATACTAATTGCCCCAAATATGGGTATTTGTGCGACAGTAGACAGCAAGCTAGTTATTAAATCTCCCGATTGGTTTTATGCCCGCAACGTACAGCCATTTCCCAATCAAGAAATCCGCCGTAGTTATACTCCCAATTTAGAAGGAGAAATTCCGGCGGTAGTCATGGAGTTCTTGTCAGCTACTCCCTGCGATGAATACTCAATTAAGCCAAGTTATCCGCCGGGTAAATGGTTTTTTTACGAACAAGTATTGCGAGTGCCAATCTATGCAATTTTTGAACCAACCGCTGGAGTTCTAGAAATGTATCAGTTGGATCCATCAGGAAGGTATCAAGTACAGCAACCCGATTCAAACAATCGTTATTGGATTGCAGGAGTTGGGTTATTTCTGGGTGTTTGGCAAGGAACAAAAACGGAAAGAACAGGATATTGGTTGCGCTGGTGGGATGAGAGCGGCGAGATGTTATTGTGGGGAGCAGAAATGGTGGAAAGGGAAAGGCAGCGGGGCGATCGACTAACCGCGCAATTAAGAGCAGCAGGCATTGAACCAGAAGCCTAATACAATAATGAACAAGAAAAAATTGTCCCTATGCAATTTTTTCTTGCTCATTAATTAAAAAAGTATTAGACAACATCGCAAAAATCAATATTTATCTGCGTTAATCCACGTTAATCTGCCTTAATCAGCGGTTAAAAATTACATTCAGGAGACAGAACAATTGGCAAGAGTAAGAGTACGGGAACACGTCAATCCTCTATCGATGAGATATCAAGTATCCGCCAGTCCTCCTGATTGGACTAAAATCTATACTGACTTAAATTTGCCGCTACATTTAGATATCGGCTGCGGTAGGGGACGGTTTTTGTGGCACATGGCGCAAATTCAAACAGATTGGAATTTTCTCGGATTAGAAATTCGGGAACCTCTGGTAGAAGAAGCGAATCTTTGGCGGGACGAAAAAGGCTTGACAAATTTGCACTATTTGTTTTGCAATGCCAATAGTTCTTTGAAGCCAATTTTAGAAACTTTGCCCGCAGGTACTTTGCAGCGAGTTAGCATTCAATTTCCCGATCCGTGGTTCAAAAATAAACACCATAAACGGCGGGTAGTTCAACCGGAATTAGTCAATGATTTGGCAAATTATCTGGCAATTGGTGGTGAAGTCTTTATTCAATCTGATATTGAAGAAGTCGAATTAGAAATGTGCGATCGCTTTTCATCTCACCCTAGTTTTCAGCGTCAAAACAATGGTGAGTGGTTAACTGAAAATCCCCTACCCGTGGCGACTGAAAGAGAAATTGGTAGACTAAAACGCGGTGAACCAGTCTATCGCGCACTGTATCAAAAATAATGCTTGCTTTTGCAAACTTACCTTTGTCATAAATGTTATAATATCAATTCCGGCTACGCCGGAATGATATAGAGGAGACGGCAGCCACATTCTAATTTTCCATTCCATTTGCGACAAAGGTAGTCCCAAATAGAGCGGCATCCAGAAAATAAAAGCACCCAAAACGAGAAAAATGATTGTTACTCCCATCCCTCGCAGGCGGGTTTTAGGGCTGTGCAGCCACCTATCCGTCCACCAAGCAAGGGCTAAGGTTGCATACACAGAACAGCCCATATAATGGTACAAAAATACGCAGCGAGTTACCTTCACCCAAGGTAGTAAATTAGCGGCCCAGTTAACTACTAAATATAATGCCATCCACATTTCAGCAGTTGGCGGAAACAAAATCGGTCGCTGTTGTTCGATCGCATCCACAGAAGCCTCCCTGCGCGTTTGCAGCCATACCCAAATCCGGTGAGCTAACACTCCTACTACTAGCAGTAAAGCTAAGGTTGAAAGCCACCACAGGAAAGGATTTCCCATCGCATGAACGTCAAAAATTACCTGATTTGCACCCACGAGTAAAGCTGGCAAAACCGGATCTGGTTGTCCATTGTTGGTAGCAGTTTTGTAAAAGTAGACGATCGGGCGAAGCATCAAAGGCCAAGTGTACCACGCAGCACAGTAAGGATGGACATCAGGCCCGCTTTTAATGCGTTGGTGATAAGTCAAAATTTCTGTTTGCATCTGCCAAAAATTGGGAGTTGGATTGAGATGCAGGTGAGGAATCCAGGATATGCTGTAAACTAAGATCGGAATCACAGCTAGACTTAACCATACTTCTACAAAACTGAGTTGAGTCAATTTTGGGATCGGACTTTCGGCAGGAATTATATCTAAATTTATCGGGCGGCTCTGTTCTTCATCTCCTTGGTTTCCCTGAATAAAACTAACTGCCCAACCGCACAGTATAATCAGATAAGTACCGAGAAGAAACCACAATCCATTCCATTTGATTGCAGCAGATGCGCCAAAACCTATCCCAGCTAGCACCAGCCAAAGCCAGCGCTTTTTGCCTTTTGCTTCGACGGATTTCAGGATAAATAATTGACCTAATATTCCAAACAAAACTAGATAAATGTTGTTCAGCGCGTAGCGAGATTCGACCAAGAATAAACCGTCGCAGGCGGCAAATAAAGCAGCCAGAAAAGCAAAGGTGCGGCGCCGAACGAGCTGATAAGCTAGGGCTCCGACAACTAGCGGAATGAAGGAGCCTGTGAGAGCATTTAGCCAGCGGTAATCCCAAGGGGAAAGCAGGGAGCCAGCCATACTGTTGACGGCGGTTTTGCCGAAGGGAAGGTGAGTACCGATCCAAATGCCGATCGCAATTATGTATTGACTCAAAGGCGGGTGAGCGTTGAAAAAAGGAGTTTTTGTCAGATAATCGTTGGCAAATTTAGCGTAGTAAACCTCGTCAAATACTAATGTGTTAAATCGCTCTAATTCCCAAAAACGCAGACTTAAGGACACGAGAAAAACGCCGAGCATTCCTAGGGAAAAAACTAAAGTCGATTTGTTGAATTGTTTTTTTTTGAGTTTCATAGAACTGCACCGAAAAGATAGTAGATTATGATAGCATCAATTCCGGGCGACTGTAAGTCGCGACTACACAAACGAAGTCCGCCTGCGCGGGACTAAATAAAATAATACTTAAAAACCGGATTTACTCTTAGTTGTCTTTGAATTTTCAGTCCGCTGTGTAGCGCCAGACTTGATATCATTTCCGGTTGCATCGGAATTATTAGTATCCAAAATTAGGAGACGGCAATGCCGTGTCCCTACAATGTTATTTTGGGTAGGGACACGGCACTGCCGTCTCCTCTATCATGTCCAAGAGTGCAACTGGAATTGATATGTCTGGCGGAAACTGGCATACCAAAAAAAGCGGCTCCGCTTGTCGCAGAACCGCCATAACAGAGGATGAAAAATCAAAAATTAACGCACAGCACCCTGTACTGAAGGTGATTCAATTGTCTTCATGAAGTACAGTTTCAACAATTGCCAGCCGTTCGACAAGTACAGAGGCAATTTTTGGAAGAATTGCAAGACTTTCGGAGTTTCAGAAGCTACAATTGCGGTCAATTGCTGATTGTTTTTGAGGCAAATATCCAGCCGTTCATAAAACTTGGGATTGTTTACGTCGAGCATGACTGGGAATACTCTACCAGCGGTTTCGTTGGTCTTTTTGATGACTTCGATGTCGTATTCGCGAGCATCGATTCCGAGCGATCGATAAAAACCTGCGCGCTGGATATCATTGAGATACATCGTCGCGAATACTGACAGCAAGAAGAAGCGGCACCAAAGCTTAGCGCGCCAATCGTTCAACATCTGAGGCTGAGCTCTCATCACCGCATCGAAGAAATCTCCGTGGCGGTTTTCATCCTGACACCAGTTTTCAAAGAATCGGAAAATCGGATAAATCTGATCTTCAGGATGCTCTTTCAAGTGTTGGTAAATGGTGATGTAGCGCCAATAACCGATTTTTTCGGACAGGTAAGTGGCGTAGAAAATAAACTTCGGCTTAAAGAATGTGTAACTGCGGCTCTTTGTCAAGAAACCTAAATCCAGGGACAAACCAAAGTCCGACAATGCTTTGTTCAGGAATCCGGCGTGGCGCGCTTCGTCGCGAGACATCAGGTTGAAACCTTCGGCTAGGACTGGATTTTTTCCTTTGAGCCTGCGTCCCAATTCTTTGTAAAGCAAGAAGCCAGAAAACTCAGCGGTGCAAGAGCGTTCTAGGAATTCAATGAACAACTTGCGTTTTTCGCCGTCGATGTGTTCCCAAGATTCCTCGAACTCGGCATCCCGCACGAAGTGGTTTTTGTTGTAGTCAACGCGGAACTCTTTGATAATTGCTTCGAGTTCGGCTTCATTTATCGAGATGTCCATTTTGGCCATCTCGTCAAAGTCTGTTGTGTAAAATCTCGGCGTGAGAATAGTTTCTTTGGCTGGAGTTTTCGCTTCCTGCTGCTGTTCTGCAAAAGTGGGTTTTTTGAGGGAATCTACCATATGTTTATTGGATTTCTGGTTATAACTACTTGCTCGTTTCAGGTGTCGGATACGGAGGGCGAGTTCGATCGCTCCTGTAGGCCGACGCCCGCGCATTTTGGCGCTCGCTGTGGAATTCAGGTTAAATTTGCTGTAATTTCCACATCCTCCAGTTTACCAAGCTCTCGCCCCCGGAAATATGTTGCTGGCGTTAAGAATTGCTACGCACAATTACTCACTGGGGCATGGGCATGGGGCAAACAGACCCGCGCAGGGCATGGGGGAATTGGTAGTAAATAACCAATAACTTCGGACAATGCACTAATATCTCTTGGTTTGAACCTCCCCAGCGAAGAGAGCGACGGGGATTCCTGCCCACCTAGAAAAGGCGACAGCGGGACATTCAAGTATCCCTCTAGATAGACCCTCAAAATCAACTATCCTCGGATGTTGCGATTGGGCTTACTTTTACTTTGTCTTGCTTTCGGAGTCCATCACTCTTAGCCAATTAGGTACGCTCCACATCTTGCCATTATTTGCCCTTTAACTATTCCAAATCAAGTTGGATATGTCCGTTGCCGGGATTTCTCCGTACTAAGAGGTTTCGACACGTAGATGGTGATTCTTAATCACTGCAACTATTTTATCACGGCGGAGTCAAGCCGCGCACTCGTTTCTAGGCGGAGTCAAGCCGCTACAGGCCGGGGCCCCATATCTGAAGCTAGGGGCCCCGGCCCCGCTTTTCGGTCAAACTGTTCAAAGACTTGATAGACAGTACAAAATGTATAGAGGGACTCCAATCGTTAGAATAACCAGGCAGGACGGTCATAAAATGAGCAATTTAGGTGTTAGTTACCTTTTATGGGCAGCTTGTTTTTTCGGCCCATTCGGACTCCACCGTCTTTACAACGGCAAGATTGCTACGGGTTTGCTGTGGCTGTGTACCTTTGGGTTGTTTGGGTTCGGGCAGTTGTTTGATTTGCTGCTGCTGCCGAATATGGTGGACGAACACAATGCCAGTTTCAGGGGCAAACTTGGCGTATCTCCTGAAGGTATGGCGCTGTATCCGATCGGCGGGGCGATCGCCTCGACATACCCGAAGCCAACTCCCGACCAGTTAGGGGTTAAACTTCTGAAGGCCGCTTATACCAAGAACAGCAGATTGTCTGTCACCCAAGGGGTGATGGCAACTGGCGCTACTTTTGCCGAAGTGGAAGAGGCTTTTACAGCAATGCTGAAAACGGGTTATGTCAGTATCGAGAACGATTCAGTAACTGGCGTCGTGCTCTACCACTTTCACGAACTTTAGCGGAGGGTGCGTCAGCCTGGGGATTTTATGTGTCGTAAGAGAGGCTAATCGCTGACGCACCCTACGGGAATTAGGCTGCTGGGGGGATTGAAATTTGACACTCCCCGGCGTGAACGCGCGAGGATTCTTAGATCCTAGACCGGACTTAAATCAAGAACATTGCTGCACCTGATCCAGAGATCCAGTCTCCCTAAGCGTTTACTGTATCGAGTACAGAAGTTCCGACGTGCCCCGTCGTACCTATCCCGCGATTGAGGATATTAATTGCGGCATTATGATCTCTATCCATTTCACATCCACACTGACAAGTGTGGGTGCGAGTGGATAGAGATTTTTTAACGACTTCCCCACAATTACTACATTCTTGACTGGTGTATGCAGGACTTACCGCAATGGTAATCCGACCAAACACTTTCCCAAAGTATTCTAAGAACACTCTGAACTGATACCAAGAAGCATCGCTAATTGATTTTGCCAGACAATGATTTTTAATCATGTTAGACACTCTCAAATCTTCGTAAACTACTACGTCGTTTGACGTGATTACGCACCTTGCTAACTTGATAGCATGGTCTTTACGCTGTCTACTTATTTTGAGATGTCGCTTACCTAAAATCACTCTGGCTTTGTGGCGATTTGACCCACCCTTGACTTTCCGACTTACAAGACGCCCGGCACGTTTTAACCGCGTTTCACCTCTACCCAGAAATCTAGGATTAGGAGCTATTTCGCCATTTGAATCAGTATAAAACTCTTTCAAGCCCACATCTAATCCAATTGTTTTTCCTGTCATTGGAACAGTTTCTAATCGGTCTACTTGAATACAGAACTGGGCATAATACCCATCTGCTCGTTTGACCAACCGCACCCTCTTAATTTGGTCAGGCTGATAGAAATTTAGGTCACGAGTACCTTTTAACTTCAGCTTGCCAATCCCGCACTTGTCGGTAAAGGTGATTGATTTTCTATCGAATGAGAGTTTCCAAGAGTTAGTTTTATACTCAACAGAGCGACAGTCTTTCTGGAACTTAGGAAAACCAGCTCTCTTACCTTTAATGCCTTTTTTGACATTATCATAGAACCGAGAAATCGCCGCCCACGCTCTTTCCGCACTAGCCTGCCTGGCCATCGCACCTAACTTATTTGCAAAGTCAAATTCTTTTGCCCAAATCGCACAATATTTAGAGAGATCGAACCAAGATTTAGCCCCACCATCCATCCACAGTCGGATCGATTTGTTGCGAATGAATTGACAAATTCTAATCGCTTCATCGACTGCCTGGAATTGATCTGATTTTGCATAAGCCTTGAATTCGAGAACGAGCATCTTAATTTCCTCCTGTTCCTATGATAACATATTTATCATAGGAACTCTCTTTTCTTCAGAAATATGGAGAAAGTCCCCCTACAAGGGGGAGGCTCTAACCCCAATTTTCTGGTAGGGTTCGTCAGTTGGGGGATTTGGCGTGTGGTTCGAGAAGCTCATGGCTGACGCACCCTACTACTGGATATTGCTTGTTGTGGTTTTTCTCCTGAAGCATTGCCGGCAAAATCGGCTAGAATGTTTGTTTGTCTATACAATCCGAAAGTATTTAGCGTCATGGCAGTTCCTAAGAAGAAAACCTCCAAATCCAAGAAGAATATGCGTAAGGCCACATGGAAGCGCAAAGCTGTAGTGGCAGCTCAGAAAGCTCTGTCTCTGGGCAAATCTGTTCTGACTGGGCGTTCCAACAGTTTCGTGTATCCCGGAAATGAAGAAGAGGAGGAAGAATAAAAACGGAATACTGGGCATTGGGCGAACCCGATGCCCGATCGGTCAATCGATTTTTGCCGCAGCAGGTAAAATCAGCATGGCATCGCCAAAGGAATAAAAGCGGTAGTGATGCTCGATCGCCGCGAGGTACAAATCCAACAGCCGAGACCTTCCAATCATCGCGCTTAACATCATCATCAAAGTAGAGCGGGGCAAGTGAAAATTGGTAATCATCCCCTCTACAACCCGCCACTTGTAGCCCGGATAAATAAACAAATTTGTCGGGCCACAAAAAGGCTGCAATGAAAAATCGCCACTCTCCGCTGCTGCTCCCTCTAAAGCTCTCACTGCTGTTGTACCCACAGCAATAATCCGCCCGCCTCTGGCTTGAGTTTCGCGAATTTTTTCGACAGTGACGAGCGGTACTTCCACCCATTCGTGGTGCATTTGATGGGTCGTCACGTCTGCAACCTCGACTGGGCGAAATGTCCCTACTCCCACGTGTAGGGTGACAAAAGCTTTTTCGATTCCCCGCTGCTCCAAGCGGCTGAACAATTCTTCGGTGAAATGCAGACCCGCTGTCGGGGCCGCCACCGCCCCAAGCTTTTCGGCATAAACAGTCTGGTACTGTTCTGGCGCAGCTTGGGACTTGTCGATGTAGGGCGGTAGGGGTACGTGACCGTATTCGTCCAAAAACGGTATGAGAGACGTTTCTGTTGGCAGATCAAACTCCAACAACCGCCCTCCTGTGGCGTCGTCCCTGGCGATAACTGTGGCAGTCAATCGATGACGATCGGGCACTTGGGCCTCGGGAATGCAACAACAAGGGCCTGCTGCTTCTTCTTCGGGGCACTCTGGGGCGATCGGATCAAACTCAATTTTTGCTCCCAACTTCAAGCGTTTCCCTGGTTTAACTAGAGCCAGCCAGCAGTTGTGCTGCTTTTCTTCCATCAACAAGATTTCCACAGCCGGGCCGTTGGGTTTGTGCCCGAAAAGCCTCGCTGGGAGGACGCGGGTGTTGTTTAGTACCAGCAAGTCTCCGGGTTCCAGCAAATCTGGTAAATCCCGGAAAATCCGGTGTTGGTGGCTGCTGGGAGAATCTACAGTCAGCAAGCGAGAACTATCCCTTGGCACTGCGGGATTTTGGGCAATGTACTCGGGGGAAAGTTCGTAGTCGTAACCATCCAAAGACCAGTCAATTTCTGTCATTGAGTGAATTCCTGTACGATCGATCTGTCAACTGGGTAACAAATTGGGTAAAAACCCCCATCCCAAGTCGGGTGCTTTTCCCCTTGTGTTAGCGGGTATAGCCCACGATGATAGAGGTATAGCATCAGCTTTGCTCATAAGGCTCATAAGGATATTTTATGGAATACCTCTACTACATCGCCAATACTAGCCTTACTCTGAGAGTTGTGGATTACCTACGCGCGGCTCATCATCTTCCCTTGCAATTTATCACTGTTATTCACCAAATTGACGGCTGGGTCGTGAAGGTGAAAATGAGCCAATATTTAACTCCAGAAATGCACGGGGATTTTCGAGCTTTTATGAACGAACTCGGGATTCCTTACGATCCTGAAATTCGCTTGCAAATGGCACTTTGGAGTTTGGAAACGGGACAGTCGCCGCTGAGCGTAATGCGCCGCTACCAGGTGGCCGTGGTTTGTCACGGCAGCCCTGACCGTAAGGAAATTGAAGCGTTTCGCCAGCAATTTGTCAAGGGTCTGGGATATTGCCCGGAAACTCTCGCCTAGATTGCTACGCAGATAAACTAACTTTTATGACATAGGGTCAAAGAGAAAGAGTTTCGGAGTATCCGAGGGATAAAAGCTTTATTGTACTTGATAATTGCTGCCTTCGGAGGGCTTTACCCTAAAATATTTTAATTAGATATTTTTAATTGCTAAAAGCCGATCGAATGTATTCTTGCAGGGTGAGTAGGTAGTTTCCGGCTGCGGATTGAAAGTTCGCTGCTGTTAATGGTGGTAATATTTGCCGATCGTTTTGTCGTAAAGGTTCGCACCTGACTAGGGCGACATCAAAGCGACAAGAATTATTGGCTAAATCTGGACGATTACTTAAAAATATTTCGGCTGTCTGCCAAAGTTTGGCTTGTTTTGCAGCACTAACAGCCAGAATTCCACCAGCGTCCCAATTTCCCGGGCGACGAGTTTTTACCTCGACAAATGCTAATGTTTGGGAATGGGGAATCGGGAATCGGGAATGGGGAATGGGAAATGGGGAATTTTCGTTACTTCTGTTGATGTCGCTTTCTCGATCTCTACCGAGTGCGATGATGTCAATCTCTCCCCAGCGACAATGCCACTGGCGGTGCAAAATTTCCCAACCTTGCTGCTGTAACCACTCGGCTACTAAGTTTTCTCCCAATGTACCCAAAGCCCGAGAGTTTGTGGGTTGGGGGGAATTGGCATCAGCGGTGGCAATGCTTTTCGAGGCTTTTTCGCCCGATCGAGTTAGCGAAGCGATCGGGCGATCGCGCTTTCTGGTAAGATTCAACTCTGAACTGTCATGGCTGCCCATTAGCTTTAACTTGTATGAATTCTGGAATTCGCCAATATATTTATAGTTTTTTGCTGAGTTTTGTTATTTTAGCAGTAATTGCCGCTGGGGCGATCGGGATTAACCCCGCACCTGCTTTCGCCCTAGATCACGACAAAGAAATTTTAGTTGGCGCTGATTTTACTGGGAAAGTTCTGACTGACGACAGCTTTAATAAAGCCAATCTTCGCAACAGCAATTTTACCAATGCAGATTTGCGAGGCGTTAGCTTTTTTGCGGCCAATCTGGAAGAAGCGAATTTAGAAGGTGCTAACTTCAGTGGCGCTACTTTGGATTTGGCTCGCATGATGAAGGCAAATTTAACTAATGCCATCCTTGAGGGTGCTTTTGCTTACAATACCAGACTCGAAGGAGCAGTGATTGACGGTGCTGATTTTACAGAAACACTGCTGCGAGATGATATGATTAAAAAACTTTGTCTGGTGGCAAAAGGCACTAATTCCGTGACAGGTAGAGATACTCGCGAAACTCTGTTTTGCGATTATTAATTTCTTGTAAAAAGAACGCTCAATCCTCCAGGGCGAACCTGGCTGGTAATTTGTAGGGTGTGTCGCGATCGAAAATTTCTGAATTAAATGAATAATCTCATGGCGACGCACCTGATACCATTTATAAAAAACCTGGTTAGACAAGAAAGACAAGAATTGTTTTTTTCTCCACCCCGTGTGTCAGGTGCGTCGCTATCTGAATTGTCGATTTAATGCAGGGATTGAGAATAGCGACACACCCTACGAATACTTGTAAAAATAATGACTTTAGTCCTTAACCCCAAGGCACGGAGGTTAAATCGTTAAAATTAACTTGACGCAGCCGATCTAATTCCTTGAGCCATTCTTGTTCGGCACAGAATAATTGGTGATACTCTATAGCTACTTCGACAATGCTAGCCGCTTTAGCTTTTTCCCACATATTCAGTGCAATCCGGCGCCGCTTCATGCTGATTATTTGCTCGATACACGCGATCGCCGATCGAATTACTAAAGGTGCGCGATGAACGTTTCTTTCTGAAAACTCGTTTAAGTGAAATAGATGGGAGATTTGATTGAGTTGATTGGGATATTCAATGAAACTATCTTGCAACTTCAATATTAACTCAGAAGGCGCTACTTGTAAAGACATTTTGTGGAATATTTCTGCATTCAAAATCAGATGCCACAAAAATCTGTGGTGAGAAAGACTAAACTGCACGTCTCTAGCTTCTATTGCTTCTTTAACATTTTGGCGGTATTCGGGACAGTGCAAATAGATTTGCAATAATTGCGCTTCTGCTTCTTCTAAAAGACTGCGGGCTACAGCAGACAAGCCTTGTGGTGAGCTTTTGCTTTCACCACTTGCACGCTGTTTTTTCTGTTGTTTGCTGGGCTTCAGCTTGTTTCTAATTAATAGAGGCATTGTCAAAGATTCGTCTTGACTCTGCCGCTTAGCCCAATCGCTGACTACTTGATTCAGTAAATTTTCGACTAGCATTTTGGTGAGTCTGAAATCTCCTTTGCTGAGGATTTCCGCGCACTTTTGCAGGTAATGTGCTAGTTGATTGTCGTCAGTGATATTGGTTAATAATTTAATGATTTTTTTCGTAATTTGCTGGGAAGTATCGGCTTGCTTCAAGTCTTGATTTACGAGCATTTGTTGCAGTTGCCAGTCTATCCATAAAGGAGCATTTTCGAGCAATTCTCGATATTGTTCTGGCGAGTATGTTTTGAGGTATTCGTCAGCGTCTTTGCCATCGGGAATATTGAGCACTCGCAGTTGTACTTCTCCTTGATAAGCAAGTTTCTCTATTTCTCCGATCGCTCTTTCTGCTGCTTGAGTGCCTGCTTTGTCTGCATCGAAGTTGAGGATAATTTGTTTGGAATCAGTGTAGCGCAATAACTGCCGCACTTGGTTTAAACTTAAGGCTGTGCCGAGGGAAGCGACGGCGTTGGAGATGCCCGCTGCTTGAAGTGCGATCGCGTCAAAGTACCCCTCTACGACGACTGCGCGATCGGCTTTACCGATCGCTATTTTGGCCGTATCTAAGCCATATAAAGTCTTGCCTTTGTCAAACAGTTCTGTTTCGGGAGAATTGAGGTATTTTGGCTGTTCGTCGCCCAGAGCTCTGCCGCCGAAACCGATGACTCTGCCTTGGGTATCGCGAATGGGAATCATAATGCGGTTGCGGAAGCGATCGTAATAGCCACTTCCTCCCGATTTGCGCGGTACAATTAATCCGGCTTGTTCTACTAACTGCGCCGGATAGTTTTTCTGTTCTACTAAATAACTATAAAGTGCTTCCCAACCTTGGGGTGCATAACCTAATTGAAATTGTTGGATGGTTTCTTCGCTCAGCTTGCGCTCTGATTTGAGATATGCTAATGGTTCTTCTCCTTGGGTTTGCCGCAAAGCGTGTTCGTAAAACTTGGCTGTTAGTGCTGAGATTTCATACAGTTGTTCCCGCAGAGAAATCTGCCGTTCCAATTCTTGTCGCTGCTCTGGTTCGACAGTTTTGACTGGGACTTGATAATTTTTAGCTAACTCTAATACTACTTCGCTGAAAGGGCGTTTCTCCAATTCCATGAGGAATTTAAAAGCATTACCACCAGCCCCGCAACCAAAACAATAGTACATTTGTTTGGCGGGGCTGACTGTAAAGCTGGGAGATTTTTCGTCGTGAAATGGGCACAATCCGACGAATTCTTTGCCGCGTTTTCGCAAGACGACGCGACCTGAAATAACATCTACTATGTCGGCTCTTTGTTTGACTTCTTCGATTGTTTCTGGATGCAGCCGGGGAACTTGCATAGGGCTATTTTAGGTGAATTGAAAGTATGGGAGAAGGAAAGCACTACACGGATGAGGACACGGATACACGGATGAATTATCTAGTCTGAGTGATTTCTCATGAGATTCAAAATCCCAGCTACCTTAAAAAGGTGAAAAAATCAGTGTCAAAGTCCCCCTTTTTAAGGGGGATTTAGGGGGATCTCCGGGGATAGAAAACACGCCCTAGAGCATAACTTTATTGTAAAATATTTACACTAACTGTAAGGAGCATCGAAATTAATGCGAATTTTAATGATGGGCGGTACTCGGTTTATCGGGGTTTATCTTACTAAGATTTTAGCAGCTCAAGGGCATGAAGTGGTGTTGTTTAACCGGGGCAATAAGCCTGTACCGGTTTCGGGGGTGAAACAGATTTTGGGCGATCGCACAAATGTCGATCAACTTAAAGACAAGTTATCGGCTCTTGAGTTTGATATCGTTTTTGACAACAACGGTCGCGAACTGAGCGATACAAAGCCTTTAGCTGAGATATTTAAAGGGCGGGTGCAGCACTTTGTTTACATGAGCTCTGCGGGGGTTTATTTGAAGTCGGATCAAATGCCTCATATTGAAGGGGATGCTACCGATCCCAAAAGCCGACATTTGGGTAAATGCGAAACTGAAACTTACTTGGCTCAGTCTGGTTTGCCTTGGACTTCGATTCGCCCGACTTACATTTACGGGCCTCAAAATTATAACGATTTGGAGGCTTGGTTTTTCGATCGCATTGCGCGCGATCGACCGATTCCGATTCCTGGTAACGGATTGCACTTCACACAGTTCGGGCATTGTCAGGATTTGGCGAGTGCTATGGCGGCGGTTGTGGGCAACGAAAGGGCGATCGGGCAAATTTACAACGTTTCGGGCGATCGATTTGTCACCTTTGACGGTTTAGCCCGCGCCTGCATTCAAGCAGCAGGCAAATCACCCGATTCTATCAAGATTGTACACTACGATCCGAAACAATTCGACTTTGGCAAAAAGAAAGCTTTTCCGATGCGATTGCAGCACTTTTTCGCTTCAGTAAACAAAGCTGTCACCGAACTGAACTGGCAGCCGGAGTTTGACTTAGTTTCTGGTTTGAAAGACTCATTCCAGAATGATTATCTAATTTCGGGACGGGACAAAGCCGAGATAGATTTTTCGGTCGATGACGAGATTTTGAAAGCCGTTTAAAGTAGAATTAAAGTATGGTGTGCAGCGCGCACCATACCAATGTGTAAGGAGAAAAATAACATGAAATTTATCAATCCCAAAATTGACTTTGCATTCAAGAAGATATTTGGCTCCAGCCAAAGTACAGAGATTTTGATTAGTTTCTTAAATGCCCTACTCTATGAAGGAGAATCCATCATTGAAAGCTTGGAAATCCTAGATCCTTATCTTGGCCCTCAAATAGCTGGAGCTAAAAATAGTTACTTAGATGTCAAAGCGCTACTTAATAATGGCACATTTGTGATTATTGAAATGCAAGTTTTGAAAGTGCAGGCATTTGGCAAGCGAGTTTTGTACAATGCAGCAAAAACTTATGCACTGCAACTAACAAGAGGAGAATTATACAAGGAATTGCGACCAGTGATTGCCTTGACTATCACAGATTTTGAAATGTTTAGTGGACATGAAGATGTGACTTCTCATTTTGTCTTCAAAGAAAAAACTCGCTTGTCTGATTATATACAAAATGACATTGAGTTAGTATTTGTAGAGTTGCCAAAATTCAAAAAAGAATTGGAGCAACTGGAAAGTCTTACGGACAAGTGGATTTATTTTATCAAAACCACTGGCACTTTGGCTGAAGTACCTCAAACAATGGCCACAGTACCGCAAATTCAGAGAGCTTTTGAAATTGCCAATGAAGTGAGTTTGACACTGGAGGAATTGAACATATTACAACAGCAAGAGTTTTTTGCTCAAGATCAAGAGGGCTCAGTGGCTTTAGGTAGGGAAGAAGGCAGACAAGAAGGCAGACAACAAGGTAGGCAAGAAGGCAGACAACAAGGACAAATAGAGTTAATTCTGCGTTTGCTGAATCGTCGTTTAGGTCAAATAAACCCAGATTGTGAAAGCCGCATTCGCCAATTGTCGATCGACAAATTAGAGAATCTTGCAGAAGCCATGTTAGATTTTTCTAATCCCCAACACTTGACAGCTTGGTTGGAAGCTAATTCTCAATGAAATATTAGGTATAGCAACAGCCACATCCGTTAGGAGATAAATAACCTGATGAATATATCCCTGACTCCAGGTTTCATAAACGGTTTGATTCCCGTACCATGTAACTGTCAACTGTCAACTGTCAACTGTCAACTGCTATAAATCTCATGCTTGGAATCACACTCAGCAGTCGTTACAGCATTATCCGTCACTTGGGAGGCGGCGGATTTGCTCAAACTTATTTAGCTGAAGATAGTCAGCTACCGGGAAATCATCTCTGCGTTGTCAAGCAGCTTAAACCTCAAGCAACCGATCCAGAAACTCTACAGGTAGCAAGGCGTTTGTTTGATACGGAAGCGCAGGTTTTGTACAAGTTGGGAAATCACGATCGCATTCCCCGACTTTTTGCTTACTTTGAAGAAAATCAAGAGTTTTATCTCGTTCAAGAATTGATAGAAGGCCATGATTTAAGTCAAGAAATTACACCCCCCCAAACCCCCCCTTACCAAGGGGGGGCTGCACTTGGCTCCCCCCCTTACCAAGGGGGGGCTGGGGGGGGTTCTCCTGGAAATACAGGAGGTACGAAGGAAGATGAAGTTATTTGTATATTGCAGGAACTTCTGGAAATTTTAGACTTTGTACACCAGCAAAATGTGATTCACCGCGATGTCAATCCCCGGAATATAATTAGAAGAGATCGAGATGGCAAGCTAGTTTTAATTGACTTCGGCGCAGTCAAAGAAATTACCACTCAAATCACTAATCCTCAGCCCAAAAATAGCTTGAGCGTGAGCATTGGTACTCCCGGTTATATGCCCAGCGAACAAGCTCACGGCAACCCAAAACTTAGCAGTGATATCTATGCTACAGGTGCGATCGCAATTCAATGTCTCACAGGCATAACTCCCCACCAATTACCCAAAGATCCCGATACAGAAGAGATTATTTGGCAGGACAAAACATCGGTCAGTCCTGAATTTGCGAAAATCTTAGATAAGATGGTAAAGTACGATTTTAGACAACGTTATGCTAGTGCGGGCGAAACGCTGCAAGCTATTAAAGAACTGAAAAGTTCTTTCAGCGGTACTATTCCGGTATTGCCTCCGGTTGCTATTGCCAAAAAATCGTCTAAACCGCGAAAAAATATATATTTAAAAGTTTTGTCGATCGCCAGTTTAATTAGTATCACTATTCTAGCATCTATTTATGCTATCAATACTCTGAATTCGGCGAATGCAACTGATTTATATAACCGAGGTAATACTCTTTACAATTTAAGCAGGTTTGAAGAAGCTCTAGCAGCTTACGAAAAAGCAATTAGTCTGAGATCGGACTACGCGGAAGTTTGGCAAGAAAAAGCTAAAACTTTATATGAATTGAAAAAATATCAAGAATCACAGGCGGCTTACGATCGAGCAATAGAATTAAAGCCTGAATATTTAGAAGCTTGGACGGGACGCGGTTATGCTTTGGATAAATTGCAACAGTCTCAAGAGGCGATCGCATCTTTTGACAATGCTTTGAAAATCCAGCCCGACTATCCCCAAGCGTGGGAAGGAAAAGGCGATAGTTTGTTAGATTCGCAGCGGTACGAAGAAGCGATCGCCTCCTACGAAAAAGCAGTCCAATTTCAGCCTGATTTGTACCGTGCTTGGTACAATCGGGGACAAGCTTACCAAAAATTAAAACAGTACGAGCGAGCCGTAGAATCCTACCAAAAAGCAGTTGAAATCAAATTCGATAATTCTGAAGCGTGGTACAATTTAGGCAATGTTTTCCTAGAATTGAACAAAAATCAAGAAGCTTTTGAAGCTTACGAAAAAGCCGTGCGGTTCCAGCCTAATTTTCATCAAGCATGGTACAGTAAAGGCATCGCTTTGCTGAAAATGCGCCGACACGAAGAAGCGGTAGCAGCTTACGAAAAAGCAGTCAAATTAAAGCCGGATTATTATCAAGCATGGTACAATTTAGGTTGGTCTTACCACGAATTACGCAAATACGAACAAGCAATTGAGTGTTACAGCAGAGCCTTAGATTTGAACCCAAAACAAGAGCAAGCTTGGTACAATAGAGGCAATGCACAATATAATTTAAAGCGGTACGAAGATGCGATCGCCTCTTACAACGAAGCAGTTTATGTCAAACCCGACTACTCCGAAGCTTGGTACAGTCGCGCTAATGCACTTGTAGCGGTAAAAAGATACCAAGATGCGATCGGCTCCTATGACAAAGCAATTCGCTACAAACCGGATTACGGAGCAGCAATAGAGGCAAAAAAGCGGGCTGAAAGTCAGCTAGGAACCATTCAGCCACAGCCCAAACAACAATAATTGTTAATACCAATTTAATGTGAAGTTGCATATATTCCGAGCCCCCTCGCATCCCCCTTAAAAAGGGGGACTTTGAATTCTTGCTCCCCCTTTTTAAGGGGGCTGGGGGGATCGAATTTTTGACTCTTAACTTTTACCGAACAGCAGGAGCAATTAGGGTAACTCGGCGGCTGTCTACTAACATCGGCCAAAAACCTCGATCGCTCAGTGTTTTTACAGCAGCAGTAGCAGCATTTTGATCCGTTGTATAAGCGATGAATAAGAACGGACGTTGGCCATAGGAAGCTAAGCCTACTTGCGTGCCCAATACTTGCTTGACTTGGGCGGCTAATTCGGGTTGATTGAAGTAATCTACCAACACTGCATAACCGGGGCCCAGAGGTTGTGGATTAAAGGCGAAACTGTCATTTGGGCGATCGGGGGCTGGTATGGCAGAGGTGGCTGGCTGAGGATCGTAGACTGGCAAATTTTGGGGTAATGCTGCTGCGGGCGATCGTACTACGTAAGCTGGCAATCCGACAACATCTTGGATGTATTTAACCCAATCACCAGCGATTTGCGAGTTGCAAAAGCCACCAACTCGCATTACAGTGTCGTTGATATATCGGCAAACTGTATTGTCAGTATTTCCAGGAAAAGAGCGTTTTGCTTTTTCTTGCTCTTCCGGCGTTTTGGTGACAATTAACAGTAGATATTCATCCGACTGCGGCGGTTCGCAGCTCGACTGAGCTTTAACAGATGCAGACAAAACTGTCAAAACTAAAAAAGCGATCGATGTAGCATAAAATAGGGGAATAAAGACAATATCTTTATACGATTTTCCCCTAAATTCCGTTAGTTGCCTGGTCGGATATTTTGCTATTTTGTTCATGCTGGCTGTAGGGATGCAAGGGCATCGGGAATAGTTGGTGATGGTGCTTGAAATTCACCTGTTAGCACATATTCTAATCGCAGTTTCAACCAGGTAATAAACACAGGATCGGTAGAAATTATAGCAGCGGCTGGCTGAGGGCATTTTGTTTTAACTTCTGCCATTCCCGGTGATTCGAGAAAAGCGGGCTGTTTTACCAACCAGAAGTCTATCTGTTTTTCTTGTTCGTTGTAGTTGCGAATTCTTTCTTTAAACACTTCATCAAGGGCTTCTTCTTCTAGTAAAAAGCGTTGGCTGGCTAAAACGTAGTAGTATGTTTGCATTTTTGTTGCTGGTTAGAGGTTAATGTCGCCTCTACTGGCCAGTTTTGCTGGCGCAGGGGCGGGTTTGCCGAGTTGCGGGAGTTTGAGAGTTCTGGACTCTTGTGCCGTTTACTTTACCTTATTGCTGTCATTTTGGGTAGGTGCAGAGCTACGTAAACGATAAATGTTACAAAGTTTACCCAAATAGCGAGTTACTGCTGCAAAACCCGCCCTCTCCCCATGTTATATTTGTTAGTACCCACTTACTTAACTCAAACACAGTGAGGTAAATATGGCTTTTAGCAATTACAAAACGATCGGTGCAGTTATCAAAGAATTTCAGACAATCTACACTGAAGCTAATTTTGTGATTGAAACAGCTTTCAGTGTCCCTGACTACTTCCGCGAAGACTTGCAAATCATGATGACGGAAGGAGTCGTTGATAACTCAGAATTTGCAGTTTGCGAAAATTTGATTTATCCAGTGTTGAAAGAAGTTTGGAAGTGCTATCGAAGTAAATTTGTTTTGTGGAGTCATGAGGCTCTCAACTATGACACTAAGTTGTCAGGTTTTCCCGAGTATATCTTGGCAAAACGTTCTCCTTTAGGCAAAGTTGTGTTTGACAAACCGTATTTGCTTTTAGTTGAAGCGAAGCAAGATAAATTTGAAGCAGGCTGGGCTCAGTGCATAGCGGAAATGATTGCAGCCCAGCGGCTAAACGATGAACTTCAAGTTATTATTTTGGGTATTGTGTCTAATGGCAAAACCTGGGAATTTGGCAAGCTAGAAGGAAATGTTTTTACCAAAAACATTACTCCTTACACTATTTATGAACTAGACAAGGTTTTTGCTACTGTCAATTACATTTTTCAACAGTGTGAATCGCAGCTCAATCAATTGATGGCTGTTTGATTTGTTGTTACTTTTTCAGCCTATGCTGTCCTAACCAAATTAGTATAGCAGTGAATAACCCAGCGGCTAGTGCGGCACTCAAGCTAAAGGTAATCTTAATGGCAAAAGGCAACCAAGCGCCTGGAATATGTAGAGTCCAAAGTGCTGAATTGAGATGAGGATTTAAGAAGTTGTCATTTTGCTCAGTCGGTATTTCGATTGAGGCGACGATGGAACCCACTGCTAGTCCAGCACCAATAATGCCAACAGTGTTTTGGAAAGTGCGATCGCGCTCAGCTTGTTCTATCTCTGTAATTGCCCGACTTGAGTTGATTAAATCTTGCAGTAATTGTAAGCCGGGACTGAGATTTGCATAGTCTTTTTGCACTTGTAACTGGTATTTTTCCTCTACATCTTCGCTGAATTTTTCCAGGAATTTTAGATCGTAGGGGTGTTGCAAGTTCGCGATTTGAGATAACAGAGGTGTAGGATTAGTCGAGGTAGGGTTTGAGGTGGCTGTGGCAGATTGGAACCATGATAGAATGGGGAGGATTTGAGCGATCGGGTTTTGTCCGTTTTGGGTTTGGATTTGATTTAGGCGATCGCCAATAGTACCGATCCGTCTAGTATAATTGATGGCATTAATTTCAATAGTGCGAATTTGAGCATCTAGATAATTTAACTTTATGGTATACTTAGGTAATATATTTTGGGCATCAACAACGGTTGTGCGGAGTTGTTTGAGATTTTGACTGTAAATATTTCCTACGAGTTGGTTAATGACTGTGAAATCTTTTTTTAGCTGTTGTTTCAGATAGCGACTTTGAGCGTAAGCCCAGAAAACTTTATGGCGATAGCAAAATAAGGGCAGCAGTTTAGTGTTAAAATCTTCCCAAACTGTTTTGGCAGCATCACTGCTAGGCATTAGGGCAATGATGAGATGGATATTCTCTTGTAGTTCTTGAATAGTGCGTGGTTTAGCATCCTGTGTTGACTCCTGTATCAGCAGTTGGTATCGCGAAAGCTCAAATATACTCCCTCCCAGAAAAGACCCTTTACCTTGGAAATCTCGTTCCCATTGCAAGCCGATATTTAAGGATTGACAGCATTTTTTAGCAACTTCTTCTGGACTAATGTTTTGGTTGTCCATCTCAGTTACAATCAGCCAGGTTTGCCCGATATTTGGATGTTGATTATTTAGCTTTTCATTGATTTTAGCTTGGAATTGGGCAAGACAACTGACTGGGTGAGGAGTCCTATCTTCCTTAAAAGAACAACCCAAAAGTAACCCATAGGTATCGTTCAAGCGTACAGGGTAATAATAGCCTTCAAATGGTTTGTCGCTGTCAGTAAAATCTTCAAATCCATTTGTCAGAAGTTCCAGATATTCTGATTCAAAAACAGTCAGCCCGTTACTAGCGTTACTTTTAGTCTAGATAGTCAGACTATTATTTCTTCTAGTGAGGATGGTACGGTAAAACTTTGGAGTTTGCAAGGACAAGAGTTAAGCACTCTCAAGGGACATATCCCTGGTGGAGTGAATGAGATTAGTCTTAGCCCGAATGGTAAAATAATTGCCTCTGCTGGTGATGATGGAACTGTTATTTTATGGAATCTAGATTTGGATGATTTAATGTCACGAGGCTGTAACTGGCTGCATGACTATTTGAAGAACAACCAAAATGTGAGTGATAGTGATAAACATCTCTGTGATGGGATTAGTAATGAGAAAAATTGAGCTACTTTCCACCTCAATATATTCTTTCCTAACGTGACTTGGCTACGCTACTGCGCGATCGCCATATACCCATGCTAAAATAAACTCAATAAATTTAAAAAACTTAGGAATCAATAAAATGTCTTATAGTCAGTTCACCCTAGAAATGGTCGAACAAGTTTTTGGACTAAGTATTATTGAAAAGCTTGATAGTTTCGCGGAAGTCCCAGAAGCCCCTATTAGTAGTTTCTTAAAACAGTGTCTTGAATACAATACTCCCTTGGCCTTAGAAATTGCGACAGAAAAAGCGCGATCGGAAATGATTATTGCACCAATATTGATTGAACTAAAACAGCAGCTTGGCTCAAAAATAAGTCTGTTTTCTGGTAGAGAATTCAATGTGGATAGTCAACAAGGACTGATGGGCTATTGTGATTTTATAATTAGTAAGTCATCGTCTCAATTGATGATTAAATCACCCGTGGTTTTAATCGTGGAAGCTAAAAATGATAATATCCAATCTGGCTTAGGTCAGTGTATTGCCGAAATGGTAGCCGCACAAATAGTTAATCAACGTCAAAGTAATAATGAAATGATTTATGGTGCTGTCACGACTGGCACAAACTGGAAATTTATGAAATTATTTGATTCTGTAGTTGAAATCGATCCTAATGAATATTTCCTGAATAATGTAGCTAAGCTAATGGGTATATTAAGAAGTTTTATTGGCTCGTGATATTAGTCTAAAGAATACCCAGATCCCCGACTTCTTTAAGAATTCGGGGATCTAACAGAAGAGGATTTTACGTTGAATTCTTGACTTTTATCAATTCGAGGCTAAAATTATCTTAAGTTTTACCATAGCATTTCCAGCCTGTTCATGATAATTGCTTATTTAGTTAACCAATATCCCAAAGTCAGCCACAGCTTCGTTCGCAGAGAAGTGGCCGCCGTCGAAAGTTGTGGCATGAAAGTCGCACGTTTTTCGATCCGCTCGTGCGAATCGGAACTCGTTGACGAAGCAGACAAACTAGAGCAAGAATTGACGAAAGTAATCCTAGGGATTGGAGTCAAAGGTTTAGTATTAGCTTTGCTGCGTGTTGCTCTCACCAAACCAGCCAGATTCCTTGAAGCTTTGCGGTTAACATTTAAAGTAGGCTGGCACTCCGATCGCGGAATTATCCTTCATCTAGCTTATTTAGCAGAAGCTTGCGTGCTTTTAAATTGGTTTGCAGAACAGGGAATAGCACACGTTCACGCTCACTTTGGCACAAATTCAACAACTGTAGCAATGTTGTGTCGCGTGCTTGGTGGCCCTACTTACAGTTTCACGGTTCACGGCCCTGAAGAATTTGATAAAGCGACACTTCTTTCTTTAGAAGAAAAAATTAAACGATCGACCTTTGTAGCAGCAGTCAGTTCCTTTGGCAAAAGTCAGCTTTTTCGGTGGTGCGATCGCACATTGTGGTCAAAAATTCACGTCATCCACTGCGGTGTCGATGCTGCATTTTTAGCTCACCCCCACGTCCCCATCCCCGCAGCACCCCGCTTAGTTTGCATTGGACGACTCAGCGAACAAAAAGGTCATTTACTATTGCTAGAAGCAGCTCATTTGCTAGCAGTCGCAGGCTTGGATTTTAAGTTGGTATTTGTCGGAGATGGGCCACTGCGATCGGATATTGAAAAGCAAATTGCACAGTACGGACTGCAAAAACATATTGAAATTACCGGCTGGGCCAGCAGCGATCAAGTTCGGGAACAGCTTTTAGCTTCACGGGCGATGGTATTGCCGAGTTTTGCTGAAGGTTTACCAGTAGTAATTATGGAATCTCTTGCTCTCAATCGGCCGGTAATTAGCACCTATGTTGCCGGTATCCCGGAGTTGGTAGAACCTGGTGTTTGCGGTTGGTTGGTTCCTCCCGGTTCCGCAGAAGTATTAGCTGTAGCAATGCGCGCGGCGTTGGAAGCACCTTTAGAAAAGTTGGAAGAAATGGGGAAAGCTGGAGCAGAAAGAGTTGCTCGACAACATAATGTCGATTTAGAAGCTAAAAAATTAGTGGCGCTATTTGAGAGTGCTATCTAGCCACGATCAAAAAGCAACGGAGGACACGGCAGTGCCGTTTCCCTACCTCAAAAATAACTGGTTCCCAGGCTCTGCCTGGGAACCGATGTCCAGAGGCTCTGCCTCGCTCTTAGAGACGGAAATAGGAGGCAGAGCCTCCGGATCTGCGTTACCAGGCAGAGCCTGGGAACGAGTAATTAATTGTAGGGAAACGGCACTGCCGTGTCCTGATTTCTGAGTTTTTAAGGAATAGGAACAGATCGCAATAATCGATCGACAATCGTCTTCGCCCTCCTTCCCCCCGCCGGAATCAAACGGTGAGAAAGTACGTGTGGTGCCAAATATTTGACATTCTCAGGAGTCGCATAATCCCGGCCATCCATAAATGCCAGCGCCTGAGAAGCCCGGTACAAAGCCACTGCACCCCGGGGACTCACTCCCAGAGTAATCTCTTCATCCTCCCTGGTCGATCGCACCAAATCCACAATATACTGTTTCAAAGACGCTTCTACCTTCACCGCAGCGCACAAACGGCGCAACTCCTGCACTTCTTCCAAAGAAATACAAGGCTGCAAATCTTCAACTGCAAAACTATCAGAAAGGCGTTCTAACATTTGCAACTCTTCCAACGCAGCGGGATAGCCCAAAGTCAAAGACAAAGTAAATCGATCCATCTGAGCTTCCGGTAGCGGAAAAGTGCCTTGATACTCGATCGGGTTCTGAGTAGCAATCACAAAAAACGGGGCTGGAACATTCCGAGAAACCCCATCCACTGTCACTTGCTTTTCTTCCATCACTTCCAGCAAAGCCGACTGAGTTCGCGGCGTCGCCCGATTGATTTCATCAGCTAACAAAACATTAGCAAAAACTGGGCCGGGCAAAAACTCAAATTTCCCGCTGCTGGGATTCCAAATATTAGTACCGGTGATATCTGTCGGTAACAAATCGGGAGTACACTGAATCCGCTGAAACTTACCATCGATCGATCGCGCCAAAGACTTCGCCAACAGCGTTTTGCCCACACCAGGCACGTCTTCCAGCAGCGCGTGTCCCCCCGAAAGCACCGCTACAATTACCAAGCGAATCGCATCCGCTTTGCCAACAATCGTCTTGCCTAGATTTTGCTTCAGCCGTTCAATATGTTCTCTCATATCCCTGATTTTTAATTGTAAAACGCGATCGAACTTTAGCTCTCGGACTTCTTTGAAAAGTCGGGAATCTGGGCATTTTGTGTTTTTAGGTTGGCTTACTTAACAGCTTTCTAGCAACATCACAGTCTGCCTGAATTTGAGTTTTGAGAGCATCCAAAGAAGCGAACTTTTGTTCGGGTCGCAAATACTCTACCAAATTAGCACTCAAGGTTTGACCGTACAAATCCCCAGACCAATCTAACAAATGAATTTCGATCGTGGGTTGCTGGCCGTCTACCGTCGGGCGACAGCCAACATTCATCACCCCATTGAGAATAGATACATCTGAGGCTTGACTGGACATTAAAGATTGAGGATTTTTCCACTCATAGGAAGAACTTTCATCTTTGATCGTTTCTCCTCGATCCTTCACCGAGACTTGCACTGCGTACACGCCAAAACGCGGCAAAAACTTTTCGGGTGGTAATTCGATATTAGCGGTGGGAAATCCGATCGTCCTACCCAGCCGCTGTCCCCCAACCACAGTCCCCACCAAACTGTAAGGTCGTCCCAGCAACTGATGCGCTTTTCTGAGGTCGCCCGATGCTAGAGCTTCGCGGATGACAGAACTGCTGATTCGATCGCCCTCACCGCAATTGTGCAGCGGTGCAAGAGTAACATCAATACCGTAGCTAGAGGCGATCGACTGCAAATCCACAGCCGTCCCAGCGCGTCCCCGTCCAAACCGAAAATCAACGCCCACACTAATTCGACTCGCTTGTAATTGTCGCACCAGAATTTTTTCGACAAACTCATCCGCCGTCAAATCTGCTAGTTCTCGATCGAACGGCAGCAGCACAAGTTGCTCGACGCCCATTGCTTCCAGCAATTCTACCTTTTCTGCCAGAGGCGTCAGCAGTTTTTTGGGTTGACCTGTAAAAAACTCTTGCGGGTGCGGATCGAATGTAACGACAGTGCTGTAAGGTCGATCGCCCGCATCAGAATCACGACCAGAGAGGCTGTTACCCGCCGAGTCCTTGTCGCAGGTCGCCGGATGTTCGCTTTCGGAATTTTCATCTTTGCCGGCTATGAAGTGCCAGCTTTGCCCCGTCTCCGAAACCGTCGCAGAAGTTTGCCCCAGCGATCGATTTAAAATTGGCTGCACGACTTGTCGATGCCCTAGGTGCAAACCATCAAAGTTTCCCAAGGCAACAAAAGTTGGAGTCAGAGCAGCGGTACAAGAAGAAGTTACCCACACGTTTAAGATTTTGACATATGAAAGCCAGATTACGATCGCCCGTAGATTTTAGATTAGAGATTAAAGATTAAACAATTGACTCCACAGATGCCATCTGGGAGCTGGAACTTTGGTCTAAACTTTTTTGTGTTCCGCGACTTAAGCCGGGGGCTCGTGTCTGTCTTTGAGTGAGGTCATGCCTAACTTAAATTTTAGATTTCCGACCTCAAGATTTCTGAATCTGCAAACTCAAATCCATCACACAGACACTTTAGGGGTTTGCACCGACGCTTCAGACACATCGTTCTTATGAGGAGGTAGCAACTGTAACGACAAACCTTCCCGCGCCATCAAACTGTTGGGGAACCTTTGAGCCACTTGCTCTCCCACCCTGTCTAAAAACTCGTCATTGTGCACCGGGTCGTGGTGAAAAATCACCAATTTTTTGACATTAGCCGCCTTTGCCACCTTCACCGCTTCCTGCCAAGTCGAATGTCCCCAGCCGACCTTGCTGGTCTTCTCGGCATAATACTCTTCATCGGTATAAGTAGCGTCGTAGATCAGCACCTCAGCATCCCGAGCCAAATACAGCACATTTTCGTCCAAACGATCGGGAAAATGTTCGGTATCAGTCACGTAAGCAGCCGAATACCCGCGCCAGTTCACGCGGTAGCCTACAGCTTCCCCGGGGTGGTTCAACAAAGCAGTTTCCACCTTAATATCTCCGATTTCAAGCGGTTCACCCACTTCTATGTCGTTAAATTTCAGGTCTGCCCCCATAATTTGCAGGGGTACCGGAAAATTGGGGTGGAGCATCTGGTCGTTGAGCCGCTGCTGAATAGTAGCCTTATTAGGAGGAGGAGCAACAGCGCCGTAGATGTGAAAACAATTGCCCTTAACAAAAGCTGGGATAAAAAATGGAAATCCTTGAATGTGATCCCAGTGAGAGTGAGTAAAAAACATATGAGCTTCTACGGGCATCTGCGACAGGAGAGTTTGTCCCAAAACCCGCAATCCAGTACCGCCATCGAAAATTAGGCGGCTCTCACCCACTCGCATTTCTATACAGGGCGTGTTGCCCCCGTAACGTACTGTTTCAGCCCCTGGAGACGCTATGCTACCTCTAACGCCCCAGAAGTGAACGGTGAATTGGTTTTGCATACTAGACATGGGTTTTCCTGCAAGATTGTTCCGGCGAGCCATCGGTAAGGTGTTTACATATTGGTAAGGGATTTACCATCAAACCCAAGCTTTTTGACGGTCGAGTTCCCCACTTGTTGGAAGTGCCAAGAGTCTCGCTCATCGGGAGAATGCAAAAATGTTGGGCTTGACAACTGAGCAAAAAATTACAAGGTAGACGTTGTACGTCTCGATCGTAAATATTCTTGGACTCTCTTCACTAGCCTAACCTTTGCAGAGACACTTTGGGGCAGCATTTCTGCCTGAGTCTGGTAAAAAGCCGATGTTGTTCCAGCCTCCGCACTTGCCGAACCGGCTCGCGCGATCGTTTTTTGGCGCTTGGAAAGCGCTGTTTTGGTTTGAACCCGAATGATGGCCTTCCTGCTATCTAGTCCGGTCGATCAGACCATAATATCCAGGCTCCGGGGGTGGGTTTACGCCGATATGTGGCTGATGTTGCCGATCGGGCGCCAAACAGCCCCTACCAAAATTACGGCTAATTTACCGGACTCGATCTGCTCCCATTAATTCAAGAATCTTAGCAGTTTACGAACGATCGTGCTATTGATTATCAAACAATTGTGTCTCGATTCAAGCGCCGGCGGGCCGACTGCGTTCACAGCTAGCAGCCGAAACGCTGTGAACCCGGCCTCATCTGACATCGGGGGTAGCAGCGAGATTCCGGGCCGGAGGGCACTCCTGCTAAATTTTCGACCCGCACTTCTGGGCGGACTTCTTGGCGCACTCAAAATCCCCCAAATTTCTGAAATTTAAAAGTTTTCGGGTTTTTGCCCGCCGGCCGAAGGACGATCGCCCTTGGGCCTCAAAACTGATTCTGTAGTGCTTTTCTCAACTATCTCTAATTGCTCTATTTTTGGTAAGGATTTATCGGAATTCTTCGCCACAGCCGCTTCTTCACCACGGGTTGAAATTTCCGGTATCATCAGAAAAATGGGTTTGAAACCCCCTCCTTTTAGGACTGCTTTACAAAGATTTTATATTGAGTTCACCGAATAGCAGGGGTTTGAAGCCCCAGCATGAAGGCAGATTGTGATAACAACGGAGTTTAAATCTCCGTTCTTATCAGTTCGCTGTCAACTGTCAACTGTCAACTGTCAACTGTTTAACACATCTCACGATTGAGATGTTAGACTGTGAGCATGACACTAAAAGCCTTCAGCTATCGATTCTACCCAACGCCGGAACAGGAAAGTTTGTTGCGACGCACACTTGGCTGTACTCGTTTGGTCTATAACCGCGCTTTGGCAGCGAGGACTGAAGCTTGGTACAAAGACCAAAAACGGGTAGGGTATACTGAAACTTCTAGTATGCTAACCGAAGGTCAGAAAACGGAAGAACTAGATTTTCTTTCTGAAGTTAGCTGCGTACCGTTACAGCAGTGTTTGCGTCACTTACAAACTGCTTACACCAATTTTTTTGATGGGCGGGCAAAGTATCCGAATTTCAAGAAAAAGCGCAACGGTGGTAGTGCAGAGTTTACCAAGTCGGCATTTAAGTTCAGAGACGGACAAGTCTACCTAGCAAAGTGCGCTCAAGCATTGCCTATTCGCTGGAGTCGAACACTGCCGAGCGGTGCGACACCATCAACCTTAAGCGTTAAGCTTGCACCATCTGGTAGATGGTCAGTCTCTCTGTTGGTAGATGTTGAAATTAAGAAGTTGCCCCCGCGCGTCAAGCAAGTCGGCATTGACTTGGGAATAGCAAGTTTACTGACTCTTAATACAGGCGAAAAGATTGTCAACCCCAAAGGATTCAAGACAAAGTATCGCAAACTTAGAAGAGCGCAGAAAGCTTTAAGTCGGAAGCAAAAAGGGTCAAACAACCGCTACAAAGCACGACTTAAAGTAGCGAGAGTGCATCAAAAAATTGCTGATGCAAGAAAAGACAACCTTCACAAGCTAACTACTCGATTGGTGCGCGAAAACCAAACCATCGCCATCGAGAACTTAGCTGTCAAGAACATGATTAAAAATCGGAAACTCGCCCTAGCTATCAGTGATGCAAGTTGGGGTGAATTGGTCAGACAACTTGAATATAAATGTGACTGGTACGGTCGTACTTTAATCAAGATTGACCGATGGTTTCCCAGTTCTAAACGATGTGGTAATTGCGGTCACATTGTTGAAAAATTGCCGTTGAATATCCGGGAATGGAATTGTCCTAATTGCGGGACGCACCATGACCGAGATATCAATGCGGCTCATAACATTTTGGCGGCAGGGCTTGCCGTATCAGTCTGTGGAGCGACCGTAAGACCCGAACAGAGTAAATCTGTTAAGGCTGGTGCGAAACCCCGTAAAGGACGGAAGCAGAAACCTAAATCGTGAGGTTTGGGAATCCCCGTGCGTTCACGCCGGCGAGGATGTCAAAGAGTCTAAGACTATTGTTGATCGAGAATCTAAATCAGTGCTAAAAACGCCTGCATAACAAATTTAAGTTATTTGTCAAAAAAGTTAGTATGAATCAATTTAAAAAAACTACAACCAAGCTGAATCGATCGCCAGTGAAAGTGTCCGTTAGCGAAGCCCTCGAAGAGGATCGCACTTGGCAACTCGAATCGCTCCCCGATCGCGAATTGTCCTTAGAAATGACCAATGCCCAAGAAGACAGAGAACTTAGTCACGATCGCCCGCCGGTCAGCCTTGGGACTGCCAAAAAAATGCGCCGGAGGGTAGATGGCAAGACGGAGCGGGCCCGATCGCCTGTGGTTTCTACCGCCTTGCTCAAGTGGCTGCTAGAGCGTTTGACTCGATCAAAAAGTTGGCTGGCAGTTGTCGCCCTGGCAGCAGTTTGGGGGTGGTGGAACAGTCAGTTACTATTTTCGACAGGCTTGGGGATAGCAGCGATGATGTTGGTTTACCGAGGGCAGTCGCGGGACTGGCAATTGGGGCGGGAGCGAATCGAGCAATTTTGGGAGAGTCCGAACCGCCGTTTCGTTTTAGCGGTGGGAACCGGCGGGGTGGCTACCTTGGGCGCTTACATGAGTTTGGCGATTTGGGCCGACTCTGAGAGCCACTGGATGGCTTTGAGCCTGATTTTGCAGAATTTGGGCACGATCGCGATTGCTCTTCTGTTGCTGCGGCAAGCATTGAGTCGCAGCGCCTCAAAAGATGAAGCGGCGCTCGATCGCATCCTGGCAGATTTGACTGATGCTGACCCCGTGAAGCGTTTGATTGCAGTGCGACAAATGACCGATTTGGTGAAGAACGGTGGGTTTGACCATCCGAGTTCTGTCAAAAGTTTGTTAGCGGAGCCCGCCCCTACGGGGGCTGCGCCAACGCAGAGGATCGCACGAAACCGTGCTGCCGAGTGCTTTCGCCTGATGCTGAGTCGGGAACCCGAAGCGATCGTCCGCAATGCCCTTCTCGAAGGTTTGCAGACTTGGGATGCTACTTATGGCATGGCTTTAGAATCCAAAAATAAAGTCATCGACTACTAGCTGACCGTCAAAAGCGTAAAAAGTAATTCGATGAATATTCGGAGCTTTGACACGCAGCGGAGCCCTAGGGGCGATCGGAGAATTAGACCCTCCCAGATTCGGCGCGGGCATTTCATCCTGAACAATTGGGTTCCCGTCAATGTCGCAAGCAGATAAAACAGTTCGCCGCGAACTGGTGACAAGTCCTGACACGCTGCGAACTGGATGCTTGAAAGTTACTTCTATCAGTCCGCTTTTTGGAGCTCCCATTAACACTGTTGCCCCAGAACCAGTTAAAAATGCTGGGTTTGAAGGTTGGATGGCGACGGCATTGGTAAAAGTTACTCCCCAATGTGCAAACTGGTGTTCTACTACTTCAAAGCATTTCAAGTCTTCTAAAGCTAGGCGGACGATCGCTGGTACGGTGGCGCGCGATCGCACCTCTGACCCGGAGCCAGAGCGTTCTGGAGTGGCGACTAAAGACTTTTTGCCGTTTAAATCCATGCTTCGACAGGCAGTATCAAATTCTGCAAACCCGTCCGATTGAAGACTTTTTGCGTCAACCATAAAACCCTCGCGATCCCGTTTCCTGAGCAGTTGCATTTTTAGTAGTTCTCCCTGAGATTAGTTACTTCTTGTGTTTTGGAATTGATAACAGCGAGGCTTGGGAAATTGCCAAACCTCCAATTAGGAACCGAAAACCGAGCGCCCGCCCTTCAACAAAAACTTTCGACCTCAAAAGCCACTGCTCCGCAAAATATGGTAATTAATTATTCGTAATTGGCTCACCGCTGCAAACCGGCCGCCGGGCTGAAAGCTAGGTATAATAATCCTGCTTTCCGATCGCCTGCTTTCCGGGTCGGCGAACAGACTCTCTTACATTGAGGGGTCTTACCCATCATTTTGTTATTATCTCCGATCGGCGGTAGTTTGCAAGGGTGAGAATAACTACACAACCGAACTGCCAAAATCGCAAAACTTAGTTCGTGTCTGTAGTTTCAGGCTGCACCTGTACTAAAATAGATTTAAATCAATACTCAATCTTTACAAAAACAGCGCCAGCTTTGCAACTTTTTTAAACAAAGACAATCTCGGCGGACGAAAATCTAAAATCTAATAGCGATTGAGGTTTATTTATGCTTGTGCCCCTCGGCTTCGGTCAACGATCGATAGTTACTTCTCTCGGCAGAATGGTATACTACACTGCTGAAAAAATGCCTTGGCTCGAATTGCCGAACTCAACTTCGGAAAATAAACCGAACTTGGCATTTTTTCACGGTTTTGGGGGCGGGTCGAGTGCCTACGAATGGTCTAAAGTTTATCCGGCTTTTGCGGCAGAATATCGAATTTTAGCGCCTGATTTAATTGGTTGGGGACGATCGGAACATCCGCCCAGAAATTATCAGGTTGAAGATTATATCACAACTTTGATCGAATTCCTGGAAAAAACTTGCGGCAGTCCGACAGATGTGATTGCTTCTTCGCTGACGGGGGCGATCGCGATTCGAGCTGCGATCGCCCGCCCCGATCTCTTCAAATCTCTAATTTTGACCACACCAAGTGGTTTGTCCGACTTCGGACAAAATTACCGCAACAGTTTCTTCGCTCAGCTAGTCAACACCCCGATTTTAGACCGCTTGCTCTACAGTACCGGAATCGCCACAGACGGTGGCATCCGCAGCTTCTTAGAACAGCGCCAATTTGCGGATTCCCGTCGAGTCTACCAAGAAATTGTAGACGCTTATCTCGCATCTGCCTTAGAACCAAATGCAGAATATGCCGCCCTGTCTTTTGTGCGCGGAGATTTGTGCTTTGATTTGTCGCTATACATCACTGGGCTAACAACGCCGACTGCGATTATTTGGGGAGAAAAATCGCAGTTTACCAGCCCCGATATCGGGCAGCGGTTGGCCAATCTCAACCCCGAAGCAATCAAAGTTTTTCAATCTCTGGAAAACGTAGGTTTGACTCCGCAGTTAGAAATTCCGGCTGTCACTATTGGCTTAATTCGACAATATTTAAAGTTGCTTTCGGAAGGTTGAAGAAGTCAATTAGCAGTTGGCAGTTGGCAGTTGTTAGAAATAACAATTACCAATGCCCAATGACCAATGATATCGTTTCCGGTTGCATTGGAATGATACCGAGGACACGGCAGTGCCGTGTCCCTACCCCATTAATTGTAGGGACACGGCACTGCCGTGTCCTCTGTTTATATCATTCCGATGCTAACGGATTTGATATGCCCAATGCCCAATGCCTATTCTTTCACTCGCACGTCCATGACGCTGGCGTTGAAAATGTACTTTTTGCCTTCAAGTTCTAGAGTAGTACCAATTTTGACTTTCGTATTTCCTAACACCGGGCCGTTTTCAGTAAGTTGACCTTTTCCCTCTAAGGTAAACATCATATTTCTGCTGAATGATTCTTCTTCTCTGGGATCGGGGAGAGCTTTCAGAGTGCCGTTGGGCTGAGGAACTGCTAGGGTTCTGGTGATAGTTTTGACAGATTTGATCGTAATCTGACCGGAGGGTTGATTGCGGATTACCACATTGATTTTATCACCGGGTTTGAACAAGTCTTGAACGTTTGTCCCTTTGAGACCGATCGCAATTGCATCTATCTCTACAGGTTTGACACTGCTGCCGACTTGGGCGACGGAACCGCCAGAAGTGCCGGGGAAGAAGAAGATTCCGACTGCAACTAACAGTACGATTAGAGCGGCACCTACGTCTAAGATGCTGATTTTGCCGAACAGTCGGCCTTGAGAATCCAAAATTTTCATAAATCGCCTAATTGACTGACAGCGACAGGAATATCTGTACAAGCCAAAAGATATTACCACATCGGGTGTCGAAAATCAGCAGGACTTGGGGACTTAAAGCAGAAGGTAGTTGAGAGCGGTTGATGGACAACAAGATCGCCCGGAAGCTGGCGGCGCGGTTAAAAATTAGCAAAAAGCTAGAATAGCAACAAATGCGGCTTAAATTTCGTCTGCCTGTTGAGTGAGTTTTGCCGTTTTTCCTAAAAATTAATCTATTTTTTCGCACGTATCAATCATGTTAAAAAGTTTGTGGTTGACTTGCCGGCTTACTTGTGGCCGCGGGATTTATCTGTTTCTGTCGCTGATTGTGGCTGCGGGTATCTCGGTGATTTCACCGGCACCGACGATCGCGTTTTCTTTGCCAGAATTGATTTTTCGGGGCATTCAAGTTATTCAATTGTCGAATATGTCCGATCGCCAAGAGGTGACTGTTGGCCGACAAATTAATCAGCAGTTGGCGAACAGCGAGTTTAAGATTGACCAGGATCGCGCCACTACACTATATATCAACCGCATCGGTCAGCGGCTCGCCCGGGAAAGCACTCGCCCGAATATTCCCTATACTTTCCAAGTGATTGACGACGACAATATTAATGCTTTTGCGACAATGGGCGGTTTTGTTTATGTGAATAAAGGTTTGATGGCGGCGGCGGATAATGAAGCTGAATTGGCCAGTGTGATCGCCCACGAAATCGGGCATATTACTGCTCGCCACGCAATTCAACAAATGCGTCAAATGGCGATCGCCTCTGGTGTAGCTTCGGCCACGGGGCTCGATCGATCTCGGGCGGTTCAGATTGGCGTGGAATTGGCTTTGCGACGCCCGCACAGCCGTCAAGCTGAATACGAAGCGGATCAGTTGGGATTACAAACTATGGGGCGATCGGGCTACGCTCAATCTGGGATGGTTGATTTTATGAAAAAGTTACTCGACAAGCCTTCTCCTCCGAGCATTTTGAGCACTCACCCGGCTACTAGCGATCGCATTGCTGCTATGAGGCAGGCTATAGACCCGGATTTCGCTAGCGGTGAAGGTTTGAATAATGCGGCTTACAAGCTGGAAATCCGCAGGCTTTTGGGCTCGTAAAACTGTTTTAGGCTGATTTTTCGATTCATGGGTTGGTGGCGTTTGTGCGCTCAGGGGCGATCGATCCACCAACGCTCTAACCTTATATCAACGATAATCCTGTTTATTTAATCCTGAAACAGCCCTGCCCTGAACAAGAGAAATGCAAAGCAGATATAGACTTGCGTCAAAGCGAGATTCATCAAGGGTTTTAGGCTTAACTTGATACCAATGGGCACTCTCGCCATGTCCTTACAGATGCTCGCGTACAATCTATAGGTTGCAAGACTTTTCAGAATTGGTATTACATAATTGAAAACAATTCTGCCTTCTGCCTTCATATCGATCTATTCTTGTGAAGATTCTTTGGCTTTAATCACCGCTTCCCTAAAGCCTAAAACTACTAAAATATTGGCAACTGTTAAGAATACTTCCGCAGAACCATGCAGCCAATCCACATTTGCTAAAGATTCGTTGTAGGCAACTTTTGCGTAAATTGCGGCGGGAATAGTCACAGCCACAAAAACGAGAGTGCCGTAAAATCCCATCAGAGCTAAACGGGGTGTTTTTCCCGATCGAGTCAAAAACCATAGAAATCCCAAGTAGGGGAATAGAGACAGAACAAATAAAGTTTCTTTGGAAATCATTAGTAATTGGTGAGCGACCAGATACTATGATAAATTAAAAAATCAAAAATTAGTGTGAATAATTTTTAATTTTCAGTTTTTAATGTTGAATTTGACAGATTAACCCGTTTCTCTCAAACCGCTAGAGACTCACCAAAGCCCATAGCCTTTAGCCAAAACCCCAATAGGTCGTCAGTATTGACAACCTTTTATCTACAGACAAAACCCCTAACTCATCCCCTAACACCGTTTTTAGAATAACACATTTTCAACGGTTCCAGTCTGTTAATTGTCCCTCGCTTCAAAGCTAACCAGCAATTAGAAAAGGAGACAATTCCAAAGTTGTCTGTCTGCTATGCATCAAACAAGCATCGTTCAAAACCTCTAACTCCAAACATTTTCTATCTGCTGCGATAATTTCCTTGAGCTTAGCATCAAAATCAAAACGCGGGCCGCAATCCCAAACTTTGAGTTCCAAGCGTCCGTCAAACACCGTAATTTCCAGTTGAACAGGAGTTTCTACTGGCAGATTTTTGTGAGCGTGGTGAACTGCATTAGTAAAGCCTTCAGCCAAAGCTAACTGAAACTGGTACCAAACCTCATTTGGGAGCGATAAATCTTTCAACTGCTCAAACCAGTCCAAAACTATAGTTAAAGCATTGACATCTGTGTTGACTTGGAGACTAATTTGTTTAACAGAACTTTCATTCAACTCTTTTTCCTGCTCTGTTGGATCTTGCCAATCCCAGGAGTTTAATATATTCATTAACCCATCTAAAACGCTAGTCTTTTTGGTATTTTGCGATCGATTGCGACCTTGTAGTTCGTAACTTTTGCTCAGCGATAAACAATTTCGACCGTCGAAAGTCCGGGTGTAACTTAGCTCGTCTGCAATCTGCCACATAAGTTTGATCCCTCTGCCGCCTTCTGCCAGTTCGTCTATGCTGTTCAACATTTATTTTCCTCGTCTGAGAGTATTAGTTGTACCCAATTATCACGCCCGCCTAAATACATAGTATTCTTTTATACTTGGTTGCTCAGTATTATTTCGGCGATTACACCAGAATCCTATCTTTTCTATAGAAGGCAACGCATCAGCAATATGTCTTAAGAATCTAAGCCAATTGGCTTATTCGCCGATCGCCCCTACGGAGAACGATCGCCCCGACAGCAAAATCCAAATACATTAAGTACAAATACTGCTCCGCTGTCGCCAGCTACTTACCGTAGCCGTCGCCAGCTCCTGAATCCCTGGCATTGGACTGCAGTTTCCGGTCGTTCGGTGGAAGCTGCAAGGGAGCCGGGATGCGCGCGCCCTCATCCCAAAGACCTAAGTAATATCCGCAAAACCGATCGCGATGGCTACGCCCCGGCTTACGCCTACAAACAAAGGCAGCGTCTAGTCGTGTCGATCGACTAAACTAGGACTTGTGCAAACAACCGGGCTTCTGCTAAAAATATGGGGTTTGACAGCGAGAAATTAACGAGGGAAACCAGTTTTTGGCGGAGCGCGCGCAAGTCCAGCACACAACTCGGTACTTTCGGCAATTACAGGACTTACCCAGACTAAGCTGTAGCGTCAGAAAAATTGTCTGTTATGTTCGAGGGGGAAAGAGGAAGAAGATTTGACGAGTGGCGAATAGGAATTGAAATCCACAATTTAAGGCGCAACAGCTTATGACCAAAATCAAACCAGCAATTCTAGCAGCAGCGATACTGCTACTCCCATTTTGCGCCGCAGTTCCTTTACAAGCTCAAAATCTGCCTCTAGTCAAGCGACTGCTAGCAACAAGAGGATGTCCAGGATGCGACTTATTTGGCGCTTCCTTGAGCCGTGCAGATTTGTTTGGCGCTTCCTTGAGCCGCGCCACCCTCAGCAGAGCCGACTTAGTTGATGCCGACTTGACTGCGGCTGACTTAATGGAAGCTAATTTAAACAATGCCAATATGAGAAACGCCTTGTTGGCCGACGCCGATCTCAGCAAAGCCGACATGAGCAGGGCAGACATCAGGGGAGCAAACTTAGAAAATGCCAACCTCAGCGAGAGTTTTCTGCGAGATGCATCCCTCCAGTCTGCTAACTTAAAATGTAGTAATTTGAGCGCAGCTAAACTCAGTCGAACCGACCTAAGAAATGCAGATTTAAGTGGTGCAAATCTCAGCGGTGCAGACCTCAAAGAAGCCGATTTAAGTGGTGCAAATCTCAGCGGTGCAGACCTCAGAGCCGCAGATTTGAGCGATGCGAGATTGAATAAAGCTAATCTTATAGATGCCAATCTCTGTGGCGCTCGGATGCCGAATCGAAAAACATCTCGGCGAGGCTGTGAAGTTAAGAAAGAACAACCGATCAGCACGAATAATTACTGCAATTACTGCTATGCCGTCAATGACTGGTGGCTGAATGTGTTAAGGTTCAATTAAGCATCCATAGCGATAACTTTCTTTTTCTTGTTTGGCGATCGTACTCGCTTGCCTCAGAAACCCGGTTTCTTCGCAGATTTCTCGTTACTAAACCCAAAACTCCTAGAAACCCGGTTTCTCCTCCCCGATGCGTGATGTCATTTCCGGTTGCATCGCAATTAATCTTACTCGAAATCCGGACACGGCAGTGCCGTTTACCAACCAAAATTAATTTTTGGGGAACGGCCCAGCCGGGTGCGCGGGTTTAAATAAGGGGCAGC
>JANPMV010000122.1:0-103339 GCA_031427135.1 Cyanobacteria bacterium VAR_87_metabat_62 | reverse complement strand
TTGATTTCCGTCACCCATTATCAATAAGTTAAAACTATTGATAACGATCTCGATTGTCTAAAAACCTTGCCGACTAAGGGTTGTGTCAGACACAGCCAGGTTTTGGCAAGTTGTGTGTACACGGTAGCTTAAGAAGGGGGGCTAGGGGGGATCTAGGCCTAATCGTCAAACAGCAGTCTCTGATTACATTTGACCTGGTTGTTGACACCTATGGGCACTGCCGTCTCCTGATTTGGGTAATATTAATAATTCCGATGCTACCGGATTTGATATCACCTATCGCACACTTGCAATTTTTTCAAGTTGCTGTTATATTTATTTACATAAGCCTTACAAAAGTTAACGAAAGGAGTTCAGACTATGCAAGAACAAAAACGCAACGCTTGGAACTGGGGCTTCAGCGAAGGAGCTGAAAATTGGAACGGTCGTTTAGCAATGATCGGTTTCTCGGCCGCTGTGATTATCGAATTGGTTTCCGGTCAAGGCGTGCTTCACTTCTGGGGCCTGATCTAATTTTTTAGTTGAGACTTTTGTGACACTGCAAAATTTGGGAGTTCCTTTGGGGACTCCCAAAATTTTGGCAGTACGATTTTCGGTATGGCGATCGACCCAGCAGCAAATACCGAATTTCTCCCGTGTAGTAGCAACACAAGAATTTAAGAGCGATTGCTCTTTGATCGGCGGGGGTTCCCCCCCCAAAAGAGTGATTGTCACTCTTTTGGGTGATGCTAGAGAATTACTCTAACGGATATATTCTTTCAAGATGCTGTTGCGGTTGGGATGGCGCAACTTCCGCAGGGCTTTAGCTTCGATTTGACGAATCCGCTCGCGAGTGACGTTAAAGATTTGACCAATTTCCTCCAAGGTCTTCATCCGTCCGTCATCTAAGCCGTAACGCAGTCGCAGTACATCCCGTTCTCGGGGGCTGAGAGTGTCCAAAACGCTTTCCAAGTCTTCCCTGAGCAAGTTTTTAGAGACTTGATCTTCTGGCGTTTCCCCGTCAGATTCAATAAAGTCTCCCAGACGTGAGTCTTCCTCTTTGCCGATCGGAGTTTCTAAAGAAATAGGCAACTGTGCGGACTTAGCAATGAACCGCAACTTCTCGATCGTCATCTCCATCTTAGTGGCAATTTCTTCTTCCGTAGGCTTGCGACCCATTTCCTGAGAAAGAAGTTTGGTAGTTTTCTTAATCCGCGAGATGGTTTCGTAAAGGTGAACCGGTAGGCGGATAGTGCGGGATTGATCCGCAATCGCCCGCGTGATAGCTTGACGAATCCACCAAGTCGCGTAAGTTGAGAATTTATAACCTTTTTCGTGGTCAAATTTTTCAGCCGCCCGAATTAGGCCCAAAGAGCCTTCCTGAATCAAGTCTTGGAAAGACAAACCGCGATTCATGTATTTTTTGGCGATCGACACCACCAAACGCAGGTTTGACTGTACCATCTTTTCCTTGGCCCGCCGCCCCACATGAAGTCGGTGACGAAATGCAGGTAGCGCCATATCTACAGCATTAGCCCATTCGTTGTCTTTGGGTTCGCGGTCTAACTCTTCCAGCAGTTGTTCTCGAACTCGCTCTAATTCGAGCAAATCTGCAATCTTGCGGGCGAGTTCAATCTCTTCATCGGCTCGCAGCAGCCGAATCCGACCGATTTCTTGCAGGTAAAGACGAATAGAGTCTTCTGTATAATGCTTTTTCTTTGCTTGAGCTCGTCGGCGGGCTTTGGCGCCTTTGGTAGACTTAGTGTCGTCTTCCTCAGATGGATTGTCTACAAAGTCTTCTCTATCGTCTTCTTCGTCGATAAAGAGTTCCAACTCGGTCTCAGGTAGAACGCTTTTGGCGTTCCGAAGCAACTCCATTGTTTCCATTTCGGGTTTGATTGTGGTTTCAAGTACGGTGTTAGCCTGGATCATGCCGCCTTCCTCATGCTCCTGAATTAAAGAATAAATAACAGTGGAATAGTGTCTGTTTGTAGTTTAGACAAGTTACCCAGTATTGACATTCCCGCAGGAAAAAATAATGGGATTTTTGGTCTGCCAACTGAGCACCAGTTGCACGAGTCAAATTTCGAGTTCTAGTGTGAACTAGCGATCGCATTCAATCTATCGCAGACTTTAATGTCGCGACAGAAGATTGAGTGCGTGGCTTTTTCTTTCCCAGCGAGTTACCGCATCATATGCGATACCTTGCTACGAAAGAAACTTTCCGATCGAGATGCGATCGATCGCACCTCAAAAAATACTGGCTTGTTTACTCGCTACTTCGATCTTTTACCTGTACAAGTTTCGTGGCACGGAACCCTCTAACTTTTGTGTTAAAGGTAAGGTGTCGAACTTTTGATTCGGCTGCTGCTTTCACTCTGGTTGTCAGACCTCACAGTTGCACGGCGAGTTTTCGCTACCTTGGATGCGGGTCTGCTGCATCAAACAAATACAGCAGAGAGTCGAACCACCAAAAAAGTGAGAATCGGATCTTGCAAAGACCTTTCCGATTGTAGCCGTTCTCACAAAAAATGGAAGTTGTTTTCCGTTTTTTGTCAAGAACTAGGAAAACTTTGTCAGCTTAGCTTGACAATACTGACTTATGTCGGGCGATCGCTAAATCCTGAGAAGGGCCCGCAAAAACTTTGGCACGATCGAACGGCGCTGTTTTCTGCGAATATCTGGGTGAACGGCTGCGGCGTACTTGGCCAGACACTTAGCAGACAATTTTTGACTTGCCGGAATTCCGACCAATACAATCCTTGGAGATGCACCCATCTTTGCCCTGTTTCCCTGAATAGAATGTGTTATACAATCTGCGATTGAATAAAGCTTACGAGCTTTAGTTGTAAGTCGGCAACTCTGGATTAGAGACCGACGATGACCCCAAATGAAGCGTTGCGGGTTTAGTAGTGCAACAGGGGGCTTTCATTGTTAAGTTAGCTCAAATCTCAGAAATTGGGTTTAATTTTGACGTTAAATCACATTAAGTTCTTAACGTCACATTCTTATTTAAGCAGTTCGACACGAGTTTGTCTCGTCAGTGGGAAAAACCACCCGGATAAATTCTACTGAGAGTTAATCCGCCACGCAACTCCCGGCTGCAAATTTCTCTAAAATTTGTTGGCTTTCGGCTCGCACTGGCGCACAACATATCAGAAACAACACAATACGCCATCTCCCGGAAGCACTAACTTTACGCTTGGTTTAAATATAAAGTCACAGTGTGAAGATTTGATAAAGCCATTCAATCAATTTTAGGTAAAATTGCCGAATTGTCTTGAATCAGATCGATCGCCCGGTAAAATTGCCTCATCCTTAGCTGAAGGATATTGAGGGGGTAGGGCGGTGGCGCGATCGATGGGGTTTATATTACGTTTTTTTACAGCGTGTCTTCCAAAGCTTGACCTCTAAATAATCGATCGTACTCCTAGCTCAGCAATGAAGAAATTTAAAATTGTCTAGAAAGTTTATTCTGTCTGCTGACTATCGATACTTTGTAATAAACCTTGACAAAAGACTTGGAAGCTTTTAGAGCGATTTGATTCAGGATTCATATATTTAGAGATTTCGCTAGATGCTTTATATTTTTCTAATCCTCCCTGATGATATCCAGCTTTTCGTAAGACTCTTTCTAAAGCTTCCCATGTGCCTCCTTTGATAGCATCAGGAGCTCGATAAGGTTGTTGAGTAGCTAAATTGGCAGAGACTTTAGGATAAGCTTGACGAATTGCTTCAACATCGCCGAAAAACCACGCTTCTAATTATTCAACCACAATTCGATTTAAGACTTGAAATAATTTATTTTATGACAGGAAGATTTAGTGATTAATCCAGATGATATTGCCACTATTTCTAACTTTTATTTTAATTTTAGACAATCTTCTCGATCTTCATCTATTAAAATAACAATTTTCCAATCACGTGGAAGCCATGCTTGATAACCTTTCAAACGGTTAGGCAATTTAGCAAGTAAATCTGTTTTCCCTCGAAAAGTATGAATTTTATAGGTAACAGTCGATTACCAGTGGGCCCTAAAAATACGGTTAAGGGAGTAATTTTTTTGAGTTCTAGATTATGTAAAGCTCGATAATTTTGAATTTTGACATATTCTATACGTGGAATATTTTTCATAATTTCACCTCCTTAACTATACTTGCTGTTTCTTGGATAAGTAGGGTATTTTTATTAAACCTAAAACGCTTTCTTGTTAGATTCCCGACTTATTCAAGCAGTCGGGAGTCTGGGTGTTAGGTTTTTTGAGGTTTTACTAGAGGAAAATGATTACTGATTCCGCAGTTTAGGATTGACAAACTCATTCAATCCTTCTCCCACCAAAGACAATCCCACTACCATTAAAGTCATTGCCAAACCGGGAAACAAAGCCGTCCACCAAATGCCAGTAGGGAGTGCATCCAGGGCTAAACGCAAATCGTGTCCCCATTCTGGAGTTTCTTCGGGAAGTCCCAAACCGAGAAATCCCAAACCTCCCAAGGTTAAAATTGCATCGGCGGCGTTGAGCGCGAACAACACTGGTACGCTCTGAATTACGTTGAGAAACAGATAGCGGGAAAGCACTGTCCAAGTGTCAGCACCCATTGCTCGCGCGGCTTCGACAAATAGTTCAGTTTTGACGCTGGCGGTGTGATTCCTAACGACGCGGTAGTATTGAGGGATGTAGGAAATGCTCAGGGCGATCGCAGCATTCAAAACTCCTTTGCCCACGACAAACGCCAGAGTCAAAGAAAGCAGCAATCCCGGCAAAGTATAAATGGTATCCATTAAAAATAACAAGATGCGATCGAGCTTACCGCCCAAATAACCGCTAACCAATCCCAACGGTACACCGATAAATAAACTCAAACTTGTAGCTAAAATCACCACTTGCCAAGCAGCACGAGAAGCAAAAAGCGTCCGGGAAAAAACATCATAGCCGCTGCGGCTAGTACCAAACCAGTAACTCCCAGATGGCGGTTCATGGATGGGGTTAATCAAAGCATCTGTAGGATTTTGCAGCCATCCCCAAGTCTGCATAGCTGGAGACAAGGTGGCTACCAATACAAACACGGCAGTTATTGCAAAACCCGCCCACATCATTTTCATTGACAGGCTTGACGGTGCGGCAAGGTTGAGAAATTTTGGTAGTCGGAGTCGGCCTTGAGCCATAATTGGTAACGGGGAATTGGGCATTGGGAAGTAGTGTTACTCGTTACCAGGCTCTGCCTGGGAACACAGATCCGGAGGCTCTGCCTCCAATGTTACTCCGCTTTTCGAGGCAGAGCCTCTGGACATCGGTTCCCAGGCAGAGCCTAGGAACCAGTTAATTATCGCATTTTCCTTCTTCCTTCTTCCTTCTTCCTTCTACAAATTGCTGGCAATTAACTCGCGGTACTGGCTTTTTGGCTTAACTCCCTTGAGTTCCGTCACCAAAGCCTTGTCTTTGAAATACTGAATCGTCGGCGTACCCGTGACGCCAGCATTTTCAGCAATTTCTGAATCTTCTTCGATATCGATTTCCACGTAGTGGATTTTGCCATCGAACTCATCTACTACTTTGCTCAAAATCGGCTTGAGGCTGTGGCAAGGGCCGCAAGTCGGAGCGGAATATTTGACCACAATCAGTCGATCGCTATCGTGGAAAAGTTTCCGCAAAGCAAAACCTCCTTCGTGGCGCGTCTCTTTGATGTCAAAGTTCTCACTCGTAGCGCGCACTTTTGGAGTTTCCGGCGCTGCGAGGGGTTTTTCTGATTCCTCAGTTTGATGGAATTCCTGCGTTAAAGCGTTGACTGAGAGCCACCGCTCTGCCAGCATCGCCCCCATACAACCGCTGCCGGCTGCGGTGATTGCTTGGCGAAACTCGTGGTCTTGGACATCGCCAACGGCGTAAACTCCCTCGACGCTAGTTTCTACCGAGCCGTGTTTGGGAGCAATGTAGCCGATTTCGTCGAGTTCTAGCTGACCTTGGAACAGTTGAGTGTTGGGAGTATGACCGATCGCATAAAACAACCCACTCACAGACAAATTGCTTTCTGCACCAGTTTCAGTATTTCTGAGTTGAATCCCTTCGAGTTTGCCATTGCCGTAAACATCCACAGGCTCAGTATTCCAATGGACGGTAATTTTGGGATTGTTCAAAACCCGGTCTTGCATGGCTTTGCTGGCTCGCATTTCTGATTTCCGCACCAACATATGAACGCGAGAACCATATTTGGTTAAATAAACTCCTTCTTCTGCCGCTGTGTCGCCACCACCGATAACTGCTAATTCTACATTTTTGAATATCGGTGTCGCTCCGTCGCAAATCGCACAGGCAGATATTCCTAAATTCCAGTATTTCTCTTCGCTGGGCAGGTGTAGTCGTTTGGCTGTTGCGCCTGTAGCTATGACGATCGTGTGGGTTTTAATTTCTCTGTCTTCCGATCGCACTGTAAACGGCCGCTTAGTCAAATCCACCGAAATTACATCTTCTGTGTATAATTCCGCACCCCAGCGCACTGCTTGAGCTTTCATCCGATCCATCAGTTGTGGCCCAGTGATGCCTTCGGGGAAGCCGGGAAAATTTTCGACTTCTGTGGTGGTCATCAGTTGACCGCCGGGGATACCTCCCATTTGGTAGCCTTCAAAAACTACGGGTTTCAGGTTTGCTCGACCGGCGTAGATGGCGGCGGTGTAGCCAGCCGGGCCTGAGCCGATAATCACTAGGTTTTCTATGGTTTGTTTAGTCATGGCTATTTAGTTGAACTCATAACGACTTCGTTTAATTTTAGCAGAAATCAAGCATATGTATCTATTGTTGAGGGGTTGAGGGCGATCGGGACAATTCAAGTTAGTCTGATAAGCAAATACAATAGGAAAAGTAATTTTGTTTTAAATGTTCAATCAATTCTCGAAAACCCCCAAAATTACCCCCCTTCACTATTGATTCCATTCTCATTTGCTTGACGAATTTGCGACGTTTGAGGTACTATACAATACCGACACTCAAGGGGTGCTACGACTATTTTTTGATTTTAAGCCTGAAACCCTTTAAAATCGTCAAATTTTCAATTTTGAAAATGCAATACATACAATTTTTTATGCGAAACACGCATTTTGTACTTTAAGAATTGTAACGAAAATTTGGGCTGATTTGACAAAATACAGTATTTGTGATATGTAAGGCGCGATGGGGAAAAGTTGGATTAAGATTTTTAACCGCAGATGTAGGCGGATTAACGCGGATTAACGCAGATAAGATCAATTTTGCTCTTTTAACTTGTGGATAAAATTAAGATATTGTTTGTTTGCAGCCGGAATAAGTGGAGAAGTCTGACTGCTGAGAAAATATGCGGGAAAGTTATCGGCTACAGTGTGCGATCGGCTGGAACGGAAAAAGGTGCGAGAATTAGAGTCACTGAAGGTCTTGTTGGTTGGGCGGATTGGATATTTGTGATGGAAAAGAAGCACGCCGATCGACTTCGCAGCAAATTCCCGGAAAGTCTTGAAGGGAAAAAGCTTATTTGTCTGCAAATCCCGGATAATTACCAATATATGGAACCGGAGTTAGTCGAGCTTTTGCTCGCGAAACTGGGTTCCTATATGGAAATACCAGATAACGAGATAAGTTTTATGCAGCGAGTTTTGGAACCGGAAGTGATGGATTCCTTGTCCGAGGCGATCGAATACGATTCGATGGACTTTATTGAGGTTAATTCTGCTTTTGCTAGGAGTGCGGCTGCTTTGGGGCCGGTTTTTGGAAACGTTTTGGACGCGGGGACTGGTACTGCTAGGATTCCGATCGCACTTTGTCAACTTCGGCCGGAATGGAAATTGACTTGCATTGACTTATCCGCAAATATGCAGAAAGTTGGGGCCGAGAATGTGGAAAAGGCCGGCGTGCGATCGCAAATTAGTCTAGAATTAATTGATGCTAAGGCAATGCCTTATCCTGACAGTTATTTTGACATAGTGATTTCTAACAGCATTATCCACCATTTGCCCGATCCGCTACTGTTTTTGCAGGAAGTCCGGCGGGTGTTAAAACCGAACGGAGCAATATTTTTACGGGATTTACTGCGACCGGAAACACGGGAAATTAGAGATAATTTAGTCAAGCTTTATGCGGGAGATTGCAACTCGCATCAAAAACAACTGTTCAGCGATTCGCTGCAAGCGGCTTTTACCCTGGACGAAGTTGAGACAATGGTGGAAACTGCCGACTTAGAGAGGTTGAGGATTTACGAATCTTCGGATAGACACTGGACGGCAGAACGTGCTTGGTGCGAGACTTTGTATAAAAGCGCGATGGCTACGCCCCGGCTTGCGCCTACGAGCTTAACCGATGTCCAATCTAAAATCTAGAATAACCCGATCGCGCCCTTGGTCTTTGGCTTGATAAAGCGCTCGGTCTGCTGCTGCAATCAAATCTTTCTGAGCCGTGTGCGATCGAGGAAACGTACTCGCTACCCCCAAACTCAGTGTCACGCAACCAACCTCCGATTGCAGATGCTCAACTGCTAACTTTTTTACCCAGACTCGAATTTGCTCCGCAATATAGACAGCAGTCTCAGGATTGGTGTGAGGCAAAACGACCGCAAATTCTTCACCTCCATAACGGGCTACCAGCGGCTCTGCCAAAGCTTCGCCTGCTGAGGAATTTACAGCCTCAACAATAGTCTTAGCTACCTTTTGCAAACAAGCATCTCCTGCCTGATGTCCATAAGTATCATTGTATTTCTTAAAAAAGTCAATATCGCATAAAATCAAAGATAGTTCTGCTGCTTTTTCTCCCAATTCTTGCCATTCTTTCTCTAAATATTCGTTAAAACAGCGACGGTTAGCAACCTGAGTTAAGCCATCTGAGTTTGCAAGGCGATACAATTCCGAATTAGCTGATTGCAATTGAGAATTAGCTGCTTCTAGCTCGGATTGTGTTACAGATAAATTGTAGTAAAGTTCGCTAATATACCAAGTAGCTTGTTGATGAATTTGAGATAAAGCTACCAACACTTGATGCACATCTAACAATCGGTAAACTTGAGGTTCTAGCTGCACAACAATCGGCTCGTAAAGCTGTTCTGGTGGTCGCTGCACAGCTCGCTGAGCTGCCATGACAATTAAGGCTACTCCTGGTAAAATCAAAATATCCGTTTGAGCGATTTGATACAAAGCCATAATTGGTCGGCAAGCAAATATATCTACTCCGTAAGGGCGACTCATGCGTTCCATAAAACGCCTGCGCGATATCATTCCTAAAAAATTCTTATTTTCGGTCAAGATAACTCCCGGAAGCAGCGGATGAGCTTGGAATAACCTAGCTACGTCTTTGGCAAGATATGAGGATTCAACCTGAAAATTGAATACAGATAGCTCCTTAAGAGTAGACTCTAAAGTTAGATTTTCGGGTGGTTTTTCAGGGAAATTAGATGGTGCGATAAATTCAGCAGACACAGCGCAGCTCCGAATGAACAATACAGCAGCAAAAAATCTAGAGTCACCCGTTAACTTATATTAACATTTCTCGCTCGATAGTTGCTGTATTCTTAACTACACAGTTTATCTAATGATATCAGGTACATTTCATTGATTCATCCTCACTTAATTATAGATTTTTTGAACCATTACTCATTTTTTTACTATTGGATTTTTGGATTGTAAAAAATCCGGTTCTACATCCAGTCATCAGCTCATTGGCGGCGTACGTCAACTCGATAAACCAGATTTTAAAACCAGATATAGGCTGTAATATCAAATCTGTTGGTATCGAAATTATTCATCTCTCTTCTATGTCTCTGTGTCCTCTGCGCTCTCTGTGATTTAAGATCATTCAAAAACAACCGTCAACCATATAACGAGGTTTTGCGTAAAAAACGAGGTTTCTGCGCCAGCCCCTCAATTCAAAATGCAAAACCGCGAAGTGTGGCGAGAAAAAAAAGCAATCTCACAAGGCCCTCACCAACCCCAAGTTCCGATTCCTCCCTTAAACGGGCCCACAATATCTTTGGTAATCCAGCCGCCGTAAAAATTCCCTGATTGAGATTGCACTAATTCCCCATCTACATAACAGGCATCCATCTTGCTCGGGTAAAAAGCCACATAATCTTTAATAGCCTCAAAAACCTGGTTAGGATTGGGATAAAACCAAGCAGCATTTACTATTTCCTTCGACTCTACCGTCACAGTGTAATAACCGGCTTGTCCTTTCCACTCGCACCAAGAACCGTGTGAAGTTTTGTGCAAATATTGCATTTGGATGTCCTCGGGGGAAATATAGTAGAAAGGAGGGTGACTTGTCTCCAATACCCGGTGAGGGCGACGGGTGTCGGCAAGTGTCACTCCGTTAAAAACTATCTGTACGTGTTTGGTCAATTCCTCAAGGCGAGGGGGACGCGGGTAATCCCAAACAGACTCTTGACCGGGGCCTGGTTCTATTCGATCGAAGTTAACTTGCATAATCTCCCCTGCAAAAAAATAATGAGCGACTTAACATTACAATTTAATGTAGCCTGAATTTAACTGATACTTCAAAAAAAACTAACTTTTTCTCAACTCTTCATAAGAGGCATTCTCTTCGGTTTTGTCAAATCCACCGAAGGCGCAACGTTGACTTCCCCAACTTTTGCCCGCAATTGGGCGGGCATGAAAGGGGCGGGATTTAACGCGGTGCTTACCACTTTTTTAGACTTGAAAGCAGCGTTCAAGGCTAAATAAATTTGTTCCTGAAAACTGTAAAACTCGAAGCTGAAGATTTGCCAGCAGTCTGGGATTTGGAAACTACAGGTGGTTTGATCGCGGGTGAATTGTGCGATCGAGCTGCAAACACAGAATTATCTGATAAAGTTATATCCAATATCAAGGTTTTTTAATCTTATTACAAAAAGTCCAGGGCCGTGCCGAGTTTGCACCGCTGCGCCGAAAATAGGGCTTGCACTCAAATTACCCGCGATCGAACATTTAAAACTGAGCGGGCAGCCTGTAAAAATCATATCTATGGAAATCCCCTTTAACATCACCCTGTTGATGGTCATGACCGTCACCTGTGGTATCAGCGCTCAAGTTCTGGCCGCTTATCTGAAAGTTCCGGCGATCGTATTTTTGCTGCTGTTCGGCATCTTAGCAGGCCCAGATTGCTTGGGACTGCTGCACCCAAATTTGTTGGGTAGTGGCTTGGAAGTTATGGTATCGCTTTCTGTCGCCTTAATTCTGTTTGAAGGCGGCTTAAATTTGGAATTGCGAGATTTGGGCAAAGTTTCCGGCAGCATCCGCAATTTAGTCACAGTAGGCACTTTAATTACGCTAATCGGTGGCGGAATGGCCGCCCACTGGTTAGGAGAATTTCCCTGGCCGATCGCATTTCTGTATGCTTCCCTAGTAGTCGTCACAGGCCCAACAGTCATCGGCCCTTTACTCAAACAAGTATCCGTTGACAAACAAGTCGCCGCTTTGCTAGAAGCAGAAGGCGTTTTAATCGATCCCGTCGGGGCAATTCTGGCAGTATTGGTACTGAATATTGTTTTAAATGGCAATACTGACTTGCTAGTTCTGTTCGGAGACTTAATCGTGCGGCTAGGAGTCGGCACAGTTGTCGGAGTTGTGGGAGGCTGGCTGCTGGGATTCATTCTCAAGCGATCGAACTTTCTCTCAGAAGACCTCAAAAACTTAGTAGTCTTAGCCGGTTTGTGGGGACTATTCGGCTTAGCAGAAGAACTCCGCAGCGAATCGGGACTAATGGCAACCGTCCTCTCCGGCATCGTCCTCAGAGCCGCTGCTGTCCCGGAAGAAAGGCTACTGAGGAGGTTTAAGGGTCAACTTACAGTCCTGGCTATATCCGTGCTGTTCGTGCTGCTGGCAGCCGATTTATCCCTCGCTAGTGTGGTCGCCCTCGGTTGGGGAAGTTTGTTCACAGTTTTAGCATTAATGTGGGTAGTGCGGCCGATCAACGTTTGGCTGTGTACTTGGAACAGCGGACTGAATTGGCGGCAGAAATTATTTGTTTGTTGGGTAGCGCCGAGGGGAATTGTCTCAGCGTCGATCGCATCTTTATTTGCAATTTTGCTCACCCAGCGGGGAATCAACGGTGGCGACTCGATCAAAGCCTTAGTTTTCCTGACAATTATCATGACAGTTTTCGTGCAAGGATTAACCGCCGGACGAATTGCTCAACTATTAGGAGTCACCTCGAAATCAGCCACCGGTGCTGTGATTGTCGGCTCAAATCCTTTGAGCAGATTAATTGCTCGCTTGTTTCAAGAACAGGGCGAATCTGTGGCAATTATCGACACCAACCCCGAAGCTTGCGAACAAGCAGAAAAGGAGGGTTTGCGGGTATTTTTGAGCAGCGCGCTCGACCACAGCGTTTTAGAAGAAGCTGGACTCGATTCGATGGGAACTTTTTTGGCAATGACCAACAACGGCGAGGTAAACTTAGTATTAGCTCAGCGAGCAGCCGAAGAGTTTGCACCGCCGAGGGTTTTGGCAATATTCCCTAAAGATCCGCAAGCAAATACGCCTGCAAATCAGACGAAAATTAATCAAGCCTTTGTCTCCGATTTGTCGCTGAAAGATTGGAACGAATATTTGATTGACAAAGAAGTGAAATTGGGGGAAACCGAGTTAAAAAGTGAGGGATTGCAGTTTCAGATTGCCCACTTGCAAGCTTTGGTTCAGGCCGGGGAGTTTGCGCCGCTGCTGCTAGAAAGGGAGGGATATTTGCAAGTAGTGTCGTCCGGTGAGATTTGGCAAGCAGGCGATCGAATTATTTATTTGCTGTACGATCCAACACCGAAATTATTGAAAAGATTGTCTGGTTCGTCGCAGTCTCGCTTGACTTTGGAAAAGCATCAGTTAGTGGAAGAAGTGCCGATTCCTCCGGTTTTAGAGGATATTTTAGAGGTAGCTATAATCGATCAGGAAGTAGAAGTTTTGCAACCACCTGTTTCGCGGTAGGGACTATATCCCCGATCGCGCTTCATATCAATTCCGGTAGCATCGGAATGATGTTGACTGTTGACTGTTGACTGTTGACTGTTGACTGTTGACTGTTGACTTTTTACTGTTGACTTTTTACTGGAATTTAGTATTCCGATGCTAACGGAATTGATATCACAGAGTGATGTTTGACTATTAAGGCCAGATCCCCCCAAGCCCCAGGGCTGTTTCATTCTCTTGTAAAGGCTGCCCCAATCCTTGAAACAAAACAAAATCGTGGATGAGGAGGGTAGGCATTCTTGGCACTACCCCTACACAATCATCGTTTTCTTGAGAATGAAACAGCCCTGGGGATTTAGGGGATCTTGACTTTGGTAAAAGCGAGACTTCTCAGGGGTTTCAGGCTGGTTGTTGACACGAAGAAAGTATGACGGTGTTCTTACCCGTGGCTCAATTTTTCTAATACTCGCGTTTGACTGTGCTGAATTTCTGCTAACAGCCGCTCTTGACTTTTCGCTGGTTCTTTGCAAGTTAAACACTCGCAAACTAACCCGATAACTCCTTCAGGCAAATCAGCCTCAATCTGACAGACAGCAGTCGGATAATACTGCGAAATCAACCCGGAAATCTGGTCGGAAGCCGTGCGAATTAGGGTAGAATGCTGATACCAGTCGAGAGCAGCCAGCAAACTCGGACAAGCTTGGGGAGAATCTTGTATAATACTGCTAAAAGCTTGCAAACCTTGTTCAGCGCGATCGAGATATTCTAAATTCGGCCCCAGCAGTGCGAGGCGAACCAAAGAGGCGATCGCAATTCCATTCGCCGCCGGAGTTGCATTGTCTATATAGCTGCGTTCCCGCACCAACAAATCACCGCTGGCATCAGATGCAGTATTATAATATCCTCCCAATTCCACACTCCACAAAAACTCGTCAAACTCTGCTTGCACCTCCACAGCTTTCTCCAACCAAAACTGAGAATTTGGCAACTGTTTGGCCTCTTCCCCGTTTCCTAAAATCAAACTAGCTTGATGCAAATCCAACAATGCTTTCACAAACAAAGCATAATCTTCCGACTGTGCCGCCACAGCAGATTGTCCATCATAATTCAGCCGCTGAAACCGCCCATCCGTCCACTGATTATCTAAAATAAAATTAGCAGTTGTCACAGCTAATTTGAAATATTCTAACTTCCCAAAAACAGCAGCAGCCCGCCCCAAACCAGAAATCATCAAGCTATTCCAAGCTACAATCATTTTAGTATCTGTTACCGCCGGAATTCTACCCGGCCAACTGTCGTTTTTCGCTTCCTGATTGTTCCGTGCTGGCGGAAAGGTTTTTACAGTATCGGAATTGCCGCCGTAGCGAACTTGAAACAGTTTAGCTAAAGCTGTTTCTACCCTATCGCTCAGTTGGCCCGGATGGCGACGCTGCAATACATTTTTGCCTTCAAAATTGCCGCTCCGGCTAACAGTAAACTGTGCTAGAATTTCCGCTAATTCCTCAGCAGCTAAAAGTTGTTCCAGTTCGGCGTAAGTCCAAACATAAAAGGCTCCTTCCTCCGGTTCTGACCCCCCCGTTGCCCCCCCTTGGTAAGGGGGGGTTGGGGGGGTAAAGCTGTCAGCATCCTGTGCGGCGTAAAAATAGCCGGTGGGTGCAATCATTTCTCGCTTCAACCATTCTACTGTCCCCGCCACCGCAGTTTCAAAAGCCGGTTCTCGTAATCCCGCGCTCCACAAATTCGCCAAATATTCAACAATTTGACCGTTGTCGTAGAGCATTTTTTCAAAGTGCGGCACTGTCCAAGTCGCATCAACCGTGTAGCGGTGAAATCCGCCGCCTACATGGTCGTAAATGCCGCCCAATGCTAAGTCCAATCCGCGCTGAGTGCAGACTTGTTTGCTGTCGTATTTCGATTCAAAATTGAATCGCGTTCCCCGCAGTGCTAGCTCAGCATAAGGCATCATCGGAAAACTGGGGCCAGGGTTGTTGCCGGCAATAATTCCGGTGTTGAGTTCTAAGCCTTGTTGGAAGACTTCGCGATTTAATTCTGCGGTTACTCCTGACAGCAATGCCGACTGTTGGAGGTTGCCTAAAATCTCTGATTTGAAGGCTTCCACTTTGCCTTTTTCGGTGTCGTAAAAGCGGCGAATTGCTTGCAAAACTTCTAAGAAGCCGGGGCGTCCGTAGCGCGGTTCTACAGGGAAATAAGTGCCTCCGTAGAACGGAACTCGCTCGTCGGGAGTGAGAAAAACGTTGAGTGGCCAACCGCCTTGACCAGTCATCATTTGCAAAGCTTGCATATAAATGCTGTCGATGTCTGGGCGTTCTTCGCGATCGACTTTTATGGGGATAAACTGCGAATTCATGTATTGGGCGATCGCGCGATCGGAAAATGCTTCCCCTTCCATCACCGTACACCAGTGGCAACTAGAGTAGCCAATTGACAGGAAAATCGGTTTATTTTCGCTCCGGGCCGTTTCTAAGGCTTCGTCGCACCAGGCCCACCAGTCGATCGGATTTTCGGCGTGTTTCCGCAGGTAAAGGCTTTGGGATTGGGCAAGACGGTTGACCATAATCAAATCTACTTTAACTCATACTAAGTAAGCTTATCAGTTCTCTAGCAGTTTAGCGCCAGATGTTTGAGTTGAGTTGTTGCCCATAATCATGTTTTAACATTATGCCTGATTATCGCGATCTAACATGAGTTTATGATCTCCGAGAGCCTTCAATCAACGGCTAGGACAATTTTTGCTGAGTACGGCTGCTCCTTTTGCTGTTCTAAAACACTGCTAAGCTGAATCTTTGGAAAGAGCTTTTTACCCAATTAATATTAATAAATTTTTAGCACAACTTGAGCCGTAAATAGAATTATTAGTTGCGACATTTTTAGGAAACGATCGGCGCAAACTATACGACAGAGGGGTTCCGAAAACTAGGTTCCCGAAAATTGACTCATTTATTTATTCGGTCCAAGTTGCGGGTAACAAGTAATAAACAGTCACCGAAACCTGTTCCTACCTATTGGTTGGACTCCCAATGTACTTACGAAAAAATACGTAAGTATGGCATCTATCTAGGCATTTTGGCTAAGTCCCATTAGCGTGCCAAAGCTTCATCAAATCTTCATAAAACCTACTTGCCTTAACCTGTATTTTGGTTTATATTGAAAAGGTGAAAGAAAAAAACTATCAGTCCACTCAACTTAGAAAAGGTGTCAACCATGAAATCATTATTAACTGTAGTCAAATCGATGTTAGCTGTTGCCGGTGTCGCCGCTCTTAGTGCTGTATCCGCTGCACCTGCCTCTGCCTTCAGCTTTGGTAATATCGTTGGTGGCGATACGCCTGGAGATGCCTATCAAAGCAGCTTTACATTTGACGTAATTGACAAGGGTGCATCAGTTCTTTTTAACATCTCCAACTCTGGAAATGCCGCAGCCCCTAGTATGTTTATCAGTAAAGTTCTGTTTGATGATAATAACTTTCTGTCTAATGCCGTGGCTAACGTTGGTAACGTTGGTCAGGTAGCCTTTAGTGGTGGTCCTGGTAACGATCAGTTGCCTCAAGGTGGTAATGGCTTCACCACAGACTATGCCTTCTCAAGAAATACTGGTGCTGGTAATGCATTTGGTGTCCAAGGTGGCGAAACTTTGGGATTGAGCTTTAATGGTAATTATGCTAACGTAATTTCCGCTTTGAATACTGGTGCCTTAAAATTAGGTTTGCACGTTCAAGCATTACCAGGTGGTGCAAGCGATTCTTACATCAGCAGTATCAGTGCTGCCAACACTGAAGCTACTCCTGAACCTTTAACAATGCTGGCTGCTGGAGCTGCTGTTGGGTTTGGTGCTATGTTCAAAAAGCAACGCGCTCAAGCTCAAAAAGCTGAATAGGCTATCCTTTTAACTGGTTTTTCATCGTGGCTTGACGCCACACTGATTATTTTTTGATAGCTCTAAGAACCTGGTTTTCGCAAGAAACCTGGTTTCTTCTTGTTTTATTTAAAGAACATGAGCTCCTCTGACCAATCAACTAATAACTAATATCAAAATGTTGAATAGAAAACTTTTTTGGCTAATCAGTATCGCCACAGGTTTAGTAACCCTGAATATGACACTCCTGTGGAAACTGGGGGATATTGCTCATTTTTATATGAGTGTAGTCTTTTGGTTTGCTGTGGGTTCGCTACTTTGGGACAAGCAGGATATTCTCAAACAAAGTGACGGAAAAAGTGATCTATTAGCGAGAATAGCAGGGACGCTATTAATAGCTTTTATTTTATTTCAAAGTGCTGTGGTTTCTAGTAAATACGATCATTTTTTAAGAATCGCACCTTTTTTGTCGGGTTTAGGTTTGGGCCTAATTGCGGTAGGTTTTCAGGATTTAAAACAATATTGGCGTGAATTGGTAATACTATTTTTTCATGGCATTCCCAGTGTAATTACGTCACCTTTAGGGGGTATTATTACCTCACTTACTGCTAAGACTGCTTATTATTTTTTGTGGTATGTGGGTTTTAATGTAACACGTGACGGTAATTATGTTGCTTTACCGACAGGAAGGGTGTTGGTAAATGAGGGATGTTCGGGTATCGAGGCAATGAATTACTTATTAGGTTTATCTGTAGTTTGTTTGTTGATGTTTCCTACTAAACAAAATAAAGCTTTGATAGTAGGTGTGGCTGTTGCTTGTGGTTTTATTATTAATGTTTTTAGAGTGGCGGGAATGGCCTTGTTAGTTGCATCTCATCGCCTAGATTTGTTTAAATATTGGCATGAGGGTGAAGGTTCTTTAGTGGTGGGGATGATTGCGGTGATTTTGTTTGGGATATTTTATCAATTTATCTTGAAACGAGATAGCAAAATTAGTCAAACTTCGCGAAATTAATGAGTTTAAAGTTGAGGTAATATATCGGTTATTCGATTTTCACGGCAATAGTCAGGAGTCTGGCTCACTCAAATGTCCGGGTGTTGAAATCCGCCAATGTCACCACCTGCCGTTTAACGGCGGTTATCTCTATCATAGAAAGGATGTCAGGAATTATAGGAAACTCGTTATGGCGGCGAATGAAAGTCAAATAAGTCAAATTTACGGTTCAGAGGATGCTCAAGGTATTTTACAGCTTGCGATCGCCCGGCGACAGGATGAAGGGGAATTATCCAGAGTCCAGTTGTTCGAGATTGCGACGGAATTGGGCATTTCCGAACAAGATATTCTGGTGGCGGAACAACAATGGTTAGCAACTAGAGGGGAATTTCAAGAAAAGCTGGTTTTTAACACTTACCGTCGCGGAAAATTGCAGAAAAACTTGACCAAGTACGGCATTATCAATAGTTTTTTAGTTTTGTTTAATCTAGCAGGAGCGCACGAGCTTTCTTGGTCACTTTTCATTCTACTAACTTGGGGATTGGGATTGTCGCTGAATGCTTGGAATGTTTATCAAACTGAAGGGGAAGATTACGAACAAGCCTTTGGGCGGTGGCGGTTGAAGAAACAGGTGGGAGAGTCTCTCGGTACTGCGACAAATAAGTTTTTGAAGTGGTTGCAGTCTTGATTTGTTATGGGTAAAAAAGCGATCGCTCTTTGTTTTACTTCATCCCCAAGTGCGATCGCCCTTAATTTCTCATTGCTTCAACTAAATGGAGCGTGCTATAATTAGTCATAATCTCCAGTAAGTCAGATATAGGAGTTTCCAGGATGGATGCCAGTCAGATTGCCACTGTGACAGCAGAACACAAACTGCAATTCCCGCCTGAAATTTTAGCTCAATTACGTCCAGGCGATCGATACCAATTTTCTTTAACCGAAACTGAGATTGTCTTAACAAAAATCCCCCTGTCGCAAACAGACTTGGATGAATTCCTCGAACATCTAGAAGAATTAGAACCAAATCCCAATCAACCTACTCTACAAGAAATTAGTGAAATTGTTAAAGAAGTTCGACAAGAGCTATGGTCTAACTAATGAGAGTGGTATTGGATGTCAACGTTTGGATTTCAGCGTTACTATGGGGCGGAATTCCAGGTCAAATGCTACGGCTAGCCCGAAATCAACAAATCACTATATTTACTTCTGAACCCTTATTGTTGGAACTCGAAACCACACTAAACCGTGCTAAATTTCAGCGACAATTGCAACAGCGAGATTATACGGTTCAATATCTCATGTCTGTAGTCAAAGGATTTTCCACTTCTTCTTCGACAACTTTTATTGATGTTCCTGAACTGCGAGATCCTAAAGATGTCAAAATTCTAGAAACAGCTTTAGGTGCTGATGCAGAAGCCATTGTAACTGGCGATTTAGATTTACTGACTCTCGGCGAAGTTGAACACATAGCGATTCTGACTCCAACAGATTTTATTAATCGTTATTTTCCTAATTAAAGCTTTCGGAATATTGACTAGAAAAAGCGATCGCCCTTGAGAACCCCGACTTCTCAAACAAGTCGGGGTTCTGGGTATTAAGATTGCTGCGACGATTTCACCTTAGCAGCATCTTCAACCGCAGGATGAATTAAAGCCTCGCGCAAACCTTGACGAGTTTCCGAATTCAAATACTTACGCTGCAAAACCTGCCATTTTCCCCAAGCTGCATAGCGACTTTCTGCCAACAAACCAGCCAGTTTTGGCAACTCTTTTTTCAGATCGTGCTCGACAAAATCTGTCAGAAACTCGCCTAAAACTTCACTGTCTTGAATATCCCCCAAACATTCCTGAACAGTTGTCACATCTTCGATATAAGCTTCATAAGTCGGGCCGTAAAAATCGCCAAACAGATTCATCAAATAGCGAACCCGCTTAGCTTGCTTACGCAAATCGTGCAGAATTGTTCCCTCTGCGGCCAACTTTTGTTCCACAGCCTCAGCATTCAAATCATCACAAACTTTAACTTTGCCATCCTCATATTCCGTACCCAGCAGCCAAGCCGGATGCAGGAAAAACTCGCTGACTTGAGGTAACAGTAAATCTGGTAAAACCTCAGCAGTTGGCAAATGTTCGATCGCCCTAAACTGCGGTTTTTCCAACCAATTCTCGATCGACTTTTTCAGCAATTCGTAGGTTTTGTGCTCTAAAATCGCCCTCACCCCTTTCAAAGCGCGGCGTCGCTGTTTGAGCAAAGTTAACAAAGCTCGATCCAAAACTTCCTGTTCATCCGTCGGCACATTCGGATAATAGCGGTTTTGGAGACTTTCGAGCATCACATCCAAATCCCTGAGCGTTCCCAGAATCCGTCCCACCTTACCAATTTTGACTTCAGAAGCGTCTTTTGGCAAATCTAAAACCGCATCGAAACCAGTCACAGCCGATCGCAAACGTCTCAATCCCACGCGCATTTGGTGAAGTTCTTCCGCATCTTTGTCTTTGAGAACTTCAGTTTCGTGTGCTATCGTTTTGCGGAAATATTTCTCGATCGCCCCAGAGGCCGCGTCTCCGAGAGTCTTAACTTGAGTTTTAACTTTTGCTGATGTTTTTACGTTCATGGCAGGTGTAGATTCCAGAACCCCGATCGATTTTAATTTTGATTTCAAGGCTTTGCTAGTAAAGAGGTTATATCCTAGCACAGACTTTTAATGTATGAAGCGCAGCCAGAATAAATCTTAATGTAAAGTGCTTGACATTTTATACAAAGTCAGTTTCTTCCTTCTTCCTTCTTCCTTCTGCTATAAAATGTCCCTCCCTCGCCCTGCAAGCAAATAAAAATCTGATTTCTGGCACGCTTTCCCAAATAGGTTAAGATCACTGCAAACCGAGATTTATTCGCCAAAGGGTGAGAGAGGGTGCGATCGGGAAGACAAGTTTTAAACTAAATCAAGCCCAGCTTTTCCGACTTCAAAGAGGCAGTTTAGCCCTTCCAGTCTTTCGCAGATTGTTCAAGTACGTAGGTTGCTACATCCTCGATTTGTTCGGGCTTCAAACGAGTCCCGAAAGCAGGCATCGCATTTTTGCCCTTCGTTACCTGAGTGGTAATAGCTTCCAGAGAATTCATGCCGTACTTTTCAAGAGCAGCAGATTTCAAGGTTTTCATCGCCATAACGACGTTGCCGCCACCGATGTGACAAGCAGAACAGTTAGCGCTAAAGAGTTTCGCTCCTTTAGCAGCATCTCCAGCCATAGCAGGGCTGCCGAAGCCGACAGTAAAAATTGCGAACGCTAACAGGGCGATCGATAAGACTCTTTTCAACATAGTTCTCCTCTAATGGACACCGTTCACGGTGGTTCTTTAGTTATTTTACCTGTTTAGTCAGGCGCAAACACGTAGCAGCGATCGCGATTTTGCGAATAATTTATCACTTTGTGGCAGAGGCAATTCAACTCTCAAAATTATCCACGCCCCAGCCCGGAGCAATCTTCGCCGCCCGAATCACAAAAGCAGCCAAATTTTCAATCTCACCCTGACGCATCCAGCTTTCCGGCACTTGGCGGCACCAAAAAGTTTCCTCACTACCATCATAAGTCATCGGTTCTCTCAGATACGCCACCAAACTGTTGATGTCGTTGCGGGGAGGCGTTGCCCCCTTCAGAGCAGTCAAAGACAAAGATATAGTCGGATCAGGCAAAGTCGCTCCCCCGACATGACAGTTGAGGCAGTTTTGCTCAAACAACCGCTTGCCGGCGGAAAAATCCTCAGCGGAAAATAACCGAGTGTGTCCCTCGCCGTCCAATTCCACTGCTACAGGTTCGCTGACTTTTAAATAGCGAGTCACATAAGAATCGGCAGCAGCCAAGACAGGTTGAGGTGCCAGCAGTACCAGCGGCAAAATAATTAAAATTCCCAACAAAAAGGAAACAAAAACACCACGACGCAGCATGAGGGACAACCTTTTGCGATATTAATTGAGCAAGAGATAAATTTTAGATTTCAGATTTTAGAGCGAAAAACGACCAGCCAGCAATGCTTGCCAAACTCCAGCCATCTCCCAATCCAAAATCCAAAATCTAAAATCTAAAATCGATTAGCGAGCGCCTTTGCCACCAGCCCACTGCCGGCCGACAATTTTGGGCTGCAATAGAATGTGACCGGCAATCGCGTACAAATCGTCATTCGAGAGATTTCTCATCTCAGCGAAAATATCCGCACTCTTCATGCTCGGATGCACTTCCGAAATTTCCTCAAACCCGTCGTAAGTCGTAGGATTTTTCATGTAATCCACCAGCGACTCGATATTATTGCGGGGCGGGTTTGCCAAAGCCAGAGTTTCCGGGCTCAGATTGACGTTCGGGTCAGTTTTTGTCATGCCCGCACCGTGACATTGAGCGCAAGCCGAGTTAAACAAGCGTTTGCCTTGCTGAACTTCTTTGAGGCTCAGCACCACCGGAGCGCCCTGGTCATTTAAAGTCACAGTCCGCAGTTCAGGACTCAATTCGACAGCCATCGCACTGCTGACAAATAACTGAAATGTCAAGAATACAGCGGTGAGAGCAATGAAATATCTTTTAAGCATGGTTCTCCTTAAAAAAATCCGGCAAATTATTGAACGCTAAGAAATCGTAGCTGGCAAATAGATTTTTGTTCAAAATTCCCTCCTGCTGCGACAACTGGCGAAAGTTTGTGCAGCCATACCTTTGAAGGTAGAGGAATTTGGCGATCGATCTAATCTGCAAGAAGCTTTGAATCGCGCCTTTTTTCGAGAGCGGACATAATTGCCTTAACATCCTCCAAAGCCAAACGGGTTTGAGGGTGCTTGTAGGCAATTTCCAACTCATCGCACAAGCGGAGCACATCTTCAACAGGGACATTGAAGTCCTCTGCTATTTCTGCAATGGACAGGTCTGCAAAACCCATAATTTTTAGGTCGCTGACTGGTCAAAATTGAGTTGAGGGCTATTAATTGAAAGCCGGACAATTTCACAAAGCGCTGTCAGCTTTTTCTGTTAGTTTGTTCTGAAATTTTGTTTGTCAGAGCTAACCGCTAACTGCCACTAGGCATTTTTGCCCAGCCAAACTGAATGGGCCAATCAACTTCCGATCAATATCATCCCATTGCTGCGTCGTTATTATCAATAGGACTTGGGCGTGCGGGGTTCAAAACCCGGTGTCTGCGTAAATTTCTCGCTACCAAACTCCATATTTTTCCGAGAAACCGGCTTTTTTTTGGCAATTGGTCTGAAATTTTGGTCTCTGGCGGACTCAGCAACAGACAATTAGGAGGCGCTGCTGCTTAGGGAGAAAGCTTGAAAGCGTGAGCCGGCGCGGGTACAGCGTGGCTGTCGCTGGCATCCAAGGCTGGGAATTCCGAGTCGGCAAAGAACGGCTGTGGCTGGTGAAGGCTGATCAGCCCAGCCAGAGTTTTCTTGAGTTGAGTCCGGGGTACGATCAAGTCTATAAAACCGTGGGCGAAGGAGTATTCGGAAGTTTGATAATTTTCCGGCAGCTTTTCCCGCAGAGTTTGCTCGATTACTCGGCCGCCCGTAAAGGCAACAGTCGCTTTTGGCTCTGCAATTATAATGTCTCCCAGCATGGCAAAACTGGCGGTAACGCCGCCGGTGGTCGGGTGGGTCAAAATCGGGATATAAAGCAGTCTCGCTTCCCGGTGACGTTCTAGAGCCCCGGAAATTTTAGCCATTTGCATCAAGCTGAGCATTCCTTCCTGCATTCTCGCACCACCCGAAGCGCAGACAATGATCACGGGTAAGCGTTCCCGCGTGGCGTGTTCGATGAGGCGGGTCAGCTTTTCTCCGACAACTGAGCCCATGCTGCCGCCGATGAACTGAAATTCCATGACTCCGAGGGCGACGGGCAAATTTTCGAGTTTGCCGATGCCTGTTTCTACCGCGTCTAAGTGGCCGGTTTTTTCTTGGGTTTCGCGGAGTCGATCGCTATATTTCTTGCGATCGCGAAATTTTAGGGGATCGGTGGCGTGCAGTCCTTCGTTAATGGGCACCCAGGTTTTGGGATCGATCAATTGCTCGATGCGATCGTCGCTGTAAACTCTGATATGATGCCCGCATTCCAAGCAAACCATTTGATTTGCTCGCAGGTCTTTTGTATAACTCAGGGCATCGCAAGCTTCGCATTTATGCCAAAGTCCGTCGGCAATTTCTCGTTCCGGTCGTTCTTGGGAGTTCGGTACTGACTTTCGTCGATTTGCAAACCAATCAAATAGAGACATTAAAATTTGGGAATTGGGAATTGGGAATTGGGAATTGGGAATTGGGAATTGGGAATTGGGAATTGGGAATTTATTACTTATTACTTGTTACTTGTTACTTGTTACTTGTTACTTGTTGGTGATAATAACTAATAACCAATAACTAATAACTAATAACCAATAACTACTGACTATTGTCCTCTTCAATGGGACTGATGAGGAGCGATGCTGTTGGCTGGTGTTCTGGAAGAACTTGCAGGGCTGTAGCACTGCCGGCTCCTAAATAAGATGCTACGCCCAAGTCAACGATGCGAGCTGGGATTTGATGAGCAGCGAGGATTTGCTGCATCAATTCGGCTTCCCAACGAAAGCTAGTAGTTGTAAGTGTAATCCAAGACACGGAATAATTTTACCAATTTTTGAGACAATGTTATGTTCGATCGCCAGGGAAAAATCCCGATCAGAAACTAAAATTCGGGAAAAACAACTGCAAGTAAGTAGATAAGATCGCTTCGCCCCATAGAGCTGTAATTGCTGCACCGATCGCCAGAAACGGGCCAAAGGGCATAGGTTGACGCCGATCGAGCAATCCGATCGCGATCGCCCCGCCACCAGCAAAAGCCCCGGCTAGACAGGCGATAAATCCCGCTATCAGCAAGTATTTCCACCCCAGCCAAGCCCCCATCAAGGCAGCCAATTTGGTGTCTCCGGCCCCCATCGCATTCTGCCCAAAGGCGATCGAGCCTGCGAAACCAATGATATCAAACAGCCACAATCCGACAACTGCTCCCAGGATACCGCCCAGTACCAAATTGTTCACAGAGTCGATCGGGCTAAAAGTCGGCCACCAACCTTTAGCCACTTGAAAAACCAATCCGACTACCAAGCCCGATCGAGTTAAAGAATTCGGCAAAGTCATTGTATCGCAATCAATCAAAGACAAAGCCAACAGCCAGCTAAAAAAAGCCCACAAACCCAGAGTTTGCACTGTCAGCCCAAACTGCCAGAAGATCAGTAAAAACAGCAAACCCGTAGCTGCTTCCACCAGTGGATAGCGGGCCGAAATCCTACTGTGGCAGTGATTGCAGCGTCCCCGCAGCCACAGCCAGCCGAACACGGGTATATTTTCGTAAGCTCTGAGTTGATGTAAACATTTAGGACAGCGAGAAGGAGGATGTATCACCGACAAACCCGCAGGCAACCGATAGACTACCACATTTAGAAAGCTGCCAATAGCTGAGCCGAAAGTAAATACAATGACATAAACAATAGAATTAAAAATTATTTCCATTAATTTAATTGGGAATGGGGCATTGGGCCTGGGGCATTGGGCCTGGGGCATTGGGCATTGGTTATTAGAACCAACCAATAACAAATAACCAATAACCAACAACCAATAAATAACTAATAACTAATAACTAATGACTAATAACTAATGACTGCTGACTAATACATTTGAGATTCAATTTCGTCAAAAGTAACAAAACGTTCACCGGGCAACAAAACGGGCTGCGAAGCAAAAATTAGCTGACCTCGATCGCTTCCTAGACTAACAACTACACCCGCCGGACGCTGCATCTGCTCGGAATGCACTTTCAGATACATACTATATGCCGATCGAGCAGCTCGGATCAAATTGGGAGCTAGCAGGCTATGACGAGCAGAAATTTCTATCCTGGGTTCTGGGTTAGGCTGGTATCTGGTCACTGGAAACTTATGATAATGGTATAGGTCTAGCTATTGGTGTTGGCTCTCTTATCGATCGAACAGACCTTATTTTTTAAGAATAGACTTAGGTGGAAATTAATACATTAACCTACAATCCTCCCTTAGCTGCGATCGAACTGCGACTGCGAGCGCTCCTTTCGGCCCAGTTGTACGCTGCTGCGTGGGTAGATCCTTCCCCCGCAACGCTAATGGGGGTTTTCGAGCACCTGCGGACTCTCCGCTACATCCTCCACGACTACGTGCCCAGGCCGGTGTCGGAATCTCCGCCCAACCCCGGTGAGGTGCGCTACAAGTGGCAAACAGGCACTTTGCTGTTCACGGATTTGGCAGGGTTTACGTCGCTGTTGGAAGCGAACGCGGCCCAGGGGCGGAAGGGAGCTGAAACGCTGCTGGACGTGATTAACGACTATTTTGCCTCAATGATTGAAATTGTCAGCAAATCGGGCGGGGATTTGCTGGAGTTTACCGGAGATGCGATGCTGGTGCAGTTTCTGTCAGGAACTCACCAAGAGGATACAGCAAGGGCGGTGCGGGCGGGTTTGCGGATGCAGCGGGCGATGGCTGAATTTGCCAATATTGAAACGGCCAGAGGTGTTTTGTCTTTGAGGATGCGGGTGGGCATCCACTGCGGCCGCTACATTAGTGCTGATATCGGTACGCCACTGCGGATGGCTCACGTATTGCTGGGCCATTCAGTCCAGCAAGCCAAGCAGGCTGAGGGTTCTGGGACTGTGGGGCGGGTGTGTTTGACGGAAACTGCTAGTTCGTCTTTGGGAGGGCAATTTCGCTTTGAACCGGGGAAACCGGGTTATTTGTTGGTGGCGGACGATTTCACGGACGATCGACTCGGAGAGTATGACATTACTCTGACTAGGCGGCGGATGCCGAGTTCGGTATTGCTCGATCGCAGCGTTTCCGGTTTGGTAAGAGAAATCTCCGAAGCGGTGAAGCGGCTTGAACCCCTTGCTAGTTATATTCCCAAAGCGATTCTGAGACTGCTGGTTGAAAATGCTGATCGGCGGAAAATCCCGCCCGATTTTCCCGAACCGACGGTGATCTTTGTCAATTTGATTAGTTTGCCAGAGTCTGTGGACAAAGCATCGCGGGAGGAAGAAGTCAATTTGGTAGTGGGTTATTCCCGGGTGTTTGCGTCGATCGATGCTGTAGTGTCAGCTAAAGGCGGCGTGTTGCAAAAAGTAACGGCGCACTTGGACGGTTCGGATATGCTGATTTATTTTGGCGTGCCCGACGCTCACACGGATGACGCCAGCCGCGCGGCTAGTGCGGCGATTGCAATCCGAGATCTGATTGCAGCTTTGCCTCCGATAATTATCGGGGGTAAAGAGGTGAAAGTAAGCTGTCAAATTGGGCTATCCCTCGGGCCAGTGTTTGCTGCTGAGGTTGGGGAACCGCGAGGGCGCAGGGAGTTTAATATTCTCGGGGATACGGTGAATACGGCGGCTAGGTTGATGAGCAAAGCGGGGGAAAACGAAATTTTGATTGCTGAAAGGGTGTTTGAGTCGATCGCGCCACAGTTCATTTGCGAAGCCTTGGGAGCCGTTTCTCTCAAGGGTAAATCGACTCTGACTCCGATTTTTGCCCTGCACAGTGCAAAGGTGGAAAAGGGGAAAGGGGGCGTTTAAATAACTTTGCGGAAAAGAAGTGCCGCTGATTATGCTGATTCTAAATGAGTTACCGGGATTTGTTCGGTTCTTTCAAACAATCTCGCTCCCGTTGCAACGGCATCAAGAATATTGGCTGAATAGTATCGATTGCTACAGTTATTGCAAACACCAATGGTCACATATTCAAGAAGGTTAATCGCGAGATTGTGCCAGCCTTCCTGCTCGATTGAGCGCTTTTGTATCGTATTTCCAATAAGGAGAAAATTTCATCAGATCGTCGAGTGTAACAAAGGCTGGTTTGTCAGCAATGTCATGCAAAGTAAGGTCATCGATTGTTTTTTCGATAACAGTCATAATTGAATTTCCCTTATGGCTTCCAACTGCCCAGACACTAGCTACTGGATCGCCTTCCGTACTAACCTTGATAAATTGGTCAAAGAAAAAATCTACATCTTTTCTGAAAACAGGCATAATATGCTTAGTCTCTCATTGAATATTTAGTTTGACTTCCTTCAAGCCGATCGACTAACAGCCATTATTGCGGCACAAGCCCACCGGAAGACAATCGCTTAATACCCTCCGTCGCCGTAGTTTCTCCCGCTTTGTCACCACCTTCACGGGCAATTTTCATAGCTCGCTCGTAGGATTCGAGAGCTTTGGCAGACTGACCAAGACTTTCATAAATCGCGCCCATATTGTTTAGCAAGCGTCCGATACTTGTCTTGTCGCCGATTGCTTCTAACATCGGTATCGCTTGCTGAAAATAAATCAGTGCTTGAGTATCTTTGCCTAATTTTCGAGAGGTAAGTGCCATGTTGTTGAGGAGGCGGCCAACGCCAGCCCTGTCTCCAATTTCCCGGCGAATTGCTAAAGCTTGGTGGTAAAATTCCATCGCTCTGTTAAAGTCGCCGATGTTGTAATACACGCCACCCATATTATTAAGAGTACGCCCTAAATCTCGCCGCTCGCCGCTCGTCGTCCGAATTGTCCGCGCTTGCTGGTAAAATTCGATCGCCTTGGCGTAATTTACCTGTTCTGCATACACCGCCGCAATGTTGTGAAATGATTGTGCTATTTCAATTTGGTCGTTGGCAGTTTTGGCAAGTTCCAAAGCTTCTTGATGCAGTTTCATCGCTTCATCAAACTGATCCGCAATCCGGTTGACAAAACCGATGAGATTGAGAGTGCGTGCGATGCGAGGCCCTTCGCCGATTTCTCGGTGAATGACTAAAGCTTGTCGCAAAACTTCCAAAGCTTTGGGCTGCGAACCCATTTCGGTGTAAACTTCCCCGATATTGTTGAGAGTTTCTCCGATTCCGGGTTTGTCGCCTAGTTGCTTACGAACTGCCAAAGCTTGTTCAAAAGTCTGGATTGCTTCTCGAAACAAACCCTCGCGGTGCTGTTTTACTCCTGTTTCAAAGAGTTGGTCTGCTTGCGTTTTGGGGTTTGTTGCTTGGGCGAGCTCGATCGCTCGGGCGCGCCTCGCATTGATAATTGGGGCATAAGCCCGAGCGTCTGAAATTGCCAGCAAACTGAGTACGGGCGATAAGACAATACTTATAGCTGCCAGATAGCTGAAGTGGTAAGAGCGGCAGTGCACCGATCGAGTCCTCCAATAGCCAAGTTATTACTATTAAGATAGAGCTCTTTGGGGTGTTCCTGCCGAATTTTTTCTCAGTCGCTAGGTTCTGGGTTGGCTTTTGTCTTGCCAGACTGCCACAACCAGCGGCATATTGTTGAGAGCGGAGATGACAGCAAAGTTTTTGCTTAGTGGAAGCGATGATTTTTCAGGGCTGTGCAAGATGATGTCCTGTTTGTCAAGTGTGATCCAAGCAATTCCTGACAATACTTGAATTTCTCGATGAGTTTGAGGCAACCTGTAGACCTCGTTTTTCATCAGAATAATGCGATCCTCTTCGAGGGATCCGCTAACGAGCGCGGATAACTCAGAATACGTTTGAAGCATAGCATCTCCTACTTGGGAATTGGGAATCGAGGACTGTATTTCACTTCATCTCCAGACCACCACCAACAATCGACTATTGGCAATAACGCCGATCGATCCAAGAGCGCATTTCATCATCAGTTGCGACACAGGTAGAGCAACCAGTCGATCGATCGCAACCGTGCCACCAAGTGTTACCATCGTTGTCTGATGTCTGCCAAATTCTCAGTTGGTTCTCGCCAGCAGCCGCAGATAGGAAAAACTGCCACACTTGATTCATCGCCGAAAACATGGATTGCCCTTGCTGTTTTTTTGTGAATAAAGCTCGATCGCCAATCCCGACGAATCTCAATATTTTGGACATCTGCAACTTTTGAAAAGTAGACATAATCAACACCTCAATCGTGTTAAAATCAACAGAAAATGCACGCTAAGTTTTTCAATAATTTGCTCATAATTACCGCAAAATATTGATATGTAAATCCTGTGAGAATGAATCTGTTATCTGATAAATTAACCTTAACTCTTGACAAAATAACAATCAAAGCATTCCTTGCATAGCTTGCATGAATAAAATCGATAGATTGACATTCCAGGCGAAAAAGTCATGAACGAAATCAATACGCGGCGGATGAAACTCTCTCAAATTCAGGCTTTGATAGCAGTAGCAGAGTGTCAAAACTTTAGTGGGGCGGCTTTGCAATTGGAATTGTCGCAGTCAGCAGTCAGCCACGCCATCGCCTGTTTAGAAACAGAATTGGGAGTGCAACTGTTCCATCGCGGGCGACACGGAGCTCAACTAACGCCGGTGGGGGAAAGGGTGTTGATTCACGGACATCAAATAGCCCGCGCCTTGGAAATGATGGTGAAAGAAGCAGATTTAGAAAAAGGTTTGCAGGGAGGCCAGGTACGGATAGTTACTTTTCGGAGTGTCGCAACTCATATCCTACCGGGTATTATAGCCCAATTTCGCGATCGCTTTCCCAAGATTGCCGTCAGCATCACCGAAGTCTATTATACCCAAGCCGTGGAAGAAGCTTTGCGATCGGGCAAAGCGGACATCGGCTTTGTTTCTCTTCCCATCTCGGATGAATTTGAAACTAGGGAAATTTTACGGGATAAATATGTTGTGTTGCTGCCGCCAACTGCCAAATTACTAAATGCTAAGATTACTTGGGAAGAATTAGCAGCTTATCCACTGATTTTGCAGCCACCAGAAACGGCTTGTTCGATACCACTTCGCAAGTATTTAGCAACTTCGGAGTTTCCTTTAAATATTGCTTACGAACTCAGCGAAGATTCGACTATTGTGAGTATGGTTCTACAAGGTTTGGGTACAGCAATTTTGCCACGTTTGGCAGCGGAACCGATACCTGGGAAGGTAAAAGTTTGTAGTTTGCCAGCAGATTTTGAGAGGATAATTGCAGTTGCTATTTTGAGAGATGGGTTGTTAATTCCGGCCGTGTTTGCGTTTTTGGATTTAGTTACAAGTGCGACAGAGGTTGAGAGTGGGGGCGAGTTTCCGATCAACCCTTCTTGACTGGTTAATTAGTTATTTGTTATTGGTTATTGGTTATTTGCTATTTTCACTGGTTCCTACGCAGAGCCTAGGAACCCATATCTAAAGGCTCTGCCTCGCTAGCGGCAAAATGGAGGCAGAGCCTCCGGATCTGTGTTACCAGGCAGAGCCTGGGAACGAGTAATAACAAGTAATAGCAGTACCCTGAGCGGAGTGGAAGGGTGTGTTCAAATAATTTAGTCGATTCAGATAGTTTATTCAGGTTCTGGTGTAAGGTCGAGGCCGCGATAGACTTGCTCGATCGCAAAACTGAGATTGATGCTTTTTAGTTCTATGGTATCACCTTCTTTGTAGTTAATGATGATCCATTCACCAGCATCATTTTTATGATACAAATCCATTTCGATACTGGTGGAACTAACTAATAAATAATCTTGTAAAACAGGGTTGTTGCGGTACATTCTAAATTTGCCACCGCGATCGTAGGCTTCAGTGCTGGGAGAGAGAACTTCAACGATTAAGCACGGGTAGGTAAAATAATTGGGAGTGTTTTTATCGCGATCGTCGCAGGTGACGCTGGCATCGGGATAGGTGTAGTTACTGGTTTCAACGATGTTAATCTTGATATCAGAATTACCCGTTATGCAACTGCGATTTTCTAAATGATGATCCAACATAGCAGTAAGTCTAATGGCAATGCGACCGTGATTGACGCTGCCACCACTCATGGCGTAGACTTGACCATCGATATATTCGTGTTTTTCTAGCTGCTTTTCTTCCCAGGTGAAGTATTCTGCTGGGGTAAGTTGGGGAAAGTTTTTTTTCGCGGCGATCATTTTTTTAGGTAATGGGTAATGGAGTTGATTTCTATTTTCTATTTTAGTCTGACACAAATATTTTTTTAGCAAGCCTTTTTAAAGTTGTTCGGTTAAATTGATTTGTTGACCGATCGTCAAAATTGACAGAAATTTCACGCACTCAGTGCGGAACTTCTCAGAGATGGCAACGAGTGGATTGTGCAGGGGTGCTACACTAGGGAATATCGCGTTTGGGAGAGGTGTTTTCATGGTGCAAGCGCAGTTTAGTTTGGATGAGTCATTGTGGGCATTTGTACAACGATCGCGGCATTATGGTTTTCAGAATCAGGATGAATTGATTCGGGTGGCGCTGGCGAAGTTGCAGCAGGAGTTAGATTCGTTGGAGATGTCGGCGGATTTATATGCGGAGGTTTATGCAGAAGATGCGGATTTGCAGGCTTTGACGGATAGCACGATCGCGGGTTGGCCGGAATGAATAGTTTGCGACGCAGGCAGATTATTGATGTCTATCTGGAACCGACGAGAGGCTCTGAAACGGGGAAGGTTCGACCTTGTATCATTGTGACAAATGATGTTTACAATGCGCGTGTGCCTGTGATTCAGGTTGTGCCGATTACGGAATGGAATGAGAAAAAGGCGCGCATCTCGACGAATATCGATCTAGAGCCGTCGGCGATCAATGGACTGGCGAAAAGATCGATCGCGGATTGTTTACAGACTCGTCCGATCGACCATCGGCAACGGCTGCTAAGGGTGCGTGGAGAGTTGAGTGGGGAGGATTTGGCTAGGGTTGATGGGGCGATTAAGCAAGTATTTGGCTTTAGCTAACGATAAATAGCAGCAATTACAGCCACTACACAAAAAATATATTTTCTATGTCATGAATAGCAGTAGGAGATATCTCAACTCGGTAGGTAAGATTTTTTTTTAAGCTCTTCAAAAGCTTGATGAATAGAAACCCCTTCGCCTGGATCGAATTCCCCTAAGCTTTGACGAATACCTGCAAGAGTTTCAAGAAGTTCTAACCGAGCCAGTAGTTTTTCATAACTGTCCGCATCCTGAAGCACAGCAACCGCTTTACCATTAATGGTGATTACGATTGGTGTTTTATCTGTTTCAAACTGATGAAGCAACTCAGGAGCTTCCGGTTGAAATTGGTTCAGGGGACGGCTATGGGAGAGGTTAAGAATGGTGTTCACTTTGGATCTACTAGCTTGGTGCATGGGTGCGCGATCGCAGCGTATCTATTGATTCTATCAATTTTCTGATTTGTCAAGCTCTCGATCGAGCTTCCGAATCATCTCCTCTCGTCAGGCAGTGTTTGCGAGATAACGTTCGCGATCGCCGGACTCAGACAAGCCTAGCTAAGCAACATTATGCTCCAAAGTTCCGGTGCATTGCGCTTGTTATGCGGCAACTTATTACGCCATACGACAATCTAAGATAACTCAGTCAGTTCAACTATCAAGCTACCATCTGGTGTGAGATGACAATCATATTGGCGGGTTTAGCGTAGGTCACGCCGGAGTCGTGACCTACGAAACCTTTACTTTACTTCTGTCGCTGTGTACTAGTCTATCTTGTGCCGGTTAGGAATCAAGCGGACCAAGCAACAAGCTTCCAATCGATTGCGGGTCTTCGTTGAAGTAGTATTCGCGGATAGCCTCCACCATTTCATCGGTGGTGATATAGCCGCTGCCATCCTTATCGATCAGGCGGAAAGCCACACCCGTATCGGCCTTTGGCACGTCGATCAACGTATGCATCCAAAGTTCATATTCCTCTAGACTTTGACGACCATCGCCATCGCCATCGACGATGTCCATAACCGCCTCGCAAAACGGCCGATAGCCTTGCTCAAAGTTTTCAGGGGTTACAAGCATACTGTTGGCAAATGCATTCTTGTATTCGGCTTCGCTGATACGACCATCTGCATTGGCATCGGCAGTGGTGACAAGACGCTGCCAAAGTTGCATGGTGAGGTCATATAACCGCTGTCGCGCTGCGGAATCAGGACCATGACCAAATGCCTCGCACATCTTGGCAACGGCCTGCTCGAAATCTGTTTTCTCAACGTAGCCATTGCCATCAAAGTCGTATCCTTTAAAACGTCGAGCGAGCTTTTTATTGAGAAATGGTGAAATGTTCATCAGCGATATTCTCCTTAAAGAAACCGCCACATTATAGCCGAGGCGCATGCCAAAAAGTCTTGCATGGGGAGACTTCGCTTGAAGGCTCCTAGCTGCTTGCAGCCCTGTCTCATCGACCTCACAGTCACCTGTCTCAACATTGATGATGACCATTTTGCCAATATTTTGCTCGGTCTCGACCTGTTGACGAATTCCGCCCTCGTAGATTCGGTACGCACGTTTTGCAACTTCTTCGCTGCTCAACAGGATGGCTTACATAGGGTTGACTCCTAGTCTTTTATGCTATGTTTCCTCTTAATTCTATCCCGTAAACAGATGAAGACGACCCACCTGTTTACACAATGTCTAGCCAAGACGTTGCAGATCTTCTGTTATTTCGATCGCACCTGTCAAAACTTCTGATAAGCTCAAAAGCAGGTGCAGCCATTTCAGTGAGTTATTGTCATGAAAATCCTTCACGGAACTTGGATTCCTCAATCAGGAGAAGAATTTATCCAGCAGGGAGCATTTTATATATGGGTTGAAACAACGGAACAACAGCAGTTTCGTAAACCTACCCAGCGTCATCCCCGACAAATCCCTGCGGCCGATTTGGCTACGCTGTTGAGCACAGAGCTAGGAATTAAACCACCACTCCCTCGCCAGATCGAGGACTTGATTTCGCCCCAGTATTTTCTGTTACCAACCGTTGACAATCAACCCTTACCTTCCCTGGAGCTATCTCGCTATCTGGAAGAAGAATTACCCGAATCATTTGAGTTTCAATATTGGCAGATTGATTGCTACCGGACTGTCACTTCAGACAAAACAGGCGGTTTTGTGAATAACGTTGTCAGCCTGATCGATGACCTGCATTTTATGGCGCTACACAACCTAGCAGAGATTCAACTTGGAGCCGATTTGCTGTTTTGGTTTCACTATACTCAGGCGCTCAAAGGGATCATTTTCAAAGATCAGTATATTCCATCCCTAACCTATCGTGAATTAGTTCCTCCGAAAGCTTCGGAAGCCAAAGATAAGTCTGCGAAGTCAGCCGAGGAGACTGTCGTTTTTTCAACGAAAACTAAGGAAAAACAAGCCAAAACCACAACTGAAACTAAAACTCAACGGGCGGCTAAAGCCAAAGCAATCATCGCGGCCGCTGAGGCAAAATCATCTGCTAAATCATCCACTAATACTATTGAAATATATCCGGGCTGGGAGTTCATTGGGGAAGAGTACGAAACAACTATTCAGCAATATGTAGAATATATGCCGTTAGTTTGTGTGGCGGGGGCGAATAAGCCACGGGAAACTCCAGAATTTTACGATCGCACGACTCTGCTGCGCCACTTTTCTGAGTGTTTGCTGGTGAATATTATGACTCATCTGCCAACTACTCAACTCTTTGAAAAGAACATTGCTGATTCTTTCATTTACAACTGTTTGCACCGTAGTGGTAAAGTTGTAAAAACTAGCCTGGAACAGTTGAATCAATGGCAAATATGGCGCAATCGCATCGATCGCACTCAATCAGAGCAATCGTTCCATCTCTACTTTAAGTTACAAGATCCAGCCGAGTCAGATGCTGCTTGGGAACTTCAGTTTCAGGTTGCGCCCAAGGCAGATCCGTCGCTGCGTTTATCACTACAAGACTACTGGCGGATGCGATCGTCTGAGCAAAAACAAGTCCAGAACCAGATGGGACAAGGATTTGAGCAACAGTTGCTGATGAATTTGGGCTACGCGGCTCGGATTTATCCTACCCTGTGGGAGGGACTGGAAACTGACCAGCCGATCGGCATTGGGCTGGATCTGGAGTCGGCATTTGGGTTTCTCAAAGAGTCTGCTTGGGTGTTGGAAAACGCAGGCTACAAGGTGATTGTGCCCGCCTGGTACACTCCCCAAGGCAGACAGCGGGCAAAAGTTCGGCTGAAAGCTAAGAGCAAATCCCTAACATCAGGCGAAGATAAAAGCAAGCAATACTTTTCGTTCGATCGACTGGTAGAGTATGAGTACGATTTGGCGATCGGGGGTGAACCAGTTGAGGAACAGGAATGGAACCAATTGGTGAGTGCCAAAACCCCGCTGGTGCAATTCCGAGGGCAATGGCTGGAACTCGATCGCGATAAGATGCGGCAAATGCTGGAATTCTGGAAAACTCATCAGCAAGACAATCCAGAATTGAGCCTGTTGGATTTTCTGAAGCTGACGACGGAAGATAATGAAGATTTGGAGTTAGAGGTCGATCGTAACAGTAGTTTAGCCGAAATGCTGAACAAATTGGGTGATAAAAGTCAACTTCAGGCGATCGACAATCCTCAACATTTGCAGGGTAATCTGCGGGAATATCAAAAGCGCGGAGTGTCTTGGCTGCAATATCTGGAACAGCTAGGATTGAACGGTTGCCTTGCCGATGACATGGGTTTGGGCAAAACAATTCAAGTGATTGCTAGACTGCTTCAGGAACGAGAAATAGCACAAAAAGCAGGGATAAAAAATATCCCGCCTACCTTACTAATTGCGCCTACCTCGGTAGTTGGTAACTGGTATCATGAAATTCAGAAATTCGCACCGCAATTGCAAGCAACCATCCATCACGGCACGCAACGAGCCAAAGAAAGCAAAGCATTTAAACAAGCCTGTCGCGAAAATGATTTGTTGATCACATCCTTTGCTTTAGCGAGACTCGATGCCAAGCTATTAGGTGAAATCAAGTGGCATCGCATCGTGCTTGATGAAGCGCAGAACATTAAAAATCCAAAAGCAGCTTTAACCAAAGCAATTCTCAAACTAAATGCACCCCATCGGTTAGCAGTGACCGGAACGCCGATCGAAAATCGTCTGTTAGATTTGTGGTCAATCTTTAACTTCCTCAATCCCGGCTATCTCGGTAATCAAACCCAATTTCGGCGTAACTTTGAATTGCCGATTCAAAAAAACAACGATATCCGTCAATCTGCAACCCTAAAAAAGTTAGCAGAGCCGTTTATTTTACGTCGGCTTAAGACGGATCAATCCATCATCAAAGACTTACCAGATAAAGTTGAACAAAAGCTGTTTTGCAATCTGACTAAGGAACAAGCGTCTCTCTATCAAGCAGTGGTCAAAGATGTTGAAACAAAAATCAATGAATTGGAAGGCATCCAGCGCAAAGGATTGATTCTGGCGACGCTCACCAAGCTGAAACAAATCTGCAATCATCCGATGCAGTTTTTGCAAGATGGCAGTGAATTTACGCCAGAGCGATCGCACAAACTCACTCGTCTGAGCGAAATGGTAGAAGAAGTATTAGAAGAAGGAGAAAGTTTATTAATTTTTACCCAATTTACTGAACTGGGTCAAGCTCTAGAAAAGTATTTGCGCCAAGTCTGTCACTACAAAACATACTATGTATCCGGTAGTACATCTCGCAAGAAACGAGAACAGATGATCGTCGAATTTCAAGACCTCGAAACAGAGCCTTCAATATTTGTGCTATCCCTTAAAGCAGGAGGCGTAGGGATTACGTTGACCAAAGCTAACCATGTATTTCACTTCGATCGCTGGTGGAATCCCGCAGTGGAAGATCAAGCAACGGATCGCGCCTTTCGGATTGGTCAACAGCGTAATGTTTTCGTCCACAAATTTGTAGCTATGGGAACCTTAGAAGAGCGGATTGATGAAATGCTGGAAGACAAAAAGAAGCTGGCAGGATCGATTGTCGGCGCGGATGAATCGTGGTTAACAGAATTGGATAATGAAGCATTTAAGAAATTAATTGTTTTAAATCAAAGCGCCATTATGGAGTAAGTTGATAATTGTAGGGTGCGTCGCCACCAACCATCACAAACCTCAATCAACCATCACGTAGCGACGCACCAGACAGTTGACAGTTGACAGTCACATAGTACACGAATCAAAATAATTTGACTATTTTTGATTTGCGATCGAAATATACAATTAAAATGTACAACACCTTAATATCATGAGCAAGTTTAGTCGCACTTGGTGGGGTCAAGAATTTATTCAAGCATTGGAGCATATCTCTGATGACGGTCGTTTAAGCCGAGGTCGGGCTTACGTCAACAACGGCAAAATCACTTTCTTTGAGATTAAAGATGGCATCGTCGGTGCCACAGTTAGAGGTTCGATCAATGCCTATTTTGGGGTTTACAAAGAACCGTGTTACATAACCACGATCGAGTTTCAGCCGATTAGCGCCGCTAAATGGGCCGCTGCGATCGCATTAATCGCTTCTAGAGCTAGTTTGATCTCCAGACTGCTGCTGAACGAAATTCCTAGTAATATTGAAGATTCTTTTACAACCCTGGGCTTAAATCTGCTACCTCACGGGGAGAAAGATTTTAATGCCCAGTGTTCTTGCCCAGATTATGGCAATCCCTGCAAACACATTGCCGGAGTTTATTATCGAGTAGCTGCCGAACTCGATCGCGATCCATTTCTACTCTTTGAGTTGCGGGGACTGTCACGAGAAGATTTACACAAAGAACTCGCCAAATCTCCATTGGGTCAAGCACTTTCGGCGGAGTTGCAACTGTCACAAGGTTCGCTCCAACCGGCCGAATCTTATTACACTCGACCTATCACAGTTGCGGCTGAACCTGTTGAGAAGTTGCAGGATTTTTGGCAGGGAACCAAGCGTTTGCCTCAAACAATGGAACCTCTAGCAAAACCATTGGTTGCTGGTATTCCGGTGAAAAAACAAGGCGATTTTCCGGCTTTTTGGCACCGCAATAACTCGTTTCTTGAAGTGATGGAAGAGCTTTATGAGCAAGTCAGAAATAAAAGTCCACTTTAATGTAATACGGTTTAGTTTCGCCGCCAAGCGAGGCAGAGCCTCTGGATATGCGTTACCAGGCAGAGCCTGGGAACGAGTAAAATTGGTAATTGGTAATTGGTAATAACTGCCAACTGTCAACTGTCAACTGTCAGTGTTCTCTGCCGCAAAATAAATTCAGCTAGTGCTAAATCAACGGGAGTTGTCACCTTCAAATTAGTCTCTTCTCCCTCCACAATTGTTACTGGTAAACCGCATTTTTCAAACAAAGCCGCATCATCAGTAACTTCCCAACCCTTTTCTCGCCCTTCTTGGTGACACTTTTTCAATAATTGCACTTCAAATCCTTGGGGAGTCTGGGCCGCCCACAAATTGCTCCTTTCCGGTGTGTCTCGCACAATCCGATGCTCATCCACCACCTTAATCGTATCCTTGACCGGGATGGCGACAATCAAGCCTGGACAGGTCAAAAGTGCGTCGGCCGCGCGATCGAACAATTCAGCAGTTGCCAAACATCGGGCGCCATCATGTATCAACACTCGATCGGCATTCTCCGGCAAACTCTGCAAACCGTTGTAAACTGACTCTTGCCTGGTTGCGCCACCTTGAATCAGTTTCACAGGCTTAGTCAAAGATAAATCGCCCAGAATGGCCTCAAAATCAGGAAAATCCTCTGGCTGGCCTATGATACCAATCCAGGTAATGTGCCCCGAAGCCTCAGCCGTCGCCAAAGTCCAACTCAACAAAGGTTTTTCCAGCAAAGTCAGCAGCAGTTTGTTCCGCTGACTCCCCATCCGTCGCCCCGAACCCGCCGCCGGAATTAATAAGTGCATTTACTAACCGTTTTTAATCCAACTACCTATATATAATAAGAGCGTCCTGTACTCTTCAATCAGTTGTTTCGCTGTCAGCCAGTGGGTTTTAAGGTCTAGAAATACTATAAGCTGATAGTTGAGAGCCGATCGCAGAGAGCTACCTCGAACACTAATAGCCCGATCGTTTATGATGCGAATACTAGCACTTGTCCCTGGCGGGATTGGCGACCAAATTTTATTTTTCCCGACTCTTGATGACCTCAAGCAGTCTTATCCCGACGCTCAAATTGATGTCATCGTCGAACCGAGGGCAAAAGGTGCTTACCGAGTCTGCAAGTCTGTTAAAGAAGTCTTAACTTACAACTTCAAAGACCGCAACTCAATGGCGGATTGGGCCAATTTACTGGGCATTATTCGCGATCGCGAATACGAAGCAGTAGTGTCCCTCGGCCAGCGGTGGAGTGTAGGACTTTTGTTATGGCTGACAGGTATTCCCAAAAGAGTTGGCTATGTCGGAAGCAACAATACATTATTTCTCACCGATGCTGTACCGCTGAAAACTGAACAGTATGCCGCCGAAATGTACCACGATTTGCTGCAAGGATTCGATATTAAAAATGCTTGTCCACCAGTAGCAATTAATGTACCAAAACAGGATATTCAGTGGGCGGAAGCGGAACAGCAGAGGTTAGGAATTAAAGAAAGTGGTTACATTTTAATTCACGGCGGTTCTAGTCAGTTAGCTCTGTCTAAAGGTATTGACAAAATTTACCCGATCGGCAATTGGCAGAAAATAATAGAAGATTGTCAGCAGCGTCAGCCAAATTTGCCAGTTGTGGTTGTTAAAGGCCCCGAAGATGCTGGTTTTGTGACCGAACTAATCAAGTTGTGTCCGAACGTAAAAGTGACATCGCCGGATGATGTGGGCAAATTGGCTGCGACAATTGCTGCTGCTAACTTGATGCTGTGTACCGACAGCGCGCCGATGCACTTAGCTGTGGCGGTGCAAACTTATACAATTGCGTTGTTTGGCCCAACCGATCCAGAGAAATTGTTGCCAAAGAGCGATCGATTTTTGGGCATTAAATCTCCTACTGGCAAAATGGCGGACATCTCTCCTGAAGATGTTTTAAAGAAAGTTTGGGGCGGCTAAAAAATCAGAGGACACGGCACTGCCGTGTCCTCCTTAGCAAATTGCCATTGCCGTGCGATCGGGCGGATCGAATCTGTAACCGTAACCCCGAATAGTTTTAATCAACTGCGATCCAGTAGCATCAACTTGAATTATTTTCTTGCGAATCTGACTAATATGTACGCTAACCAGTTGGTCTTCTCCTGTGTCATCGCAGTTCCAACCCCAGATTTTTTGGATTAGCTGTTGGCGACTCCAAGATTCACCGGGATGACTTGCCAAAAAATACAAAATATCAAATTCCAAGGCTGTTAACTTGATAATTTGGTCGTTCAGTGTTACTTCCCGACGTGCTGGATCGATCGCGAACTGATCGAATACAATACGTGATGGAGTAACAGACTTCATGCGTCTCAACACAACTTCTATACGAACTGCTAACTCCGCCAGACCAAAGGGTTTGCAGATATAGTCATCAGCACCAGCGGACAGGGCTTTAATTTTATCAGCTTCGTCTGTGCGGCTGCTTAGCATTACCACAAAAACATTAGTACGGCGCTGCATTTCTTGGCAGAGGTGATAGCCTGTAGTATCCGGCAAATTCCAGTCGAGAATTACTAGCACAGGTTTGAATTCCTCAAATAATGCTAAAGCACGATCGCCATCTGCTGCCGAATCTACTTGATATTTCTGATTCAAAAAGCGATGAACCAGATTGCGAATGGCTGGGTCATCATCCACAACCAGAATCTTGGTGGCAGTATCAACAACCATAACAAAAATATTTCTTCCTCTTGTTAATAGAATTTAGTAAAACGTAAAGCCCATCTCGTTCCAGCTAAACAGATTTTTTTCGGGCAATTCTTCTTTTAACTTCGCTTTCAGGTCAAAAGGCTGTCCCAAATCCCAAATTTCGATTTCTAGGCGATCGGCAAAAACTGCGATCGCGAGTTGGATTAAGGTTTCTGAGGGTAGAGTTTTGTGTGCATGGCGAACAGCATTGGTAAACCCTTCGACGAGGGCGAGTTTGCATTGGTGCAAAACTGCTTGGGGAATTGGTAGATTTTCTAACTCCTCGACCCAGTCTAAAACTTGAGTAACAGCACGGATATCACTACTTACCTGAAGGCCAATTTTTTTGATTGGTTGGTTAGAACTGCGATCGGATTGAGGAGTTCGTTGCTCTTGAAGCCAGTTAAAGCTGTTCAAAACATCGATCGCCCGCTTGAAACAACCAGCTTGAGTGCTAGGTTGGGGTGGTACTGGCTGAAAATATTTGACAATTAACAGACAGTTTCGACCGTCAGAAGTGCGGGTATAACTTAGCTCATCGGCAATTTTCCCAATAAGTTTTATACCTATCCCACCTGACGGAATTTCATCAATGTCAGAGTGCGAGTTGCCGAATAAGTTAAAATTCATTTGACTGACCTCTCTTGTTTATCAAAACTTGTTTTTGTGTCTTGATAAAATCATGGCATCAATTTAATTGAGTGAAGTTGACCAGAGGTATAAACTTAGGTCTATTAAAGGTTGGTATAATCGAAGTATAGTCAAGGTATAATTAAACTACTGTCATGCTGAGTCCCGTCCCGATCCTTAGCAAAGCTCAGGATGATTTAAGTGCATGACAGTGCGTAAGTTGTAATAAAATTAAATTTGGGGTTAACCTAGATGGATTGGCAAAAATTCCTTAAAGTCGAATCTGGGAGACATGGATTATCGATGGAACAAACAGAAACATTATTAGCACTCTTCTCTTCTGAAATAGCACACCTAAATCAGATAGAGCTTTCAGTAGAATTAAGCATATCAGAAGCTACTGTAAAACAGCGAATGGGAGAGATTTACAAGAAGTTTTCAGCGAGTTTTCCTGAACTTGCCAACCACGAAGGTGCAGGTAAGTTGAGGATTCTGCATCCTAAATTAAAACAGAAGTATTATCAACTATCACCAGCTTCTGACTTATATCCCTACCCTGAAGAATTTAGATCGTTAATAGAAGAAAAGATTCGGACGTTTTGCGGCCGCCGATTTGTTTTTGATACTTTTCAGCAATTTATCACCGCAAATCCTCACGGTTATTTTACGATCGTCGGGGATGCCGGAATGGGCAAAAGCTCGATCGCAGCCAAATACGTCTGGGAACATAAATCTCCCTGCTATTTCAATATTCTCGTCGAACGCCGCAACCGACCAGAATTGTTTTTGAAGAGCATTCGCCGACAATTAATCGATCGCTATCAATTGCCAAATTCAGAAGACACCAATTTACCGACTTTACTGGCAAATGTGGCGGGGAAACTCACGGCGGGCGAACGCTTGGTAATTGCAGTTGATGCACTGGATGAAGTCGAACAAGAAGCGGGAGAAAATCTTTTACATTTGCCGACAACTCTGCCAAATAACGTGTATTTCCTGCTGACGAGGCGACCCTATAACCTCGGTCAAAGGCGGCTGTCCGTATCTCCTGGAGTTCCGGTAAAAGAGTTAGATTTAAGAGACAGCGACTATGCTCATTTCAATCAGAAGGATATCAAAGAGTATATTGAGTATGTGATCGATACCGATTGTGAGTATAAAGATGAACTAAGAAAATGGATTCAAACTCGCAGCATTCCCGATCAAACTTTTGTCGAGCAAGTGGCAAACAAAAGCGAAAACAATTTTATGTATTTGCGCTATGTTTTGCCCGCAATTGCTAAGGGCTATTACAAAGACTTGGATTTAAAGCAATTGCCCGACGGGCTGCAAGAGTATTATCAAAGCCATTGGGTAAAGATGGAGATGGAAGCTAAGCCTGGGCAATTGCTGGAGATGGTATTGTATATTTTGCTAGAGATTGCCACGCCGATTCCCTGCGAGATGATTGCTGGAATTGCCAAGGTGGATGAATGCAGTGTGGGAAAGGTTTTAGATAAGTGGGTTGAGTATTTGAAAAAGCAGAATGTAGACGAAGAAATCTGCTATACCATCTATCATGCTAGTTTCCTTGACTTTCTGAAATACAAACGGGAGATGGATTCAAAGCGGAAGATGTTTAAGGAAGTAAATCAACGGATTGCTGAGTATTTAGAACGGGGGATAGCGTGATATGGGAGAATTTGCTGACAAGTTCGAGGCGAAACCACTTTTCTTTCAACGTGCTTATCTGGGCAGCTTACTGCCAAATCATGTTAAGTCAGGTAATTTAGAAAAGTATTATCAAAGACTGACAGATTTTAACTTTTTGATGGCAAAAATTCAGCATCCTGAATTTGGAGTCCGGGCACTGATTGCTGATTTCAATTTGGTTGACTATTCAGCATTAAGTCACCCAGAAAAAGCGAAATCCTTGAACTTGATTCAATCGGTACTGTGGATGTCAGGCGATATTTTGGATCGAGATAAGACCAAACTGGCGGAACAATTGTTAGGGCGCTTACTTTACTTTGAAATGCCAGAAATTCAGGCAATGCTGGAGGTAGCAAAGCACTGGAAAGCAGCACCTTGGTTGCGTCCTTTGACACCCTGTTTAACTCCGCCTCGCAGGGGATTACTACGCACCCTCGAAGGTCACAGCAACTCAGTAAATGCAGTAGCAGTCAATGCTGATGGCAAGCGGGCAATTTCTGGTTCATCGGACAACACCCTCAAAGTCTGGGATTTAACCACTGGAAAGGAACTTTTTACTCTCAAAGGTCATAACAACTCAGTAAATGCAGTAGCCGTCACTGCTGATGGCAAAAGGGCGATTTCTGGTTCGTGGGACAACACGATCAAAGTCTGGGATTTAACAACCCGAAAGGAAGAGTTTACTCTCAAAGGTCACAGCGACTGGGTAAATGCAGTAGCCGTCACTGCTGATGGCAAAAGGGCGATTTCTGGTTCATTTGACAACACGATCAAAGTCTGGGATTTAAGAACCCGAAATGAAGAGTTTACTCTCAAAGGTCATAGCGACTCAGTATATGCAGTTGCCGTCACTGCTGATGGTAAGCGGGTGATTTCTGGTTCGTGGGACAAAACCCTCAAAGTCTGGGATTTAATCACTGGAAAGGAAGAATTTACTCTCAAAGGTCACAGCTACTCAGTATATGCAGTCGCCGTCACCCCCGACGGCAAACGGGCAATTTCTGCTTCAACAGACAACACCCTCAAAGTCTGGGATTTAACAATTGGAAAGGAACTGTTTACTCTCAAAGTTCACAGCAACTTAGTCAAGAAAGTTCACAGCAACTCATTACATAAGGAACTGTTTCCTGTCAAAGTTCTTAGCAACTCAGTAAATGCAGTAGCCATCACTGCTGATGGTAAGCGGGTAATTTCTGGTTCATTTGACAATACCCTGAAAGTCTGGGATTTAATAACTGGAAAAGAACTGTTTACTCTCAAAGGTCATAGCGACTTGGTAAATGCAGTAGCCGTCACTGCTGATGGCAAGCGGGCGATTTCTGGTTCATCGGACAACACCCTCAAAGTCTGGGATTTAACAACTGGAGATGAAGTCTTTACTTTAAAACGTCACAGTAAATGGGTAAATGCAGTAGCCATCACTGCTGATGGGAAGCGGGCAATTTCTGGTTCATTTGACAATACCCTGAAAGTCTGGGATTTAACAACTGAAAAAGAACCGTTTACTCTCGAAGGTCACAAAAACTGGGTAAATGCAGTAGCCATCACTGCTGATGGGAAGCGGGCAATTTCTGGTTCAGATGACAACACTCTGAAAGTCTGGGATTTAACAACTAGAAAGGAAGAATTTACTTTTAAAGGTCGCAGCGACTCGGTAAATGCAGTTGCTATCACTCCCGATGGGAAGCGGGCAATTTCTGGTTCAGATGACAACACCCTGAAAGTCTGGGATTTAATAACTGGAAAGGAACTGTTTACTCTCAAAGGTCACAGCGACTGGGTAAATGCAGTAGCCGTCACTGCTGATGGGAAGTGGGCAATTTCTGGTTCATCGGACAACACCCTGAAAGTCTGGGATTTAACAACTGGAGATGAAGTCTTTACTCTCGAAGGTCACAAAAGCTGGGTAAAAGCAGTTGTTGTCACTGCTGATGGGAAGCGGGCAATTTCTGGTTCTTTGGACAACACCATCAAAGTCTGGGATTTAACAACTGGAAAGAAACTCAAAGGTCATAGCAAGTCGGTACAAGCAGTAGCCGTCACTGCTGATGGCAAGCGGGCGATTTCTGGTTCAAGAGACAATACCCTCAAAGTCTGGGATTTGTGGAGTGGAAATGTCATTGCTAGTTTCACGGGTGAAAGACCGATCGCCTGTTGTGCTATTGCCACCGATGGAGTCACAATTGTGGCAGGCGACGAATCCGGCCGCGTATATTTCCTGCGACTCGAAGGGATGGAGGCACTAACATGAATTCCTCACCTCTGGCAACTCCCATCTCTACCGCTGCTTACCCAAAAGAATTTGCTGACAAGTTAGCGGCCAAACCACTTTCCTTTCAACGTGCTTTTCTGGGCAGCTTACTGCCAAATCATGTCAAGTCAGGGAATTTAGAAAAGTATTATCAAAAACTGACTGATTTTAACTTTTTGATGGCAAAGATTCAGCATCCTGAGTTTGGAGTACAGGCACTGATTGATGATTTCAATTTGGTTGACAATTCAGCGGTAACTCACCCAGAGTACAACCCAGAAACAGCGAGAGTTCTGAATTTGATTCAATCGGCATTGTGGATATCAGCCGATATTTTGGATCGAGATCGGACGCAACTGGGAGGGCAATTGTTAGGGCGCTTGCTGCACTTTAACATTCCGGCAATTCAGGCAATGCAAGAGGTAGCAAAGCACTGGAAAGCAGCACCTTGGTTGCGTCCTTTGACACCTTGTTTAACTCCCCCTCGCAGGGGATTGCTACGCACACTTAAAGGTCACAGCAACTCGGTAAATGCAGTCGCTGTCACTGCTGATGGCAAGCGGGCGATTTCTAGTTCATTGGACACCACCATTAAAGTCTGGGATTTAACAACTGGAAAGGAACTGTTTACTCTCAAAGGTCACAGCGACTCAGTAAATGCAGTAGCCGTCACTGCTGATGGCAAGTGGGCGATTTCTGGTTCATCGGACAAAACCCTCAAAGTCTGGGATTTAACAACTGGAAAAGAACTGTTTACTCTCAATGGTCACAGCAACGGGGTAAGAACAGTAGCCATAGCTGCTGATGGTAAGCGGGCGATTTCTGGTTCACTAGACAAAATCCTCAAAGTTTGGGATTTAACAACTGGAAAGGAACTGTTTACTCTCAATGGTGACAGATACTTGGTAAAAGCAGTCGCCATAGCTGCTGATGGCAAGCGGGCGATTTCTGGTTCATTTGATAACACCCTCAAAGTCTGGGATTTAACCACTGGAAAGAAACTGTTTACTTTAAAGGGTCACAGCAACTTGGTAAATGCAGTAGCCATTAAGGTTGATAGCAGGCAGGCGATTTCTGGTTCAGATGACAACACCGTGAAAGTCTGGGATTTAACGACTCAAAGGGAATTGTTTACTCTCAATGGTCACAGCAACTGGGTAAATGCAGTAGCCCTCACTGCTGATGGCAAGCGGGCGATTTCTGGTTCATCGGACAACACTCTCAAAGTTTGGGATTTAACAACTGGAAAGGAACTGTTTACTCTCAAAGGTCACAGAGACTCGATAAAAGCAGTAGCCCTCACTGCTGATGGGAAGCGGGCGATTTCTGGTTCATCGGACAACACTCTCAAAGTCTGGGACTTAACAACTGGAAAGGAACTGTTTACTCTCCAAAGTCACAGAGACTCGGTAAAAGCAGTAGACCTCACTGCTGATGGGAAGCGGGCGATTTCTGGCTCAGATGACAATACCCTTAAAGTCTGGGATTTGTCGAGTGGAAATGTCATTGCCAGTTTCACGGGTGAAAGTTCGATCGCGTCTTGCGCGATCGCCCCCGATGGAGTCACAATTGTGGCAGGCGACACATCGGGCCGTGTATATTTCCTGCGACTAGAAGGGATGGAGGAACTAACATGAATTACTCACCTCTCTCAACTCCCATCTCTACCGCCGCTTACCCACCAGAATTTCAGCAACTCCTGCGATCAAAAACCGCTAATTTTACAGGGCGCGAGTTTGTTTTTGCTGCGATTTCCGACTTTCTGAACTCCCACAGCCGCGGTTATTTCACAATTGTCGGCACTCCCGGCTGCGGCAAAAGTTCCATCCTCGCCCAATATGTCACCGCCCATCCTCGCAGTATCTATTACAACGCTGGAATTGAGGGCAAAAATCGATCGCACGATTTTCTCGCTTCTGTCTGCACTCAACTGATTGACAAATACCTCGCAGCCAATGGGGAAACATCCGAAATCCTCAAGCTTAAATCTCAAATTCCAAATCTCGAATCCGATGATGGGAATTGGTTTCTGTCTTTGTTGCTTCAGAAAATTAGCGATAAATTGGATGCTAGCCAAAAGTTGATAATAGTCATCGATACTCTAGACGCGATCGACCTTAGCAGTCAACCTCCCAGCACAAATCTGTTTTATCTGCCCAGGTATTTGGGCGATCGTACTTATTTTATCCTCGCCCGCCGCCCGTTTTTGCGAGAAAAATCCGGTTTGTTAATTGAAGCGCCCTCTCAAACCCTCGATTTAAGAGATTATCCCGCCCAAAATCGCCAGGATGCCCTAAACTACATTCAGCAATACCTGTCAACCGCACCGGAATTCTGCCAACAACTCGCAACTCTGGGCGAAAACAATTTCATGTATCTGAGTCAGATGTTACCGGCCATTGTTGATAGTTCACAACCCGATGCTAATCTGGGAGAGTCCTCACTTTTCTCTGAACTTCCATCTGGTTTAACAGCGTATTATCAAAACCACTGGCTGCGGATGAGAGGTGATGGTTTATCTGCTGTTGGGTTGTCTGTGTTGAATGTTTTGGTAGAGTCAACAGCAGGTTTATGTGTAAGCGCGATATCCGAAATAATTGATGAGGATGAATACGATGTTGAAAAAGCATTAGATGATTGGATTGAATTCTTAAATAAGCAAGAATTTGGAGGCGAAATTAGCTATAGTTTGTATCATGATAGTTTCCGCGATTGGCTGGGCAAACAATCTATTTTAGAATAAGGAGGAGGAGACGGCAGTGCCGTTTCCCTACAATTAATCTGGCGTAGGGACACGGCACTGCCGTCTCCTCTCTATTATTCCGGTGTAACCGGAATTGATATGATGTCCTTTAACAATTAGCAAATAACCATGAAACGAGCAGTATTTCTTGACAGAGATGGCGTCCTCAACATCGAAGCTGGCTACATTCACAAAGTAGAAGACTTGCATTTAATCCCCGGAGTCGCCCAAGCTGTACGCAAATTAAATGACAAACAAATATTTTGCTGTCTAGTTTCTAACCAATCTGGGCCGGCGAGGAATTATTATCCGATTAGCCACGTAGAAGCGCTGCACGAACGTTTGTGCAAGCTATTAGAAAATGAAGCCGGAGCCAAGTTAGATGCTCTTTATTATTGTCCTTATTTAAGCGAAGCCGAAGGTGGAACTAACCCACAATTTACACGCTATACAACTTGGCGAAAACCGAATACGGGGATGTTGGTAGCCGCCGCTTGGAAACAGGATTTAGATTTGCGAAATAGTTTTATGGTGGGGGATAAAGCGACGGATGTTGATATGGCTCACAATGCCGGCTGTACTGGTATTTTGGTGCAGACTGGTTACGGGGAAAGTGTGTTGAGCGGCGAGTATCAACACCATACTAAACCGGATTTTGTTGCAGCAAATTTAGCGGCGGCTGTGGAGTGGATTTTGCCAAAATTTGATTAGTGGCATCGAAATTGATATTACCCACAGTCAGGAAACGGCAGTGCCGTGTCCCTACAATTAATCGGGCGATGGTTACATTTTTCATCATTATTTGGGGTAGGGAAACGGCATTGCCGTATCCTCCGTTGGCTGGTATTTAAGCCTTTGACAATTCAGTCTTACAGGAAAGTGCTACATAAGGAAGGGTGACTGTAAAGGTTGTACCGATGCCGATTTTGCTTTCGCAGGCGATCGCACCTCCTTGCAATTCTACAGCTTTTTTAACAATTGTTAATCCTAAACCGTTACCTTTAATCTTACCAGTATTTTTGCACCGATAAAACATTTCAAATATTTTCCATAATTCTGCTTCTGAAATGCCTATTCCTTCATCTATAACGCGAAAAACTACTGAAGGATATTTAAGATTTGTCAACTTATAATTGGCAAATTGACAGTCAGGTAATAAGCCTAAAATAGATTCTTTGTCTCCTGACTCTCCCTGACAGTATTCCAATTCCAAGGTGACTTTGCCACCGTTTGGGGAATATTTGATGGCGTTGACGATTAAGTTGGAGAGAATGCCGTGCAGCAATTGTTGATCTAATCTCGCGCTGGTAACGTTTGACGGGATTAATGTTAGTTTGTGCTTGGTTTCATTTCCTAACTGCAATTGATCGAGCAAGTCTTGACAAAACTCGACTAAATTTATCGGTAATGGATTGCATTTGAGTTTGCCTGATTCTGCTCGCCCCATGAACAGCATATCGTCGATTAGCTTGTTCATTTTTTGGGTGGCTGAGTGCACTAGCCGCAGGGTTCTGACTTGGGATTCGTCACTGCTGCGAGTTCGATCGAGCTCTAGGAGTTCAGCAGAGATTAAAATCGCGTTGAGCGGGTTACGCAATTCGTGAGCGGCCATTGAAATATACTGGTTTTGGCGCTGCGTTTTTTCTTCCACCGACTCTCTGGCTGCTTCCGAAGCTTTGAGAGCTTCTCGCATCTTGGTTTCGATTTCGTGTCTGTGTAGCGCAATCTCGATCGCCACTCGCAAATCATTTTGTTGAAAGGGTTTTATAATGTAACCAAAGGGATCTGTAAGTTTAGCTCTTTGCAGCGTTTTATCGTCGGCATAAGCGGTTAAAAATACTGTCGGTATATCAACCCGAGTTCGGATTTTTTCGGCTGCGGTTACGCCGTCCATGTCACCTTTAAGCACGATATCCATCAGCACTAAGTCTGGCCGATTTTCTGCGACTTTTTCAATGGCTTCTTCCCCTGAAGCAACTGTAGCTGTTACGGCATAACCCAGTTTTTTTAATCTGCCTGCTATGTCCTCGGCCACAATTATTTCATCTTCTACAACCAAAATTTTTATAGGGTTCATATTCTTTTCTTAAATGCGCCGCCGATAATTTAACTCACAGAAAGTAATATGGTAACAAGTTCCGCACTGACTGTCAATAACCAGAGTTCCCTCTAATTGATGAGTCAACATCCGCACTAATCGCACTCCTAATGTTTCGGCGTTTTCTACGTCGAAATCGGCAGGAAATCCGCTGCCATTGTCTTGAATACTTAAGTGAAATTGCTGAGAGGTTATTTCATGAAAATTAATGTTAATTTCCCCTGCTAAACTTTGGGTAAAGGCATATTTTAAGGAATTAGAAACGAGTTCGTTAATAATTAAACCGCAAGGAATTGCTGTTTCTATGTTTAAAAAAATGGGGTCAACGTTGAGATTGAATTGGATGGAATTGCTGCCGCAACCAAAAGATTGATACAAATTAGCAACCAAGTTTTCCACGTAAATCGGGAGGTCGATCCGATCGAGATTTTCGGACTGATACAGTTGCTCGTGAATCAAAGCCATTGAATGGATGCGAGTCTGACTTTCTTCAAATAAAGCTAGCGTCGGTTCGTCTTCAATGTATTGAGCTTGAAGTTGCAGCAGGCTGGAAACTACCTGCATATTATTTTTGACTCGGTGGTGAATTTCTTTGAGCAATACTTCTTTTTCGCGCAGTGCTCCTTGGATGCGGGCCTCGGTAAGTTTGCGATCGCTGATATCTTCGCAAATACCCGCGATGCGGTAAATTTTGCCCGATTCATCATCGTAAATGGGAAAAGCTCGATCGCACACCCAGCGCATTGTGCCATCTGGCCAAAAAATCCGATATTCGGTACTGGTAGACTCGCCTTGCAACACTCGCCCCATTGCCTCTTGCAACAAAGGTTTATCTTCTGGATACACGCACTCCATCCATTTTAAAGGATCGGCATACAATTCTTCGCGACTGCGCCCCCAGATTTGTTCGTAAGCTGGACTCAGATACAATAAATCAGTCAATTCAGCAGAAACTAGCCAGAAAGAATCTTGGATATTTTCTGCTAGTTGGCGGAAGCGTTCTTCACTTTCGCGGATTGCTTTTTCTGCCTGTTTGCGCGCGCTGATATCTTCGGCAATACCAACGACGCGGTAAACTTGACCCGCTAAATTTTTAATCGGAAAAGCCCGATCGCGAATCCAGCGAATTTTGCCATCCGGCCTGACAATTCGATATTCTAGTTCGTTTTCAGACTCAGTTTTTTTAGTGAAAGTATCCATAACGCGAGATCGGTCTTCTGGATGGAGGGACTCTGCAAAAAAGTGCCCGTACTCATACAAATCAGCGCAGCTTCGGCCCCAAATCTTTTCGTAACCAGGACTGATATAAATAATTTCCTGGGGTTGAACATTTACCATCCAAAACACGCTTTCAATGTGTTCTGCTAGCTGTCGGAACCTTTCTTCACTTTCTTTCAGTGCTGCTTCTGTTTTTTTGCGATCGCTAATATCGCGCTGCACCCCAAAATGCCCCAGGATTCTGCCATGACTGTCATAATTGCAAATATAATCTGCTTCAACCCAGATTTGAGTGCCGTCAAATTTGCGCTTTTCACTTTGTAAATGAATTCTCCCAGCATCAAACAATTGCTTAATTATTTCTCTCCCCCGAGTCGGATCGTGGGTAAAAAAATAGTTAAGTGGACAGCCGATAAACTCTTCCCTTGTCGCCCCGTATTGATCCAGCAAAGCATCATTAGCCTTCGTTACTCGTTCGTTAGCAAATACATAATCCAAGACTTTTTCCTTGTCAACTGTATCGTCCCACTGCACAGGTTCGTCCAGCATCATAAATAAAAAGCCATTTAAAGATTGTGAAAAAAACAATTCTAATTGTTGCTGACTCTCCCGCAGGAATTCTTCGGCGCGCCAGTGTTCGATAATTTCTTCGCGCAATTGTTGGTTGGAGGTTTTTAACGCGACGCTTTGCTTTTGGAATTTAATTTCGAGAGCATTTTTCAGCCGCTGCATTCCTATATGTGCCTGCTTTTGTTCTGTAATCTCTTGGGTAACAACCATCCCGGCAAAAATTTCTTCCCGATCGTTTTTGACGGGAACAACCGTTATTGAATAAATGCGATCGCCATATTTATATTCAAAATTATCTTCTAATCCAGCCAAAGCAGCTCGATATTTTGACTCAAAAAGTTGCCAATCTTCTGGTGGCACTACTTCCTGCAAAGTCTTGCCTTCCAACTGTTCTTTGGACAAACCAGCTACTGCCAAACCTTGACCGTCAACCAGAGTATAGCGCAAATCGCGATCGAACAAAAACACCGAGCCATTCGGATAATGTTTGATGAGAGTTCGGTACATTTCCTGGCTTTTTTCCAAAGATGCGATTAACTGAATGCGATCGTCGTTCATCTCAAATTCAGTTACCAAAGCCGAAGAACCCGCATTCTCGACTGCTGTGAGTTGTGCTTCTAATTTATGGCACAATTCTCTCTGCTGTTGCAAATGCTCTTCGAGTTGCCGAATTTTTGCTTTTTGCTCTGCTACCAATGCTTCGCAGGTTTCGAGAGGTCGATCGATCTCTGTAGGATCAATACACATAATGGCTCTATATTTTGCAGTTGCGGACTTGAGCTTTTTCAAGCCAATACTAACAAAGCTCAAGCCCTCACTGCCAACTTATAGCAGTTGACAGTTGACAGTTGACAGTTGACAGTTGGTTCTTAACAGTGAGACTGTTTATGATGGCGGGTTTGAGGATACTCCCTTCCCGGTAGAAGATGATTTACTTCTTCTTTTCTCTTCCTTCGTGTCCTTAGCGTCTTCGCGGTTCAATAATTCCATATTCTTCCAGTGGGACAGGAGTATATTCATGAGTTCCTGAATGTCCTAATCAATGTGGCGGTTGCTATATATCGTTTCCGGTTGCATCAGTATTGTTCAAACAGTCAACAGTCAACAGTCAACAGTTAACAGTCAACAGTCAACAATCATTTAGGAACTCCCGCCGTCAAGACTTCATGGCTGTCAAATGTTACCAGAACATCATCTTCAATCCTCACGCCAATACCGCGCCATTTTTCAGGAACCTCCGGCTGTCCTTCAACGGGTTTAATATGAGGAGAAATATAAATCCCCGGTTCCACCGTCAGCACTTGTCCCGCCTGCAAAACTTGCGGATTTTCGCCGTACTGATAAACGCCGACATCGTGCACGTCCAATCCCAGCCAGTGACCAGTGCGGTGCATATAAAATGGCTTGTATTTCTCCTCTTTAATTATCTCTTCAATGTCGCCGACCAAAAGTTTTAAATCCATTAAACCTTCGACTAAAACGCGCACTGCTGTTTCGTGAATTTTGCTGTAAGGATTTCCCGGATATACTTGACTAATTGCCTGCAATTGTGCTTGCAAAACTAAGTCGTAAATTATCTGCTGTTCGGCTGTGAATTTGCCGCTAACGGGAAAAGTGCGAGTAATATCGGCGTTGTAGTAGCCGCAAGCACAACCGGCATCGATTAGCAGCAAATCGTTTTCCTGCATTTGGCGGTTGTTTTCGATGTAGTGGAGGACGCAGGAATTGCCACCGGATGCCACAATCGAAGGATAAGCGGAAGTTGCGCCGTTCGTGCCAAAAATATGTTCGATTTCTGCTTGAATTTCGTATTCGTACCTGCCCGGTTTGGCGAATTCTCGGGCGCGGTTGTGCGCTGCAACTGAGATATTAGCGGCTTGGCGCATTAAGGCTAATTCACTTTCGCTTTTAATCAGCCGCATCGGGTGCAAAATGATGTTAGAATCTTCGATAGCAGTCGGCCCTGTGCCGCGTTTCGGGTAGGTTTTCATCAACTGCTGCCAGTGATTGAGGACTGTTTGGTCAAAACTTCGATCGCGCCCGAAGTGATAGTATATGCGATCGGCTTTTTCTAAATATTTAGGCAATTTTTCCGCAAGTTCGGCGAGGGGAAAAGCTTCATCCGCGCCGTACAATTCCTTAGCGCCTTCTACTCCAGCGCGATAACCGTGCCAAGTTTCTTTTTCCAAGTCTTTTGGCTGCACAAACAGAATAAATTTATGTTCTTCGTGGTGCGGCGCGAGCACTGCTACCGCCGCAGCTTCCTTGAAACCTGTTAAGTAGAAAAAATCGCTATCTTGTCGGTATGCGTATTCTACATCGTTGTGCATGACGGCTGCGGGGGCGCTGCGAAATATCGCCGTCCCGCTGCCAATTTTTGCCATTAACTGTTCGCGTCTTTGCCGGTATTCGCTGGAATTTGTCATTGGTTGGTTGCGCTAGAAGTTGTGATTTCCCCGCAGTACGCCGAGGGGCAGTCTACAGTCATATCACTATTATTTTATGCTTATTCGATCGCCAATTTACAAGTATAGTCAACCAGCCGAGACAAAGAGGAGTTGCTGCGATCGACTACAGTCCATCTCGGATCGAAATTAGACCAATTTTCGCCATCTTCGCTAATTCTGACTGTTCTAAACTCTCGCTGGCGGCAGTTAACTTCCATCTGCGCCAGCATTTTCTTGTTACTAAACTGTTGAGTTCCTAGAATAATTCGGACGGGATAAGAGGGAGCACCGGGAATCTCTGATTTAGTTGATTCAACGCTGCTGGGATCGATGCAAATGTCTACAAAACATCTTAATTTTTCGGCGCGGGCGCTCAAAGTATTGATGGAAATAAAAATCAAAGTTGGGATTAAAAAAATTGACAATTTCTTAGTTATATGCAGGGGAAATCTCGTTTTCATCTGCGTTAATCGCGGTTTGATATTAATAGTTTAAAAAGTAGGGACGCGGCAATGCCCATTGGTGTCAACTTAAGCCTGAAAGCCTTGATAAATCTAGTTTTTACCTGAGTCCTGATCCCCCTAAATCCCCCTTAAGAAGGGGGACTTTGAGAAGATTCCTGTCCCCCCCTTCTTAAGGGGGGCTAGGGGGGATCTAGATTTAATAGTCGAACAGCCGTCTCTGACTGGGCTTGACGTTAAGTTGACACCTATGGGCAGTGCCGCGTCCCTAGTCTTTTTTGACGCGACATTGCCGTGTCCTTAGTCTTCTTTGAAGTCCTAAAGCTGAGGAACGTACTGTTCTTTTTCAGGAACAAAAGTGTATTCAGAGACGATTAGGCGCAACTCTTCGCCGTCAATCGTTTCTTTTTCGATCAGCAAATCTACTAAGCGATCGATCACGGTGCGGTTGTCGCGAATAATTTGGCGCGCTTCGTCGTAGCAGCGATCGACAATCGATCGAACTTGTCCGTCAATGCGCGAGGCAATTTCTTCGGAATATTCCGATCGCGCGGTGTAGTCGCGGCCGAGGAAAATTTCGCTTTGTTGAGCTTCCAGGGCGATCGGGCCCAAGGTAGACATCCCGTAGCGAGTCACCATTTGGCGCGCCATACCGCTGACTTGCTGCAAGTCGTTGCCGGCACCGGTGGTAACTTCGGCATCGCCGAAAACTACTTCTTCGGCTGCGCGGCCGCCCAAAGCACCGCTAATCCGGGCTAAGATTTGCGATCGAGAAATCAAACCTTGGTCTTCGCTGGGCATAAACCAAGTTAAACCACGGGCTTGTCCGCGAGGGACTAAGGTAACTTTTTGTACGGGATCGTGGGCTTGAATGATTGTACCGACGATCGCGTGACCGATTTCGTGGTAAGCAATCAAGCGCTTGCTCTTGCTGTCCACCAATGGGGTGCCTTCCATACCTGCGACGACCCGATCGACTGCATCGTCAATTTCGAGCATCGTAATCGCTTCTTTGCGGCGACGGGCGGTTAAAATCGCAGCTTCGTTCAGCAAGTTGGCCAAATCAGCGCCAGTAAAGCCAGGAGTGCGACGGGCGATCGCATCCAAAGAAATATCGGGACCGAGTTTCTTGTTGCGTGCGTGAACGTCCAGAATCTCCAATCTGCCCTTGATATCCGGCGTATCGACGCTCACTTGGCGGTCAAAACGTCCCGGACGCAGCAGCGCCGAGTCGAGCACGTCAGGGCGGTTTGTAGCAGCAATGATGATAATCCCAGTATTGCCCTCAAAACCGTCCATCTCAGTCAGCAACTGGTTCAGGGTTTGTTCCCGTTCGTCGTTACCGCCGCCGATACCAGCGCCACGCTGGCGACCAACTGCATCAATTTCATCGATGAATATAATGCAAGGAGCATTTTCTTTAGCTTTTTTGAACAAGTCGCGGACGCGGGAAGCGCCGACACCGACGAACATTTCCACAAATTCCGAACCGGAGATGCTGAAGAAAGGCACGCCGGATTCGCCTGCGATCGCTTTTGCCAGAAGGGTTTTGCCGGTTCCAGGAGGGCCAACTAGCAGCACGCCTTTGGGAATTTTGGCTCCGATAGCGGTGAAGCGTTCGGGTTTTTTGAGGAATGTCACGACTTCTTCAAGTTCTTCTTTGGCTTCCTCAACGCCTGCTACATCGTCGAACAGTACGCCGGTCTTAGCTTCCATTTGAAAGCGAGCTTTGGATTTGCCAAAATTCATGGCTTGGCCGGGGCCGCCGGGAACGTTGCCGCCGCCACGCCGGAAGAGGAAAAACAGCCCTCCTACTAACAACAGAGGAAATACTAGGTTGCCTAAAATTCCCCAGACAGCGCCGTCGTTACGCAGGGGGTGCGTGTCGAAGCTGATTTTGGAGTCTCTGAGTCTAGAAATTAGTTCCGGGGCATTTGAGGGCAAGTCCACTCGCCACCGCTGTACGTGATTGTCTAGTTCGGGATCGACTGCTTCGACGATCGCCGTCCGACCTCCGTCGTAAAGGTCAACGCTGGTGACTCGATCGGCGTTTAAGTAATCTAAGAATCGACCGTAGCTTAGGCGGGTGCTGGCGGTGTTCTTGGTCATTTCGGCGGGGGATGGCGCAAAGGCTCCTTGCCACAAGAAGAAACCGATGACTAAGGCGGGTAAAGTCCAAAGTAGTATAGTTCGCCAAGAAATTTTCATAAATGTGGATGCCTTGAATTAGGGACTGATCGGATAAAGTAGCGGTGTTGGAGGAGTGGGACAAAAGTTTACACTCAGAATCTTAACTAAATTTAACTTAACAATGCACTCTCAGGCAACAAGCCCAGGCTGTGGCGATCGAAAATATATCGCAGAAGGCATTCGGCAGAAGGTAGAAACGATTAATCATGTCAAGAGCGTCGGGCGCGGTTTGCGATAAATGACCGTAGGCCGATCGGGTACAAGCCCCCTTGCCAGCAACTATTGTCGCCTCTACAATCTAAAATCTAAAATTTCTGATCTCAAAATTTCTGATCTCAAATCAGTAGGCCACCAGGGTACAAACCCCCCATACAGGCCACTATTATCGCCTTTACAATCTAAAATCTAAAATCTCAAATTTAAAATCCATGTTTGGCGATCGTCCCGAATATAATGTTTGGTGCTGATTTCAATACCGATCTAGGTAAAGTTAGAATAATCGCCGCAAAACCAACTGTCTTTAAGCGCGGCAGTGTCAAGGGATAAGGCATGATAATGGTGACGCTCAGTGAGGTAACACATTTCAATGACAACTAGACAGCTTGTTCCTAATTCGGCTATGCTGACGCAGCAGACTAGAATCGCTTCTAACAAATCGATTATTAGTGCTGATTTGGGTCGGACGGCAACTAAAGCTTGCGTGAGTCGCAACCCAAATAGCGTTGTTTTCATCCCTGCCAACGTGGCTACTATGCCCGTAGAAAAGGTACGGGGTGGCAGCTTTGAGTCGAAAGCAACAGACCCTCTGTTGGATATGTGGCTGGAGTACCAGGGCAGGGGTTACGCCATAGGTCAACTGGCTGCGGATTTTGATGCCCCTCTCGGCGCCGCCGACCAGTCAAAAGTAGTAGATGCTTTGGTTAAGGTTTTTTCCTGTGCTGGATATTTCCAAATGAAAGGCGACGTAGCAGTTGTGCTGGGTTTGCCGTTTTATTCGCAGGATCAGTTTGAGAAGGAAAAAGAAGAGATTATCAGCCAACTGCGCTCTCCCCATGTTGTAGTGTATCGGGGCGAGCGCGTCGAGATTAACATCAGCCACGTTTGGGTGATGCCGGAAGGCTTCGGCAGCCTGATTTGGTGCGAGGCTCAAGACAACAAGGAGTTTTCGCCGGAGTTACCGGAACTGTCGGTGGCTGTTGTCGATATCGGACACCAAACTACTGATTTGCTAATGGTCGATCGTTTCCGGTTCGCCCGGGCGGCTTCTAAAAGCGATTCCTTTGCGATGAATAAGTTTTACGAACAAGTTGCGGCAAAGATTCCCGGAGCAAACGCTCAATCTCTGTCTTTACTAGAAGCAGTTAACAAGCCGGAAGGCCAGCGTTTCTACCGTCCCAGAGGAGCTACTAAGCCAACTAATTTAGATCCGATTATTAAGGATTTGCGGGAGGCTTTCGCTAACGAACTGTCCGAACGTTTGATGCAGTGGCTGCCGGAACGGGTGACGGATGTGGTTCTGACTGGCGGTGGCGGCGAATTTTTCTGGGAAGTGCTGCAACCGTTGCTTAAAGACGCCAATCTTAAGGCTCACTTGGCTCAGCCTTCTCGGAAAGCAAACGCTTTGGGACAGTTTATTTATGCTGAGGCTCAGCTAGCCACGATTAAGTAACGCATTAAGGCTTGAACCCTATGGCACTGTGGGCAAAAAATAAGGCGAATTTCTCGGTGGCGTTTACGGAAGATGCTGCGGATCAAACTTTGCTGGCGGCTATTGAAAAAGAGTTGGCTTTTACGAAGTATCAGACTTTCAGCAATCTCTGCAAGCAAGCTTTGTGGCAGTTTTTGTCTGTATCTGAGTCGGCGTCTGAGTCGGCGGGTTCTACACCTAGCTCTCAGCGGTTGGAACAGCGTATTGCTGAACTTGCGGTTAAATTTGCTGAGTTCGAGCGCAATGTTTCTGCTGAGGAATTAAGCCGTTTGGAGGGACTGGAACATCACCTGAGTCAATTGGGCGCGCAGTTGGATCAGTTGCAGGGGAGTGTTGACAGTAACTTTGCTCAAGTTTCTTTTGCCCAAGTTTCAAAAGTAGTAGAGCCTGACTCGATTGAGTCTGAGTCTGTGGTTGACGATCGTGTAGTTTCTGATGCTGAGGTTGCTCCTTATCGGGAATCCGATCCGTTGTTGGAGCGTTTAAGTTCTTTGTTACCGCAAGATTTCTAGAATGAGGTAGAGCAAGGCTAAAAAGCCTTGAGATGCGATCTTAGTAGCCCACTGTTGGCAGCGGGGACTGAATCAATAAACAACGCGATCGCTCTTTTGAAAAAAAGGGCGATCGTTTTGTTATATCAATTCCGGTTGCATCGGAATTTATACCGGAAATCAGGAGACGGCAGTGCCGTGTCCCTACGATTAATTGCGGTAGGGAAACGGCACTGCCGTGTCCTCGCTTGTCATTCCGGCCCAGCCGGAATTGATATCTGTTGTCTTTTGAGTTTTGTCTGTGGTTACAAATTACCAATTACCGATTAGCAATTACCATTATTCTATTAGTCCTAATTTTTGCAATCGCGAACGAATGGCCCCAGATTGTCTCTGAAATTTCTTTGCTAATTCACCAATTTGTTGACCGCTAGCATATTCATTCTGCAACTTCTCATCTTCTTCTCGACTCCACTTGACATAAGCTCTGGGATACTTCTGGCGAATTTTCTCAACATCGTAGGTTTTAGGTATAACGGCCTTATTTTGACCGGCAGGACTCTCTGATTGAGAATTGCGATCGCCCACAGCCTCCTGCACCCGGTTAGGAATAGCAGCAATTTCTTCAGCTACCCGCCCTAAAGCATCATCTACTTTTTGCTGAAGTTCTGTTAGCTGCCGCTGCTGCAAATTTCCCCACTGCGGCAGTTCGTTGATAAACTGCTGCAAATCGAGCATGATTGCTGTCAAAGTTTCGACTTGTGCTAACTCCGGGCGCTGTTTGAATTGGCGGCCAGTCAGTTCGATCTCGCTTTGAATCATTTTAATAGTTTTTTCTAAAATTATGAGTCGCTGGCGCAGGTTCTCAATTGCTGAAATTAGAGAATGTGCGTTTTCTCCTTGGGTAGCATTCAGATTTTCGCGAGATGTTTGAGCAAGAGCTTCATCTAAAGCATTTACAGCAAGTTGTAATTGCTCGATCGCGCGATCGGTAGTAGCTGCTTGTTGATTTACACGATCGAACGTTGCGGCCGTACTTGTTTTAACTTGCCCGTGCAGCTTCTGCCGATTCACAAAATTCAACACCAGCGAAATCACTATCGGCACTTCGACATAAATGCTCTGCTGCCAAACCAAACTAGCAGCCAATCCCACAGCAGAGACAGCAAGAAAAACCAATTCAGCAGTTTCTAACAAATTGCTCGACTTGGGATTTTGGATTTTGGTTTGTGAATTGGATGAGGACATAGGTTAATTGGGAATTGGGAATTGGGAATTGGTCATTGGTCATTGGGAATAGGGAGGCTGTACATCACCGAATTTAAAATTACTATGGTTTTTTTATTGATGCCAATCTACTTAAATATATTAAATTTGCAAAATTAGTCGAGCTAATGTGAAATAAATCAAGACTCCGAGGACATCAACTGCGGTGGTAATAAAAGGAGCAGACATTAAAGCCGGGTCTAAACCCAAAGAACGAAATAGAAACGGCAGAGATGAACCGGCAATAGAAGCTAAAATTGCGATCGCAAACAAACTCACCCCCACTGCGATCGCCACTGCTAAACTCCCTTGCAGAGTATAAGCCCAGCCCGTCGCTACAGTCCCCAATATAGCTCCTAGCAGCGCTCCCGCCATCCCCTCGCGAACAATTACTTGAAAGGGGCCCATTGCTGTAATTTCGTCAGTGTTCAAACCGCGAATTACAACTGTTGACGACTGAGCTCCGACATTGCCTCCAGTGCCCGTCAGGAGGGGAATAAAGGCTGCTAGGGCAACTACTTGGTGCAAAATATCTTCTTGAGCTCTAATAATTGCGCCGGTGACAGTATTGGTTAGAAGCAGAACAAACAGCCACACGACCCTTTTGCGGGCAACGGTGATTAAATCGGTCTGAAAATAATTGTCGCCACCGGACTGGACACCGCCCAAGGTATAAATATCCTTGGCGGCTTCTTGTTCTAAAATGTCGATCGCATCGTCAACTGTAATAATCCCGACGAGGCGCTGTTCGCGGTCTACAACGGGGACTGCTAAAAAATCGTAACGCTGGATCAGCCTAGCTACTTCTTCTTTGTCAGTTCCAGTTTGAACGGAAACTACGTCGCGGGTCATAATTTCGCCGACAGTTTTGTCTAGGGGGGAAGTGACTAAATCCCGCAGTGATAAAATGCCGGTCAAGCTGCGGGCGGCATCGGTGACGTAGAGAGAATAAATGGTTTCGGTAGTTTTAGCCAAAGAGCGAATTCGGTCTAAAGCTTGGGTGACGGTAAAGCTTTCTTTGAGAGAAATGTATTCTGGGGTCATGATCCGGCCGGCGCTACTGGCTTCGTAACCCAAGAGTTGGGCCGTAGCTTCGCGTTCCGTCGGGCTCAATTCACCCAAAAGGCGACGGACTAATACTGCTGGGAGTTCGTCAAATAGTTTAGCGCGATCGTCCGGCGACATTTTGTCTACAATGTCAATGACTTCTTGGCGTTTGAATTTTTCGCACAGGGACTGCTGAACGCTGGAGTCGAGATATTCATAAACTCCGATCGCTTCATCTTTCTTCAGCAAGCGAAAGGCTATCACCTGCATGGTTTCTGGTAGGCCTTCGATAGCTTCAGCGATGTCGGCTTCCTGTACCGGCTGCAAAATCGCTTTTGCTCCTTGAAAGTCTCCTTGTTCCAACAAAGCCTTTAACTGCGATCGAACTAATTCCCGCAGTTCTTTTCGCGCGTAGGTGGGTAACGAAGAGGATTGATAATTGCTTTCTGTCACTGATGACCCTCCTAAACCTGTGCTGCGCGCCTTCCTGAATTCAGTTTAGAGCCTATTGACACCAATGGTTGCAGTTATACGATTTATACGGGCGGGGCGAGCAACCCCGTTTCTTCGTGAAGGCTTCACCACCCAAACCAAGATGTATTCTCGAAACCGGGTTTTTTGGTATGGTGTTTTTTAGATTGATCTACTTAAACCAACAATTGATATTTTTCTTGTGCCAAACGGTAAAGCGGCCTCCACACCAAACGGTTAGTCAATACAACCAGCAGCGACATCACAGAAGTAGCCGCTAAAAGCAAAGGAAAATTGCCCGATGCCGTTGCTTCAGAAATCGTCTCGCCCAAACCGCTTGTTCTAATTATTTCACCTTTAAACTGCACGTATTCGCTGACAATACTCGCATTCCACGCTCCACCAACCGCCGTAATAATTCCTGTGATCAAATAAGGGAAAATTCCTGGTAAAATTAAGGTTTGCCAGCGCTGAATTAGGGAAAGTTTGTAAACTTGCGCGGCTTCAAACAACTCCGAAGGTATCGATTGAGCGCCAGCAATCACATTAAACAGCAAATACCACATTGTACCCAACATCATCAACGCCACAGAACCAATTTGCAAGCCGCCTCCAGCGTGAGTTAAAGCTAGCAGCAATACCGGAAATAAAGCCGTTGCCGGTACAGAAGCGGCTATTTGTACTAATGGCTGCAAAATCTGAGCTAAACGCGGATTTCGACCGATCGCCACTCCGAGGGGTACAGTCCATAACAGTGATAAAAATAGCGCGCAAATAACTCGCAAAGCCGTAAAAAATGCACCTCCCATCACTTTTTGCCAGTCAGACAAACTCAGCAACCGCAGCAGCAGCAACGCTTCCCAAGTTCCCCACAGCACGATCGCGGCAAACCCGCACAGAAACAGCCAATTTATCCAATTGCCGATGCGGCTTTGTTGGCGAGAATTTGTTGGTAAATTAGCAGGTGCAAAACCTCTTGCCAAAGCACGATCGAAACTGTCGCCTACGGGCGAAATGCGCGACTTCAACACCCGCAGCGTCGCCGATCGCCTTAAAAAATCCAACACCTTTGACTGCGGTACATTTGTGGCTTCTACGGCTTGATATTTAAACTTTTCTACCCAAGCAATCAAAGGCTGCCAGATAAAAAAGTCTATGGCGACAATCACACCAATTAATACTGCTAAACCCCAGCCGATCGCCCCAAAATTACCTTCATTGGCTGCCTTACCCAAATAGGAACCGAGTCCGGGTAAATTAAAGTTTTTATCACCCAAGGTAAAAGATTCGATCGCAATCAAAAAAAACCAGCCGCCCGCCACTGACATGACGCTGTTCCACACCAGCCCGATCGCACCAGCCGGCAACTCTAACGTCCAAAACTGCTGCCAAGCATTGAGTCGGTAAACTTGAGCAGCTTCCTTAAGTTCTTGTGGAATCCCGGAAAGCGACTGATAGAAACTAAAGGTCATATTCCAAGTCATTCCCGTAAATATTAGGATAATCGATGCGAGTTCTACGCCGATTCTTTGACCTGGAAATAAAGTAACTAGCGCCAAAACAACTCCGGGCAAAAAAGACAAAACGGGAATCGATTGCAAAATGTCTAATAAGGGAATTAAGATTTTTGCTGCCAGGGGAAAGCGGTAAGCAGAATAAGCGTAGACTAGGGTAAACAGTAGCGATAAAAAATAGGCTGCTGCCATGCGTAAAAGAGTCTGCGCTGTATATGCTGGCAAGACATTTAGCGTGGTCTCAATTTTAAAATTTGGGTTGTAGTCGCTGCTGAATTGAGAAGCTGTTTGGACAATTACGAAAATTAGAGAGAAGATTGCTAGAATCAGCAAGCCGTCTTGCCAAGTCCAAGCCGATCTTTCTAAAGTTTTATTTGCTGGTGTTAGAGGTCTTGTCATAAAAATTGGGAATTGGGAATGGGGCATGGGGCATGGGGCATGGGAATGGGGAATGGGGAATTGGGAATTGGTAATTGGGAATGGGTAATTGGCAACTAATATCCAATACGGTTCAGTTAAGCTCGATCCCCCCTAACCCCCCTTAAAAAGGGGGGGACAAGAACTTACTCAAAGTCCCCCTTCTTAAGGGGGATTTAGGGGGATCTCCGAGGAATAAATAGTTTTAACTGAACCGTATTGAACTAATATCAACAGACAACAAACAACAGACAACAGTCAACAGACAACAAACTACTCACCTTTTTCTTCCGATTCTAAGAAGATTTCGCCACCTGGTTCGTCATAGCTGTACAACTCTGCATAGCGACCCCAGTCAATAGCAGTTTTCAATTGCCGCATTGCTTCTTGGGGGCTAAAGTGGGCTTCGAGAATATCTAAAATCAACTCTTCAGAAATGCGGTGATTGCGCTTAGCCTGAAGCATTCTAGAAACTTGCTGTACTGCACGAATATTGCTGAGAATTTGGGTGCGAACTATTTGTTTGCGCTGGTCAATTCCGCCGGCAATGAATTGAATGCCAACTGGAGTTAATAGGAGGTCGCCTTCTTGGATTACCAGAAATTCCATTAATTTTGCGGCTTCCACGATCGGCAAAATGTCGTCAACCTCTAACATTAATTCTTGACCAAGGCGGTAGAGGTCTTTCTCCTTGCGGTCTTCCAAGAGTTCTAACAGACCTGCGATCGCACCGATTCGTACCTGGGGCAGAGATTGGTATTTAGCGCTTTGAGCGGGTTGAGGTTGAGACACAGTAGTGGCGCTTGCAGCAGGTGCTGTGACTGTTTCGCAGCTCAATTCGGGATTGGTGAGAATTTTGTAAACTTGGTCTACGAGAGCTTGGAATTGCGCTGTTTTGCGATCGCGGTAGTGCGGCAAAGTCACGGTCAATTCGGCGCGAATTCGCCCCGGATTGCGACCCAAGACTACAACGCGATCGGCTAAAATTACCGCTTCCTCAATCCCGTGAGTTACGATTAACACAGCTTTAGTCGGAATCTTTTTTTCCAGCCACAAATCTAATAACTCAAACCGCAAGTTTTCTGCCGTCAGCACGTCTAAAGCTGAAAACGGTTCATCCATGCACAGCAATTCGGGTTCCACCGCCAAAGCTCTAGCAAATCCCACCCGCTGCCGCATTCCGCCGGAAAGTTCTTTCGGATAAGCATTTTCAAATCCGTCTAAACCGATAACATCAATCATCCGCAAGGCTTTTTGCCGGCGCGGTTCTGGCAATTCTCCTTTAGCTTTTAAGCCTAATTCTACATTTTCTAGTACCGTCAGCCAGGGATATAGGGCAAAGTTTTGAAATACAATTGCTACCCCAGGATTTAACCCGACTAAAGGACGGTTGTGGTAGAGAACTTGACCGTCTGTGGGCGGGATTAATCCGGCAATCATCCGCATTAATGTGGATTTACCAGAACCGGAAGGGCCGAGCAAAGCTACTATTTCGCCCGATCGCACTTCTAAGTCAATTGGCTCTAAAATAGATATTTTTTGACCGTTGGGCTGTTGGTAAGCCTTACTGACTCCTTCTAAGGTAATGAGGCACTCTGTTGCTGTCTTAAGTATCACAACTCAACCTCCTATGTGTTGTTTGAATTTAGGTTGAAATTAGTCATTACTTAGTAGTTATTGGTGATTAGTCATTAGCAAAAAACTCAAAGGAAACGGACAACTGATTTGTCCGCAGGCATGAGTCCGCGTCGGGCGGTCTTAAAATTGATTCAACGGTTCTCATACCTATACCCCATAAAGTAATTTTTAGCAAGACCTGCTGCCGGGAATGCGTAAAATCTGCCAGATATCAATTAAAGCGGAAATGAGGAGCGATCGCCAAAACCCGATTTTATCAAAAAACTGGATTTTTAGATTTGGCCTTAATTTAATCAATAGCCAACCAATAAACGATGATTGAGATTTTTCATTCTTATTTTATCTATTTGCCAATTCGCGCTAAAATCGCACCTAACTGAACGGCGATCACTCCTAGTATGGCACTGCCAGCCCAGTAAAAAACGGCCAAGCTGTAAGATCGATCGCGCCACAAGACATTCGTCTCTAAACCGTAAGTTGAAAAAGTAGTATAAGCCCCCAAAAAGCCCGTTGCTACCATTAACCGCACTTCCGGCCCAACAGCCGCCACCCGTTCCAAAGCGAGGGTGATAAAAAATCCCATAGCCAAGCAACCAGTCACATTAATAAAAAAAGTTCCGTAGGGAAAAGCCGTTCCGAAACGGTTGGCAAACCACAAGGTGATATAATATCGGCTCAAAGCGCCGGCAACGGCACCTAAACTAATTGCGATCGGATGGCGGAGATTCGGGTCTTGCAGCATACAGTTCTGGAAAATGGGTAAGTTGAAATTAATCTAAATTTTACCTTTAGCGGACTAATGTAAAGTATTGTATGATTGAATTGGCGATCGCTCTAGCTGTTCGCAATGAAAAATTATAGAGAGTATTTATGCAAATTGTGTTGGCTGCCGCAGACGAGGACTTAGTTAGAGCCTGGGAAAACACTTGCGGTAATATAGAGAATGTAAAGATACACTGCGGCTCAATTTTTGAGGCGAAATGCGATGCTATTGTTAGTCCGACTAATAGTTTTGGCTTCATGGACGGCGGCTTAGATTTAGAAATTTCAGAATATTTTGGAGGTCACGTTCAAGAACGCCTGCAAAAACTAATTCAGACTCGCCATCACGGCGAACTATTAGTAGGAACTGCCGAAGTTGTAGACACAGATCATGATAAAATTCCCTACTTAATAGCTGCTCCAATCATGCGGGTTCCCGCAGTTTTAACAGAGACAGTAAATGTCTATTTGGCAACCCGCGCGGTTTTAAATCTGGTAAAGTTTGGCACGGTTCCAGACGGCACGCCAGTCAAACATATTATTGAAACTATCGCTATTCCCGATCTGGGTACGGAAACGGGCAAAATGCCACCGCATATCTGCGCCTTGCAGATGAAAGCCGCGTTCCAAGATATCTTGTTATGTCAATACGAATTTCCTGAATCTTTGCTGCAAGCCCATAAAAATCACCACTTGTTATATTCGGGCGATGTTTTGCAGTAGTGGGGAATGGGGAATTGGGAATTGGGAATTGGGAATTGGGAATGATGCCCAAAAGCATTGGTTATGGGCGATCGGTTAACAGTGCGAGCTTTTAGCTCGCACTTCACAATCATTATCATCGATTACGAGGACAGAATATAACCAATAACAGAGGTTCGCTAAACCGTACCTGGGAATTGGCGGTATCCTGCCGATCGCCTTTGATTGTGCAGCTATAATAGGAACAACTGCTAGCTCGACCGAATCGAAAAGAATTAATTCAGTATCTACACATACAAAGTCTGCCTCTGCCGACTGTGAGATTTTTTCAAAATGTTTACTATGAAAGGAGAGAATTAAGATGACAGATCCAAATATGACCGAAGAAACAATTATAGATGTAACTCCGGAAACGACTGCGATCGTCAAAAAAGAGATGCCCGATGCGACTGATGAGGCGATCGCCGAAACTGCCGTATTATTTGAAGCCATTAAAAAACGTGCCGCAGCAGAGGTACAAGCAGCGGGCGATCTTACCCGTGAGGCTTACTTGAAAGCTGTGCAGAAAGCGCAGTTAGCCCTCGCCAAAAATAAGACTCACGCCAAAGAAAGAATGACAGATGCGGTGGGGCTAATTCAAAAGGAAGCTGAGAAAAATTGGCTGGTGGTTGATGCGATTAAAACTCGCGCCCAATCACAGGTGCAAGATGCAGGCGAAGTCAGCCGCGAAGCTTATTTGAAAGCGGTTCGCCAAGCGCGAGAAGCGGTAGAACAAAATAAGTTTATCGAACGCGATCGCATCGAACAAGCTGTTGACCACATTCACAAGGAAACTGAAAAAAATTGGCACGTTGTGGTTGGGGAAATTGAGTCGATCGGTACTCGCTTGACAGAAACCGCTAAGTCTGCATGGAATGCGTTAACCAAGTTTTTTGACAAGAAGCATTAAACTCACATTTTGTATCAATCTCGCTGAATATTAACCGAAACCAGGACACGGCAGTGCCGTTTCCCTACAATGTTATTTTGGGGTAGGGAAACGGCATTGCCGTGTCTGAATTTAGAAATTAGGAGACGGCAGTGCCGTGTCCCTACAGCGCTATAATCAAAAAGCCTTATTTTTAGTCCACAAACCCCGAACCATGAGAAGTTACTACTGCGGCGAACTACGAAGCGAACACATCGGACAAACTGTCACCCTCTACGGATGGGTGGATCGCCGCCGCGATCATGGCGGGGTGATTTTTCTGGATTTGCGCGATCGATCGGGCTTAGTGCAAATTGTCAGCGATCCGCAACGCACCCCCGATTCCTATCAAGCGGCGGATGCTTTGCGAAACGAATACGTAGTCAAAATTACCGGGCGAGTCACCAACCGCCCCGCAGATTCCCTCAACCCAAAATTAGCTACGGGTGAGGTAGAAATTTATGCTGACGAAATCGAGTTGTTGAATGCGGTTCGCAAACAGTTACCGTTTCAAGTTTCGACGGCGGAAACTGAAAACGTGCGGGAAGATTTGCGCTTGAAATATCGGTATTTGGACTTGCGGCGCGATCGCATGAGTCGCAATTTACAACTTCGCCACCAGGCGATCAAAGCTATGCGTCGCTACCTGGAAGATGTTGGTGGTTTTATTGAAGTTGAAACACCGATTTTAACGCGATCGACTCCCGAAGGTGCGAGAGATTATTTAGTTCCCAGTCGCGTCAATTTAGGCGAATGGTATGCTTTGCCGCAGTCACCACAGTTGTTCAAACAATTGCTGATGGTTTCGGGTTTGGACAGATATTATCAGGTAGCGCGCTGCTTCCGCGATGAAGATTTGCGCGCTGACAGACAACCGGAATTTACGCAATTGGACATGGAAATGAGTTTCATGTCTTTGGAAGAAATCCTCGAATTAAACGAAGGTTTAGTCTGCAATATTTTCAAAACTGTGAAAGGCGTGGAATTGCCTCGTCCTTTCCCGCGTCTGACTTACGCCGAAGCGATGGATCGTTATGGTAGCGACAAACCGGATACTCGCTTCGGTATGGAATTAATTGATGTTTCCGATTTGATGAAAGATTCGGGATTTAAGGTGTTTTCCGGTGCGGTTGCTGCGGGCGGAATTGTGAAAATTTTGCCGATTCCCGGCGGGAATGATGCGATTTCTAATGTGCGAATTAAACCGGGTGGCGATTTGTTTAAGGAAGCCAGCGAAGCCGGTGCTAAGGGATTAGCTTACATCCGGGTGCGGGAGAATGGCGAAATTGATACGATCGGCGCAATTAAGGATAATTTGACGGAAGCGCAAAAACAGGAATTGCTCGATCGCACGGGCGCGCAACCTGGTCATTTGCTGTTATTTGCAGCAGCAGATGTAATCACTGTCAATAAGACTTTGGATAGATTGCGTTTGTTCGTCGGTAATGAATTGGGATTGATTGACAAAGACAAGATGAATCTGCTGTGGGTGACAGATTTCCCGATGTTTGAATGGAACGCCGACGAGAAGCGTTTGGAAGCATTGCATCACCCGTTTACAGCCCCGCATCCCGATGATATTGGCGATTTAAAGACTGCGAGAGCTCAAGCTTACGATTTGGTGTTAAACGGCACAGAAGTCGGTGGTGGTTCTCTGCGGATTTACCAGCGGGATGTTCAGGAAAGGGTGTTCGAGGCGATCGGCTTATCGACTGAGGAAGCTTACAATAAGTTTGGCTTTTTGTTGGATGCGTTTGAGTATGGAACCCCGCCCCACGGAGGAATTGCCTATGGTGTCGATCGCCTGGTAATGTTGTTGGCTGGCGAGGAGTCGATTCGGGATGTGATTGCGTTTCCGAAGACGCAGCAAGCGCGTTGTATTTTGGCGAATGCGCCGTCTGGTGTGGATGAGAAGCAGATGAAGGAGTTGCAAGTGCGATCGACCTACGTACCGAAAACATAGGTATGTAAAACACCTTCAATGAATAGTGGATGGGTGGCGAGAAACCGGGTTTTTTCCAGAATACTTCGCCACACCTCCCAGAAACTGCCAAAAACCCGGTTTCTTTGATTTGTGAGTGGTCAGAAACCGGGTTTTTTCCGAGAATACTTTGTTGTCATCAAACTAGAAACGCTATAATTATCATAATCAAAAATAGGTAAAAACGATTAGTTTACCAAGTTACGGAGGTCGAAATTGCGATCGTGGCTTGTAAGTATCATTACAATGAGATGAAAGATTAACCATGAAAACCCCGGTTGAACTTAACGAAGAGTTGGTTAAAGAAGCATTTCGCTTAACCAATTTCAAGACTGAAAAAGAACTGATTGACTTTGCTTTACAAGAATTAATTCGCACCCGAAAAAAGCGAAACCTACTAGATTTAAGCGGACAAATTCAATTTTCTACCAACTACGATTACAAAGCCTTGCGGGAAAACAAAAATGTTTCTGATTGATACCTCCGTCTGGATCGGCGTTTTGCGCGACAGGACAGGTGTAGTACACCAATCCCTGGAAGCAATAATCAAGGATGAAAGTATTTTTCTGAACAGATTTACTCAGATGGAACTTTTGCAAGGTTGTCGAGATGAACGGGAGTGGACACTATTAGAAACTTATCTCCAAGAACAAGACTACATCGAGTCTACGCCTAATACTTGGGTAGCGGCTGCTCGGATTTACTATGATTTGCAAGCGCCTTGGGTTAACGGTTAGAAGTAGTATTGACTGCTGCATTGCCCAACTTGCGATCGAACACCAACTTATTCTAGTTCATAACGATCGCGATTTTGAAACAATTCAGAGAGTGCGATCGCTCAATTGCTTGCGCTTCCGGCCTGACAATAATTAAAGATTAATTTGAGTTTGAGTTGGTGAGGATGGGTGAAGGCTGAAATGATTACGGAAAGTATCTGTAAATCTCTTTGCGGTGGAGTATCCTGACGAAATAGACTACGCCATCATTAACTTTAATACCGATTCGGTAATCACCCACTCTCAGGCGATAGTAGTCTGCATCACCTTTTAGTTTTTTAACATTGCTGACTTCATTTAATTTTTCGGCATTCTCAACTTCTTCTATCGCTTCCTGAATTCTTTGCAACAAGTCGGCATCAAGAATCTTGAGTAAATCCTTTTCAAAGCTCTTTTTAAATTCCACATTCATGGTTGTCTCTTCAGGATGTTGAAAATTTGCTCGCGGCTGACTGTTTCAGTATTTTCGCCTTCTTTGATAGCAGCTTCCATCCCTATATCTTCTAGGGATTCTGTTAAAATTTCCGAAAATACTTCTTTGTGTTCTTTTAATAACTCAAAAATTGCTGCTTTGAGCAATTCTTTAAGTTTGGTTTCGTCTACAGTAATTTCAGACATAGCTTTTTTCTGTGCTATTTTTTTTTAGGTTTTCATTATATCACGAAATCTGTAAAATTTATTTTAATTTTAATTGAATTTAATTATATTTATTCGAGCCAACTTTGGTTTGCGGGTAGTCAGAAACCGGGTTTTTTCGAGAACACTTCCTTACACCTTGTAGAAGCGGCAAAAAACCCGGTTTCTTAGATTTACGGGGTCAGAAACCGGGTTTTTCTGCTAAAATACTGCACCCCGACCTTTAACTAAAGTAAAAAACCCGGTTTCTTGAGACTAAAAACGCTATAATTATAATTGTCATAATCAAAAATAACAATAGGTAAAAACGATGTCAACAGTTTCTCGTTTGAAAGCCAGCGAAAGGGTTAAGACACTCTGAAAAAGAAAGGATTGAAAATTAGGTGTAATAGGAATAGTTGTCTCTTTGTGTATTGTTTTTATTGCATTACCTAGCAATAGTCAAAATAAGTGGAGTCATTGGTCATGTGGGAACTTAAACCCTACATTAGTAAGGGCTGAATGTGAATTTACATTAAGTAAGTAGGCGCTGTAAAACGCAACCATGTAAACGATTGTAAAGTATCCAAATCCCCTAAACGTAAGTGATTTAGCCCTGTTTACATACTGTTACGTAGTTCGGTTTAATCCCGCCTACCTACTTAGGTGATGATACTGGTTATTCAGGAAACAGGCAATTGCTGATAGATAGAATTAACGGTAACGGAGGAAATGTATATGTAAGAGTTTATGATGCTGAAAATGGGGAAAAACTTTTAGAAGAAAATCCTGGTGTAGGAGGAAGGGAAACGTTCTACTTTGACAGAGAAAAACGAAAACGTGGTTACAAAATTTTTATGCGTCTTCACAACCCAGGATCATCTGTAGACTTCAGAGTAGGGCGTACAGTGTACTAACCAATAGTTTGTAGCTTGTAAGTATCCCCACAGTGTAAGGAGCCTACTAATAGATAAAGGGGTATTTAAGCCGGATTTGGTATAAATACTTAACACAAAAAGCCTTTAGACATTTGCGACAGTCTTAATTCTGAGGACTAAAGTTCTCACTACAAACCGTTTCGTAGTGAAAACTTTAGTCCTTTTTTCCGCCCTCCGCAATCATTCTTACCAATAACGAGTTAAAATCCGAATCACCTCACCCGCTAGAGGCGAAGGTAAAGGCGGGCTCCATTCACCAACTTGTGCAAAACCCAAAACGTGCAGCAGATTAACGATGCTTTCTACCGCTTTGGGAACGCCGCACAGCAGCAAACGAATCGGTTTTTTGCCTTGAGGTGCATCAGGAATTTCTTCCCGCAGCAGTTCGGGAACGGACTTGGGCTGTGATATCATAGATTTTGAATTACACGAATAGTGGAATTGCGATCGCCCTTAAGTTTTCTAGGCCAGGGGGCGATCGCTTTTGGGTTTGTACATCCTGAGTCTAGTTCATCTTATGCAATTAGTCAACTGTTGCAAATAAATAATTTACCGCAGCGGTTAAGTAGCGAATAGTGAAGGTTACAGAATGCTAACATCAGCTTGCAATATCATGGCCAGTAGTTGAGCGTCAGCAGTGATCCGTTGGAAATTGGCAGTTGTAATGGCCGAGCGTAATATCAGCAATAAAGAATTGGCTGCTTTAATTGGAATGCACCCGACTTCCTTTTCTAGACTCAAAACCCGCCGCCGACTCACCAGAATTGACGAAGCCACTCTCAGCGCTTTGTGCAGAGCACTGAATTGTCAGCCGGGGGATTTAATGGTTTATGAGGAGGACGAGCCCGATGGCTAAAGAAAAATATTCTGGTGGGGAGGGCTCGCGTGCCCTCCCCTCAAGGGATTATTGCCAATGGTGAAAGATATCTGTTTCACCCCAAGCATTTGCGTTACCCTAGTTGACTACAGCTTGTAACGCACTCCCCAACAAAATTCATGCTTGCCCGCATCCAAGAATTAGCAGCCACCCTCGCCCCCCGCTTAATTGAAATTCGCCGCCACATCCACTCGCACCCCGAACTCAGCGGCCAAGAATATCAAACCGCAGCCTATGTAGCCGGAGTTTTGGCATCAAGTGGAGTTCATGCCACTGAAGGAATCGGCAAAACCGGCGTCATCGGCGAACTAAAAGGTAATAGCAACGAGTCCCGGTGGCTAGCCATTCGCACCGATATGGACGCTTTGCCAATTCAAGAACGCACTAACTTAGAATTTTCCTCCCGCAACGAGGGAGTCATGCACGCCTGCGGCCACGACATCCACACCACCGTCGGTTTGGGTGCGGCAATGATATTAGCTCAGCTAGAGGAAAAATTGCCCGGTCACGTCCGCTTCTTGTTTCAGCCAGCAGAGGAAATAGCCCAAGGTGCACGCTGGATGATTACTGATGGCGCGATGAAAGATGTGGAAGGCATCCTCGGAGTGCACGTTTTTCCGACGATTCCCGGCGGTTCGATCGGCATCCGCCACGGGGCACTGACGGCGGCTGCAGATGACCTAGAATTGATTGTGATGGGTGAATCTGGCCACGGTGCGCGTCCCCATGAGGCGATCGATGCAATTTGGATTGCTTCTCAGATTATTACTACTTTGCAGCAGGCAATTAGCCGCACGCAAAATCCTTTGAGGCCTGTGGTTTTGACGATCGGGCAAATTAGCGGCGGACGAGCACCAAATGTAATTGCCGATCGGGTAAAATTATTGGGCACAGTGCGATCGCTCCATCCTGAAACCCACGAAAAACTACCAGCTTGGATCGAACAAATTGTCGCCAGCGTTTGTCAGACATACGGTGCGAAGTACGAACTCACCTATAAACGGGGTGTACCGGGAGTCCAAAACGATCCAAAACTTACCCAATTACTCGAAGCGGCGGCTTTGGAAGCTTTAGGTCGATCGCGCGTCCAAATTTTACCAGAACCATCCCTCGGCGCGGAAGATTTTTCGATGTATTTAGAACACGCACCAGGAACCATGTTTCGCTTAGGAGTTGGATTGAAAGATAAACCGAATTATCCCCTTCACCATCCGCAATTTGAGGTGGATGAAGCCGCCATAATCACCGGGGTTGTCACCTTGGCCTATGCCGCCTGCCAATATTGGAAACAGCATTAGATAACTCACATTGTGGAACAGGCATCTTGCCTGTTGCTGACGTAATTCAGATTGTCGGCTAATCCGTGCTCAAAATTGCTTGATGTAAAAGTTTATTTTCGCCTAGCGGCTTAACAGAATTGTGGCAACTAAACCAGCATATCTTCGGCAATTCCGCTGTAGAAGCCGCCAAATGTGCTAACGTACGATCGCAAATCCCCAAATTTCAACTATCGGGAGATAGATAACCGTGTTCGCTCAAGCACCTCCAACTCCCAATTACAAATGGTTTAGCTGCATTTCTAGCACTGTTTTCACCGCATTGTGCCTGTTGCCCATTTTCAGCGCTGCGGGATACGCCCAAACTCCCCAAAATAGAGTCATCAAAATAGGCGTGGTGCAGCGGTTTGGCACCAAAGCAACCGATAAACTGACGCTGAAAGCATTACCGGGCGACAGCTTAACTTTGAGTTACAAAACTCCTCAAGGCACAGAAACCAAAACTGCTGCCAGCATTAGGCTAGAAATAGCTAATAAACCTCTGGAATCGCCATTAGTAGAAGAACGAGTCGTTCTGAGTTCCCACCGCAGTTTCGAGAGTGCAGAAGATAGCGCCAATCAGTGGCGTGCTAAGGGAATTGATGTAGAAATTGCTCAACCTTTGCGCTGGCAAGTTTGGGCAAAAAGAGATACTTACAACTCTCCTTTGGTGCGGCGCTGGCTATTACAAAGTTTACAAGCTCAAGGCAACAAAACAGCTTTTTTAGATACCAAAATTTTTAAACAAGTACCTCAAACGTTTTGGGTTTTAAATGGCTTTCGTTTCAACCGCAATGAGTTGGATGTGACGGCGGGGAAAAATGTAATTGAGGTATTAGAACAAACTACCCAAGAGGCGACAGCTATTGATCCAGAAAAAGCCATTCAACAAACTCGCCGTTATGGTGGCAGTTTGCACCTGCAAAAAAATGCTTATGGCACTTATACTTTAGTCAATAAAGTGCTAACGGAAACTTATTTGCGGGGTGTTGTTCCTCACGAAATTGGGGCTTTTGCGCCTTATCCTTCGATTGTCGCTCAAACTATTTTGGCGAGAACTTACGCCCTGAGAAATTTGCGCCGATTTGCTGTGGATAATTATGAGTTGTGCGCTGATGTTAATTGCCAAGTTTATAAGGGTTTGGCAGAGGTTTACCCGCAAACTGATAAGGCGATCGCCCAAACAGCAGGTTTAGTTCTAACTTACGAAAATCAGCTAGTAGACGCGCTCTATTCGGCGTCTAGCGGCGGTGTGACAGCACGTTTTGGCGATGTGTGGCACGGCCCGGAACGTCCGTATTTGCGATCGATCGTCGATTCTCCCAAGAATGTCTGGGATTTGACAAAACAGAGCTTGTCTGACGAAACCAACTTCCGCCGCTTTATGACTCTGAAAGCAGGGTTTAATGAGGAAAAAGAAGAAACCTTCCGGTGGCGCGAACAAGCTTCTATGACTGCGATTGGTGGATTTCTCAAACAGTATCTTCAGAAAAAACAGCACCCGCTGGCTAATTTTAAAACTGTGACTCAGGTGGAAGTGGTGGAAAGGTCGCCCGCAGGTCGAGTTTTGCAAATGAAGGTACAAACTGATTTGGGGCCTATCGATATCGATAAGGATGAAATTCGGAATGCTTTTTACCCGCCGATTAGCACGCTTTTTTACCTAGAACCGATTTACAATGCTGATAAAAGTCTGAACGGTTATGCTTTTGTCGGAGGCGGTTTTGGACACGGGGTAGGAATGAGCCAAACTGGTTCTTACAATTTATCTAATTTAGGCTGGAATGGCGATCGAATTCTGGGCTTTTATTTTCCCGGTGCTCAGGTTGTGCCCCTGGGCGATGCGATTACATTTTGGCGCGAATAGCATCAGATTCGCCATAAGATTCGGCGGTTGAAACCGCGTCTACACAAACAAAACCCGCCTCCGCGGGTTGAAGAGTGGCCGGTTAAAATTACGTTATCTTCTTTCTTGAGTCCGCGGAGGCGGACATCGTTTGTATAGACGCGGTTTCTAACCGCCGTCTGCTGCGGACATTTTTTGTATAGACGCGATTTCAACCGCACGTCCGATCTTTGTCGCAGTCTTAAACATAAAAACCCGGTTTCCTAAAGTAATTGAGCTGTAACAGCTTAATTCCCATAACAAGAAACCGGGTTATTTAGCGCATCGCGCCGAGAATCCTTTCTTAGTAGAGGGATTCTTCTTGGTGAGTTTCGATCGTACAATCAGACTTAGGATAGGCGACGCAGGTCAGAACAAATCCGGCCTCGATTTGGTCGTCATCTAAGAAAGATTGGTCAGATTGGTCAATTTCGCCTGCTGTGATTTTGCCGGCGCAAGTGGAGCAAGCTCCAGCGCGACAAGAGTAGGGGAGGTCTAGTCCTGCTTCCTCAGCAGCATCAAGAATGTAAGTATCGTCATCAACGTCAATGGTCTGGTTAATTCCTTCGGCTTCGCTGATGAGGGTAACTTTGAAAGTTGCCATGCACTAATTCCTCTCAAAAATTCAACTAAATTGATAATTTTTCCTAATGCAACCTTCAAGGCTCTATTAGCATTGAGGTTGGGTCTTAGGTTCGTTCCCTCTATGATAGTAGGGGATAGAAGGGAGCTTGCAACACTCATTTACAAAAAATTTGAATGGGATTAGTTATAACTTTTTCTAATTTCATCTTGATTACTTATACCTATGTGGGAATCAGCCGTGTGATACTGTTCCCGCAAGACTTACGCAAAATAACCTGGTTTCTCTTAAAAATCCTGTTTTGAGGCGTACAGCTCAAAAACCCGGTTTTTGGTATGCGGATGGAGGACACGGCAGTGCCGTGTCCCTACCGTGATGATATGTCGATCGACTTTCAGAGGACACGGCGAGTGCCTTAGTCCCTACCGTGATGATATGTCGATCGACTTTCAGAGGACACGGCAGTGCCGTGTCCCTACTTGCTTGAGTTTGTCGCCACAGCTTAAAATTTGGGCGATGGAACCCTAAATCCTGTACCGCAACGTCGGTAACTACCTAAAATCTAAAATCCTATGACTCAAATTAATACTGGCTTTGGTTTTTCGGTGAATACTCCAATTCGTGTCGGGATTGTGGGGACTGGTTTTGCGGCTAAGTTGAGGGCCGAGATGCTGCAAACTGATGCGAGAGCCCGCTTAGTAGCAGTTGCGGGCCACAGCCCAGATAAAACGGCAGCATTTTGTGAAACATTCGGGGCTGAGGCTGCGGTTTCTTGGCGCAAGTTGGTAGAAAGGGACGATTTGGATTTGGTGATTGTGTGTACGGTGAATCGGGATCACGGGGCGATTGTTCTGGCGGCGCTGGAAAACGACAAGCACGTTGTGGTCGAATATCCTCTATCTTTAGATGTATCTGAGGGCGAAAGGGCGATCGAGCTTGCGGCCCTAAAGCAAAAACTCCTCCACATCGAACACATCGAACTCTTAGGCGGCTTACACTCCTCCATCAAAACATCATTACCATTAATTGGCAAAGTTTTTTACACCCGCTACGTTACGATTACAGCTGTGCGTTCGGTACCTGAGCGGTGGACTTATCAACATTCGCTATTTGGGTTTCCATTAATTGGGGCGATTTCGCGACTGCACCGATTTACCGATTTGTTTGGAGAAGTGACAAGCGTTAACTGTCAAACTCAATTTTGGGATACTCAGCCAGATTTTTTTAAAGCTTGTTTATGCAATGCCCAGTTGCGCTTTGCTAATGGAGTTTTTGCGGAAGCTGTTTATGGAAAAGGCGAAACTTTTTCGCAGTCAGAAAACGTGTTTACCATTTACGGGGAAGAGGGAACGCTAATTTTTACTCCCGAATCTGGTAAGTTAATTCAGGGAGACAATAGGCAAACTATCGAAGTGGGAACGCGGCGCGGCTTGTTTGCCAAAGATATGGATATGGTATTGGATTCTTTGTTAAATGGTACGCCTTTGTATGTGAACAATGCTAGTAGTTTGTACGCTTTGAAGGTTGCGGATGCTGCGAGGCTATCCAGTGAAACTAGGCAAATTGTAGCCCTAACGAGTGCGTAAGGCTAAGAGGAGACGGCAGTGCCGTTTCCCTACCCCAAAAGAATCATGAGCACTCGATTAAAAATGTAACGATCGCCAGATTAATTGTAGGGAAACGGCACTGCCGTGTCCTGATTATGGGTAATATCAATTCCGAAGATATTGGGACAAGTCAGGTAAAAATTCGACCCAGCAAATCCGCAATTTGCCGATCGATATTGGTTTGATGAAAACGCCGGCTAGCCATCTCGTATGCAGATTGCGCGATCGCGATCGTAGACTCAGGTTGGTTATGACAAATATTAATAACTTCTGCGAGTTGGTGCGGCTGGCCGGGAGGAACCAAAAAGCCATTGATACCCGGTTCTATTAATTCAATCGCACCTCCCGATTGAGCAGCAACTATAGGTGTACCAGACAGCATAGCCTCAACAATCACTCGGCCAAAAGGTTCCGGTGCAGTTGAAGTATGTGCCACTAGATCGCAAATAGCCATTAACTGCGGAACATCCGAACGAAATCCTAAAAACTTAACTCGATTTTCAACTCCTAATTCTGCAACTTGTTTGTGCAATTGTTCGACATACTCCTGCTCACCAAAGAGCGCATCACCCACGAACATAGCTGTGACATTTTTTGGACAGTAGGTAAGAGCTTCAATTAAAATATGTTGACCTTTCCAAGGTGACAATCGGCTGAAATGACCTACTATAAATTGCCCATCAAGTTCTAGCTGTGTCTTGAGTTGGCTAACATTAGTGCGATCGCTCTGATAGACTTCAGGCTCAAAGCCATTGTAGACGACATCGACTATATCCGATCGCCCTCCTGCGGCCAAGAAAGCATCCTGACTAGCTTTGGAGTTAGCAATCACCAATGATGCAAAGCGATTAGCCAAAGTTACAGCGACTTTTAAGTTAGTTGGGCTGAAATGGTCTGTAGATAAAATGTCATGCAAATGATAGACTAGAGGGCGACGACTCAAAAAGCTAGCTAATGTACCAACAACTAGAGCTTTTTGCGTGTTGGCGTAGATCAAATCGTATTGACGAGCTTTTTGAACAACTTTAGCAATCAAAGGCAGTAGCGAGGTAACACTACTTAAACTCTGTATCAAGCTGCTTTCTTTACGAACCTTGATTGCTTCCGTTGCTAACACCTCAACCGGAATTTGCTGTTGCTCTAGTAATTGCCTAAAATCACCATCTACAAACAAGCCAACTAGACAACTATCTCGATAGGGTTTGGCAATATCTATTAGGCAAAGTTCGGCACCACCGGGCTTTCCACTCTGATCGAGAAATAGTATTTTCATCTGTTTTTTTATCTAATGTTTTTTTCATACAGGACTTATATACGGTCCGATCCATTGACCATAATATAGTCAGTTAGGGCGGGTTTCTACTCGTTACCTGGCTCTGCCCGGTAACGCAGATCCGGAGGCTCTGCCTCCAATTTTCATCGAAGCTGACGAGGTAATTTTCATCGAAGCTGACGAGGTAATTTTCATGGAAGCTGACGAGGCAGAGCCTCTGGACATCGGTTCCCAGGCTCTGCCTGGGAACCAGTTATATCATTCCGATACAACCGGAAACGATATCAATTATTGGCGAGTATTGTTAGTGAACCCGCCCCTACCATATTGGGTAATCGATCAGACCGGATATTCTAATTATTTTAAACCTCAAGCTAACAACACTTTTCTAACTTTTTGTGCGATGTTTTGCCAATCAAAATTCATAGCAGCGTATTCATGACACGCTTCTCTAGAAGGCATTGGTACTTTTTTAAGTAACAGTTGTTCCAACCTTTCAGCAATCGCTGTTGCTTCTGTAGAAGCAGTAATCAAATTGGGTGAAAACGGCTCTAAAATTTCTGGCATTCCACCCACAGGAGTACATAGTGCTGGAGTACCACAGGCGAGGGATTCTAGCACAGCTAATCCAAATCCTTCTAAAGATTGACTCGGCATTACACTTAGGTCGGCGGCTTGGTAAGCTATAGGTAGTTGGTCATCTGGCAAAAAGCCGAGAAATTTAACGTTGTCATTGAGTCCCAAATCTGTTGCTTGTTGCTGAAGATCCGCTTGTAATGGCCCTTTTCCCGCGATCGCCAACCAGATATCAGGAATTTGAGGTTTAATCGTGGCTACAGCCATCAACAGCTTATCGAGTCCAACTCGACGCACTAAACGACGCGCTGTAAATAGAATCGGGCGATTTTGGGGCCAGTTGAGCTGCGATCGGGCTTCTGGGCGCGATCGATCAAATTGAAATCGCGACAGATCCACACCGCCTGGAATTACGTGAATTTTGCTCCACGGAACTCGATATTCTTCATGTAAAATATCACCAAATGCTTTGCTGAGGACAATAAAGCGATCGCACCGACGATAGACTCTTTCTTCCATCCAATGCTTCAAAAAAACGTTCAGTTTACCAGCACCCTCCTGCTTACTTTCCAAAGCCCAAGGCCCCTGAAAGGAAAAGGTAACAGGAACCCCCATAGGTAAAACCTGCAAAATAGGAAAACTATATAGTGCAAAATGCAGATGAATTGCATCTGGTTTTGCAGATTTTCGCTGCAAAAAATTGGAGCGAATTAGCCAAAGCCGTTTCCAGAGTCGATGTTCGGGTTCAGCTAAATTAGTGAGTTTGATCGTAGAGTTAGGATCGGTTTCTGGTAGACCAACTCCACACAATTCAATTCGATCTTGACTGGCTGCTAAATGATGCGTCAGCTCATATAAATATCGATCCAGCCCTCCCGGTGTTTTCGGAAACCATCCCATCCCGACGCAAAGAATGTTTGCTGCTGTAGCTGTAGGCTTAGTTGTATAGTTTTCCATTTGGTTGTTTGCAAATGTACGTTAAAGTTACAATAACTGAGACATCCTGATTATAGCTGTATAGTGCTCATTGAGATTATGAAGAATCGATTCCTGTTCCTAGTAAACAAATTATGGCAAAAACAGCGGTTGTTCATCCAAAAACTGAATCAGATCCTCAATTTTCAGCCGATCGAGAACGATCGCCAACATCGCAGGATGAGTTTCTCAGCCCAGGCGATCGCAGGAATCATAATCTCTACTTTAACCGCAATGTCTGTAACTGCACTGTCTGTAACTTCAAACCCTTTACCCGATATCTCCTACAAAACATCTTGGATCGGTAACACCTTTGGCGGTGGCAGTAAGTGGGTACAAAATCAAGTCAGTGCCATGTACGTGGCAAGTGATGGCACTGTGTACACCAATAGCGAGTGGGATGAAGCGGGTAGAGAGGCAGGAATTTATAAAGATGGAGATGCGATCGGCAAAGCTAGTAATCTTCATGGGTGGGGAAGACTGGGAGGAGAAGCCGTTACGGCAAACAGTAAATACCTTTATATCGCCATGACACAGGGGGCAGTAGACAGGATGGTAATTCAGGATTATCCCCCTTCTAAAACAGAGTGGCATTGTGTGAGACGCTACAACTTATCGGGAGAGCCGGCTCCCTTTGCAGGTGGGCGTGGTTACGATCAAAGTATGTTAATTGTTAGCACCTCCAGTCAAGTAACTGGATTAGCTAGCATCGGTAGCGAGCTTTATGTCAGCGATAGTAGCACCAACCGCATCCGCGTCTATGATAGCGAAACCCTAGCAGAGTTAAGGAGTTGGTCGAGCGATCGCCCCAAACAAATAGCTGTAGATCCTCAAAGTAACCTATGGATTCTGCAAGCGAAAGACGCTACTAATCCTCCCAAGATTCTGCACTATTCCAAGACAGGAACCTTATTATCCCAGAAAATTACCGATGTTGTAGACCCTACAGCCCTAGCGATCGATCCTCAAGGTAGGCTATTAGTCACAGAAAATGGCCCTCGTCAACAAGTGCTGATTTACGATATCTCAGGAACCTCTAAGTTAATAGGAACTTTGGGCGCTCAAGGCGGCATTTATTCTGGAACTCGCGGAGAAGTTGGAGAACTTAAACTCAACGGTTTAACAGGAGTCGGTACGGATCGAGCCGGGAATATCTACGTTAGCAATGATGGTTTTGGCGGTTCAGGAACCGACTTAAGAAAATTTTCCCCTCTCGGAAAAATGCAGTGGCAATTATTGGGTTTACAATTCGTAGATAATGCCGATGCCGATCCCGGTACTGACGGACTGGATGTGTTCACCAAACACGAACATTTCGTCATGGACTATAGCAAAGAAAACGGTCAGGAATGGAGCTATAAAGCATATACTCTCGATAAGTTTCGCTACCCAGACGATCCGCGACTGCACAACGAAACCCATTCGGCGGCCTCAGTTTTTGTCCGTAGAATAGAGGGAAAACGTTTCTTATATCTTACGGGGATGTTTGCCCACCAGATTAGCGTCTACCGCTTTGATGGAGAAATTGCCGTTCCCAGCGCCATTTTTGCGAGGGATCATTCTACCTGGCCCACCAATCAACCAGCGACTGGAAGCTGGTTGTGGCGTGACAAAAACGGAGATGGCTCAATTCAAAGCAATGAATATGAAAGTTTAGGTGCAGAAGATGATTCGATTTGGGGTTGGGAAGTTGATAGTAATGGGGATGTTTGGCAAGCTAGTGAATCTGGCTACATCAAACACTATCGCTATCTGGGATTGGATGCTTATGGCAGTCCAAGCTACAATGTTGCCACTTCCCAAAAAATACCGATGCCAGCACCTTTTAATAGCTTAACAAGGATTAAGTATTTCCCAGAAACGGATACCATGTATCTGGCAGGCTATACCAATGAGCGCCCAAATATTAAAGGAGCGGGCATCGTCGGTACGGAGATTATACGCTACGATAACTGGAGTAACAGTCGGAATATTCGCTGGCGAGTTGCTCTTCCCTATGAGCCTTCGGATAATCCCGATCCAGGCGCCAAGCGTTTTGTAATCATCAAGGCAATGGATATAGCGGGTGACAGAATTTTTGCCACTACTGTTTTAGATGCAGAGGTGTATGTGTACGATACTGCAACCGGAACTGCGATCGCTAAGTTAACACCAGGTATAGAGGTGGCACGTGAGACTGGCTGGGTGGATATCCCCTACGGATTAAGAGCTTATCAGAGAGCCAATGGCGAGTATTTGGTATTTGTAGAGGAAGATGCAAAAGCCAAGGTGATTATGTATCGACTCGGACAAAGATAGTCCTGAACTTAAAAACCCGGTTTCTTTTTCTTAACCTAATTGCGTCATTTTAGGTTTAGTATCTGTACGAGAAACCGGGTTTTTTCGGTTGATAGTGCGTCCAGGAAAGAGACTGAAAGTTCAGGCTTCGTAATCGAATTATTTTACAAATGCTCAGCCTATAGAACAGTACCCAAATTTCAGCCTAACTCACACTTTCAAACTTTATTTTGTTTCCATACCGGAACACTCGCAATACAATTCCACTATCTTCTCAACCATCAGTTCCCGATCGAATACTGAGGAAGCATACTCCACACATTGTTTACCCATCTGGAAGCGAAAATCCCTGTTCACAAGCTTTTTGATTGCCTTTGATAAAGCCTCTGGATCGTCGAAGGGAACGACATAACCTGTTTTTCCTTCCTGAATCTGATCCATAGATCCCGCTCCTGGTGTCCGGATCGGGACTATTCCACAGCACATCGCTTCCGCCACCACTACACCAAACCCTTCCGAGCGACTTGGTAAAACAAGAATATCCGATGTCCAATACACTTCCCGCATATCCTTCATATGGCCAGCAAATAGAAAACAATCCGAATCATCTTCACTAGCAAAGGCATATTCCTTAATCTGCTTCTCCCGATCGCCAGAACCCGCGAATAAACACTTTACAGTTATTTCAGGAACTGCTTTTCTCATTTGCCTAACTGCGTCAATCAAAACATCATGTCCCTTAATCCAATTGAGTCTTCCTACAAGAGTACATACCAGATCTTTTTCCTCAAATCCAAACTTTTTCCGTACCCTTTGTCGCTCTTCTAGACTGGGAGGACGAAAATATTTTGTATCAGTGGCCATTAAGATTTTGCGAACCTTGTTTTGATGAAAGCCCAAATCTTGGAGCAAAAATCTTTCAATCTCTGAAGAGTATGCAATAAAGGCTTTTGGGGCAAACGCGCTCAAATATATCTGATATTTTCTGATTTTCGGTCGCAATATAGATTTTATGAAGGTTGAATTATCATCTTCGATTAATAAATGAAACGTAGCAACACACTCTAACCCAGTGAAAAATTTGAGGATACGTGCCAGCATCAAGATCGAGTATCCATGTGCGTGAAACAGGGAAATTTCGTATTTATTTACTATTTCCTTAATCCGACGAATACTAGCCCAAGTGGGAAGGAAAGGTTTCATATCGTCAAATACTATCCAGTCTTCTGATAAGTCTTTGAGTGCTTGAAAACTGTCTTCAGAACCTGCATCATAAGTCACTGGCCCCGTAATCAAGACGACCCTCCACCCAAGCGCTTTCAAACCACGAATTATAGTCTGACAATGGGAGGCAACCCCGTCATTACAATCGACACGCTTCAAGAGAAATCCTACTGTTTTTTCTTTTTCCATTTTCTGTTGTTTACCTTACAAACTATTACCTTGAAAAAAATATTGACTGAGTAGGTCCGCATCAACGTATAGCCTTTCTCCGATTAAATCCATAGCCACGGAAATAACTTACACGCTATACTACGGATATAAAACTTCCATAAGTTTTTACCTTCAGAATAGTTTTGGTTATCTGACCCTTTGTAACCATCAATTAGAGGAATCTGGTTAAACCGTCGTACAATCTTGATATTTGGTATAGGCTGCTCCATCAAGTCGATAAAAACTTCTTCTGGCTGTATTAGTTGCTCTTTGTCAGCTATAAGTTTGTGATACATATTTTGTAGACAAGCTTGATAGCCTTTGATTGTCCACGACATCAAGAACATGTCTGCCCATCGTTTTGGAACATGGCGGCAATTATAGTAGATGTCAAAACTTGAAGGCTTACGGGTAATGATCCGATCGAGATTTTTTACCATATAACGACCTGTCACTTTCCAAACAAGTATCTCCTTATTTTGAGTTTGGCTGTTGATTATCTGCGAATTATTCATTACATAGTCATTCAGCTTGAATTCTCCGTAGGCACGACCATAGATTGGAGGATGATCCAATCCATCAAAAACGATAAACTCCACCCGATCTGTGAAACCCGATAGAGCAACGATATTTTGTAAAACTGAGACATCGGAATTGGAATTTTCTGCGAATACAATTGAATCAATAGATCGGTTCAGGAGTTGTAAATAAAACTTTAGTGCTCTCTCGTAATCTTGAAGACGATCCTGCGGATTGGCTCGTTGTAAAAGAGGCACTCCAGCCGGAGGCGTAATTGTGGCAGTCAGTAGTAATATATTAGATTGTTTCCTCTGGGAAGTCTTATTAAAAATCATGTTTGGCTCTGTTGAATGTTAGCTAAACTTCAAGGTTGAAAAACTCTAAGCACGTCGTTGATGCTGATGGTATTTGATAGCTGCCATGCCGATACCCAGAAATCCCCAGAAAACCATGCCAGAGATACCAGCGATCACATTTGAACCAGCTAGCATCGGCAGAAACCCAATTACTATAGCACGAGCTGCACTGGCAAACGGATCGGAATTAGAGTTAGAGGCTTGGAACATACTGTAAAAACTTAGGAGTAGCCCACTTATATAGGGAATGGCTCCCATCCAGCCAAAGGTGAGAAGTAGTTCGATAATTCCACTGTCAATCGGCTGAAGAGTTCCACCTCCCTTACCAATAACCTCACTCAGCGCCAGATTTAGTGTTCCGCCGTAGAGGTTTGCTCTGTCCTTTGCACTCTGATCGTCTTTAACATTAGACAAACTGCTTACACGAGACTGAATGACTTTGGAAAATGGCTCGACTGTAGACAATGGTACTATACATAAGACGATCGTCAGGATAAAAGCAATTAAACGAATCTGAAAACCCCCTTTTAGAGAAACGAGCAGGGTAATTAAGGATATTATAAATCCTCCCCAAACTGTGCGTACCGATGTTAGCAGGACAGACAAAATGCCAACTGCTAAACCAGGAATACGCAAATTACCTTGACCAATAAATAGCAAGATATTCCCCGCTAGCATCACTACGGCAAACTGTAAGGGCGCATTCATGGTACTCCACACTCGAAGTCCAAGGGGTTCTGGGTTTCCCATACTGGTATATAGTTTGGTCTGTATCAGCCAGAAACGATCCCACTCAGGTGCAACTAAGTATTGATAGACCCCATAGGATGCTGTCACTAACACACCCCAGAGAAAAGTGCGCTGAATGTTTTGCCGATAACTGGGGTAATCTCGCCAGTTCACAAATAGGTGGAAACCAAACAGAATGGGGCTTACCCAACCTATAAGAGAGAGGATCGCGGGAACAGGTAAGCCATTAATCAGACCAACCAGAAAACCATAAAACACACCTATAGCAGAGATCACAAAGGGTAAGCCACCTTGATCGTATGCTTTGGGAAGGTGGTGGTAGAAAGTTACAATGGTAATCGTTGCCACCATTAGAGGGGCTAACAACATGGGGCTGGGATCTGTAAAACCGCTCCGAAAATCCGACACACGGCGGATAAAGGGTGTGAGGAAAAACACCCACCAAGTGAAACCTACATAGAGGATGGGATACCGCAAATATAGGAACAAGCCGACGGCAAAAGAACCCGCCGGAAAGATGATGTTAAGAACCTTGCCAAGACCTGCTGCAAGGCATAGGGCAGTAATCAGTAATAGTCCCAGGATTGCCATCCAAGCTGCCTGCGGTTGCAGTGCCAGAGAGAAGCTTTGTTTTCGAGAGTGACTGGGAATTCCCTGCATTTGACTCATTACTAACTACTTTTTCGGTTTTAGGACTAGACATAACACATCTATTTGGATTGTTGCCATGTTTCCCAAGCTTGCCAACGTCCACGTAGAGATGCTACTAATTTCTGTCCTGCTAAGGTTCCTTCTTTAGGTAGGAATCGTAACCATTGTAAGAAACCAGGGGCATCTCGGGTTCCCATGAATGTTGCCCAGAATACAAATGCAGTACGTCGAGTCGATGGTAGGTTTTCTAACAAAACTAAAGTTTCATTGTGTACGGCATTAATCAAGGCAATGTCATTGAATCTATTGCGTTGATCTTCGTCAAAACGTTGTGCTGGATAGTGATTGACTGCCACTTTTGGATCGTAGATCAGCTTCCAGCCTGCCCGTTTCAAGGCGAGACTAAATCCTAGTTCAAAGTGTACCTGGGCTCCCGTACCTCGCATCCGGGGATCGAAGTGTATTTGGCCGATCGCACTCCGCCGAAAACTCATGTTTACACCCTTTAGCACATCTACCTCACGGGATTCTCCAACCCCTAAGTGATGTCCGCCGATGACTCGTCCAAACCACTGCACTTGTCCCACTACCGGGCGTTCCCCCTCTTCTAACTCAGTGCCGTGATACACCCAATCCCGCCCCCCTACACCACCGATATTGCTATCTGACAGAAAGTGAGCCTCGATGCGTTCCAGCCAATCGGTATGAGGTGCTGCATCATCATCGGTAAAGGCGATGATATCCCCAGAAGTGGCATTCATCCCTGCATTCATGGCCGCTACTACACCAGATACGTTGACTGTGACAGTTCGCATTGGTAATAATTCTGGGTTAAATGTTTGCAAAAATGTCCAAGTCTCCGTATCAGTATCCCGAACTACTACTAAGACTTCATAGGTAGGAACTTTTTGCTTTTTGAGTGCGTCTAAGCTACAGGCTAACTTTTTCGGGCGACGGTAAGTAGGTATGACAACTGAGATCGTCAGCACGGCTGCATTTCCTCAAATAAATTAACACGATCATTATAGAGGCATTATAGAGGGCTGGATGTGATATAGCGGTTCTCAGATAGATGAGGTATGTATCAAAGGTCGAAAACCTTGATATTCATAGAATCTGGCATACCTGATCTTTTTGAGAAAGGCTATAGTAACTAGGTCTTAGGTTTGAGAAGTAGATATAACAACATTTTTATTTTGACTGTTGCCATGTATTCCAAGCCTCCCGACGTCCACGTAGAGATGCTCGTAATTTCTGTCCTGCTAAGCCGCCTTCTTTAGGTATAAATCGTAACCCTTGTAGGAAACCAGGAGCCTCTCGCGTTCCCACCAAGATCGCCCAAAATATAAATACATTACGTCGAATCAATGGTAGGTTTTCTAACAAAACTAAAGTTTCATTGTGTACAGAATTGAAGAAGGCAATATCATTGAATCTATTGCGTTGATCTTCGTCAAAACGTTGTCCTGGAAAGTGATCGACTGCTATTTTGGGATCGTAGATTAGTTTCCAGCCTGCTCGTTTCAATGCCAGACTAAATGCTAGTTCAAAGTGTGGTGCGGCTCCACTACCTCGCATCCGGCGATCGAAGTGCATTCCTGCCATCGCAGTCTGCCGAAAACTCATGTTTACACCCTTCAGCAAATCTACCTCACGGGCTTCTCCAAACCCTAAATGATGTTCACCGATGACTTGCCCAAACCACAGCACTTTGCCTACTACTTCGCGCTTTCCATCTTCTAACTTAGTGCCGTGATAGACCCAATCCCGCCCGCCTACACCACCGATATTGCTATCTGATAGAAAGTGAGCTTCGATGCGTTCCAGCCAATCGGTGTGAGGTGCTGAATCATCATCGGTAAAAACGAGGATGTCCCCAGAAGCGGCATCAATCGCCATATTCATAGCAGCTAATGCTCCTATCGCTACTGAAGCGTCCAGTTTTATCAAGTGTAATGGTAAGGGTTGATGATTGAATGATTCAAGCAGTTTCCAAGTTGCAGAATCCGCCTCGCGAATCGTCACTAAGACTTCATCTGCTTGGCGATTTTGCTTTTTTAGTGCTTCTAAACAGCGTTCTAAATCTTTGGGGCGATGGTAAGTAGGTACGACAACTGAAATCTTGATCACGGTTGGAGTTCTTCAAATAAATTTACATAATTATGTGCCATATTAGCCCAACTATGCTGTTCAGCTATAGCTCTCGCTACTTGACCCATTTGCTGTCTTTGTTGCCGATCGCATTTAACTAATTGATTCAACGCTTCAGCTAAAGCCTGTGTATCGTCTGAGTCTGGCAAAACTATCCCACAGTCTGGTGTCACCAACTGGGCCGCCCCCGTCGTAGCAGCGGTAATCACAGGTATTCCTGTCGCCATCGCTTCCAGTACCACTAAACCGAAAGGCTCATAACGAGACGGAAAAACTAAAAAATCTGCTGCTTTCATCAAGTCGGGGACATCTTGTCGAAATCCCAGAAAATGCACCCGATTTTCTAAGTTTAGCGATCGGGCTAACTCAGGATATGGACTACCTGCGGTTCCACCCACAACTGCGAGGTGCAATTGAGGAACTTGCACCAAGGAATGCAGGACTGTATCCAAGTTTTTCCGAGGTGTACGGATATCCCCAGCAAATAGCGCTAGAGGCACTTCCGCTGGTAAACCCCATTTTTGCCGATCGACAATACCGGGAGCAAACTCTTGTAAATCAATGCCATTTAAGATCACCCGAATGCGATCGCGTGGAACACCGATCGCGATTAATTCTTGGGCCACCTTTTCAGAAACCGCTACTACGACTTTCGCCCGATCGAAGGCTTTTTTCTCCCAATCCGCATTTAAGGCAGTGTAAAACCGATGGTAGATGCTCCGCAAGCTCAGATTTCGTACTGAGAGATTGACAGGCGATCGTAACCAGGAACTATGGACAAAATGCACTGCATTCACATCTCCCTTAGCCGAAGTAATTCCACCATTCAGTTTGATCAGGTCAAATTCTTTTTGGTGCTTATTTAACCACAAAGCAGTTTGGGTGGAGAAAGCTATTTCGCCAACAAGTTGCAATGGATACCCTTTAACTGGAATAGGAATCCAATCGACTTGACTGTGTTGTTGCAGTGCCAAATCTACGCTACTTGCTACCAAGGTAACATGATGACCGCGCCGAATCGCTTCCCAGGCAACTTCATAGTTAACCCGACCTTGACCATCACCGATCGCAACTTTATGAGTAACAATACAAAGCTTCATTTACTACCTCTTTTTTGAGACAAAGCAGCTTCGTACAAAGCCAAATTATCGCCAGCAATCCGCTGCCAACTATACTTTTGTGCCGTAGCATAAGCATTGCGGCGCAATTTTTCCAGGTAGGAGCGGTCTGTAATTAAACGCTCCAAAGCTTGCTCGATCGCCTGACTGTCGCGAGGCGGGACTAAAATACCATTATCTCCATCACGCACGACTTCCATCGGCCCTGGGGTGGTGGTAGTTACAGGAGCTAAACCGCAAGCTATAGCATCCATAAGAGCGACGCTAAACCCTTCCGAGAGGGTAGGAAAAAGCTTGATGTGATGTCCGTGCAAAAGTTTGGGCAGAGTTTCATGTTGGTAGCGTGGCACAACTCGAATGCGATCGCGTACAGATGGCTCGAAATCTGCATAAACCTGCGCTTCAGGGCAGCCCGTCCCCAGAAAACTCACCTCTACTTGAGGATAACGCGCAAGAATTTTACTTAATGCTGGAACACCATAATGAATCCCTTTACGAGGGATATAAGTTGCCACTAGGGCAATGCGAATAACAGAATCTTCAGCTTCTGGCGTTGGCTCAAAATCAAGATTAAGAAAAGCCTCTGGAATTCCATTAGCGAAAACACGAGTCCGCCCTACATCGACCCTCAATTTTTCAACAGCATACTCAAGATCGCGGTGATTGCTGAATAAGCTCAAATCTGCATCCCGCAGAGAATTAGAGACCTCCCAGAGTCGGAAACCTCCATGATAGAGCGGATATTTCCAACTCAAGTTTAAGTTGCCAAGGTGGGCCTCTTCTAAGTTTTCTAAGTGCATAATATGCTCAAGACCGTGGCTGCGTGTCACTAAAGCCGGACTATTATCGGTGTGGCGCAGTTTTGCCCACACCCAGGCATCGCCAGTTGAGGCATCTACAACATCAACGCCTTGTTTTTGGGAGAGTGCCAATATGTGACTAGCCAGAAATTCAGGAAACAGCATCGACTCTACCATTCCAGGCAATTTATGTGGCAGGTTATCAAAAGAGTAATACTCTACTTCGTGACCCAGCTTTTGATATTCCTGACCTAGTTTCCATGTGATGCCAGGAACACCGGCATTGGGGTCTAGATCGTGATGAATGGTAAGTAAGATTTTCATGATCTTATACGACTCTCAACCAAGCGAATAAAATTTTGAACCTGATACTGTAAGTCAAATTCGGGGCGCTGGCTATTTTGAATGGCAAGAGCTGATAGCTGTATATAATAGTCTTCTTCGGTACGAAGTCGTTTCAATGCATTTATATAAGGCTGTGGGTCGTTTTTAGAATCAACTAAGATACCTCCCTGACCAAGTGTATAGGGAATACCGCCTACACTTGAGGCGATTACCGGAATACCATTGGCTTGAGCTTCGATGATGACCCGACCAAAGGTTTCGATAAAATGGGAAGGGACGAGCAAGATATCAGTTACTGCATAAACTCGACGCATATCTTCCTGGTTATCCCAGATTTCCACATTGGGCAGACTATCGGCAAGTTTCAGATAAAGTCCCTGGTCGCCTCCCCACTTCCCTTTGACAAAGAGAAAATTTTCCTGGGGCAAGGAACGGGCTATCTTAATTGCGACTTCAACCCCCTTCTCTGGGATTGGATTGATAAATGTAATATACCGACGTTCACGCTTCGTCACTTCGTATTGGCATAGATCCAGGAATGGTGCAACTACTTCGATCTTGTTACTGGTAAGTTGACTGGCAATCGAAGCAATAAACGGTGAATTGGCGATCACCTGAATTTTGTCAGGGATAAGGTATTCCTTTTCAAGGTCGCCTAAGTTGTGTGCAAAGTAGAAACTCGGGTAGCCCCGATCGGCTGCATAGTTAAGGAGTGGACATATATGTGTGTCATGACCGAGGACAACATCAGGTTGATACTTACGCAGCCTTAGATCAAGGAGTTCGAGCCAATAGCGTTCTCTATTGAGTTTGGTAGTCAATGCAGTGACTTGCCGCCAACAGGGATAGCCGAGGTCATAGTCCACCATACAGAGGGACGGTTTTTGAAGACTTACAAGGCTGCGCCAAACACCGCGCCGGAAATACGATGAGCGAACGGAGAGCGCACAGATTATTTCAATTTGCCAGCCCAATTGGTATAAACTATCAAATAGTTTTATTGTGGATAACTCAGCTCCCCCTGATACGTCGGGATAGAAAGGTGATGTACTCACGAACAAAAGCTTAGGCATAATACTTCAAACTTCAAATTTGTTTATTATAACAGAGTTTCTGAATAACTGAATTTCTGATTTAAATTATTAATCAGCTTTTCAATAAGAAACCAAGATGTATCCATCACCAGTAGCTCAATTTGTAGTCGCTCTACATGGTCTACATGGTTATCACATTTGGCACGATTCTTAACAATACTTGAAAAACTGAGTTTATCAACGAATAATCAAGGGTTTCAAGTTCCAGCAATCGGAAGAAACCCGGTTTTTCGTGCTCTTGTAAGTCTGGGTCTAGGAAGATTCAGAAAGCTTTACCTCACTTGACCTACTTATATGAAATAGAAAAAAGAATGCTACCAATCATTTATCCTATGTCCTCTGCTCCTTAGCTCCCTGTTTATCATTTGTAGCAAACATTTAGATATTTCATATTAACTTTGCAATTGGTGGTATTTCCATAGATAACTGCGCTGTTCTAACAATTCTTGATACCCTCCCTGTTCCACAATGCGACCTTGGTCAAGCACAACCACTTTATCGGCTCGGACAATAGTTGATAGACGATGGGCGATCGCAATTACAGTACGACCTACAGACAGCTTTTCTATCGACTCCTGAATCAATCGCTCCGATACAGAGTCTAAGGCACTCGTTGCTTCATCTAATATTAAAATTTCTGGATTGCGTAACAAAGCACGGGCGATCGCAATTCGCTGACGTTGACCTCCAGACAGCCGTACTCCTCTATCTCCTAATTTAGTGTCAAATCCTTCAGGCATCTCTTGGATAAATTCCAAAGCATTTGCTTGTCGAGCTGCCTCTTCAATTGCTAATTCAGTTGCGCCTTCTGTACCGTATGCAATATTGTCTCGGACAGAGGTATTAAAAATGAAAGTATCCTGACTTACTATAGCCAGCTTTTGTCGCAGAGAGTTGATCTCAAACTGTCGTAGATCGGTTCCGTCAATAATAACATTGCCTTGTGTTGGATCGTAGAATCGAGGAATGAGGTCAGCCAAAGTTGTTTTGCCAGCACCGGAAGCTCCTACCAGCGCTGTCATCTTTCCTCGTTCAATTGATAGCGTGATGTTTTTGAGAACCAAATCTTTAGGATCGTAGCCAAAATCTACACCGATAAACTCAATGGAGTGCTTGAATCCTGAAAATTCAGTTTTGCCATTTTGAAAATATGTTTTATTATCAGTTCTCAAAAGCTCTTTAATATTCTCTGCTGAGCCATGCAAACTACTCATAACCGCTCTGGTTCCATTCACATCCTGGATGATTGGAACTAAGCGCACCAGGATAAATAGAAACGTTAGTAATGAAGCTACTTTGAGCGGCCCATTCGTTAAAACGCCAGTGAAGGCTACAAGAATCATACCAATTAAAATTGTAGTGGCTATCCCTTCCGCCAGAGGCTTTACCATTGCCCAAAGCCGGATAATTCTGACAGAAGCACCGACAAAATCTTCACTAGCTTTGTAGTAACGCTTTCGCTCAAAATCCTGAGTAGCAAATGACTGAATTGTGCGAATTCCACTAATAAATTCTATAGCTGTTGTGGTAAATCGTCCATTAGCCTTTGATATTTCAAAACTTCTTTCACGAACTCGCTTATTCAACGTGGACAAGCCTACAGCCATCAGAGTGAATAGCATTATGGCAATGAGTGACAACTGCCACGAAATCAAAACCATAGACATCAGGTAAATGGCGATAGTTAGACCCCTAGTGAACAAGAAAGCGCTGCCATTAAAAATGTTCTTAAATTTTTCGATTTCCGATGTAATTGTATTAATCAATTCTCCTGATTTTGTCGTCGCAAAGTGACTCAGATTTACAGCCTGAAGTTGTTCAAAAATCTGTTTGCGGAGCCGATCCATCAAATTAAGTTGACAATTCTCCGTATAAGTATACGCCAAATAGTTAAATAATGCGCGCGTCCAGGTACTCAGCCATATTAAAGCTGATATTCGATAGAACCGGCTGGTAGCAGATGTATTTACTCCCAACACCCAAACATCAAACCAGCCGATTCCAGTCTTAATCGGTGCTGCATCAGGATTGGTCAAGCTTTGTAAAAAGGAAAGCAGAAACCCAATGCCAACCCCTTCAAAAGTCGCTGCCAGGAATGAAAATACTAGAGCTAAGATTACAACTTTAGGAAAGTATTTGAATTCTCGCAGGAACAGGTAATTATTCTGCCAGAACTTCGTAGTTTTTATCAGAGCATTAACTGAAGTAGGAATTTTAAGCTGCATATTTTTTGAGCGATATTAATCAATAAGTGATAAAATCATCAAAACTTCAAATTCCCAATATCTCATCAAGTTTTGAGTAGACCGCTGAACTTGAGTGTTCGTTCTTAAAAGTTATAGCAACTTCTTGGGAAATTTTCTGAGCTAATTCTGGTTCATTAAGTAAGCAGAGGATTTGTTCGGCATAGACCCTTGGATCGTCTGTAACGAAGGCATTTACCCCATCTATCAAGCTAAGTGCGGAAGCTGAAATCTTAGTAGCAACGATCGGCATTGCATAAGCCATTGCTTCTACTAGCTTAAATTTAGTGCCAGCCCCAGTTACCAAAGGACAAATTGCCACTCTCGATTTTAAGTAAATATCTGCCAAATCCGGCACGTATCCAAGGCAATCAATATTTTCTTTGAAAGAGGCGTCAATCTGAATATCTTGGATTATCTTGCCAGCAATTATCAGCAGAGTATCAGGTTTGCGGCGAACAATATCAGGAAAAACTGAATTAAGGAAAAAAGTTAGACCCTCCTTATTCGGTTGATTATTTGAACCAACAAACAGCAGATCATACTTAAACTCTCTGCCTTTATAAGGAACTATATTGGTATCATAGCTTAACCCTTCAATTAAAGTTGGAACTAAGCATAACTTTTCGGACGGGAGGTGTGAGCTAAGAATTGTCCTCTCATCCTGAGCATCAATAATCACTTTATCAAATTTATTAATTAGTTTGATCTCCCGACTAAAATTGGACTCATAGTCGAATTTCAATTCTTTAGAATAAGAGATACTTTTCCTAACCAGGCGGAACTTGGAGGTAATATCATGCAGGTCAATTATACTATGAACCGCCAATTTGCTTTTTGCTGCTAAATGAGCATAGTCCAGGACATTAATCCACATAAAATCGTATTTATTTTGAGCCACTAAATTCCGAACAAATTCAACATAACCGGGAGGAGCGAAATAATCAGAATCGACAGGCAATTGTTGCCGTAAAATTTTTTGATAATAGAAGCTTTGACTTCGAGTATATACTAAGTCAAATAAGTTACGTTCACCGTCGTATATAAATACATTATCTATAAAATTTAATATTTCTTTTTTTTCTTGCGAACTCCATTGAGGAAATCCAAATTTATTTCCACCTACACCATGTACTTCAAAAAACTCTTTTCGATCCCTAAAATATTTTAAAACCCCTAAGACTCGCCCCTGTCTGCCGTTATAATTGCCGGGATCGATTGGAGTTGGTAAGTGGAATAGAACCTTTTTCTTTGCTTGATTCATTGTGTTTACCTCAATCACATCTTATTTCGAGTTTAATTAAATCAGCACCCCAATGTACACTGAATTATATCAGGTATTAAGTAAAGTTTTAATACCCTCGCTAAGACTAATTTCCGGTTCCCAGTTCATAAAGGCTTTAAGTTTAGAGATGTCTGCTAGTAAATGCATTCGCTCTACTTTTCTCACTCGGGACTGATCCACTTTAATCATGATTTCTTCTCCCAGTTGGTTCTGAAATTCTTTTACTACATCTATTACCGAATATTCTTGACCTCTCCCTAAGTTAAATACATCAATTCCAGAATCAAACTTATCAAGCATCATAAAAATGGCTCTTGCCATATCATAGGTGTGGATAAAATCCCGTTTTGGTTCTAGATTGCCCAAATCAATAGTTCTTAGACCCGAATTAACTTGCCTTTGAATTTCAGGAATCAAGTGCAAATTAGTCTCATTAGGACCAAACGCATTGAAAAACCGACAAACTACTGTAGGAATAGATGTTTGTAGATGAAATTCATTCATCAAATGTTCACCAGCTAGTTTAGATAAGCCATAAATATCTAGAGGGTTAGTTTGCTGAGTTTCTGGGATAGCATGGTCACAAATGGGATAAACTGCTGCTGTCGAAGCAAAAAACATCTTTTCTAAATTTTTTAAGCTTTTTGCAGCGCTTAATACGTTGATAGTCCCTTGTATGTTAATGTTACTCGACTTGAAAGGATGTTGATTGCAGTAGGGAATAAAGTGTATGGCAGCCAGATGAATAATCCAATCTGGATCGATTTTATGAATAACTTCGGTTAAGCCATCTTCGTTCAAAATATCAAGCTTATGAAAATACGTATCAGGAATTGTCAAAAAATCTCTATTCCCAAAGGATAAGTCATCAATAACATAAATATGATGACCATGCTTTTGAAATTCAGCTATTGTTGCCGAACCTATAAAACCTGCTCCACCAGTCACTAAAATTTTTGTCATTTTTTACCTGTTTACACTTCAATAGTTGGACTTTTCACTGGCTATATACGGACTTTAGATCATCATTAATCGCTATCTGTATGGGTACTTAGAGTGTGCCACCTACATTTAGGAGCTGCGAAATTTGGGTTGTAATTTCCAAAACATAATCAAGATTCCCTGAATAATCTTGATTTTTTTAGGTGCGTTAGAGAAGCATGGCGTTAGCCCTCCATTGCTTCCATAAACTTGGCCGTTAGCGCAGAAGCTTTTTAAATTGAAGATTTAGTGTTTATCTACAACTAAATCAACCTCATTTGAATTGTTTCCCTGAATCTGAGCTTCTGCAATTTCCAATAATGTACTCACCTATTGTTAACCTTCCAATTTGAGCCGTACTGCCTCAGATATAGTCAAAGGACAGAATAAATCCCTCAAGCTAATCTCACCCCGCAGCACATTGAACAACTGTGGTAATTTATCAACGTTGTACTTACACATCCAACGAATTAAAGGTGTAGTACCAGAATCCTGATTAGCTAATCTCGTGGGAAACTTCAGAAGCCGGAACAACTTGCCTCCTGCGCCAATATACCATTGCTCAGGGAAAATCGGCTCTGGTGAATAAAGGTACATAGATATAGTTGTCACCAGTATAATCGGACTGAACAATAAAAGGAAAAGAAAGGCGACAATTGAGTCCCTCCATTGCTTGGGCTGGGGACTAAGTTGACTTTGCTTTTGAAATGTTTTTTGTTGAATAGTCCTCCGTAGAAACACGGGTTTATTCGCTTGCTCGCAGGCATCTGCCCAGAGTTTCAGTGTTGCCTCACCTAGGGTTGGATGGAGGCAAACCAGCCGTACTGGAGATTGTTTCAAGCATTCTACTAGCTGTTGCTCAGTCTCAAACGCGGAGATATAAGGCTGTTTGGTCTGTTGTCCAAGACTGACGAATAACATTCCCTGTCGCCACTTCAGAATGCAGTGAGGTAAGTAATTGTTTGAATGCTGTTGCTCTACAGAGGAATAAATATTGAAATTTGAGAGTGTTGAATGGACCATAGGTTCTTAATTACCTGACGCTAACTATACCGATTAAGGTGCGTACAGTAAGATTATTTAGAACTTAAAATCTTTCTATACAGACTACTTAAGTAGAATCACGCTTATGTTGTAACACACTTTAAAAGCAAAGTCAACACTTGGTAATTTTTTTTTCAAACATCTAAAATTTGTCGGTTGACAAATTCAGTATTTTATACATTAAAGGAAGGCGAATAAGTGATGTCGATCGCCTAACGGGGTGACAACCAAGTTGAAATACTTCGCTTGGCAAGGTTTTGAGTTGAGTGCTCTCAAGAAAGATGCTCGATCGCGATCGTCACTTTATAGGGTCTGGCTCGTAGAGAATGAGAAAGCATTGTCAATAATTTTGTCAAGAAGCCATCATTTTTTCAGGATTGGGGTATCTTACCCTTTTTGAGACTAATACCCCCATTCGCGATCATCCCGATCGTATTTAACTTGTTCAGCATGGCTGTAGTCTCAGTAAGTGCAGTTTTTGTCACTAGGTCAATGCGTGTCACCAACACTACCCCCTGGCAACAGGATGCAACCAGCAGAGCATCTACCATCCCTAAAACAGGAGGTGCATTCAGCAGAACTAAATCATAAGTCTGCTCAAACCCTGCCATTAATCTCTGCATTTGAGAAGAACTTAAAAGATTTACTGGATCTTTAGGTATTGACCCAGAAGTCAAAATATCAATATATAGGTCTGATGATGGAACATAACTGCGTATGGGCATCGTAGCGTTACTTTCCAGCAGAGTTGAAAGCCCATACTCATTAGGAAGATTAAGTTGTTTATGCAGCATCGGCTGACGGAAATCAGCATCAATTAGCAGTACCAGTTTATGTAGACGCGCAGCACTAATTGCCAAACCTAATGCGATCGTTGATTTTCCCTCACCATCCAATGCTGAAGTAATGACTAAAGGACTGAAGGTCGAACCAGAATTTTGAAGTTGAATGTTCTTATAAATTAGGTCAAAGGATTCCCAAGCCGGTGGACTATGAATTACTTCTATCGTGCAAGGCGCCATACCTTCCGGCAAGCCGAAAGGTAGCTTAATGATTGGTTCTGTTGCCCAAGCGGCAGAAACTTGACGCTTGCCGAACGGTAGCTTAATCATTGGTTTGTTCTTCTTGGCCTGCGGTAGCTGTGGAGTCATTCCTAGTAGAGATAGGGGAACCAGTTTTGTTAACTGATCCGAGCTATGAACAGAATCATCCAACATATCGCGAGCAAAAGCCACAGCAACACCCAAGAACAACCCAACCACGACACCTAGCATAATGTTCTGCTGTTTTTTGGAAATACTCTTTGTACCGGGCTGCGGTACTTCGACAACTTGCCAATCAAATCCACCTCTGGCAATTTCCAGGCTTAAGTCCTGCCGTGCTTTCTCTAACTGTTGAAATGTTTCACGCTTGAGTTGTATCTCTGTTTGTAGACGAGTATACTTAGCCAATAGATTAGGAAATCGATCGAGTTCTACACGAAGCTGCTGCTCTTTTTTTGCCAGTGCTTCGTCGCGTGCAGTTAAACCTTTTAAGTTTGTCTGAATATCCAGAAGCTTAGTAGCGATAGTTAAGTCAGTTGCACCGAGTTGCCTTTCTTTCAAAAGGCTTTCTCCCGTATCCGGGATCTGAGCTAAACCGGATGGTGTAGCACGTTGCCCTTCTGCTTGCAATAGATTTAGTTGCTTGTTGCGCTCCGAGAATAGCTTTTGAATAACTGGGTTTTTGTCAGTGAAGCGTATCCGTTGTTGGGCGATCGCTAAATCTGTCTTTTGGATTTCGTTGAGTAAGGCTTGATAACGAGAAGACTGACTTAGCCGTGCCGCCACGAGCGCTTCCTGCGGAGAACTGGCAAGTTGCTGCTGCAAAGAGTCGTATTGAGCCTGAAGCTCCCTTCTAGTCGCCTGGTTTGTCCGTCGCTCCTGTTGAATGTTGTTAATTGCCTCAGTCAGAGCTTTTGCTTGTACTTCTGGCTCAATTAGATTTTGAGTTTTGCGAAACAGTTCTAAAGTCGCCTCAACTTGAGCAACATTACTACGAACCTTGGGTAATTGTTCATCAATGAATGCAAGACCTTTAGTTAAACGTAGTCTTTGCTGTTCTCGGTTGTAATCCAGATAAACCCGTTGCATTATTTGTAGCACTTTCTGGGTTTGAGTCGGATTATTAGCTGTGTAAGTTACTTCAAAAATCTTAGTCTCGGTTTTTGCCTTCTCATCTGCCACTTGAGCGACGACTAAGGATTTTTTAATCTCCTCTACATCGATCCCTGGGTACTGAGGGCGCAGTAATTTCACCGCCCTTTCGATGAGCTGAGAACCTTGCATCAGAGTAAGCTGAGTAGCATTGTCTATCACAACATTAGAATCAGCAAACTGATTATCTGTTTTACTGTCTTTTTTGCCTTGATAATTAGATTCTACCAGGAGCTGCATTGAGCTTGTATAGGTAGGTTTTTCATTCAACGCTTTTGCAGTGGCAGCAGCCAAGACAATACACAAAACACTTAGCAACCAAAAGCGCCTGCGGATTAGGACTGCAAACAGTTCTCCATAGCCCGCTTCTGTTTCAGCAATTGAGTTTATATTATTTTCAGTCACTTCTACGCCTCTATCATAAACCTATTAAACCCAATGTATTTATGGCTGATGATGGCCACAAACTTCTTGAATCACCCCCTCTACTTTTTTAAAGAAAGCTTCTTCGGAAAAGTTACCGATCGCATGATCTCGGATTTTTTCGTAATCCCATCCAATCTTACTGGACTCAACTACTGCTGTGTGAATCGCTTCAGGTGTCTGTAGATTGAAAAAGATCCCAGTCTTACCTGGGATCTGAGTATCTAATACACCACCCTTACCATAAGCAATTACGGGCGTTCCACTAGCATTAGCTTCTACTGGAACTAAGCCATAATCTTCCAAGGCAGCAACAATAACACCACGAGCTTTAGACATCAACTCACTACGTTCTGTATCGCTGACATGGCCTAAAAATTTAATATTTTTCAAAGCTCTAGACTCAAGACGCTCTCGCTCTGGGCCATCACCCGTGATCGATAATGGCCATCCCAGCCAATTGAATGCTTCAATAATCACATCAATGCGTTTGTAACCAAGAAGACGAGCCGAGACCAAATAAAAGTCCTCCTTATCTTTTGAAAAAATAAATCTGTTGATGTCAATGGGATAGTTAATAACAACTGATTGCTTTCCATAAAATTGCTGGATACGACTAGCAACTGTGCTAGAATTAGCAATGTAAAAATCAGGCTCTTGAGCCGAATCTAAATCTGCTTTTCTCATCTGCTGAAAAATCGGTTCTAGCATACCTGAAAGATTTCGATAGGTAGCATAGTCTCGAAGATAAGTTGTGGTATCCCACAAAAAACGGGTGACATTGTGACAGAAACAAATATGTATTGCTCCTGGTCTTTTTCGCACAGCTTTAGCAAAGCTTGTGGTACTGCTGATAATCAGATCGTAGTCTTTTAGATCCAAGGCTCGAAAAGCTGAAAAATAAAAGGGAGCCATTAGCCTAAAATTCTTACTTGCTCCTGGAACTTTCTGAAGTACAGTTGTGCGAACTTCACGTTCGCCTAGATCAATAGTTCGTTTAGGTTCGTAGAGAGACGTGAAAATATCAGCATCGGGGTAGTGTTTACACAGCAATTCAAATACACGCTCTGCCCCACCGGGTTGTGTTAAGTAATCATGGACTAGGGCAATTTTCATACTACTCTCTCTATTTTATAGCATCCGACACCGACGATGCCGTTGTGTCACTACTTCTTCTTTCACCGTTCCTAGAGTACGTCATCAATTGAACCAGATAACGGAAGCAACAACGTAAATCGCACCGAGAAAGTTGGTTATACGCTAAACCAACGTATCGTAATAGCCCGATACTGCTTCAGTTGGGATCATCAGTTTTCAATTCCGTTGAGAAGCCTCGATCGTCAGCACGAGGGTTACATCGCTTGCGCCTAGGGGTAATTACTGGTATCTTGCCTGGTACATGGAGCCGGTTACTTACCTATTGATCAGTATGATACCCCCGATCGGCAACCATTGTGTCCGAAATCACCTTACGCAGAAGTTTTTCTCACCCATCTAAGGTAGCAGACTTGTCGCGAGTGTTAGGTAAAAACTCAGTGGTTGCCTAACCCATCTATAATGGCATGAATCTGGTTATTGCTGAATGCTGATATAGCAATCCTAAATCATTTTCAATAACTGGTTCCCAGGCTCTACCTGGGAACCGATGTCAGCGAGGCTCTGCCTCGCCTGCGAAAATGGAGGCAGAGCCTCCGGATCTGCGTTACCAGGCTCTTCCTGGTAACGAGTAA
>JANPMV010000121.1:0-42522 GCA_031427135.1 Cyanobacteria bacterium VAR_87_metabat_62 | reverse complement strand
AAAACACAATTTTATATGGTCGGGGGTGGGTGCGAATTTTTTACCAAAATTTCGGAGACGGCTGTCCCGGTGCCCTACTTTTTTTTTTGGGGTTGGCACAGGGCACTGCCGTCTCCTCTATCATGTCTGAGTTATCTCGGAGTAAAAACAGCACTAGGATAAGCAATCCGCTTGTGATTGAACTGTTCCCAAACTCGGACAAAAATCTCCGCAATTAGAGACATATTCTCCCGAGTCAAACCCGAATCAATCAACTGATTATCCTGCCAGCGAGCGCGCAAAATCCGATTAACCATATTCAAAGCTTCCTCATGAGTAGCATCCTTTAGCGATCGCAAAGCAGCCTCGCAAGAATCCGCCAACATCAAAATTCCGGTTTCCCGCGACTGCGGAATCGGCCCGTCGTAGCGAAAATCCTCCTCCCTCACTTCCCGACTTTTGATGATTAACTTTGAATTATCCGCATCTGCTAAAGTAATGTTTAAGTCTTCTAGTTCTTTGGCAGCAATTTGCAGCGCTTGGTGGTAGAAATAAGCAATTAACATGGTACCTTGGTGTTCGGGAATAAACGCTTGAATCGCCTTCGGCAATCGATGCTTCCGCGCCATCACCAAACCCTCGGTAACGTGCTTTTTAATAATCTCAGCACTCGCCCAAGGGTCATTAATTTCATCGTGTTTGTTGGTCCCGCCCATTTGATTTTCGCAGAATCCGAGCGGGTCGTGCATTTTTCCAATATCGTGGTATAGTGTGCCGGTTCTAACCAGCTCAACATTGCAACCTAGTTCTCGCGCCGCAGCCTCCGCCAAACTAGCCACAAACAGCGTGTGCTGAAAAGTCCCCGGAGCCTCGGCAGCCAACCTCTTCAACAGCGGGCGGTTGGGATTGGCAAGTTCCGCCAGCCGGATCGGGGTGATCAGGTCAAAAACGTGTTCCAAATAAGGGCTGATGCCGATCGCCACCACGCTCCAAGCCAAACCGGCCAAACTTTGTGCCCCCACCGTACCGAGAACCACGTACCAAATCGCACCAGCAGCCGCGCTGGCGATCAGAGTCCCCACCAAATACACCATTCCCTGAGTCAAGCCGACAGCCACGCCCAAAAGAGCCAATTCCTCGCGCGATCGCAACCGCCCGGCCATAAAAGCGCCCAGCAATCCCCCCGCCGCGCTAGCCACCAAATGAATCAACTCTATATTCAAGCCAACGGGCAGCAGCGCCGACAGCAGTCCCACCACAGTCACTCCCACCGCCGAACCGTAGAAGCCGCCAGCTAAAATCCCGATCGCGGGCAAACTCGTCCAAGGCAGCCCCAAACTCACCAGCACCGGCGCGCTCAAAGTCAGCAGCAGCAATAGCAAATGATCTCTCCGGCGCAGACGGTAGTGTCTTTCCACCAGCAGTACGATCGCAATTGCCCCGCCAACCAAACAAACAAAACCCGCTAGCCCGAGCCAATTCACCCCCCGCCGGCTCAAACCAAAATAGTCCAGCAACACGAAATCTTGCTGCGCGATTTCTTTTCCCTCTGCAACAATTATCTCGCCCTGCTGTACTGCGATCATCACCGGTTTCACCTTTTGCGCCGCCAATTCAGCTAGCTGTTTGGTTTCCTCGGGATCTCTCACCAAATTTGGCTGCAAAATCGCTGTTAAACCCTCAACCGCCAAAGCTTGGGACTCTAACGGCACTTCCGACGAAGCTACTTGCATCTTCACAGCTTCTTTCAAAATCTCTTTTGGCAGCCCCTGCGGGATACCTTGAGTCAGCATCATTTTTGCCGCCCGGCTCATACCCGTTTGGGTTTTCTGCCAAGCTGCATCCGACAAATCAAACAGCGAAGTATCGTAAATTAATCCGACTCCAGAAACCGCAGGTTTTTCCAGCGCCTCCAAAGCATTGAGATATCGCCGGCGAGCCTCAGAAATACTGTCTGTCAGGCTTTGAAAGTCTGATGAAGAGACCGATCGGCTGTAAGCTTGCAGTTGAGCTACAGCATCCTGCTGAGACCTGTTATCTGTCGGCGCAGCACTCGCGGGCGAATCTAAGCTCAACCTCTGGGAAGTTTCACTGTTGTCCCCCGCTTGCGCCAAAATCGATCGCCACTCCCACTCAGGAGTGCCCCGCAAGTAAACTTGAACCGCATTTGAGAGCGCACTCTCCGGCGCCAGCGGAAACAAGCCAACCGCCCGCCGCAGTTCGTTCCCTTGTTGCCAAAATTGTTGCAGTTGTCGCTCAATTTGTCGATCGACAGAGCGATCGAGCATTAATATCGGTACAGCCCCGATCCGCGCTGATGAACGCTGTTCTTCAGTAGTTTTGTAATCGGTGATGCTAGCACTCTTGGGAGCCTTAATCGTCTGAGGAGCTTTCGTCCCCACATCCAGTTTCGGCTGGTTGTAGAAGCGGTGGCCCAGAGTGCTGCTTAAGGAAACTACCGCAACCAGCACCAACATAGGGGAACGAGCTTGATTTTTGAGGCTTGAAGAAGAGGTTTTAGTTCTAAATCTAATAAAAGTCTCGGGTAGAGCCAATTTCTTGGCCCACAAACGACTCAGGAGAGACCCGCTTGGGCGATCCGGATCTGAACACCTGCCGCCATTTTGCACTTTAGCAATATGTTGGCGTAGTGAGCGCGCAGCCCCTAGCTGCTCAATCTGCCGCATCAATGAGGAGAGCGTATTCATTTGTGTCGAAGATATATCACTGTTATTCAGCAGATGAGTCAGAAATTCTGACTGTGCATCTTGATTGAGTTTATCCGAACAGTCGTCCCTGAATACTTAACCGCGCGGGCAACTTTACCTGACTCTCGCCAGCAGTTGAGTTTCCTGACTTCCGTGGTTTATTTTTAACAGAACTGGCGCGTGAGGGCTAAAAACCAGGTTTCTCAGTAGATTCCTGGTTTCCCAACCCAATATTCTCGTAGAAACCGGGTTTTTTGGTGCAAGCACGTCCGATTTGATTTTTTACTTTTTAATCTTTAATTGTCGCTTTCCTTCCGCTTTCGCTTTTGACTGGTTAATTGCTAATTTCTGGTTTCGTCTCCGTCTTAAAAGCTCAAAACTTTATATTTTACGAGGCCTAATCACATAAGGTGCAGCCACCGATCGTGCTAGCGCTGCCGAGTCTAGACCAACTGAAGGGTTGTAAACTCCAGCCCAAACAGCAAACAGGTTATTTGCTAACTCCACAATTTTGGCATCGCTGCCCGTTTCCCAGACCGAGGGTTCTCGGCCCTCAGCTAGCGATCGCGATTCAACGGCCAAAGATAGCTGTCGCCATTCTACAGGAATCGCAGTAGCGCCGTTGTACGCTCCAGACAAAGCTCCCGTCAAAGCGCAGGTGAGTTGTCCGGCTATGCCGCAGCGGGCCGCCCGCACCACTGACAAGCGCAAGTCTTCTGGGGTGTTCAAGAAGCAGTAGAAAGCTAGGGCAATGGGAATAAAATTTTCAGGGTTGACAATTGACTCCGTTTGTGATTCATTATCGCCCTCGCCCTGTTTTTCTCGCAAAGCTGTGGCGCTTTTACACAGGTGAGTTGTGGCTGTTTCTAAATCTGCTCCCTGTTCTAGTAATATTTCTACTTGCAGCAGCAATTCTGTTAAGGCATTATCTGTTTTTACGTATAAAATTGTTTGTTCGATCGCTGTTGTGGGGTCAAGTCTTTGTTTGAGCGATCGGGCGATCGCAAATCCTACCGCTAAAACTGCTGTCTCATATTCTGCCCCGTTTTCTTTTGGCCAAACCTCTGTCGCCAGCATGATTTTTTCTCGCAGCTTGGCTTTATTTTCGTGAAAAAACATCGCTATCGGCAGCGCAGCAAGCGCAGCTTCACAAGGATTAAGCAGGCTTTGAAACTTAGTCCTTTGTGGATGGTAGATTTCCGACTTGGCAAATGCTTCCCAAGTATCGCGCCAATCTTTTAAATCTAAACCGCTACACCGAATTAAGCTTTGGAACCACGCCACCGCGAGTCTCCCGCATTCGGATGAGTGTTTGTCATTGGAGATTTTGCTGTTGGGATAATGCAGCGACAGTGTTGCCCGACTCAAAGTCAATTGTTGATATTTAGTTGATTGTAAAATCGGCAGTAAGTCTTCTGTCTGGGCTGGAATACCCACCAGTTGCCTCTGATATTGCAGCCCGATAGCGTCTCCTAAAACTGCCCCCAGTATGGTTCCTTGAAACTTACTCAACAGGGAATGCCGCATTTTAATTCAACTCAAGTTGCTAGTAATTGGGAATTGTGAATGGCGAATTGGGAATTGGGAATTGCGAATTGGGAATTGGGAATTACGAATTGGGAATTGGGAATTACGAATTGCGAATTGGTTATTATAAAAATTATTAAGAATTACCCATTACCAATTACCCATTAAGCTGTTCTGCATTGAAATTGTATGTCAATAAACAATTCCCCCTCTTGTGGGGTGGGCGTCCCGCCCGCCCTGAATATACAATTTAAATGTGCGACAGCTTACCAATTACCCATTACCATTCTTCTGATTATTTGGAATTAAACCAAAACATATAAGGGCTGGTTCTCCATCTAAAACCGGCCCTCATCCGATCGCAAGAATCGGTGAATTTTTAATTTTTAATCAAGTGACTAACTAGAGCTTGTAGTCCCAGCCGGTAACTTTCCGGGCCAAAACCGCTGATTTGCCCGATCGCCACCGCTGCGATAAACGAGTGATGCCGAAAAGCTTCCCGACGGTAAATATTGCTCAAATGAACTTCCACCGCAGGAATATTCACGGCAGCGATCGCGTCTCTAATTGCCACACTCGTGTGAGTATAAGCTCCAGCATTAATCAATAAGCCTTGATGCTGCCCTAACATCGAGTGAATGGCATCCACCAAAACTCCTTCGTGATTCGACTGCTGAATAGAGACTTTCACCTGGAGAGCTTGTGCTTCTCGTTCTAGCAACTCGTTGATATCATTTAAAGTCGCAGAACCGTATACTCCAGGTTCTCGCTGACCCAACAGATTCAGATTTGGGCCGTGAAGTACCAGGATATTTAACAATTTTAAAAATTCCACCACAACAAAACAGTTGAGTTTTGACTTGGGATTTAGAACCAACTTCAAACCTCAAACCTCAAATTTCAAAGCTCAAGTCCAGTCCCAACTAGCGGCGATGCCTGGGTTGGTTCACTGGAATAGGAATCGGCTGTAGTTCCGGTTGAGCTTCTGGATTCAGCAATCCTTCAATCAGCTTGCGAACCCATTCTTCAATTTGTCCCAGCACCTTTTCAATGTTTTCCATTGAACGGATAGCTCCTTTTTTTATAGTCTGAACTACTAAACCGACGGCTAAATTTCTGAATAAAGCGAGCGCAACCTTAAGATAAAAGGTTTAACTTGCTTTTTAGCTTGCTAGCTCTTTTGAGCAAAGCAGAGAATCAGTACATTTGTCCGTCAGTCCTCTCTTATTATCATAACGAATCTTTACAGATAATCAAGAGGTAATTAGAAAATTGCGGAACTATCTACGATCGCACAGTGTTAAATAAATCTTAAGCTTGCGGTTGACGGTTGACAATTGACAAGAGACTAGATTTTTTCTAAGCTTTTGCCAATAATTTACGCCGAAGTCGATCGAGCGCCGTACAGCTACTCAGATTCCGAATCCAATCCCGGCTTCGTGCATCGCCAAACCGGTATTCAAAACTTTCTGTCTCGCCGTCGCCCGCCAAACCGACATAAACCAGTCCCACAGGTTTAGCCACCGTACCGCCTCCGGGCCCGGCGATACCTGTAATGCTCAATCCCCAATTGGTATTGAGCCGCGAGCGCACTCCCGCAGCCATTTGTTTTGCCACTTGGTGGCTGACGGCCCCAAATTCGGCTAAATCTTGCGGATTAACACCTAATAATCCTTCCTTAACCCGATCGTCATAGGAGATAATCCCACCCAAAAAGTAGGAAGAACTACCCGCAACACCAGTCAACATCGCTCCCAACCCTCCTCCGGTGCAGGATTCAGCCACGCTAAGAGTTTCGCCACCCAACAGCAGCAATTTACCTACAGTCGAGGCGAGGGTATCGGTATCAGCACCGTAACAGTCTAGGCCAGCAATCTGGAGCAACTGTTGTTCGATCGGCTCAATCAAGTTTTTAGCAGCAGCTTCCGACTCAGCCCGGGCGGAAATCCGCAGTTTGACTTCGCCGTGATTGGCGTAGGGAGCCACAGTAGGATTATTTAAATTCAGAAAACTATCTACTTTTTCTGCCAATGCCGACTCAGCAATTCCCCAAAATTTCAACGTGCGGCTGCAAATAGTTTCGGTGCACCACCCGTTATTTTGCAGGTAAGGAACGGCGATTTCTCGCCACATCAACTGCATTTCCGCCGGTACGCCGGGAAAAGTCATCACTGTGACGTTGGGAACCGGTTGCCAAATAATCCCCGGTGCAGAACCTGTGCGGTTTGGGAGAATGTCCGCACCTTCGGGAATTAAAGCTTGTTTGCGGTTGCTAGGGCTCATGGTGCGTCCCCGCTGAGCAAATTTTTGTTCGATATCGGCGATAATTTCCGGTCTTTCGACGAGGGGAATACCAAAATAATCGGCGATAGTTTCGACTGTGAGGTCGTCTGGTGTGGGGCCGAGGCCTCCTGTAAACAGCAGTAGTTGCGATCGACCTACAGCTATTTCTAACACTTGTTTAAGGCGATCGGGATTGTCCCCCACGACTGTTTGATAGTAGTGAGGAATTCCCAAACTCGCTAACTCCTTGGCTAAAAACTGAGAATTGCTATTGAGAATATCCCCTAACAGCAATTCAGTGCCAACACAAATAATTTCAGCAACCATTCAATTTTAGATTTTAAATTTGGGCATTGGGCATCGGGCATCGGGAATTGGTCATTGGAAATTGGTCATTAGTGATTGGTGATTGCTGATTGGTGATTCTTACTAACAACTGTCAACCGTCAACCGTCAACTGTCAACTGTCAACTGTCAACTGTCAACAGACTATCTTGCGTGTCTCCAAACTTTCCAGCTAGCGTATCCCAGCAAACTTGTCGCACCCATCGCGTAAATTACGCCGCTGGGAACCGAAAAAGCTAGGGCTAAACTTCCCACCCACAGCGTCAGGGCGTAAATGAACAAAACCGCAAATCTATGGGATAATCCTGCATCCAGCAGTCGGTGGTGGAGGTGACGTTTGTCAGCAATAAACGGTGATTTGCCGTTGCGGAGTCGATCGAGAATCACCGCAGACATATCTAAAATCGGTACAGCTAAAATTAAATATGGCAGCAACACAGAAGTAACAGCCGTAGTTTTAACTAACCCAATTACTCCGACTCCAGCCAGAGTAAACCCGATAAAATAAGCCCCGCCATCTCCCATAAAAATTTGAGCCGGATTGAAATTGTAGCGCAGAAATCCCAAGGCTCCGCCAGCTAAAGCCGCTGCAATTAGGGCCGCCGCCGGTTGGTTCATCGACAGACTGACAATCAGCATCACAACTGCTGCAATCCCTGAAACTCCGGCAGCCAAACCGTCCAAACCGTCAATCCAGTTAATGGCGTTGGCCATACCGACGAGCCAAATCACCGTAATGGGCAAGCTCAGCCAGCCAAGATCCGTCAGTCCCAGGGAGGGAACTGTGAGAAACTCAATTTGTACGCCAGCCATCCAAACGATGCTGGATACACCAATTTGCATGAGCAAGCGTTTGATGGCGGAGAGCGAAAATAAGTCGTCTGCTAAACCGATGAGGAAGAATCCGATGCCGCCGAGGGTGACTCCCCAAATTTCGTATTCGTCTTTGGGATTGAGAACTTGTCCGCTAGCGTCGATGAAGCCTCCACAGAGCCAGACAATTACGAGAGCAAGGATAGTGCCTAGAAAGATGGATACTCCTCCCAAGCGCACCATTGGGCGCTGGTGGACTTTTCGCTCGCCTGGTCGATCGACTCGCCCGCTTTTGAGACCAATGGTTTTGACTATTGGCGTACTCCAGAGGACGACGCTCGCAGAAACCAGAAAAGCGAGTACATGATACAGATACTGGTGTGGCATCTGAAATTAATTTTAAATAGTGCGGGCAATTATACTGTCAGGCAGAGTCTACTACATTTCAGATGGCTTATTACAAGGAAACATCTTTAAGTGCGACTGGGGGTTTGGGAGCCGGAGATTTCTCCGAGTGGAAGTTGCGGGAGCGCCAATGGTGAGGTTTTTAACTTACAGGAGATTGCAAATTTATGAAGTACATCTCCGATCGATCTCCGCAGGGACAGGGCATTGCCCAAGGAGTGTCAACTTAAGCCTAAAGCCCATGAGGACTATCGCTTTTGTTCTAGTCCCGATCCCCCTAAATCCCCCTTAAGAAGGGGGACTTTGATCGGACTCTTGTCCCCCCCTTCTTAAGGGGGGCTAGGGGGGATCTGGCCTCAATCGTCAAACAGCAGTCTGTGACTGGGTTTGACGTTAAGTTGACACGAAGAAGGGCATTGCCGTGTCCCTACAAGGGCTAGAATTAAGAGCTAGTAAATCGATCTTTCACGATGAAAGAGTCGATCGACATTTAGCGAGCAGGCCCAGTTGAGCGATATCTTTCGCGATCGACAAATACCATTACTCAAACCAGCCCCGCCTGACAAATATCTTTAATGAAAACTGCCTTTCGCGATCGATATTTTTGGTAAAAACCGCTTGTCAAGATCGCTACCCTCAACTCTCAATCTTTCCCGACTCTTTTACCCTTTTACCCGTACACTTCCAACTACCAATTCCCCGTCACCAATCAGGAAAATCAAGCTAACGCCGGTACTTTCAAGGACAAGTGCGGATATAGTGGGAAGCGACCGCAAAGTGCCGCAACTCGCCGCAGACAATTGGCAGCAACGCTTTCATCATCTGGATTTAACAGTCGATCGGCAATAATATCACCAATCTCGGTAAATTCAGGAGTTCCCATTCCCCGGGTCGTCATCGCCGCCGAACCGAGTCTCAAACCGCTGGTGACAAAAGGCGATGCCGGATCGAAAGGCACAGTATTTTTATTAGCAGTAATATTCACACCGCTAACTAATTGGTCGGCTCGCTTGCCTGTCATGTTTGCCGATCGCAAATCAACTAACATTAAGTGATTGTCCGTGCCGCCGGAAACGAGTTTTAAACCCCGCTGCTGCAACTGTGCAGCTAAAGCGCGCGCATTTTCAATTACTTGACCAGAATAAGTTTTAAATTCAGGCTTTAATGCTTCGCCGAAAGCTACTGCTTTACCCGCAATCACGTGTTCCAAAGGCCCACCCTGAGAGCCAGGAAACACTGCTTTGTCGAACTTTTTGCCTAGTTCCACGTCATTTGTCAAAATCAAGCCGCCACGGGGGCCACGCAGGGTTTTGTGAGTGGTGGTGGTGACTGCATGACAGTGCTGAAGCGGGCTGGGGTGGTGGCCTGTGGCGACTAACCCGGCGATGTGGGCGATATCGGCGAGCAGATAAGCTCCGATTTCGTCGGCGATCGCTCTAAACTTCTCAAAGTTGATAATTCGCGAATATGCTGAGTAGCCGCAAATTAGCAATTTCGGTCGGTTTTCTTTGGCCAACTTCAAAATTTCGTCGTAGTCTAACTGTTCTGTTTCTTTGTTGACACCGTAGTGAAAAGCTTTGAACCATTTGCCGGATACATTAACTGGCGAACCGTGAGTCAAGTGTCCGCCGTGGGACAAATCCATGCCCATAATGCCGTCTCCAGGCTGTAGCAAGCTCAAAAACACTGCAAAGTTAGCTTGAGCGCCGGAGTGGGGCTGGACGTTGGCGTGAGCGGCTCCAAAAAGCTGTTTGGCGCGATCGATCGCGATTTGCTCGATGCCGTCAATAAATTCACAACCGCCGTAGTAGCGTTTGGTTGGGAGTCCTTCGGCGTACTTATTTGTTAGCACAGAGCCTTGAGCTGCCATTACCGCTGCGGAGGTAAAGTTTTCGCTGGCGATCAGTTCTAGGTGATCTCGCTGGCGGCCGAGCTCTTGCCCGATTAAATCGGCAATTAGCGGATCGGTTTTGGAAAGAAAGTCAAAGTTAGAGTCCGTCACAATAATCAACCTCTTAAGAAATTTGGGGATTGGGAATTGGCGATCTTGTACCATACTACGGATTTCGCACCATTGACATAAATATTACGTTGTGTTCAGGTTAAGCTCTTTGTCCCAAATTCCTGACCTACAATGAAATTACTGGTGTGAAACCTGCCGGAGGTATCAAATGTTAGTCATTCTAATGGAAAATCAGATGCTTGCCCCTCAGTGTGTTTGCCAAGGTTGTTTGCTCGCCGATCGCACGGGCCAACCGCGCTGGAGCGGTGGAGAGCTTCGCTGCGGTCATCCAGTTGCCAAACCTACGGAAAATTTGCCCGATCGGTACGAGTGTCAAATGGGCTTTGTCATTGCCAATATTAAATAATCATCGGCCAAACAGGCCAAACAGGCCAAACAGGGCATGGGGTCGAAGAGCATGGGAATGGTGAGTATTGAACCCGACTTGAGATAAGCACCCCTGAATCTACTCGGCTTGCTCGTGTGGACAAATTCCGGGCGAGTCGGAACTGAGCCTGCTGCGTTATGCTGATTTTAATAGGAATTAATAGTTCACCGATCGACTCAGGAGAGTTCATTATGACTTGGCGCGGGTCTACAACTGTTCCAGACCGGATTTTTGCTTCTTTGCCTTATTTGCTCCCCCTAATTGACGGGCTGGCGTTTGGTCAGTTTCTATTTCAACAGTTTCCTGTTCTCCAACTGTTGTTGATACCGCTAGCTCCCTTGATGCAAATTTATCGTTTGCCCTTCGCTAGCTTGATTATTTTCTTTGCCCTGTATTTAGGGGTAGTTAGAAACGAAAACATTAGTCACTTCATTCGTTTTAATGCGATGCAGGCGATTCTTTTAGACATTGTTTTGATGCTATGCGGTCTGGTTTTGCCGATTTTTGCTAAAGCCTTCCAAGTCGCATTTATTGCGGAAACTCTGTATAACATGGTGTTTTTGGGCGCTTTTGCTGCATTTGTTTATGCAGTCGTTCAGTCGGCATTGGGACGCTATGCAGAGATTCCGCCGCTTTCGGATGCGGTTTATATGCAGGTTCGGTAGTTAGTTGACAGTTGACAGTTGACAGTTGACAGTTGTTAGTTGGCAGTTGTTAGTTGTTGGTGATAATTACCAATTACCAATTACCAACTAACTACTGTATTTTCCAGACTACCAATGCCTTCTATTTCGATGCGGACTCGATCGCCTATTTTCAGCGGCCCTACTCCTTGCGGGGTTCCCGTCAGTATCACATCGCCGGGAATTAGGGTCATTACTTGACTGATGTAGGAAACGATAAAGTCTGGGGAAAATACCATGCGATCGATGCGATCGGACTGTACGGGTCGATCGCTATCATTAACAAAAGTCTGTAATTGTGCACCGGGACTCAATTCCCGGACAATCCAAGGCCCCAAGGGACAAAACGTATCAAAACCTTTGGCCCGCACCCACTGGTTGTCACGCTTTTGCAAATCTCGGGCTGTGATGTCATTGGCGATGGTATAGCCCCAAATTTTGCCCTGCGCTTGTTCGGGAGTGCAGTTGCTGCAATGTTCGCCAATCACCAAAGCCAATTCTCCCTCGTAGTCTACCTGCTGCGACTGCTGCGGATAGCGAATCGCCCCACCTGTGGGAATAACAGCACTCGGAGGCTTGAAAAACAGCAGCGGTTCTTCTGGTACGGAACCTCCCATTTCGGCCGCGTGTTCTGTATAATTTTTGCCGACGGCTACAATTTTTGAAGGAGAGCACGGGGCGAGAATTTGGTAACTATCTGGTGCGAGTTCCAAATCAGTTGGTTGTCCTTTCAACCAGGGAGGTGCATCAAATACTTGAACGCTGCGGCTTAGTTGCAGTAAACCGTAATGGATGTGTCCTTGTGTTGTTTTAACTCGAACGTAGCGCTGGGCCATACTATTTTAGATTTTAGATTTTAGATTTTAGATTTTAGATTACCGCTTTCTGTGCAAATTCCGTGCAGAGTTTGATCCCATGAGTCAACTGGTAGTTGGGCTAGCAAGCTAAATTCAAAGATAATGCCGATCGCAACTTTTGATTCCCACTCAGCTAAACTGAACATTCTGTCATAGTAGCCCCCGCCGTAGCCCAAGCGATAGCCGCGTAAATCGCAACCGACTGCGGGTACAAGGATTAAATCTACTTCTGATTGGTCTATTTTTGGAGCATCAGGTAGCGGTTCTAGTATGCCGTAAGCTCCAGTATGTAAAGCATCTCCGGGCTGCCAGATGTGCCATGATAGATCTTTGCCGACACAGCGGGGAAATCCCCATTTGCGGGGAGTTACAAATAGGGGACTTAAATCTGGTTCTTGGCGAAAACTGAAGTAGGCGAGGACTGTTTTTGCTTGGGTGAATAGGGGCGAGTTTTGCAGGTGATTGCAGAGGCGATCGCTCTTTTCTCTCCATTCTTGTGCTGATAGGGATTTTCGGGTGTTGAGGAGCGATTTTCTTAATTCAGTTTTAGTTAATAAAGGTTCAGGAGTATTCATATTTGCGATCGAATCTCTGGTTTTATTTCTAGTCCGACAGGGATTTTTAACCCCTGTCGATAGAGCGAAAGTCCTCTAAAAAAGGACTGCAATAATACCGAAATACAGGAGACGGCAGTGCCGTGTCCCTACCCTATATCTGTACTTTTTTCAACTGAGAAACGCTATATCATACTTACACAGCGATCGCCTTTATCATAACAGCTTTAAAGATATCTAAGCACTTTCCTCGATTAAATCTGCTTCCGCATCCCGGCGTCTGTTCATCCCTTTTTCAATGGTCGTTCCCAGCCAAATTCGTTTCATTTTGCGGATTTGTTCGGCAATCTTACTCACATTCTTTTTCGTGACCAAATCGCGAACTACACGCATTTCCAGGCGGCGGTTTCCCTGCATACTCGTGCCGCGATTGAACACCAAACTTACCAATCCTCCTTGAACATCTGCGGGCAATTGTTCAAAACCGGGAAATGCTTCTTTTGTCAGATTGTAAAATTTCGGCACTGTGATAACATTAAAAACTTCCCAGGCTAATTCCCAGGGAACAATGATGTCTCTAACACTAGCTAAACGTTCTTTTGCTGCATCCTCTGTCAACCCGCAGCAGTTACTTAAACGCTGTTGCTCGACATCTGGTAATTTCTGCCAATCTTGGTTAAAAACTTCTACACTGTTGTAACCGAGGTCGTAACCAATGCCGATCGTAATTCCCGATTGTCCTTCCGGCCAGGTTGGGCGCTGCAAAAAGCTTTCGTAGTATTCCTGTCCGCCGCCTACCTCAAATTCTAGGATTAGCTCGATCGACCTATACGACAAAAGTGACGACCCCAGCGGTTCTCCGGGGAACAAAGCAGCTAGGGTTTTGGGGCCGGCTATTCCGTCTGCCAAAAATTTATTATCATTCTGAAATTGCTTCAGCGCCGTTTCAGTTTTCGGCCCAAACTTACCGTCTGCACTCCCTGAATTCAACTCCAACTCCAGCAAGCGTTTTTGAAGTTTAACAACATCGGAACCAGATGCACCTAATTTTAGAGTTTTCATAACCTGTTTTGTTTTGATACTATCGGCAAATTAATTTTTGCCCCATATTATACCACAATACTGATTTTTCCAACTACTTGATTAATTCTGCTTCAGTCACCAGAGCAAAATCCCGGGGATTTTTTAACACAAAACCGTCATTTTCTTTAATTAAATCACCAAAACAGGTTACGGGCGATCGATCTTCATAAGCCTTGACAGCCAACTGATAATCAGACTCGCTCAATTCCAGATTAATTTTTCTCAGCTTCCCCACCACAAATCCCATTAATGTAATTTTGCAGGTTGCCGATTTTTCCCCGTGTACTTTATTAATCCATCCCGAGATTGCAACATTAGGTAAAACCGTGATTAAATCGCTGAGAATATCTAGCTGAGAGCGATTTTCTATGACTTCTAGTGCTTTTAAGTTCCGACACATCACCTCTGCAAAATCATCAAAATCTTGGTGAGGTGAAACTAATACTTCCCCCTCCTGACTCACAGAATTTTTCTTGCTCCAAATGAATCCCTCATAAAATTTACGAGCTTTATGCCAGCCATTTATCTGTAAGTATTTCTCTAACACATTTGGCTCAATTGTTTTCAGAATCTGACTATCTCTTACAGTGACTTTCACGGCAAACCTCCCTCGCTAATACGCTGTATCATTGACTTAAGAGCTTGTACTGTAAACGGCACGTACATAAGCTTTGCTGAAAAGTTCTTTCTGCTGGTTCAGTTCCATTCTAAAATAAACATCTTGCGAAAATAATATATTTTACAATAAAGGTGTTCCATAAGTAATTATTCTAGGAGAGTTCTACCCGAGAGGCGATCGATTGATATAATTTCTTATTCTTAGTCCGCGGAGGCGGACATCGTTTGTGTAGTAGCGGTTTCAACCGCCGAGTATTATCAAAAAAAAACCCGGTTTCTTGAAGAAACCGGGTTTTTTTATACTCAGACTGCGTGTTTTCGATACCAGTCGATCGTACTTTTCAACCCTTCCTTAAACTCCACCTCAGCCGCAAAACCAAACTTTTCCTTCGCCCTTTGCGTATCCAAACAGCGGCGCGGCTGACCGTTCGGCTTGTCTGTTTCCCAAACAATTTCTCCCTCAAATCCCATCAATTCGCAAATGGTTTCCACCAACTCGCGGATTTTAACTTCGCTATTCGTTCCCAAATTAACCGGGTCAGATTCACTGTAAAATTGAGTGGCCATCACAATTCCCCGCGCCGCATCTGTGGAATACAAAAACTCGCGGCTGGGGCTGCCATCGCCCCAAACTGGCAGTGTTTTGTCTCCCCTTTCTTGCGCTTCGTGGACTTTCCGAATTAATGCGGGAATGACGTGGGAACTTTTCGGATCGAAGTTATCTTCTGGGCCGTACAAATTGACTGGTAGCAAGTAGATACCGTTGAATCCGTACTGCTGGCGGTAGGATTGCAGTTGCACTAATAAGGCTTTTTTGGCGATGCCGTAAGGTGCGTTAGTTACCTCTGGATACCCATTCCAGAGGTCATCTTCTTTGAAGGGAACTGGGGTCAAGTTTGGATAAGCGCAAATTGTGCCGACGCAGACAAATTTTTCGACTCCTGCTTCGTAGGCTGCGTGGATTAGTTGCGCGCCCATCATCAAATTGTCGTAAAATAATTCGGCCGGTTTGATTAAGTTTAAACCGATGCCACCAACGTGGGCTGCTAAGTGTATGATGATGTCTTGTTGGGCGGCGGCGCGTTTGCAGTTTTCCATGACGCGGAGGTCGCAGTCGATCGATCGAGTTACCGCAATTTTATCAGCATCGGCCCCTGCTTTGACTAACTGATCGATTACCTGACGACCGAGAAAACCGGCGCCGCCCGTGACTAGAATACGCTTGCTGCTTAAATCTAAGCTTGTCATGATTTTATCCTGGGGATTTTGAATAAGGGTCGATCGACAATCTCAAATTAAAACCCGGTAAGTCTGTTTGACATTTCCCGGTAATAAAGATATGGTAATTTTTTTGATTACATACTACCAACATCTACCGCTATCTTCAAAGAATCTACCATAAACTTCTTGCTATACGAAAGCAGTCATTGTCAAATCGGTACGCCGGCTGTGCCTGAAACTTGCCCCATGCGTATTTTGAGTTGAGTTAACAATGACTGCTCAGGTTTGTCAACTAATCAAATCCCTTGACAGTACCTTGAAATTGAGCTTCGAGAGCTTTCATGTCAGAGTCTACCATCAAGTGAACTAACTCTTCAAACGTCACCGAAGGTTCCCAGCCCAACTGCTTCCGCGCCTTAGTCGAGTCGCCAATTAACAGTTCAACCTCGGCAGGACGCAGGTAGCGTTCGTCAAACTCTACGTACTCATGCCAATCTAAATTAACGTGCTTGAAAGCTAAATCTAGAAATTCTCGGATGGAATGGGTTTCGTTGGTAGCGATGACATAATCGTCCGGTTTGTCTTGCTGTAGCATCAGCCACATCGCTTTTATGTAATCCTTCGCATATCCCCAGTCGCGTTTGGAATCGAGATTGCCTAAGTAAAGTTTTTTCTGCTTGCCTGCTACAATTCTGGCAACAGCGCGAGTAATCTTGCGGGTGACAAAAGTTTCGCCACGGCGGGGAGATTCGTGGTTAAACAGAATGCCGTTACAGGCAAAAAGCCCATAAGATTCGCGATAATTGATTGTTTGCCAGTGACCGTAAACTTTCGCGCAAGCGTAAGGACTTCTGGGATAAAAAGGCGTGGTTTCTTTTTGCGGAACTTCTTGCACCAAACCATACATTTCAGAAGAACCTGCTTGATAAAAGCGCACTTCAATGCCGGTGCGTTGTTGATAGTCCCGAATTGCTTCTAACAAACGCAGCACGCCCATTCCCACTGCGTCAACGGTATATTCCGGGGAGTCAAAGCTAACTCTGACGTGGGATTGAGCGCCCAGGTTGAAAATTTCTGTAGGTTGGACTTCTTCGATAATGCGACGCAGAGTAGTGCCGTCGGTCAAGTCGCCGTAGTGCAGAAACAACTTGGCGTCCTCGCTGTGAGGATCGACGTAAATGTGGTCAATTCGATCGGTATTGAAACTAGAACTTCGCCGGATAATACCGTGAACTTCGTAGCCTTTTTCTAGTAGGAATTCGGTCAAATAGGAGCCGTCTTGACCTGTAATACCTGTTATTAGCGCTCGCTTGCGTTGCGTCATCTGATTTTCCTTTGACAGGCTGTGTTAATTCACTTCGGACTTTCCGGGCAGAGGCTGTTGTTGCCAGCCGCTCGTATTCTCAAGCTCTACGCTAACTCACAATTCTTCGATCGGCATCAAGGAACTGTTTAGTTTTGGTAAAGAGTTGGTCGCTTGTTGTCAGTAGTCAGCATCAGTGGCTAGTAACAAACAGAACCAACTACCGATTGCTGACTGCGGACAAAAATTAATATGCGCCGTTATTTTTGGGAAAAATCACAACTCCAATTGTTTTGAAAACAATCCACATATCCATCCAAAGGTTTTTGTCATTGGCATAATAGAGGTCGATTTGGACTCGGCGGGGATAGGGAATGTCGTTGCGGCCGGACACTTGCCACAAGCCTGTAATTCCAGGTCTGATGGTAAGAATTTTGTTGATGTGACGGCCGTATCTCGGCAGTTCTTCTTCAACTAAAGGTCTCGGCCCGACGACGCTCATATCTCCTTTTAAAACATTCCAAAACTGGGGAAACTCGTCTAAACTGGTCATTCGTAAAAATCTTCCAATCCAGGTAATTCGAGGGTCTTGTTTCAGTTTGAAATTGTCCTCAAACTCTTGACGCAAATGCGGAGATTTTTCCATGATTTCCAGCAATATGTCGTCCGCATTTTCCACCATCGTTCTGAATTTAAGGCAATAAAACATTTTACGGTTTTTGCCTACTCGTTCCTGTACGTAAAAAATAGGCCCGGACGAGCTTAAGGCGATTGAGAGAGCCAAAAGCAGGTAAACCGGAGCAAACAGGATCAGAACCGATAAGGAAAAGAGAATGTCAAATAACCGCTTGAAAAATTCTCCGTCGAGGCTAGTCAGAGAACGACTTATGCGTCTATCTCCTTGCAGGATAGACCCAAAACCGCGTCTTGCGATCGCTCGAATTACCTTGCCGGAGATTAGTTGGCTGTCGGCAGTCATCTTACTCCTTCACTTCACACCACACACAGTCATGATCATAAGGCCTCAAGACGCTTTGTTCTCTGAATTATGTTTCAAATACTCAATTTTCTGGGGCAGAGGGCTGTTGGCTGTTGGCAGGAAAGCTGTTGACGGTTGACGGTTGACAGGAAAGCAGTTGCACTCAGACAAGATGGAGGAGACTGCACGTGCCGTGTCCCGACATTAATCACCGTAGGGACACGGCACTGCCCATAGGTGTCAACAACCAGGTCAAACGTAGTCAGAGACTATTGTTCGACTATTAAGGCCAGATCCCCCCTAACCCCCCTTAAGAAGGGGGGGACAGGGGGGGTCAAAGTCCCCCGACCCCCTTGGGGGGGCTAGGGGGGGTGGGGATTTAGGGGGATCTAGACTTCGCTATGAACAAGAGATACAAAGGCTTTCAGGCTTAAGTTGACACTAATGGGCACTGCCGTCTCCTCATTTCGGGCAATGTTAATTCCGGTGCAACCGGAATTGATATCAAGTCTGCGTAAAATTACCGGAGTGAAATTCCTGATAGCACTGTTCCAGAAAGGCTAGATAGCGCTGTTCAAAGACTTCGGGGGCAAATTGGGCTGCGCGCAACCGCGCCATTTCGGGCTGAAATTTGCTTTGTAACTGTTCAAATTCTTCGATAGCTTCGACTAATGATGCTGCGGTTTGGGAGGGAAAAAATAAACCAGTCCCAATTTCTGGGTGTTGGCGAATGTCGAGCACTGTCTCCAAAGCGCCGCCTGCTGCATAGGCAATTACTGGTGTTCCAGAAGCTTGAGCTTCTACTAAAGCTATACCAAAATCTTCGCAAGCTGCATAGACAAAGGCTTTGGCTTCGGCCATGTACTTTTCGACGACTTCGGCGGGCTGCGAGCCGAGTATTTGGATGTTGGGTTTGGCGATTTGCCGAATCATGTCTAATTCTGGCCCGGTGCCGATGACAATGAGAGTATGCCCGAGTTGATTGAATGCTTGGACGATCGCACTGACGTTTTTGTAGCTTACCAATCGGCAAACTGTGACATAAAAGTCTTGTTTTTGCGGAATCAAGGAAAATCGCTCGATATTTACCGGCGGATAAATCACCTCAGCCCGCCGTCGGTAGCATCGCCAAATTCGGCGCGCCGTATGTTGGGAGTTGGCGATGAAATAATCGACGCGGTTGGCAGAAAGTACATCCCACTGCCGGAGTCGATGCAACAAATATCGCGTCAGCAAGCCCGGGATGCCTTGTCCGGCTTTGCTGCTGCGTAAATAGTCAAAAGTTAAGTCCCAAGCGTAGCGCATGGGTGTATGGCAGTAGCAGATGTGGAGTTGCTGCGGACTGCTGAGGATGCCTTTGGCGACGGCGTGGGAGGATGAGAGGATGATGTCGTATTTTCGCAGGTCTAGTTGCTCGATCGCGATCGGCAGAAATGGCAAATATTTTTGCACGCCGCTACGGGCCTTGGGAAAGTGCTGCAAAAATGTTGTGCCAATCTGTCGCCCGAAAAGATAGCTTTCGGGATTGGTCGATTCAAAGTCGATAAGGGCATAGACATCTGCCTCGTCTAAGTGTTTCAGAATTTCTTGCACTACGAGTTCTGAACCGCCCGTAGCTAAAGGTGTCAGCCATTCATGCACGAGCGCATATTTGAGTTTTTTCACTTGTATGTAGCCGATCGAACGATTTGTGAGCGCCAGTTCTGTCAATATTAGTCTTACTGAGGGATTACTTACGCAAAATCCGGTCATCAACCGGGTTTCTACCTAGGTATCTAGCTAAAACCAGGGATTTTGAGCATAAACGGGGTTGCTGTCAAATCAGGGACAGCCAAAGCGCAGAATGTGGTAGCGATTCTCTCGATTGTTGACAAAAAATACTATTAAGCGGAATACTGTAGAGGATTTGCGATCGGCTGGCATCTTCGGAACGGGCGATCGAATTAACGTGGTGTGAGGAAAAAATGTCAAAATTTTTGTGGAAAGGACTTTTAGTCAGTCCCGCTGTATTAGCAGCAAGTTTAGTCGTATCTGCGACGGCGTTAGCAGCAGAACAGCCGATCGAAATTACCGCAGCAACGGTCGAGAATCAATCGCAATTAGCAGGTAGTGCGATCGAGCCTGCATTGCCTGAATCAGTAGCAGTGACAGCCGAATCATTGTCAGTAGCCAGTAAATCGACTATTGAGACTACTAAAATTATTGAAAAAGAAAGTTCGATAACCCCAGTTGCCGAACAAGCAAAATCACCAGAAAATAATGCAGTTGCAGCAGCAGATTTAGTAGCACCCGCAAACTTCAGCGCCGAAGCACCTGTGGCGGAACAAATCCCCGCAGTTGCAGCCGCAGATTTCAGCAAAACCCAACCCGTAGTCGCGCCAGCTAATTTAAGCGCCGACAAACCAGCGGCACAGCCCGAGCAGATTTCCCAATCCACTGCTCCAATTGTGCAACCTCAAGCGCAGTCAAATGTTTTACAACAAATCAACCAATATAGCGTCGAAGGTAGCGACGAAAGTGCTGCGGGCCAAGTAACCTCAGTTTCGCAACTTTCCGACGTTCGGCCTACCGACTGGGCGTTCCAAGCTTTGCAATCCTTGGTAGAGCGCTACGGTTGTATCGCAGGCTATCCCGACGGCACTTTCCGCGGCAACCGCGCCATGACTCGCTACGAATTTGCGGCGGGTTTAAATGCCTGTTTGGATAAAGTTACCGAACTGATTAAAGCCGGTACGACAAATCTGGCAACTAAAGAAGATTTGGCTTCTGTGCAAAAATTGCAAGAAGAATTTGCCGTCGAATTAGCAACTTTGCGCGGCCGCGTGGATGCTTTGGAAGCGCGAACCTCAGAATTAGAAGCAAATCAGTTTTCGACTACGACGAAACTCAACGGCGAAGTGATATTCGCTTTGACCGGTATCGCCCGGGGAGAAGATGCTGAAGGTAATGATGCCGATACAACGACGGCTTTTGGCAGCAGGGTTCGTCTCAATTTCGATACGAGTTTCACTGGCAGAGACTTGCTGAGAACTCGACTGCAAGTTTTAAATTTGGGTTCATTTTCTACTAATAATACCAAAACCGCTGAAGGAGAATTGCGGTTTAATGCCGGGCCTTTCGCGACTGCTAGCAATACAGTAGCTTTAGATGCCCTGCTTTACCAATTCCCTCTAGGCAAAAACACTACAATAATTATCGACGCCAACGCCGGTGCTGGTGACGATTTTACAAATACTGTCAATCCTTACTTTGACGGAGATGGAGGCAGCGGTGCTCTTTCTAACTTCGGTACTCGCAACCCAATTTACTATTTGACTGGCGGTTCTGGTATCGCTGTCAGACAACAATTAGGAGAAAAACTGGAACTGAGTTTGGGATATTTAGCAGGCAATGCTGCGAACCCGACGCGGGGTAACGGTTTGTTCAACGGTGCTTACGGCGGTTTGGCTGAGTTGACTTTCAAACCGAACAGTAGCATGACTTTCGCTTTAACTTACCTTAATTCCTACAACACCGTCACTGGTACGGGCAGCAATGCTTCTAATTTCCCGGCGCGTCTCGGTGCTTTCGGACTGGGTGACAGTAATCTGCCAGTTTCTAGCAATTCCTACGGCGCGGAGGCTTCGTGGAGAGTCAACCGCGGCATTGCTGTAGGTGGTTGGGCTGGTTACACCAATCAACGCATTTTATCCAACTTGGCTACTCCTACGGGTTCTGTACAGCGGGGAGACCAAAAAATTTGGAACTGGGCCGTTACTTTGGCTTTTCCCGATTTGTTGAAAGAAGGAAATGTGGCTGGGTTTATCGTAGGTATGGAGCCGCGAGTGACGAGTTCTACTAATTCAACTTTGCCGGAAGATAAGGATACTTCGTTGCATATTGAAGGTTTTTATCAGTTTAAGTTGAGCGACAATATTTCGATTACTCCTGGTGTGATTTGGCTGACTGCTCCGGATCACAATAAGGATAATTCTGATTTGGTGATTGGGGTGGTGAGGACTACGTTTACTTTCTAGGAACAGCTCCCCGTAGGGACACGGCAGTGCCGTGTCCCTACAGGATATTGAATGTACTTCACAAACATGGAATACGCTGTAATATTACCCGAAATCAGGACACGGCAGTGCCGTTTCCCTACAATTAATCGCGGTAGGGAAACGGCACTGCCCATAGGTGTCAACTTAACGTCAAGCCCAGTCAGAGACGGCTGTTTAACTATTAAATCTAGATCCCCCCTAGCCCCCCTTAAGAAGGGGGGGACAGGAATCTTCTCAAAGTCCCCCTTCTTAAGGGGGATTTAGGGGGATCGGGACTGGGGTAAAAACTAGATTTATCAAGGCTTTCAGGCTTAAGTTGACACCTATGGGCACTGCCGTGTCCTCTATATCATTCCGGCGCAGCGGAAATTGATATTACCAATCTAAAATCGGTCTCAGCTTAGATGGAATGTTTAAACAGAAACGACCAGCTTTAGCAAAAGCTGGTCTGCACAAATAGTTAAATCCGTTGTTTGTTGTTCTCACAGTGTTTTTTTAACAGTGAGGAAACCTAAGTTGCACGTTTCTTTGCAGCGGGTTCTAAGACAGATATCATCCCTCTTAAGGGGTATTTTTGCAACAAAATTTATTTTTTTGTAATAAAACTTTATGTTTGGCGGTTAATAGAGTGTCTACAAGTTGATCGCCATTCTACCTCACTTTGTATAAATTAAGCCGGAGCTTGCTGCGGTCTACCCCAGACAATCCGCTCCTGTTTGTATACAACCATACCTGGTTTCGCACCTTTCGGCTTGTATACATATTTAGGTTCTGTATAAACCACCGGGACTTGTTCGCTGTGGCGGGCGCGACTGTAGTAAGCAGTCATGTCCGCCGCAAATTGCAAATCAGTTTCTTGGGCGACGTTACCGGGGGTGAGACGCAGCAAGGCGTGACTTCCGGGAATCTCTAGGGTGTGAAACCACAAGTCGTAGTCGTTGGCTGTGCGAAAGGTGAGTTGGTCGTTTTGGCGGTTGTTGCGCCCGATTAATAATTCAAAGCCGCTGGGGCTTTGGTAGCGGTGAAATTCGATCGCAGCATTTTTGTCGGTACTGCGATAATCTGGTACGACGAGATATTTTTGCTGGATCAGTTCTTCGCGGATTTCGGCGAGGGTTTGCAAATCTTGAGTGTTGCGGTAGGTTTCTAATACAGAAAGTGCGGCTTCGACTTGTTCTAAATAGTCGATTTCTTCTTGTACGGCGGCTAACAATGGTTCTACTGCAATCCGAGCTCTTTTAAGTTTTTGGTGTTTTTTATAGATTGCTTGAGCGTTTTGAACGGCGTTTTTTTCCACGTTTAGTGGAATAAGAACGGGTTTTTCGGTTTCAAAGTCGGGGAGGGAAATTGATTTCATTCCTGGTTCCCAATGTTGCAAATTTGCCATCAGCAAGTCGGCTTGGGATTTGTGGGTGTCTGCGCCTGCTGATTGCTGTAAGCGTTCTTTAAATGTGTTGGCTTTGAGGCGCAGTTTTGCGAGGACGTTGTTGAGTTTTTGGGTAAGTTGATGTCGCAGTTGGGCGAATACTTGTTGGTTGATTTCGCCTGTGTAGTAGCTGTTGAGTAATTCTTGGACGGAAGAGAAGGAAGAAGTCAATTCTTCTTTGTCTCCCCCGAGCACAGTCAACCCCCCCCTGCCCCCCCCGGGGGGGGAAACGGAGGAAGAGGGAGAGTTTTCTGGTGTTGGCCAATCGATGACGGTGTAGCCTTCGGGGGTGAAACTGGCTTGAAATTTGGAGTTTTCTAGGCATTGCAGCCAGTATAGCCAGCGCTGGAATAGTTGTTGCCAGTCGTCGGGATTCAGGCTGTCGGTGGATTGTTCGGGATCTAAGTTTGCAGACAGAATCATGGACACAACTAAGGCTTTACTCAACCCTCGGTAATTCTTCAGCAGATTGCCTTTTAATGGCCCGGGAACCAGGCTAATTCGTTCTTTCCAGCGATTTTGAGGCTCGCTAAGACTCGGCACTGCATCGGTCAAGGACGGGGGCATTTCGTAGGGTTGCCCGGTTTGGATTGGCCGCACGCTGGACTGTTTGGCGCTGACTTGGTGGGCGCAGGTGACGACGAGATTGTCTTGGGCGGTGAGGATGACGTTGCTGTATTTGCCCATGATTTCGGCGTAGAGATGCCAGAGGGCTGGTTCGCCCGGGCGTTTGGCGAATTGCAAGTCGATGACTCTTTCCCAAGGCGAAACGGGGGCGATGGAAACTAAGGCTAAACCGCTGAGTTGATGCCGCAGTTGTTCGCTGAAGGTGAAGGTATCGGGAATGCGGGGGGGGGAGTCGCCGACACAGATGCGGGCGGCTGCGGGATGGGAGGAAATGTCTATCCAGCCACGCTGATTCATGGTTCGCAGGGCCAGGGATACTGTAAATCGATCGCGCTGGTAGACTTGTTCTAAGCGCGCTGGCAGCCATTTGGCTCGCAGTTCGCTGCAAGTGGCGGTTAAAGTTGTAAAGTCTACGGGTTGCACGGTGGCCTCTTTGCGATCGATCGAGCTATCTACTTCTATACTGACAGATCTAGGTCACATTTTACGAATCATATCAAATTCTTCTTTAATTTTCCTTCGCGTCCTTTGCGTCTTCGCGGTTCAATAACTCCATATTCTTCTATGCAGTCTGGGAACTAGAGCATTTCATTGCTATTGCGGCTTATTTTATCAAACAACTGCCGTTGTCCGCCAAGTCCAAACAGCCAACTCGCCGCTACTATCCAATGTACAAAAATTGCGGCCCAAACAGAACCAGTTAAGGCATAAACAACAGTACAAGCCACACCCAAAAATCCGGTTAAAATCAAAAACATCGGTTGGGAAAATGTCGGGTATCCCTCTGGGAATAAAGTGTTTGCTCTCAAAGGATGGTAAATTACGTACAGGAACAAACTCAATCCAATCCACAACACCCAAGCAGTTAAAGTCACTCCTTCTGTGGGATGGGGAAGCAGCACAACTCGAAACAGCCATTCCTCGATAAATACCGGGATAATTAGGGCTTGAATTGCCACCAAAAGCAGACTCCAGACATTGCCAACAGGGGCGCTGACCTGCAAAAAACCTTTCGACACACCTAACGGAATTGCGATCGCCCCGTAGATCAATAATACCCAAAGTACGATCGACCATTGCCCCGGATTCGGGAAAGTCGTAAACCCGGCAAAAGAGCGAAATATTAAACTGGCTAAAATCGGAAATTGCCCGAATAAAACAGTCGGCGCGACTGGTACAATATCCGGGTTAAATCCTCCGACTCCATTGGTACGAATAAACCAAAGTTGAGCGCCAGCCTTGAGGAAAATTCGGCTCAATTCATCGTGGGCGCCGCGCGGTAGGATTGTTCGCCAACTCATCAAAGCTGCAAATACATTATTGCCGATCGCAAATTCCGGTTCGTCGCCAGTGCCCGATAAAATCTTAGCATTTTGCTGCCAGTCCGATCGCACAATTCCCAGAGGAATCAATTGCTGTTTCAGTGCATCTCCCAAAGCGACAAGCTGCCCAAATCGCAAAGTTTCGGCATCCGAGGGATGGGCTGCGATCCAGTTTTGGATTGCGGGATTTGAATTGACTTTCTCGGTAAGTGATTCTATAGTTAAATACAGGGCTTGATTGGAATCTTGCACGCAAGAAGTTGCTGGAGTTACTGCGGCACTTCCTGTCCCGTCGCCGGTGCGGTAGCGGGCTGCCATAATTTGCAATTTCCGCTGCAATTCGTCGAGGGGAGAAAGCACAATTGAGCCAAACTTGTAATCGCGAGAAATTGCATCTAGTTTAACGATAACATCCGAGACTGGGCGAGTGCCAAGCCAACCTCTCTGCAAGTTGCCCATATAACTAGCCCAAGCTATTTTGCCAGCAACAATTGCTTCGGGATTGTTGGCATAAACTTGGTCATATTCGATATCAAACTGCAATTCTTGGGTAAAAGGATCGCGGACGATTTTAGCGATTCCGTAGGCGAAATGTCCTGTGACAGTACCGAGTGTGACAGTATCGCCTTGTTTGCCGCCAATGCCGCCGAATAGGTGAATTACTAAAGCTCGTGAAGCGTAGCTATCCCGTAGGGAATCGCCCTCTTTCCATTCTGACACTAAATCGCGCGATCGATCTTTCTGACTACTGACAAGTACGGTTTGGGCTGTACCTTTGCGACTTTCAGTATTTTGCCAGTTTCCAACTTGGATGTAACTGAGTCCTTTGTTATTCCCAATTATAACTTGTTGCGGCTGAAGTTGAAAGAGCGATCGGGGTTTAATCGCTTGAACAGTAAAAATTCCCGCTGCATCTTTAGCCCCGTAAATATACCAGCCAGCTTTCCCCACAGGCAACTTTTCCAACTGTCGGGAAATCGACGGAAAAACACCCGTGCGTTTGGCTGGCTGTTGGGGAAATCTCACAGTTTCTGCTACTGCGTCAAACTGTTTGGAGACTGGGTTGTAATGTCGAACCCGGATGTATTCGCTTTCACAGGAAACTGTTCCCGGACAAACTCTTGATGAAGCTTGATTGCTATCAGTCTCTGGGCCGAGTAAATCTACTAAGCCGTAAAAGCGTCCAGTAATCTGCACTGGTTCGCTGTCTGTGCGAATAACGGGGAATTTGCCGCTTTCCGAGGTCACTGCAACTGACTCTAAACTAACAATAATATCATCGTTCGGTCTGGCACCGGCGAGAGATTCCAGCGGGCCGACTCGCAAACGGTTGTTCAGGCGATCGGGATGAACGTTGCCTTGACTTTTGCTCTTGTTTGTGCTATCTGTAAACTGGATGTCTGTGGCTAAAGTTGTTTTTTGAGTCCACGCCAAGCGCACCTGTTTTCCGATTAAGTTTTTAGCAGTCGCCGGAGCATGATATACTTCTAGCCAGACCCAATCTTCCGCTGGAAAGTCCTGTATTTGTGCGGGAGTTGGCAAAATTAGTCGTCCCGTCCAGTTGCCGGTTGGTAAGTAAAGCTTGGATGCGATATTTTGGTTTAAGGGATAGTAACTCGGTTGGTTGAAATTTGCTTGACTGCTGAGGGAATAGTTGGAAGGTCGCTCGCCCGGTGGAGCTTTGGGGTAAAATAGGATAAGGGCGATCGCGCTGATCAGCAAAAGTCCGATCCAGCGGCGATAATTTAATTTTTGTTTAAAATTCATAGGGAAGGCACGACACGGATAAACACGGATTGATGTTTTTTACTGCTTATGACTGCTAACTAATGATCTAGCAGAAGCAAGAAGCAAGAGTTGCGATAGGGGCGAATTTATGAGTTAACAGTCAACAGTTAACAGTTAACAGTCAACTAACAAATAATATCCCGAATCAATTCTAAATGTTTGTGCAAAGGTGCGATCGTATTAGCTGCGATCGCCCCGCTAGCAGCCACAGCCGGCAAACCGATGCCCGGAAACGTGGAATCTCCGCAGCAAAACAGCCCCGCTAAAGGCGTTCCCGGCCCCGGAAACAAGCCGCTACCCGCGCGAATTCCAGGCCCGTAGGAACCGCGATTTCGCCGCAAAAACCGTTCGTGGGTTAGCGGTGTCCCAACTAAGGTGACTTCGGCGCGCGATCGAATATCGGGAATAATCCTCTCTAAAGCTTCCCACATAATCTGCGATCGCACTTGCTTCTGCTGTTTGTATTCTGCACCCGTGCGATCGAGCTTTTTCCACAAATCGTAAGGCTCATTTCCGGGCGTGTATGCGTGAATGACGTGCTTTCCCGCAGGCGCGAGGTCGGGGTCGAGCAGGGAGGGAATCGAGACGAGAACGACGTTTTGGGGTGCGCTAATCCCCATTTCCCAGTCTTTGACGAAGATGTAGTGACACGCCAAGTCCGATCGCACTTCCGTTGCATCAATTCCCAGATGCAAGTGCATAAAACTGTCGCACTCAGGAGTTGCCTGTCTTTCTTGCCGAAACCTTTGCGGGACAGAGCTTTCAGGTAGCAGTTTCAGTGTATCCCAAACCGAGGCGTTGGAAACTACGGCTTTGTGCGATCGAATAATTTTTCCCGATCGCAGTCGCACGCCCGCAGCCCGGTTGTTTTCCACCAAAACCTCTTCAACGTGGGAATTCAGCAGCAACCGACCTCCGTGGCGCTCTAAACCGCTTACCAGGGCATTTACCAGAGCTGCACTGCCGCCGATCGGATAGTCCAAAACAGCATTCGGGCGATACCAGTCGGCGAACATGAAAGCGACTTCGGCTGCGATCGTTCCGTCAGCCGGAAGTCCAGACAGCAGGAAGCACAAAAGGTTCAGCCAATTGCGGACAAACGGATCTTTGACATTTTTGTCCATAATTTTGCTAAAAGGGCCTGCAAGTACGATCGCATCGCCAGCACTTTGCAAGAAAGCGGGCGCGAATTGGCCGAGGGTGAAAACAGCGCCCAAATCGAAGCGCAAAGCCATAGAGGGTAAGGCTGTCGCAGCTTTGGCGTAGGGTTCCATGACGCGCTGGAGTTTTTGCCATTCGGCGACTGCTTCCGCGCCGCGCAGTCTTGCGAGCACTTCGCCAAATTGACTCGCGCCGACGGATGTGTCGAAATCGCCTTCGGGCAAACAGCAGCCCCATGTATCGTAAGTCTTGCAGGGCAGTTTTTCGCCGATCGCATCCAAAACTTGCCGCAGCGGATTCGCCGACGGGCTGTAGGATAATCCTGAATACAAAGAAGGCCCGGAATCAAAGGTAAATCCGCCCTTTTCAAAGCCGTGTGCGGCCCCGCCCGCGATCGAATGACTTTCGCAGACTACAACCTCAAAGCCATAGCGGGCAAGCATTGCAGCACAAGTCAAGCCCCCGATACCGCTACCGATGACGATGATTTCTGTGTTGTTAGGGGCGATCGTAACCATGTTTTTCTCCGCTATATCCGCTAATATTATCAAAGTTCTCTGCTTGTGGAACAGGCCGGAAAGCCTGTTCCTAAAAATATTGCATCAACGCTAAAAAATCTCTCTTATTGCTGATTAAATGGAAAATATATCAATTCTAGAACAAGCAGCTAAATCTAATTCTAAACCATCTTCCAACGAAGTAGTCGCCGCCTTGCTAGCAGCCGAGAAAAACGCCAAAAAAACCAAAACTCGCTATTCCTTCGAGCAATTAACCGGTAAATGGCAACTCTGCTTTATCACCGGCACGAAAAAGACTCGCAAAAAAGCGGGAATTGTGTTAGGTGCGGGAAGATATATCCCTGAGTGGATTGCCAAAATTAAAATTGCTTATTCCGCAGAATCTGTGGCTGAAGGACAAGAAAAAAGCGAAATTGGCAGGGTGGAAAATTCGGTGCAGGTTGGTGCGATCGAACTGACTCTTTCCGGGCCGATTAAGTTTTTACCTAATAACATTTTAGCCTTTGATTTTACCAGAATTGCGGTTAAATTGTTGGGCAAAATTGTATATCAAGGATTTATTCGCGGTGGAGAAGCACGGGAGACGGAATTTTTTAGTTTGAGTGTGGGGAAGCAGGCATTTTTTGCATATTTCCTAGTAGAAGATGGGATAATTGCGGCTAGGGGAAGAGGCGGCGGATTGGCTTTGTGGGGAAGAGTGTAAGCTGTGACTTATTCATTGGTTTTGTTGATTTCTTTGATATACTCCGAAAGAGTAGCTTCCAGCGTGCGATCGCCTATTTGCCGCGCAATTGCTAAAGCTTGCTTATAGTATTTCAAAGCTTCTTGTGGCTGAAAAATGCTGTCGTAGACTATACCGATATTAGCCAAAGTAGAAGCTTCCCCAGAGCGACTGCCAACTTCCCGCCAAATTGGTAAAGCTTGGTTCAAGTATTTCAAGGCTTCTTTTGGTTGAGAAATGTTCATGTATGCTATACCGATATTAGCCAAAGTAGAAGCTTCCAGCGTGCGATCGCCTATTTGTCGCGAAATTGGCAAAGCTTGGTTATAGTATTTCAAAGCTTCTTTTTGTTGAGAAATACTGTTGTAGACTAAACCGATATTAGTCAAAGTAGCAGCTTCCGCAGGGCGATCGCCAACTTCCCGCCAAATTGCCAAAGCTTGGTTATAGTATTTCAAAGCTTCTTGCGGCTGAGAAATGTTGCTGTACGCTAAACTGATATTAGTCAAAGTAGTAGCTTCCCCAGAGCGATCGCCAACTTCCCGCGCAATTGCCAAAGCTTGGTTATAGTATTTCAAGGCTTCTTGTGGCTGAGAAATGCTGTTGTAGACTATACCGATATTAGCCAAAGTAGCAGCTTCCCCAGAGCGATTGCCCACTTCCCGCCAAATTGGTAAAGCTTGGTTATAATATTTCAAGGCTTCTTTTGGTTGAGAAATACTGTTGTAGACTAGACCGATATTAGCCAAAGCAGTAGCTTCTCCAGAGCGATTGCCCACTTCTTTCGCGATCGGCAAAGCTTGGTTTAAGTATTTTAATGCCTCTTGTGGTTGAGAAATGCTGTTGTACGCTATACCGATATTACCCAAAGTAGCAGCTTCCCCAGAGCGATGACCCACTTCCCGCCAAATTGGCAAAGCTTGGTTTAAGTATTTTAATGCCTCTTGTGGTTGAGAAATACTGTTGTAGACTAAACCGATATTAGCCAAAGTAGCAGCTTCTCCGCAGCGATCGCTCACTTCTCGGGCGATCGGCAAAGCTTGGTTTAAGTATTTCAAAGCTTCTTGCGGCTGAGAAATACTGTTGTAGACTACACCGATATTAGCCAAAGTAGCAGCTTCCAGCGTACGCTCGCCCACTTCTCGGGCGATCGGCAAAGCTTGGTTCAAGTATTTTAATGCCTCTTGTGGTTGAGAAATGCTGTTGTAGTTAAAACCAATGCCAATCAGTGCTAAGGCTTCAAGTTTTCTAATTTTATTTTTTTGCGAAATGACTAGAACTTGCTGCCATGTTTCTATCGCCTGTTGGTGTTTTCCTCGCTCTCCCTGTTGTCTTGCTTGCTCTATAAGTTTCTGGAATTCTTGAGTCTGTGGTTTTTCTTGACTTTGTGCACAACTAGGTTGCACGATCGCCGGCACAGTCAGAGGAGTAAAACACACACCCAAAATCAAAATACTGCTGATAATTCGTTTCTTATTTTTCATAACTCACCAAATTCGATTAATAGAATAGGCATCAAACGCAGAATCTTTTAATCCTGAAAATCTTCTAACGGCTCATCAAAGTTATCAGATATTGAAATTAAATCCCGATCGCTGCCAAACAGTGGTGCACGATGCTTTTTAGGAGGCATCACCGATGATTCTCTATTGATTGTGCGATCGCCCTCTAGAAATTCTGCAATTTTTCGCCGTTCCTCTCTGTCTTCATCTGATAAAGACACTAAAAACTCCTTCATCCTTTTCCACTTCTCCTCGTTGTTGATTGGCAAAACTTCCCGGACTTCAATCACAACTAGGGAGCCATCAGAAATGTTAATATTTTCTAACACTTGGATGCTTTTACCTTGTTTTATGCCTTTAACTTGGATAGGTTCGGATTTCATCGCTTGCTTGAGATAAACTACCGATATTAGGTCAGACCAGGTAAAGTTTTCAGGTAATTTATCGATTCAGCTGCGGATTTCTTCTTTAAGATTGATGGTTTCCATCGGTTTTAGTAAAGAGAGTATAGAGTTTAATTGTAGTCCTACTGATATTTTACATTTGTTGCAACAGTCCGGCAAGGGTTAAAACCCCTGCCTCATAGCGAAAGTCCTCTTAAGAGGACTGTAAGATTGATTCAAAATGATGCAAGATTTGAATTGAAATAGACAGGAATTACGCACTATGACCAAAGAAACCCGGTTTTTTACCGAATCTGCGGGGCACATGAAATATTTGCTAAAAAACCCGGTTTCTGCCCCCTAAATTCTGCTAACGTTAAAAGCAAGCGCAAAAATAGTCCTCACTATCGGATGAAAAACAAACATAAAAGTTGAGCCAAATTAACTATGAAATTTATCGGCATCGACTTAGGTTGGAGTTCAGGAGCAAGCGGCTTGTGCTGCTTAAATTGGGAAAACGATCGATTGCAATTCATCGAGTGCGATCGCCAACAATCACTTAACGACATCCTCACCTGGCTCGACACCCAAATCTCCCCCACCGAACCAGCAATCATCGCCGTAGACGCACCCACAATCATCGCCAACCTAACAGGAATGCGCGACGCCGACAAACTCACTCACAAACACTTCGGGCGCTACCACGCAGGCTGCTATCCCGCCAATCTTTCCCGCCCCTTCGCCCAAAAAACAGTCGAATTCGGCCTTTGTTTAGAAGCCAGAGGATTTGTCCACTCACCAACTATTGAAGCTAAGAAATTAGGCAGATATCAAATAGAAGTCTATCCCCATCCAGCCACAATAAATCTATTTCAATTAGACAGAATCATCAAATACAAAAAAGGAAAACTGGCAGAACGTCAACTAGAATTGATGAAACTCTGCCAGTATATTATAGATATTTTACCGAGCCTTGAACCCTCTCTAAATCTGTCTTGTAGTACAGGAATCTTGCCTGTGAGCGGCGGTTCAAAACTCCCCGAAACCCCCACCAGTGTTGCAACTCTCAAAGCCTTGGAAGACCAGCTAGATGCCTTGCTGTGCGCTTATATCGGCGCGCACTGGTGGTACTGGGGAATCGAGCGAAATTTGGTTTTGGGCGATCGCACAACCGGCTACATAGTCATTCCGCAAGGGAAATAAGCAGACAGGGAGAGTGGGAGAGAGGGAGAGGGAGAGGGGGAGAATTGGTAAAATATTCCCTCTTCCTTCTTCCTTCTTCCTTCTTCCTTCTTCCTTCTTCCTTCTAATGTGCCCAGAGAATCACGCCAACTTCATAGGGACTGCTGAGATTTTCGTGCTTCGGCAAAACGCGCAACGACAAACCTTGCAAACCGCTAGAAGTATAAGTAATATCAGCCGTATAAAGACTGGCATTGTGGGAATCTTCACCCAAATACTCCATCACCATCGACACACCGCCGATGATATCTCCGTTAGCATCAACCGAACCTTGATAAAGTTCGACTTGCACGTCAGCCGGTGTTAATCCCATCAGATTAATCCGAGATTTAACTGCGATCGACTGATTGACTTTAACTTCCTTATCCTCGGAAATATCAACAGACTCAATCTTAATGTCGTACCACTTCGCCAGAACCTGCTTCTTCCACTGAGACAAGTCTTTAGCTGGAGCGCAATTATCCGAAGTCATAGTGAAGAAACGATCGCTCACCGGGAAATAAGCCCGTTGTGCGTACTCCTTCACCATCCGAGTAGTATTGAACAAAGGACAATTCAAAGCAATAGAATCCTTCATTTTCGCCGTCCAACCGCGCGGAATTCCATCAGCATCCCGGTTGTAAAACAGCGGTACAACTTCCTTTTCCATCAAGTCGTACAAAGCATTCGCCTCGACATCATCCTGATACTTAGTATCTTCGTAAAACTCGCCATGTCCGATCGGCCAACCGGTACGAACATAATCCGCCTCATCCCACCAACCGTCAAGAATGCTCAGGTTTGGCAAACCATTCATCGAAGCTTTCATCCCCGAAGTACCGGAAGCCTCGCGGGGACGGCGCGGCGTATTCAGCCACACATCGCAGCCGGAAACCATCATCCGAGCCACGTTAATGTCGTAGTTCGGCAAAAACACCATCGAATTCAGCGTGTCATGTTCGCGGATGAAGTGAACGATATCCCGAATCAATTCCTTACCCGGAATATCCATCGGGTGAGCCTTCCCAGCAATCACAAACTGCACGGGGCAGTTTTTGTCCCGCATAATCCGCATAATTCGATCGACATCACGCAAAAACAATGTCGCCCGTTTGTAAGTAGCAAAACGGCGCGCAAACCCGATCGTCAGCACCTTCGGATCGAGAGCCTCGCGTGCGGGTTCGATTTCCGTTTGAGCCGCACCGCGCTCGCGCAGAGTCTTTTGCAGCCACTCCCGCGCGAACACCACCAACTCCGATCGACAGCGTTCGTGATTGCGCCACAATTCCTCGTCAGGAATCGAGTTAATTCTGTCCCACAGGCGATCGTCCGTGGGAGTCATTTCCCAATCCGGGCCAAGGTATCGATCGTACAATTCCTGAGTAGACTTAGCCACACAACTGCGAGCGTGAACCCCATTGGTAATCGAAGTAATCGGCACTTCTTCCTGCGGTAAACCCGGCCACAACCCCTGAAACATCGGGCGAGACACGACACCGTGCAAAGCCGCCACCCCGTTGACAAAACTCGACATTTTAATTGCCAAAATTGCCATATTCAAAGGCCCTGACAAATCGCCAGTATTCTCCCGGCCCAATCCCAGAAACTCATCTTGCGACAAGCCAAACATCTTGGGATACTGACCCAGATAGTGCATCACCATATCCGGCTCGAACAAGTCAAACCCAGCAGGGACAGGCGTGTGAGTCGTAAACATACTGCTCGAAACCACCACCTGTTCCGCTTCCTTGAAACTCAGGTGATATTCCTCCATCAGCATCCGTATGCGTTCCAAAGCCATGAAAGCCGCGTGCCCTTCATTCATGTGATAAGCAGTGACTGTCAAGCCCAAAGCCTTGAGCATTTTCACGCCACCGATACCCAGCATGATTTCTTGGTGCATCCGCAGAGTTTTATCGCCACCGTACAGTTGGTCGGTAATATCTTGGTCGTAGCGGCTGTTAGGTTCAATATTTGTATCCATCAAGTACAGAGGAACCGTGCCCACTTGTACCCGCCAAATCCGCGCGTAAACCTTGCGCCCCGGATAGTCCACCTCAATCCGCAATTCCGAACCGTCGGGATTGCGTTCTAGGTGCAGGGGCATATTGTAGAAATCGTTGAGCGGATAGCGTTCTTGCTGCCAGCCGTCCGCGTTGAGATACTGCGAGAAATAGCCTTCTTGGTAGAGGAGGCCGACACCAGCTAAGGGCAAGCCCAAATCGCTAGCTGATTTGAGGTGGTCGCCTGCGAGCACGCCCAAACCGCCGGAATAGATGGGTAGGGCTTTGACTAAGCCAAATTCCATCGAAAAGTAAGCGTAGCATTCTTGTTTGTCTGTGCCGCGCTGTTTGCGATACCAGGCGCGATTTTTGAGATAATCATCTAATTGCTGAGCCGATCGGTTCATTTGAGCGATGAAGCCTTCATCTTCTGCCATTTCTTGCAGTCGCTCTTGAGAAATGGTTCCCAGCATCAGCACCGGGTTTTGGTTGCTGGAGTCCCAGAGGTCTCGGGAGAGCCGGCGGAATAAGTCCTTCGTATCAACGTTCCAATCCCAGTGCAAGTTATAGGCAAGCTTGCGTAGGGGTTCGAGGATTGGGGGTAGGGACGGTGAAACGTTAAATGTGCGAATCGGCTGCATAGACAACTTCTATATTATGGGGTAGGGATATTTTCCTATGTCTTTGGACACAAGTCCGTCATTAATCACACTATTTTAAGTTTTAAGAAGCGAGGGGCGATCGAGCTCTTCTTTCGATCGACCATCTGTAGGGACAAAGGCCAAGCCGTGTCCCTACTTTAACTGGTGGTGTGGGCCGAGCAAATGCCGATCGGCCACAAAACAGCTTTTCGCACTTCCCGATCGGATTTCTCAATGCCTTGACACCGAAAAATCCAGTGTCCGCCGCGTGTTTGAGTGGGAGCTTGACAGGTATGGTAAAATTCTTCAGGATTTACACAAAGACACTAGATAACGCTTAGACAATTCTATCCTCCCTCCTCGTTTACCCAGGCTGTTTAGGTAGGACTAGAGTACCAACCCCTGTAAGCTAAACTTGTGTCCGATCGCAAAATTAACTATAAAGTAATGAATACTTCTGCACCTAAAAACCAGAACGAGATTTCCAATGTTGAAAATTTATCCGACTCATCAAGTTCAAAAATGTTATCTTTCCTGAAAATTATTGAGTATTTATCCCTAGCTGCTTTTGTTGGTGTATGCATCCTTACCAGAGTTTTTCCAGAAAATCAACCGATTGTTATCTGGGGAGCTGTTTTCCTCTCTAGTTTTATTTTTCTGTTCCTGACTAATAGACAATTGGCACAGAACTTTAGAAATAGTGCTAACCAGTTAGAGATCGAAAAAAAAGCTGAATTATATAGTTATCTGTTAAATCAGAATAATTATGGGGATTACAACCTAATAACTCCCGCGAGAGTAAAGGCTTTAGGATATTGCCAGGAGTTGATTGACGACTATAAAAACACTAGAGAGACTTCGAGAAATATTTACTATAGTTTCCAATTGGCAACGGTTATTTTATCGGGAATCACACCAATTTTAGTATTGGTAGACAAATTGGAACCAAGTCAATCGTTGCTCAAGTGGCTGCCCGTAATTTGTCCTGCTATCGCCTCGATAGTGGCTAGTATAGTTACCTCCTTTCCGTTTCAGAAAAATTGGATTTCTGCTAACACGGCTGTGGAATTGTTAGAAGCGGAACAGGAGAAATTCATATTGGGAGTGACTCCGGCTTATCGTTGCTATGATATAATCGATGAAGCCCAACATCAACAAATGGCAAAAATGGCAATAGAAAACTTTATCAATCAGGTGAATGAGATTCATCTCAAGCAAATCCAAAAACCAGATGAGACACGGGCAAAAGAGCAGAGTACAGAACCAGGTCAATCTACCGAGTCTAAGCAAGAGCAGAGTTAACGAAGCGGACAAATATCAGTAAGCAGGTAGGGTTGAATGAGCGCTACCTGTTCCTATACGGCTAAACGTTGATCGCACAGGGCTTCTCGGGGCTATACGATCGCAAAAGAACGGGACATACTTATACTCTTTCTTGTTCATTACCAAAGTTATCGATTGTCTCCTTTTCTACCAATGAGCTATCAGTAATTATCAATTCTTCATTCTTTTCTATCCAAGAAAAGTAATTATACAAACTGATAGATGTAATTAAAACGAACAGTCCTTGTACAATCATCAAAAAACCAATACCACGCCCTTCGCCAGTTTCAACTAATCTGCCAACAGTATTAGCAAGCGCCCCATCAGCAGATAGCATAGGTTCCAAAATGCCATCGATTAGTGGGCTAGCACTGAGATTACCGAAAGCCAAGCCCAAGCCTGTCACTGTGTTGAATAATGAGAGAACACGTCCTAGAACCTTTGGATTGACGGTATTTTGCCAAATTGCACCATTAGTGCTTAGAACAATGGGCAAGGTAAAAAACGACAGAAAAATACCAAAGGCTATTGTAGGGATAAAGGGTTTTATGCCAGCAATTACCAAACCTATCCCATTTAATGCCGAAAAAATAAACAGAGGAGAGACAGATTTTGTCCCTCCTCCCCAAATAGTCATAACGATGCTGCCAGCAATCATTCCACATCCAGCAATTGACATTACACTCCCAAATGTCGTAGCAGAGGAAAAGGATAATATCAGCGGATTAATTAAGACGGTAGTCATTCCATTAACAAAAAAATAAATTGTCATGAATGCCAGCAGGATCAGCAAAAAAGATCGAGATGAAATATTTTCCCAGCCGTAAATCAGATCGTTGATGATATTACTTCCCTCATCTGATGTGGTGTTAGTTTCAGGCTGAGGAATATGAATAAATAGTAGCGTCAACAATCCAACGACATAGGTAGAAAAATCAATCAGCAGCAAGCCTTGAAGTTGTAAATTGGCGATGAGTACACCAGCAAGGATTGGTGCTGCAAGCTGTCCTACCGCTGTGCTGAACTGAATTAAGCCATTGGCTCTCCCAATCTGCTCCCTGGGAACCATCATGGGTAAAGCAGCAGCCTTAGCAGTCATTTGAAAAGAACCGCACACTGATGTCAAAAATGCAGTCACATAGGTATGCCAGAGTTCTAGATTATCAGTTAGTAGCAGTAAGGCGAGCCCTAGTGTTACCAGAGCCGCAGCTAGGTCACTCAAAACAATTATCCATTTTCGATTCCACCTGTCTACCAATGTCCCAACAAAGGGAGTGATTAATACACCTGGTAATGTTGTAAAAAATATAACTAAGCTTACTTGTGTAACGGTGTGACTGTTCTGATAAACCCAGATACTTAAACCAAATCCTGTCAGGCGATTTCCGATTTCCGAGACAGACTGCCCAAGCCAGAAGAGAGAAAAATTACGGAATTCAAGAATTAGTTCAATCGGTTTCTTTAGATATTTCATGATTTAGTTTAATAATTGGTACGCCTCTAAAAACTTATGGATGTAAAAAATAATTTGACATCAGGACAATTTCTTTGTGGGTGGTGGCGCGGCTTCTTTTTTATCACAAAGTTTTTGCTGATCAGCTGTTGTGCATTTAAATTGAATGTTAAAAAAAAATCTAAGTCTTGTGGGGTGGGCGTCCCGCCCGCCCTCAATATGCAATTTAAATGCGTGACAGCTTAGTAAATGATTTTTCATCTTAATATCTTAACATACTATTAGATATCTAGGGAGACGTAGTATCAACAGGATTCCATTGATGAGTTGGAAACTGTAGCTGGCGCGTGAGATTAAAGATAACCGTCGGGCATAGTTACGATCGCTAAAGCTTATCGAATCGCCAAAATCCTCCAGATGGAGCAGGTAGTCTAAAGGAATAGGTTAGGGAATAAGTTTTATCCTGCTCCAGTTGATGGAATAAACTACTATTAGTGTAAAAAAAGAAAATTTGACTGTAATCTTGAGGAATTGTTGGTAAACGATCGTCCGGTAATGGAAGCAGGTGGACTTTTGACTCTAAACGATGACTTAACGCTAGGATTGTCCCCACATTTATAGAAGAGTTTTTAATGACCAGTAAAGGTTTCTTTGATTGATTAACAAGTTGAGCTATTTTTATAACGTATTTGCCATGTGATTGCGTCCACCAACTCTCAGCCTTAAAAAGGCTGACATCAGAAACTAAACCTGCTATTAGTAATCCCACCATCATGAATTGCCAGACTTTTTGCTGCCAGGTCTTTTCTTGAAAAATGTGGAAAGCTAAAACATAGGCTACAGCAATTTGTATGCTGAGATATAAAGGCAACTCGTAGCGGGCCTGAAAGGAGCGACTTCCACCAAAAATTATGTCAGATGTAATCAAGAATAGACTAGGAAACCCTCCCAACAAACAAATAAATAGACCCGTCTTAATTATTGGTTTTTTCAGCAAAAAATATATTAAGTAAACAATCAAAACTAAACTGAATATTAATGCAGGAATACTGTATAATAAAGAACCTTCTAAAGCCAAGCTATTAAACCAAGAAGTATCGGAAGTTAAATTAATATCAAAAAATATTCGAGTAGCTCGCATCAGACAGATAGCGATTTGTTCCCAAGGATTATTGATAATCTTTAATGTCAACCCAGAAGTTAGCTCTAGTGCTGTGTTAATGTTGGGAATAAACACAATCAGCCAAGGCAAAAACATCAAGCAAGCAGTTATGCTGCCAAGCAGATAATTGATTGAGGTCTTGGTAAAACAAAACTGTTGCCTAACAAGCACATAAATGCCATGAGCGATCGCAACTAAAACTGTGAATAAATGGGTGTAGAACCCCAAGGCTAAGGTGAAACTATACACAGCCCAGCTTGCGAAACTTTCCAGTCTGATAGCTCGCAATAATGCAGCACTCGACAGTAGAATCGTTACCATCCAGAGGCTGTATTGGCGCGCTTCTTCGGCAAAGAAAACTTGTAAGGGAGAAACGGCAATCAATGCCATTGCTACCCATCCCACAATTGGGGACTCAAATAACTCTAAACACAGCCAATACACGCTGGGAAATATCAATATACTGAAAAGCGCTGATAAACTCCTCACCACCGCAGGGGAATCCCCAAATACTTGCGCCCACAATCTGACGATCACGTAATACAAGGGCGGATGCTGTGGGTCTGAGGTCATTAAGTAGTTCACTGTGTCAGCCACATTTCGTTCTGGGTCAATGTGTTGATATTTGTCTAAAATCGTGACAGGAATCGCGTCTTGATGATTAAAAACTTCCTGTTTAACCTCAGCTAGTGTATGACCAGAAATTGCTAGGGATGTAAAAGCTTCATCGCCCCAGTAAAGCTTTTGCCCTAGATGGGCAAAGCGAAAGAAAATACCTAACCCGATCAGGCTGATTACCAAAATTTTTAACCAAGTCGGGGTATTTACTTTTGCTAGTAATTGTGAATTGTCCATTTATGACACCTTTAAAATAATTGAAATTCTTGCTGCATAAAGCTTGTAGGCTATATTATTAACGGGTGGGCTTGAGGCGATTGTTGTTGTCCGATCATTTTCTTGACATTCTACAGTTCTATGGTTTATATTTTAACACAAAATCCCCTAATACAGCCCAATTTTCCTTTTCCTATGGTATGGACGTTCCGCCGGAACGTTCTCTTGGCAGATAGTATCGAGCGATTTTTTGACACGAAAAATGGAGGAACTTGATGGAAAAAATTACTACCACAACTTACGACACTATAGACCCCTACCAGTGGGTAACCGATCTGGCTCATGAAGCTTGGAAAGCCAGAGATCGGGAAGTCTGGGATAACAACTTAGAAGATTTGATCGCGTCTGACGCTGTTATTCTATAGCAATCCTAAATCAGTTGCAAACAAATCGGGCTTCACTAATCGTGATTAAGTTGGTATTAATTCAGGCTTTTTTGCAAAAAAGCCATACATATATAACTTGGCAAAATCAAAAGTTTGACAATGAGTTACCAGCATAAATAGTTTTTTAATCACTGCGAAAGATTTACACAGATGCCAATGTTCTCTCAGAAATCTTTTGCCTTGGAGCCAAATATCTTCTACAGGGTTTTGCTCGGGTGCATTAGGGGCAAATAATTCACATCTGATCAGCCATTCAGATTTTTCTAAATCTTGATTAACCATACCAAGATCATCTCGCATTTCTCCATATTTATGATAACTTGCCCCATCCCAAAATATTAAAATCTTAGCCCCTTTATTTAGACTTTGCAGGTATTTGACAAACAAAACTGTATTCTGTGAATTTCCGGCTTCATATTCTTGTACAAAAAATTCTTTTGTTTGATAATTTAGGGCCCCAAAATATGTTTGCCTTTCTCTCTGATTTGTGATCGGGACTTCTATTCTTTTATTAGTCTTTCCCCAAACATATCCACAGACATCACCCCAAAGTAGATGACATTCATCAATCATATACACCACAACTCTTTCCGCCTCTAGATCCGCTCTGTTTTCTTCGAGGATTCTCTCTATTTCTATCTTCTTTGCTTGTACCAATTCATCGTTTTTTTTTTGATGCTTTTTTTGAGTTTTCTTCCAGCTAATCTTGGATTCATCAAGTAATGTATAATAACTTTGATTGGATTTAAAGCGAATATCATACTTGTCTTCTATATATTCCCGAAACTCCTGTAAGCTCAAATACTCTTGAGTATCTAAGTAATTGATAATTTCTCGGCGTTGCGCTCGACTTAGATATGCTTTTGAACCTTGATACCTCAGCTTTAATTCTTCCACTCCATTTTCGATAAATTTCATTTTGAATTGACTAACAAATGTTGCTGATACATTTAATATTTTTTGAATTTCGGAACTAGGTACGCCCTTAATCCACATCATTACTGCTAAAGCTCGCTTCAGCTCTCTAGGGTCGGGGTTACTATCGATAAAATCAGTTAACTCTTGTAAATATTGCTGCTCAGACATATTGTTTTTTTTACCGATATCCAGTATACAAGTATTATTGTACTCCCTAATCATTATAATTTATGAAATTGTGTGAATCATTTAGGATTGCTATAGATGCTGGATGTGGATTGGGCAGATTACTCCCTCGTCTGTGGTCAGCCCAAAAAATTGTTTTGGTCGAATCCGATCGCAGGAGATTCTCTCACGCTTCAGTGGTTGCGAAGTGCTTGATCGACGAAGAAAAACAATTGTTTGAAAAGTTAAAGGATGATGACTTTGTGCAAACCGATGAATACCATCGATTGCTCGAACAAATCCATTTATCACCGCCTAACAGTGAGAAAGTCCAGCTTCTCAACGATGTGATGCAAAGCAAAGCCATCATACAATATGGGCCTTTTGATCTGATTGTTTTTTCTCATGTTTTTGAACATATTTCTTTAGACACTATCCAGGAGAGTGTTGCAGCCTTTTACAACTTTCTGAAACCCAATGGCTCGTTGGTAATTTTTGCTAGTAAGTCGCCCGTGCTCTATCACGTCCAAGCTAAGAAAGAGTTCGATCATGATCTTAAGCTGATTACACGGGAAGAATTTTTCAATATTTGTAAAAAAGGACATTCTGAAGGTCTGGGGATTCGGTACATGCCGTTTGACTTGTTCCAAACCCTTCTTGCTACACCGTTTCATCCTAAGTTACAACAGACATTTGGGGATGAGTTTAAACCGCAATCTGAGTATTATCAAATTCCCTCTACACCCCTATTTAAGGTAGAGAAATGGGAAGCGTATCACTCTGAATTTTATACTCATAAAACCATGAAAGTCGGCACATACATCGAATACCCGCAAATTCAGGCACGCTTAGATCTAGCAGTCAAACCAATCGAGAGTGTTGCTGAGATATTAGAGCTTGAAAACCAAGTCAATCAAAATGAAACGTTAAAGAAAATGCATTTAATTGATATGGTCATAGTTGCCAAAAAAAAGGACTGTTATTAGTTCCCCGATAAGTAGGTAGGCGGGATTAAACCGAACTACGTAACAGTATGTAAACAGGGCTAAATCACTTACGTTTAGGGGATTTGGATACTTTACAATCGTTTACATGGTTGCGTTTTACAGCGCCTACTTACTTA
>JANPMV010000120.1:0-2418 GCA_031427135.1 Cyanobacteria bacterium VAR_87_metabat_62 | reverse complement strand
AATACATAATTTATTTTGGATACGGCTGTGCGGTGTCCAAACCAAAAATACCATTTTTGGTACACGGCACTGCCGTCTCCTAATTTTGGCTAATAATTGCGCTCCAACCCGAGACGATATAAATTAGATTTTATGGCGATGTACCGCGCAGGGCACCGTGAACTTGAGGATTGCCGCTGACAATCACCACAGTTTGCTTGATTCCTGCGATTAGCCACAGTCCGTCTGTTTGAATCAAGGAGTGAAAATAGTTTCCTGCTGTATCCAGCCGATTCTGTGATTCGCGAGTCGGATCGAGTCGATAAATTTGGTATGCAGACTGACATTCGGCAGTATTATTGTTAATAGTTACTTCGTGATTGGTGCTGACGTGCAGCGTTCGCAAACCCGCAAGGCCTTCTACCCGCTGTTTTATGTATTCTTCTGCGGTTACTCGTCGGGGAGGTTCACCCCGAAATTCCGAATAGTCGATATCTATTTCGTCGGTTAGATGCAATCTCACTTTTTGCCAGTCTTTGGCATCGAACGCATTGGCAAAACTGACGATCGCATCTACGATCGCAGTACGATCGACAATCGAGCGAATTTCTGGTAGTTCGTACACGGCAAATAAATTTTGTGAATTTTGAGTTGAAAAGATGGAATTTTTTAACCGCAGATAAACGCGGATTAACGCAGATTTTTGATGTTGATTCTATCCCTTGACTCCGGCGGCAGTTTCGGTCGGCACAATGTATTTTTGCAATACCAAAAACAGTCCTAAAACTGGAATAATAGAAATGATCGAACCCGCCGCAACTAAACGCCAATCCAAGGAAAATGTCCCGGCTAAATTGGCGACACCTAAAGGTAACGTGTAATATTCCGGCCTGTCTAAAACTAGCAGCGGCCACAGAAAATCGCTCCAAGAACCGATAAATACAAAAATTCCTAAAGTGACTAAAGCCGGCTTAATTGCTGGAATCATGATGTGCCACCAAATGCCTAATTCCGAACAGCCGTCGATGCGGGCGGCTTCTTCTAGTTCTTTGGGAACTGCGAGGAATGCTTGCCGCAGTAAAAATATGCCGAAGGCTGATGCTAATCCGGGAAAGATGACGCCTAAATAACTATTTTTTAATCCGAGTTGTACTGTCAATATGTACAGCGGAATCATCACGATTTGGAAGGGAATCATGATTGTGGAAACGATCGCAATTAAGATAGCTTCGCGGCCGCGAAAGTTGAGTCTGGCTAAGGGGTAAGCGGCGAGGGCGCAAAACAGGACGTTGATGCTAACTGTGAGACCGGCAATCAGGCTGCTGTTGAACAGGTAGCGCCCGAAGGGGCTGGTTTGCCAAACTTTGATGAAGTTTTCGAGGGTTGGCTGTTGCGGCCACAGTTGCGGGGGAAATTGAAAGATGTTTTCGCTGGGGGATTTGAGGGAGGTACTGAGCAGCCACAGCAGGGGGAAAAGCATTAAAAGCCCGATCGCACTCATCATCCCATACATCCACAGCGTCCTCCACCGCGAGGGACTGCGGTTTGGGGAATTTGGTTTTTTAGTTTTGAGATTGTTCATAGTTGGGATATGATAATAAGTCCTTGCTTCGTGAGAAGCCTTGTTTGTCCATAAGGGATTATTGCCATGAAACCGTTTATTTACGAGACAATGTACATTCTACGCCCAGATTTGGGTGAAGAAATGACTGACCAGGCGATCGCAAAATATCAAACAATTTTGCGCGATCAAGGTGCTGAAAATATCGAAACTCAGCACCGCGGCAAGCGCCGTTTGGCTTACGAAATCGGCAAGCACCGCGACGGGGTATACGTTCAAATGAACTATACAGCTCCCGGCGCTGCAATTTTTCCGATGGAGCGCGCGATGCGTTTGAGCGAAGAAGTGATTCGCTATTTGACAATCAAGCAAGATGTGCCAGATGCACCTGAAGCCGAAGCCGAAGCCGAAGCCGAAGCCGAAGCGGCCTAAAACGAGTTACCTGCGCCGAAATGATACAGAGGACACTCAAGCGTGCCCATTGGTGTCAACAACCAGGTCAAATGTAATCAGAGACTGCTGTTTGACGATTAGGCCTAGATCTCCCTAAATCCCCCTTAAGAAGGGGGGGACAAGAGTCCGATCAAAGTCCCCCTTCTTAAGGGGGATTTAGGGGGATCGGGACTATGGTAAAAACGACATTTATCAAGGCTTTCAGGCGATTGTTGACACCAATGGGCTTGGCCTTGTCCCTACGCCAGATTAATTGTAGGGAAACGGCACTGCCGTGTCCTGATTTCGGCTCGTTATATCAATTCCGGCTGCGCCGAAATGATATAGAGGCGCAGATCATCCGTGACCTGATGCGCCTCTATATCGCAGACAGCGAAACCCCCAACGCATTGACCGCCGACACGATTCGTAAGAGTCGCCGAGGT
>JANPMV010000119.1:0-10772 GCA_031427135.1 Cyanobacteria bacterium VAR_87_metabat_62 | reverse complement strand
AACAGGAGCCGGCAGTGCCTTTTCCCTACTGTTATTAATCTTTGGTAACCGGCACTGCCGTCTCCTCTATATCATTCCGGCGCAGCCGGAATTGATATCAAATCCGATTATTTTCCCACACCCGCTGGCTGCTGGCGGTTTCGCACTTCCAGAAAAATCAATAAAGCATTAACATCAGCCGGATTCACCCCACCAATCCTCGACGCTTGACCAATAGTCAGCGGCCTGATTTTTGTCAACTTTTCCCGCGACTCCTTCGAGAGAGTTGTAATTGCCATATAATCCAAATCTCCCGGCAATTGTCGGCGTTCGTGTCTGACAATTTCATCAATTTGATTTTGCTGTTTTTGCAGATAGCCGGAATATTTGATGTCAATTTCCGCACCTTCTTTCTCAGCCAACTTCAGACTCGAATCGCCTAAATTGTAGCGTTCCAAATCGACATAATGAAAACCGGGACGGCGCAGCAAATCAGCCAGAGTAATCGAACCTTTAATCGATTGTTGACTCTGGGCTAAAATCTGCTGACCCAATTCCTCATGTTCCTTCACCCGCGTCGAGTACAAGCGTTTTTTCTCTGCTACGATATTAGCTTGTTTCTGCTCAAATAACTCCCAACGCCGATCGCCAATCAAGCCAATTTCCCGTCCCAGCGGAGTCAAGCGTTGGTCAGCATTGTCCGATCGCAACAACAACCGATATTCCGATCGCGAAGTCAACATCCGGTAAGGTTCCCGCAAATCCTTCGTACACAAATCGTCAATCAAAGTCCCCAGATAACTTTGCTCGCGCGGAAACACGATCATCTCCTGATTTTTCGCAAATCTAGCAGCATTAATCCCCGCGACAATCCCCTGTGCCGCCGCTTCCTCGTAGCCCGTCGTACCGTTCACCTGACCCGCGCAAAACAGCCCTTCAATCTTCTTAGTCATCAGCGTCGGGAAACACTGAGTAGCCGGCAAATAATCATACTCCACAGCATAAGCCGGACGCATCATCTCGCACTTTTCCAAACCAGGCAAAGTCCGCAGCATTTGCAATTGCAAAGTTTCGGGTAAACCAGTCGAAAATCCTTGGATATAAAGTTCAGGAATATCTCTTCCTTCCGGTTCGATAAAAATCTGGTGACTTTCCTTATCTGCAAACCGGACAATCTTATCTTCAATACTCGGACAATAGCGCGGCCCCTTCGCATCAACCCAGCCGCCGTAAACAGGAGAAAGGTGCAAATTATCTCTAATTAACTGGTGAGTTTCCGGCGTAGTTCGAGTTAGATAACAAGGCATTTGTTCCCGTTCCACCCAAACTTCTGGATCGAAACTAAACCAGCGGACATCGGCATCTCCCGGTTGCGGTTCCAGGTTAGTATAATCGAGAGTTCGCTTGTCAACTCTTGCCGGAGTTCCAGTCTTCAACCTACCAGTTTCAAAGCCCAAGCGATTGAGAGTTTCCGTCAAACCAACGGCGGCAAATTCTCCCGCGCGTCCTGCCGGCATCGACTTATTTCCGACCCAAATTGTACCGCCCAGAAAAGTGCCTGTGGTCAGAATTACGGCTTTGCATTCAAAGGCAACACCGAAGTATGTTTCAACTCCGATCACTTCTTCGTTTTTGCCCAAAACTAAGTCTGTCACCATCGCTTCCCGGATGGTCAAATTCTCTTGATTTTCGACAATGTTATTCATCACAGCGGCGTATTCCCGCTTGTCTGTTTGCGCTCGCAGCGCCCACACAGCCGGGCCTCGTGAAGAGTTGAGGATGCGTTTTTGTAGGTAAGTGCGATCGGCCATTTTGCCAATTTCACCGCCTAACGCATCCACTTCATTAGTCAGTTGAGTTTTAGCCGGGCCGCCGACAGCGGGATTGCAGGGTTGCCACGCAATTTTATCGAGATTGAGGGTGAGTAAAAGAGTGCGGCAGCCGAGGCGAGAAGTAGCGAGGGCGGCTTCGCACCCAGAGTGCCCGGCACCAACTACGATGATGTCGAAACTATCTTGGAATTGTACTGGAGTTTGTGCGGTCATTCGATTTTAGATTTTAGATTTTAGATTGAATAATTTACTTGAGGGATTAAGCCGGAGGGTTATTTATCTGATATCGCGTTTTTGTCTGTGTTATTTGAGTAAATTATGCCTTATATAGTCTATTATAGACAATAGTCGATCGAGTAACAATATTTATGCAGACAATAATGCACGCATCCATACACCATGCACCAAGCGAGTGGGATATTAAATATTTGGAGTCGGATATTATGGCGATGTTGGGAGATGTGGTTTGAGCAACTAAAATAGAAATGGAGAGCGAGGGGGTTTTTGATATATGCAAATTACAGTTAATTTACCCGATACGTTAGTAGATAAGATCGAAGATAAATGGGGGAATTTGTCACGAAAAATTCTGAGAGATTTAGTCTTAAGTGCTTTTCGCGATGGGTTAATCGATTTGGATGAGTTAAAGGAGATGCTCGATATTGGCGATGAGGCAGACTTGAACGAATTTTTCAGGCAAAATAATATGCTGCATTCTTCAGGATTGATCAATCTGTCTGGGAGTTGTGCGGATATTAATTTTGATGATGGCGGGGGAATTTCTGATGAAATGGATGAGGATATGATGGGAGTTTTTGATGAGTAATAGCTCTTTGGTTTATTTGCTAGATACTAATGTTTGTATCATGTATTTAAAGGGTAGGTCGCCTAGTATTGACCTTCATTTTAATACTCTGGTAGCCGATAAAATAGCGGTTTGTTCTGTGGTCAAAGCCGAGTTATTTTACGGAGCGATGGGTAGCAATAACCCCCAAAAGAGTTTAAATGTACAAAAATCTTTTTTAAGTCAGTTTGTTTCTCTGTCGTTTGACGATGCTTGTGCGGAAGTATATGGCAAGATTAGGAGAGATTTGGCAAGTTTGGGAACTCCGATCGGCTCAAACGATCTGCAAATTGCTGCTATTGCTTTGGCAAATAATTTAATCTTAGTCACTCATAATGTTAGGGAGTTTAGCAGAGTACAAGGGCTACAGATTGAAGATTGGGAGGCGGGGTGATGAGTAAATATCATGGTTATGAAAAGTATAATGCAATTTTATTGATATTTTTGATAAGATTCAGACCGTTCATTCAAAGCGATCGCCCTGTTGCCATTATCTCCCCCATCAAAAAAAGTAAACGAGCAGCCTTCGGATCTGCCAAAGATAGCGGCAAAATTATCGGAGATATCACCGAGCCAACCTCGAACCTCGTAACTTGGGATGTCTTGTCATGAAACTCTTGCTAGATACCCACATTTGGCTTTGGTATCGTCTTGGGAATCCTCGCCTATCAACTACTTTACAAACGGCGATCGCTAACGAAGAAAACGAAATTTGGTTAAGTCCGATTAGCATTTGGGAAACCCTACTACTCGCCGAAAAAGCAAGATTAACCCTAGAACCCACACCAGAAAAATGGATTCAAAAAAGCATACAAGAACTCGACACAAAAGAAGCAATCCTCACCAATGAAATTGCCATTCTGAGCCGTCAAGTAGATCTAATACACCAAGACCCAGCAGATCGATTCATTGGCGCCACCGCCGTTCATTACGGACTAACCCTAGCCACCGTCGATGCCAACCTAACTCAAGCTACTTGCCTAAATACTCTCAGTTAATTCAAAATTTTGCACATCGCAAACAACTTTGAATGCTCGATTTAGTCCGATCGCAACTCATCTGACAATTTTGTAGATTGCTCCCCAACTGCTAGCAGATTACCTACATCTTCTCTCCTCTTCCTTCGTGCCCTTCGCGTCTTCGCGGTTAAATAATTCCGTACAATTGCAGTTTTGCGCTATGTTAGACAAAAAAATCTCAACAAGCGTACACAACAAATGAAATATTTTTTCTTATCCGACGGCTGGAAAGTCGGGCGCGTCTGGGGGGTTGGTGGCGAGTGGACAGCAGCGGGTTGGAGACGCCAGCCGGACATCCAACAGCTCAACCTCTGCCTTTCCGATCGCAACGAAAAAATGTGGCTCTACCGCGTAGAAGACGCTGTACTCATGGTAGAAGTAAAACCCGGAGCTAACCTCGATCCCGCGGATCCCGCAAAAAATATCGGCAACGTCACGCTTACCAGACTGATCGATGCCGAGCAAGTCCTCGAACGGCTTGGGACGATCGCCGCCCGCTGCGAAATGGGCAATCCGCCACTAAGATAATGCCGAACATATTGCAATCGGCTCTAACACTCGATACACTTCTTTAAATAACTTTCATTTTTACGCCTCCACCCTCGAAGGCAGAAAGCAGAAGGCAAAAGGCAGAATTGAAACCCCGCAGGCAACTGCTTGGGATTAAGAATCTGATTTTTCCGTCACAATAGACATCATCCCTTACACGTTGGAGAAGCGCAGTCAATGGGACTACCCTGGTATCGCGTACACACAGTCGTCTTAAATGACCCAGGTCGATTGATTTCTGTACACTTAATGCACACTGCCCTAGTGGCAGGTTGGGCCGGCTCAATGGCCCTTTACGAACTAGCAGTTTTTGACCACGCAGACCCAGTTCTGAACCCGATGTGGCGTCAAGGGATGTTCGTACTACCCTTTATGACTCGCTTGGGAGTGACGGGTTCTTGGGGCGGTTGGAGCATCACGGGCGAAGGCAACGTCGATCCAGGCTTCTGGTCTTTTGAAGGCGTCGCTGTTGCTCACATCATCCTCTCTGGCTTGCTGTTTTTAGCAGCAGTCTGGCACTGGGTATTTTGGGACTTGGAACTCTTCAGAGACCCTCGCACCGGTGAACCCGCCCTCGATTTGCCCAAAATGTTTGGGATTCACTTGTTCCTGTCTGGCTTGCTGTGCTTCGGCTTCGGCGCATTCCACCTCTCGGGACTTTTCGGCCCGGGAATGTGGGTGTCCGACCCCTACGGCCTGACCGGTCACGTCCAGCCAGTGGCTCCTTCCTGGGGCCCTGAAGGCTTCGATCCGTTCAATCCGGGTGGCATCGTGGCTCACCACATTGCAGCGGGCGTAGTCGGCGTAATTGCTGGTTTGTTTCACTTGACAGTGCGGCCGCCGGAACGTCTTTACAAAGCCCTGCGGATGGGGAATATCGAAACTGTACTTTCTAGCAGTATCGCTGCTGTGTTCTTTGCAGCTTTTGTGGTTGCGGGTACGATGTGGTACGGTTCTGCTGCTACTCCGATCGAGCTTTTTGGCCCGACTCGCTATCAGTGGGATGGCGGCTATTTCCAACAAGAAATCGATCGCAGAGCTCAAGCTAGCTTAGCCGGTGGCGCTAATTTCCAAGAAGCTTACGAGCGAATTCCCGAAAAATTGGCTTTCTACGACTACGTAGGCAACTCTCCTGCTAAAGGTGGTTTGTTCCGCGCTGGCGCAATGGTCAACGGCGACGGCATTGCTAAAACTTGGCTGGGCCATCCAGTATTTACTGACAGCGAAGGTCGGGTATTGTCGGTGCGCCGCCTCCCCAACTTCTTTGAAACTTTCCCAGTAATTTTGACGGATAAAGATGGAGTCGTTCGCGCTGACATCCCATTCCGTCGTGCTGAATCAAAGTACAGCTTTGAACAAAGCGGAGTTACTGTCACTTTCTACGGTGGCGAATATAACGGTCAAACTTTTAACAGTCCTTTGGATGTTAAGAAGTTTGCTCGCGCCGCTCAAAGGGGTGAGGTGTTTGAGTTCGATCGCGAAACCTTGAATTCTGACGGGGTTTACCGCACTTCAACTCGCGGTTGGTTCACTTTCGGACACGCTTGCTTTGCTTTGCTGTTCTTCTTCGGCCATATCTGGCACGGTTCTCGGACTATTTTCCGCGACGTATTTGCTGGAGTTGAAGCTGACATGGAAGAACAAGTCGAGTGGGGCTTGTTCCAAAAGCTGGGCGACGTAACCACCAGAAGAGAAGAATCTCTCTAGATTCCTGCCTATACGGACATCGGGAATTTTTCCCGGTGCACAAAAACCCGGTTTCTTCAAGAAACCGGGTTTTTTTATTGAGTAAGAAAACCAGCAATAAATAAGATAAAATAATACAGCAAGGGAAGATAAGGAAACTTTAAACATGGAAAGCGTTGCTTACATTTTGATGCTGGCTTTAGCATTAGGCGTGATATTTTTTGCGATCGCCTTCCGGGAACCTCCGCGCATCGGCAAATAAGCCGATCGATATTTCGAGTCCAGCAATTCATCTGACCGCACCAGCGTCAGATGAATTGCAATTTTATGGCAACGCCTGTTAAAATCAGCAATCATGCGCTGTTCCTCCTGCCAACACACAAATAGTCGCGTTCTCGAATCGCGTTCAGCCGAGTCAGGTCAAAGTATCCGTCGGCGGCGCGAGTGTCTGAATTGCCAGCACCGCTTCACAACATACGAACGCATAGAATTTGTGACGATTACGGTGATCAAGCGCGATGGCAAACGCGAGTCTTTTGACAGGTCAAAATTAGTCAGGGGACTGGTTCGGGCCTGCGAAAAAACAGGTTTGTCTTCCAGTCAACTCGAAACCCTGGCAGAAGAAATCGAAGCGCAACTCCAAGGTCGATCGCTCCGAGAACTCGCCAGCTCAGAAATTGGGGAGCTTGTGTTGTCGCACCTGCGCCCGCTCAGCGAAGTCGCTTATGTCCGTTTCGCCTCTGTATATCGGCAATTTCAAGGGATTCGAGATTTTGTAGATACCCTAAATCACCTTCAGAATCCCCTCAACAAATCTCTGTGTCCAGAAACTGGGCCAGAAAATAACCGAGATTTGTCGGAACCGGATGAGCCGTGCGATCGAGAAAGCCCCGCATCCTATGCTACTCCCAGCTAAATTCGCTTAAATTAATTTAAAACCAGTATGCCGGTAAGTTATAATTGTCTACTGGACTCTGAATGTTAAAAATCAAACGCTTTAACACAGGGTTGGAATTAAGAGCAATGGCAAGCGCCGGTGTACGATCGCACCGGGCAAAAGTTGGCAAAAACTGACTTTCGTAAAAGATTTTGCAAGAAGCTAACCACTTTTTTCGCAAAATCTCTAGTATCTGCCTGCAAACGAAAAACATGAAGGAGAGAAATCCTAGGAAACTATTCGCATGGTCAATACCAAAACCACAGTCAAAGACATCGGCTTTACTCACGAAGATTTTGCGGCCTTACTTGATAAATATGACTATCACTTTAGTCCCGGCGACGTAGTAGCGGGTACAGTTTTTAGTATAGAACCGAGGGGCGCTCTGATTGATATCGGTGCTAAAACAGCAGCGTACATTCCCATTCAGGAAATGTCCATCAATCGAGTGGAAAGCCCTGAAGAAGTATTGCAATCAAACGAAACCAGAGAATTTTTCATCCTCACCGATGAAAACGAAGACGGACAATTAACCCTGTCCATCCGACGCATTGAGTATATGCGCGCCTGGGAAAGAGTGCGACAACTGCAAGCAGAAGACGCTACAGTTCGATCGCAAGTATTCGCCACCAACCGCGGCGGCGCACTCGTGAGAATAGAAGGGTTGCGAGGCTTTATTCCCGGTTCTCACATCAGCACCCGCAAACCGAAGGAAGAATTAGTCGCCGAAGAATTACCATTAAAATTCTTAGAGGTAGACGAAGACCGCAACCGCCTAGTGCTCAGCCACCGCCGCGCTTTAGTAGAAAAGAAGATGAACCGTCTCGAAGTCGGGGAAGTGGTAACTGGTACAGTGCGCGGCATCAAGCCTTACGGTGCTTTCATCGACATTGGCGGCGTCAGCGGCTTGCTGCACATCTCGGAAATTTCGCACGATCACATCGATACGCCTCACAGCGTCTTCAATGTCAACGACGAAGTGAAAGTGATGATCATTGACTTGGATGCTGATAGAGGCCGGATTTCTCTCTCCACCAAGCAGTTGGAACCGGAACCGGGCGCGATGGTCAAAAATCGTGAATTGGTTTATGAAAAAGCTGAGGAAATGGCAGCTAAGTTCCGCGAGAAAATGCTCGCTCAAAAGCAAGCTAAAGCAGGCATAGACGTTCCTGTAGACTCAGCTGATGCTGATGACGACATCTCCGACGAAATACTCGAAGACGTGCCCTCAGCAATGGAAGAGGATGTGCCTGACGAAGTAGCAGCCGAAGTCGCACCCGAAGCCGCAGCCGAAGCCGCACCAGAGGTAGCAGCCGAAGTCGCAGCCGAAGTCGCACCCGAAGTCGCGCCCGAAGTAGCAGCCGAAGCCGCACCAGAGGTAGCAGCCGAAGCCGCACCAGAGGTAGCAGCCGAAGCCGCACCCGAAGTAGAGGAAGAACTCTCTCCTGTGACGGTCGAATAACATCGCAGTCACTGCGATTAAAAGAGGGGAAATCCCCTCTTTTTTTTGCCTTAAATGTCCCAATTACTAATAATTAATTACCAATTGTATCAATCCTGAAAAGTACGCAAGCATCCGTAGGGAAACGGCACGGTGCGGTCTCCGGCGCGGGGAGTAGGACACCGCACCGTGCCTTTCGTCGTGTCAACAAACACGTTAAACCCAGTCAGAGACTCCGGTTTGACTATTAAGCCTAGATCCCCCCTAGCCCCCCTTAAGAAGGGGGGAACCGGAAATGGCTCAAAGTCCCCCTTCTTAAGGGGGATTTAGGGGGATCGGGCCTGGGGTAAAAGCGAGATTTCTCAAGGTTTTTAGCCTTAAGTTGTCATCAATGGGCTCGCTTGAGTTTCCCTACGGTTCCGTTTTAATAATTGGTATAAGTATCAATTCCCAATTCCCAATTCCCAATTCCCAATTCCCAATTCCCAATTCCCAATTCCCAATTCCCAATTACCAATTACCAACAATTTAATATCTTTCTGTAGACAGATGCAACGATCGCCCTTTTAACTAATACAAACAATAGCTCTGCCTAAATAAACATCGCCTTCCGCCTGTAGATTTGTTAAGATTTATAAACATCAGGGACATCCGCACAGGCGCAAACTCATCAGAATTGTCAGGCAAGAACAAAGCAGACGATCGCAAAAGTATACAACAAAATGCTGATAAATTTCTTGCCCTGACGCTCAAAGGCAAGCTGATCATGAACATTGAATTATTAAAAGAAAAGTTAGAACAGCTTAAAAAACGTCCCAATTCAAGCAAAGGAACGATCGACCAAATCGAAAAATGGTTAACCGGTTCCCACATTTTGCAGAGATTGCGGATTAACCCTTACTACGTCGCAGGCGATACAGTCAAGAATGTTAAAAGAATTACTTCGGAATTTCTGCACGGAGTAAAAGCCGGTGCTTTCGATTTGCATTGGGATATTCACTGTCCGCACTGCAACATGATATCAGACGAATTCAAGGATTTGGCAGACACATCAGAAATGTCTTTTTGCCCGATGTGCGATCGCGAGTTTAAAATAGATTTGCTCGATCGCGTCGAAGTTACTTTTTCCCTGAATAAAGAAATCGAAGACCCGCAACTGCGGCCAGTCTGTTCTCCCCCTCCCGTACTTCAAAACAAACTGCAACTGGTAACACCTTTATACTGCACCGAATCCGAGACTGTCACCTTAGAAAAAGGTCGATATCGCTACTGCTGTCCCCTGACTTTAGCGAAAGGAATTTTAAAGGTTGAAGGCGAAGAAACAGATAGCATACAAGAAATTCAACTCAAGCAGTTAGCCGGCAAAGATTTTGACAAAACAGAGCTAGCCGTGCGTCCGGGACAAGTTAAGATCGAATTAACTAATACCGAACACAATTTGTCAGGGCTGATTTTGCATTCCGATGAATTGCCTTCGGAATTGACATTAGAACAATTGCCCTTGCGGCTGTCAGGAATCCAACTGCTTCATCACCCGGATTACAAGCGTTTGTTCGGCGATCGAGTAATATCGGAAAGAGAGCGAGTCAAGGTTCGGGCGATTACTATTATGTTTACTGATATTACCGGTTCTACCAGAATGTACGAAACCCTGGGAGATACCAAAGCTTATAATATTGTGCGCGATCATTTTGAAATTTTCTTTGAGTCGATCGAGAAATTTGGCGGGAAAGTGATTAAAACCATCGGCGATGCCGTTATGGCTTCTTTTATCAGCAACGAACAAGCAATTATGGCGGCGGCCGCTGCTGTGGCTCGTTTCCGGGAGTACAACTCAACTCGGAAACAAGCAGAGTGGATTCAAGTTAGAATTGGCATTCACCGAGGTACGGCTTTGCTGGTAAATCTGAATAATTCGATCGACTATTTTGGCTCGACAGTCAACAAAGCCGCCCGCATTCAAAATCTTTCTAAAAGTGACGAAGTTTCCTTTTCCGAAGAAGTTTATCATGACCAAGCATTTTTAACAGCATTAAAAACTGCTGGAGTTTCGGAAGTTCAAAAACGAGTTGAAGATTTAAAGGGAATACAAGGGGCACAAGTCGCTTTTACTGCTAGAATTAACACTGAATCCGTCATCGCACTTTCTACGGAAGGGATCGCTAAAAAAAGCTATTTAGATAAACAAATTTAACTGGTTCTTGTCAGCGTTTCTTGGGAATCTCTGCAACAGCTAACGGGTGGGGACACTCAAGCGTGCCGATTGGTGTCAACTTAAGGTCAAACCCAGTCACAGACTCGTGTTTGACAATTAGGCCCAGATCTCCCTGGCACCCCCCTTAAGAAGGCTACCGTGTACACACAAGTCAAAGTAAACTAGAAAAAAGATGTGACAGAGGTATAAACCGTGGACAATCCGATACTGATTCACGCAGAACTGATCGTCGAAGGAACAGCCTTTGGAGACCCAAGGCTGGTAAAAAGG
>JANPMV010000118.1:0-100260 GCA_031427135.1 Cyanobacteria bacterium VAR_87_metabat_62 | reverse complement strand
TTACATCGCCACGCTCACTTGCTCGATAGATACGTTTTTGCAACTTGAATGTCAATCTTTCAGCTCTTCGCCAATTGATTTGATTCCATTCCACCGTCAGGTTGTCCTGCGTTTTAGACTTATTCATTGCTACGCTTGTTCTTATCCTTGAAGTTATCGTGTATCCGTCTGCATATCCCTGTTATTACAACCGGGCATTGGCTTCTGATACAATCCCTTTCTCGTATATCATTCGTTAGCTACTTACTGATAATCAATTGATTTCAGAGATATATGAGAGTTACTTCGTTCCAAATACACATTGATGAGTTTTTAGTGTGATGCTTTCCACCGGGTTTATGGGCGGTGCTTATAGGTCGAAAAACGAATCGCCTATGCCCTATCCTTGCCTTTTGGCTTGGTCTTAATCAGTTTTTACCGTGTTTTTTAACGGGTTTACACATGATTCAGCCGTTAGACCATCTAAAGTAACGATGGTTCAGACACATCTTTGCTCACTACACATGAACTCTTGCTCGACAGTTACCAGTTTCGGCTACCAGTAGTCTGCTTTTTATCCCCGCTTTACCCTATTAGTTGCTACCTAGTAGGATAGGGGATATGCTTTTACCGCTGCACTTGCGGACTGGGACTAAGGATGTCCTGCACCCAGATGTGTATTTAGTTGTTATGGCTTGAGAGCCATACTAGCCGTCCCTAAGTATTGTTACTCATTTAGACTAAACGAATCGCACCGCTTTATCCTTATTAAAAAGAACTCGTTAAATTAGCGTCGGTGTCAAGTTTTTGCTATTTACTCAACAATTCCCTGACCAAATTTGCCAAACGTTCCGCACTGTCTGTCACCGCTAATTTAGAAGCAGCTTGAGACATTTTTGCCAAATATTCGGAATCTTTTAACAAATACACCACTTTGCTTTGCAACACCTCTGCTGTTAGTTCGCTTTGACGGAATACCACGGCGGCTTCTGATGCGGCAAATACTTCGGCATTAAATCTTTGGTGGTCGTCAGCAGCGTGAGGATAAGGAATTAAAATAGAAGGTACTCCCGTTACTGCTAATTCTGTCATTGCACTCGCGCCCGATCGACTAATTGCTAAATTTGCTCGCTGCAACAAGCTCGCCACATTGTCGTAAAATGGCATTGACAAATATTGCTGGTGTTTCAAACTATCAGCATCCGGGTCATTATTTCCGGTGAGGTGAATTACCCAAGCACCCGCCTCAAACCAAGCCGGAGCACACTCGCGCACTAATTGATTGACTGCGACAGCACCTTGAGAGCCACCCATGACTAAAATTACAGGTGCGCTGTCAGGAATTGATAACTTTAGAGGTTGGCGAGTCAGGAATTGCGATCGCACCGGTGTACCCGCAACCACGGTTTTCGCGCGGGGTAAATGCTGGGCTGCTGCTGCAAATCCGATCGCCACAGCAGTGCATAAAGGACTAAACCAGCGCGTCACCTTGCCTGGAATTGCGTTAGATTCGTGGAGAATCACCGGCAAACCCAAAGAGCTAGCCGCCAGAATTGCGGGTGCTGCGATGTAACCGCCAGTGGTAAACACTCCCTGAAACTTTCCCGCTTTGAGCAACTTCCGCACTTGGAGGATCGAGCCGGCGAGTCCGCCCAAAATTCGCACTGTGCCGAGTCCAAATCGCTGCTGAAAGCCTTCGACGGCGATCGTGTGGAGGGGGTAAAGGGATGAAACTAACTGCGTTTCCATGCGGTCTGGAACTCCCAGCCATTCGATATGACAGTCGTTTAACTGCCCGGCGGTGGCGATCGCGGGGAATAAATGTCCTCCAGTGCCGCTAGCTGCAATCAACAACCGGAGGGGGGTTTTTGTCAAGGTATTTGTTTCTTTTACAAGTTCCACAGGTTGATCGATTTTATATTTGAGGTTTTAGATTATTATGCTTATTGTTCCGGCAGTTTCAGCCAATTTTCAATCAGCCATCTAAAATTAGATTGTGCCGTGTCCCTCCTTCCGTTGTCAGTTTTCGTTGCGGGCGAACAGTTGCCTGCGCCGCGACTCCTGACAGATAACCAAATTATCATCTAATGCGTAATTTTTTGAATTTAGTGCCAAGTGTATCTCAGTATTTTTGCAGCCGTCGGGACAAAAAAGCCGATCCTCTTCGAGGGCTGCGCCAACGGGCGATCGTTTTTGGCGTTAATTGCGGGCAGTCGATCGCTCAAATGTTGTTATGCTTAACAGTGGTAAGTGCTGGCGTGCTGCATCCGAATGCTGTCAGGGCTGGGAGTGCGACTCCCCAAACGATCGCCCAAACAAGAGAAAATGCCCCCGCCCCACTCACCAAACTGCTAACAGAAATTGACGCAGCAGCCAATCGGCGCGATATCAAAGCAGTCATGGCATTTTACAGCCCGACTTTCACCCATTCTGACGGCTTAAATAGCCAAAGCATGGAAAAAGCGCTGACGCAGCTTTGGGAGCGATATCCGACATTGAATTACCGCACCGAGCTCAAATCTTGGAAAACCGAAGGTAGCGCGATTGTCGCTGAAACCGTAACTGCAATTACCGGCACTCATAAAAAAGACGGGAGAGAATTAAATCTCAAAGCTACCATCCGTTCTCAGCAGCGCTTTGAAGGTGAAAAAATAGTTAAGCAAGAGATTTTAGCAGAACAAACTCAGCTTAGTTCCGGCACAAATCCTCCCACAATTCAAGTTAATTTCCCCGAGCAAGTTAAGGTGGGCCAAGAGTACCATTTTGATGCCATTGTCCGAGAGCCGATCGGCAATGACATTTTAATAGGAACTATTTTAGAAGAACCCGTAACCGAAAAAACATTTTTCAAGTCCGCAGAAGTAGAGCTGGAGTTGCTAAATTCCGGGGGAATTTTTAAAGTAGGTAAAGCTCCCGCTACGCCGGAAAATCGCTGGATTTCAGCAGTGTTGATGCGACAAGGCGGAATTGCAATGGTTAGCGTGCGATTGCGGGTGGTCAAATAATAAAATAGGTGTTATGGGGAATTGGGAATTGGGAATTGGGAATTGGGAATTGGGAATTGGGAATTGGGAATTGGGAATTGGGAATTGGGAATTGGGAATTGGGAATTGGGAATTGGGAATTGTTGACTGTTGACTACTTGTTAACTGTTGACTACTGTTAACTGTTGACGGCGTTGAGTGATGACAACAGTCAACAGACAACAGTCAACAGACAACAGACAACAGTCAACTGACAAAAAATGATTTCTCTCCAAAATCAAATTGTTTTCATTACAGGTGCGAGTAGTGGTATCGGAGCAGCCTGTGCCAAGATATTCGCCAAAGGTGGAGCCAAACTAATTTTAGCAGCCCGCCGCCTTGAAAAGCTCGATCGACTGGCCAACGAACTTGTAGAAACAAAATCGATCGCGTCGGCGAACGATATTTATTTGCTAGAATTGGACGTGCGCGATCGCCCGCAAGTCGAATCGGCGATAACAGCGCTTCCCGATGCCTGGAAAAATATCGATATTCTGATCAATAATGCGGGATTGAGTCGTGGTTTAGACAAACTGCACGAAGGCAACTTTCAAGATTGGGAAGAAATGATTGATACCAATGTGAAAGGCTTGCTTTACATGACTCGCTCGATCGTGCCAGGAATGGTAAGCCGAGGCCGCGGCCACGTAGTGAATATCGGCTCGATCGCAGGCCGCCAAGCTTATCCCAAAGGTAATGTTTATTGTGCATCCAAAGCAGCAGTGAGAGCGATTTCTGAAGGGTTGAAACAAGACCTTTTGGGAACAGCGGTGCGGGTGACGGAAATAGAACCCGGTTTGGTGGAAACAGAATTTAGCAATGTCCGGTTTCACGGCGATGCAGAAAAGGCGAAAAATGTCTATCAAGGATTGACACCGCTGACTGCTGATGATGTAGCGGATGTGGTGTATTTTTGTGCGACGCGATCGCCCCACGTCAATATTAGCGAAATTTTGCTGGTGCCGACAGACCAAGCTAGTGCAACTCTGGTTCACCGAAAAGAGCTTTGAGTTTTTAGCGGTAAGTGCCCGGATTGCGATCGAATTCTCAGGAAGTTTAATTGGTAGATGCACCCTGATTAATTAACTCCCGACCAATTTTTGGCCGGGTTTTTTTTGGTATTGAGGCTGATGCTAAAAAAGTTTGAGGTAAGTGCCCGGATTGCGATCGAATTCTCAGGAAGCTTAATTGGTAGATGCACCCTGATTAATTAACTCCCGACCAATTTTTGGCCGGGTTTTTTGTTAGTATTGAGGCTGATGCTGAAAAAGTTTGAGGTAAGTTTCCGGATTGCGCTGGAATTCTCAGGAAGCTTAATTGGTAGATGCACCCTGATTAATTAACTCCCGACCAATTTTTGGCCGGGTTTTTTATTGGGCGATCCTCTGCGAGGGCTTCGCCAACGAACTTTCGCCACAAATCTTCCTAAACTCTCCCGAAAGAGGTGGTGTGGAGGTGGAGACTAATTTAGTAGATGCACCCTGATTAATTAACTCCCGACCAATTTTGGCCGGGTTTTTTTTTGGCGATCCTCTGCGAGGGCTTCGCCAACGAACTTTCACAAGATTTAGGCTTGCAAATCCTTCGCTGGGCTATAGAACCACTGTGAGATATAAGAGTCTGCAAGCCTCTTAATCATCAGCCTAATAAGAGTCTGCAAGCCTCTTAATCATCAGCCTAATAAAACAAAGATTGACTGCTAACAGTAGCATGAGTCAGAGTTCCCTCAAAATTCACAACCGAGAATTTTGGATCTTTCGATACTGGCATTTAACCATTCAATCAGCCACCTTGCAACAACCGAAACTCTCTCCAGATTTTACGCAGCGCTTTTTTTCTGCTTTCGATGGTTTTGCCGAGGGTTCTGTGGATTTCCCACTCGTTTGTCCGTGCCAACTGCTAGAGTACAACATGGTGCTGGATGGTGACATTACCTGAAGACAGCAAAAGATGTGAAATGGGTACTATAGTTCCATATCTAACAGAAAACGCTCAATGAAGCAGTTCGACTACGATCGGGATTTTAAGAACATCGACTTTCGACAGCACCCGGAACTTTATCAGGTAGGGAAAGGAGAACAGGGAGTGCTGTTGGTGGAGCCCTACAAAGGAGAAATTCTGCCTTTTTGGAGATTCAAGACTCCTGAAATTGCGAGGGAGTCCAGCAGCAAAATTTACTCCTTGTTTTTAGAGTATCTATCGCGCGAAGATTTTGTTGGAGCCGACATGGCCCGCAAGTTCTTGCAGATGGGGTACACTCGATCGCGTCGCTACGCTAACCACAAAAGCGGCCGAAAATACCAGCAGAACCCTCAGAAGCTGCCGTCTGTTGCAGAGCAAACCGCAGCTCGAAAAGATATTTTGCCGCTAGAAGTAGATCCGGTGAAAGCAGAATCCGCCGCCATTTTTCAAGAGAAATGGATGGAGGCCAAAATCAACGAGAAATATCTCCAGCTTTTAGCCAGACATCGGCAGATGTACGAATCTTCTTTAGGGAAATCTGAGGATTGATATACACTTACCAAAACTCAGAACTCACAATTTAGCCCCCAGGACAGCAGTGCAGTTGTGCTTGCCTTTGGGGGCTGCGCTTGCTCGGTGAAGCCCTACAATTTATGCGTCGTCTTCTTCTGTTTGCCACTTTCCCCAAATTTCATAGGCATTAAAGCCCCTGTATTGCAGGTAATTCAAGACTTTACCCTTGGTTTTTGGATCTACTTTACCCCAAGTATCGATCTTGTATTTCCGCATGACTTTGGCTTTTAATTCGGCCAGTTTTTCGGCTTCGGAGTCCTGATTTTCGGCAATTTCTTCTTCCCAGACTTGCTCGAACAAATCGCTGGTAATTCCTTTTTGCAGGCACTTGCGCTTGATGGCAGACTTCCCGTATTTGCCCACAGCAGAGGCGATCGAGTTTGCCACCAAGCGAGTGTCAGACTGATAGCCTCGGTCTTGAATTTGCGCGATCGCCTCCAATATTTCCTCATTGCCAAAACCTTTCTCTTGCCCCTTTTTACGAAGTTCAGAGGCACTGTAGTCTTTGCGGGACAAGAGAAAATAGAAATAGTCAAGACAGCTCATCAGTTAAATTGAAGGGTGGCGCGCAAATACTCATCTAGCGAATGCCAAATCCAGTCGCCTTGCTATCGGCTGACTGCATTGCGATCGCCTCTATTCTTCTGTATCCTCCTCATCATCTTCTTCTTCCAATTCCACATCCGGTCTGTCCACATCGATCTGAATCAAGCGAATGTGCTTGTATCCGAGCTTAATTTCAAACTCGTCTCCCGGCTTTAATCCCATTTCTTGGGTATAATTCGCCCCGATCACGATCGATCCATTCTTGTGAACGCTAGCTCGATAACTCGCTTCTCGCCCGCGTCCGTCTGCTTTCGACTTCTCTAGCTCAATGCCCTTAGCAGCTAATACTGCATCGTAAAACTCAGCCAAGTTAATCCGCGTTTCTCCACTCTTGCTGACCGTGAAGTAGCCGCAAAGCTTTGCAAGTTCTCTGCGCGGCAAATCGCTGCCTTTGATTTTTTGAAGCAGACCTTTTCCTGTTAAGGGTGCTGTAGCTGTTTCTGCCATTGACCGTACCTCGCTTATTGGAATTTACTTATTTCAATTACAACACATTAGATGAAGTTTGTTTCTGTGTCAATACTAATAATTCTGAATATTAAGATTCTGGATAAATTTTTGTAGCCTCAAGACCGGGGGTACAAGTAAGGATGCTCCAAGGGCGATCTATTTGCCGATCGCGCTGTAATGCTTGCGTAAGACTCACAGCGCGATCGCGCGAGGAATTATTGTCGCAAATTAAATGCTTTACTTTTTTACAGTAAAGTCTGTTCCCTGCCTTCTCCAATCCCAGATCCTGTCTGCGGTTAAGGTAAAAAGCAAGACGGCCATAAATGGAAATACCTAGAGCGCGGCGGCTGCAAATCTGCCGATCGCAATTACCAGTGCGGGGTTAACTTTTACCTCAACAAGACGAGGCAGGACTGGTTCTAGATGTCGCTGCCAGCTACTTGTAAACCCGGTTTTTTGGGCACAGAATCCCCTCAAAACGCCAAATACCAAGGAGCAATCTTCTATTAAGGTGTTCGGCATATAACTTGCATAGAAAGCAGTCCGGGGAAGACAATCCGGTAAAAATTGCCAGAAATTTCACCCCCAGCGAGTTGAACGGGTTTGAGCTTAAACCAGACTCAATGGGCGTGGAGAAACATCGCGCAGCTACATTGAGGGGAATAGTTTCGATCGCGATCTTATTGTTTCGCTACTCTTAATCCTTCGTCGCTTTCTCAGTAGAGTCCGAGGGAGCAATCAATGAAAATCTTCATCCAACCGCCCAAAGCCACAGAATTTGACGTTTTTTCCACAGGAAATTGAAAAAGACCGAGTTAAATGCGTAACAGCTTAAATTTTTGATCCACTACAAATTACCAGCCGTTTCCGGCATGGAGTTTCGGTGGAAATTGTACTGGTTTCCACTCATTGCCTGCAAGCTGCCAGACTCTCAAAATTTATGTGCAAGCTGTAGAGACAGGTCAAACTCACAGCCGCTTCCACCATTACTGATTGTGGGCGTTGCTGAGAAAGGACTATGATTTGCCTCCGAAATTTAGTAGGGGAAATTCATGAATTGCCCCTACTCAGCGAGTTTCAGGGATTGCTATAGCGAGTGAATCATACCTAAATTCAGCAACGCCTGATTGTGAAATATAGCAACCGCGCATCAGCGTCAGGATGTTCTTAATTGTTCAGGACTCACGTCTCATAAACCCGGTTTCTGCGATAAATCTGGGTTTGGTAGGGAAGTATTTAGGAAGAAACCGGGTTTTTGACAATCAAGTAATTTGATCCGGGGCCGCCGGATTCATCCGTGGAGGGAGAAAAAAGCTCCAAATCCCGATCGCCATCCCCCGGATTTATCAGTGGGGTCGCTTTCTTCAATTCTTTAATCTTTAATCTTTAATCTAAAATCGATTGACCCGCGTGCGTCCAAGACTATAGTTGTAACTCTTGCTTTTATTGTCTTGTGCCGAGTGATATCAAATCCGGTAGCATCGGAATTAATATTACCCAAAATAAGGACACCGCGAGTGCCTTTGTCCCTACCACGATCAATTGTAGGGACAAAGGCACTCGCGGTGTCCTCGCTTATCTGAGTGCAACCGGAATTGATATGACTCCACGAGAAACCGGGTTTCTTCTTAGAGACTTGGTTGCCCTGCTGCTGATTTTGGTTAGAAACTGGGTTGATGAGCGTAAGTCCGAGATCCGATCGAGCAGCATACTATTAATCAATACGGTTCACTTAAGACAGATCCCCCCTAACCCCCCTTAAAAAAGGGGAGTAGGGGGTGGGACAAGAATGCCCTCAAAGTCCCCCTTCTTAAGGGGGATGCGAGGGGGATCTCCGGCGCATAAATAGTGTTAAGTGAACCGTATTGTACTATTAATAACTTTTCTAGTGGCAGCCGATCGCGAATTTCCAGCAACAACCGCAGCCAGTTTGGAGCCAGCCGAAGAGTCCCCAAACTCAGTAGTGCGATCGCATCTCGCTTTTTAGTGGCGCTGTTGCAGGTAATTTTGTGACAGGGGAGTCCGTACCGCCGGCAGTAACTCTTCCGGTTTCGTGCCTCGCTGATGCCAGTACCGCCACCCAAAAAAGCCAGCACTCAAAGTAACGGGCAACAAGCAAAACGTCAGGGCCAGATATTGTTTCAATCCTATTGTTTTTAACGGTTTCTGAGCCGATTTACGGTCGCGAGTTGCTCGGCCCGAAGAGTCACGATTAGGAACAGAGTTCGGTGAATTATTAGCCGATGGCCGATCGTTCTGGTCAAGGCAATCCGTGCGATCTTTTAATTGGTCGGCAGAAGAGTCCCAGACTTCGCCGTCAGAACTGTCTGACTGATGCGGTCGATTGTCTGGCATTGGGGCCTGTGGGGCGATCGCCGAGACCGAATGCGGCGGCTTCCATTCTGTACCCCGTCCCGTCGGCTGCGTTCCCGGCGCGATTATTTGCAGCAGAGACCCGGATGCAGCGCTTTGGGCTGGGGCTCCGGTCAGATAGCCGTCAAAGTCCGGGTGCTGGTAGAGAATCGGCAAAGCCCAGTATAACTGGTGAGAACCGTAGGCAGAAATTAGTCCGGCCCTGGCCCGGCTCAGGCTGAGATCGACTGGATAGCCTTGATTCAGGTTGCGGTAAAACAGCCGCGTCAGAGTTAGGGCTACATCGTCGGGGATGCTTTCTGCCATTGCTAGCACTGCCGGAATGCCCCGCTTGACTAGAGCTTCGGTTAAGTTGCGTTCCGGGCTGTCATCCGCCATGTCTGAGGGGTCGCCGTAGGCGCCGCGGCAGGAGTTGAACACGGCCATCTGAATGCCGTTGTTGACGAGCAATCCGGCTAAGTCGTCGCCGCTCAAGGTTTCGGTTAAGCCAGTGCGCCTGCTGACGAGGTAGAGTTCGCCGCCTCTGGAACCTAAGTTGCTGTGGCCTGCGTAGTGCAGGACTTGGTAGTGTCCTTGTTCTAGGGCTTGGGTAAGCTGTTCTCGATCGGGCTGTTCGAGAATAGTCAGTTGAATTTCCGAGTGGGGGCTGTTTTTGAGGGGGTTAGCGGTGCGGTTTTGGAGTTCTTGTTGCAGGTGGAGGACTTCTCGCTGAAGCTGCAAGCTGTCTCGATCGCCCGGAGAGGCGATCGCCATTAAAATTTTTAGCGGCCCACCACTTGGCAGTATCCGGGTTTGTTTGAACAAACTTGTACCTGGTTGGTAGCGGGAAAACACGACATCGGTGCCGGTTGCTAAAGGGCGATCGCCCGCGTGCAGAACTTCCCACGGCAGCCGCGGCAAGCGTCGGCCTTTGAGTCCGAGCCGCAGTTGCAACACTTCTCGGCGGTGCTGGGCGATGCCTTGAGCGCAAGTCCAGCTATCGCGCAAGTTTCCTTGAAACAGCCCGCTGTATAATTGTTGCCCGAGGGCTACTAAAGAAGGCGCTGCGTTTTGTCCTGATAGCGAGAGTCCGCGACCGGCAGAACTGGTTCCCTGTAATGCTTTTGGCTGGAACACGCCCACCAAGGGGTCGTTCATCAGTTGAGCTGACAGTGCCAGCCATTCGTCGATCGGCCAGCGGACTTGTTGTTCTGCTAAGGGTACACCGGGTGCAACCCTTTCTGTCCGCACTAGATATTCGTCGTCCCCAACTGGGGTGACTGAGAGTTTAAATTCCTGGGTCACAGATTTAGCGCCCTCCCGCATCAATACTGAATTTGCCTGCGTTTTTGCCACTAGCAATAGCGATCGGCAAACTGATTTTTACTTTTGGAATCAAAGTTTCTGAATGCGCTTCCCCCGATCGGGCGAGCGCTGGGATCAAATATATTTGTTCAAACACTTTGAGGTTATAAAACTTGTACTTTAATAACAGTTTATTAGTTTTGATTGCCCTGTGGCTCAGTGAAAGCCGAATTTTCTCCAATCTTGCTATCTTTAACATTTTGCACCTCTACCGCAGACCCCTTTACATTCGTCGCGAACTTGAGTTTATCCTTGCTGAGTAAAGTTAAATTGGAAGCACTTTACCAGGCGGATCTCTAGTTCTTATTAAAATTACTTCGGCTCTCGCCAACCGGTTTCAGGGCAATATGGGAGGCAAAGTTGAGTAAAATTTTTGGGGCGGTAATCTGTCGATCTGTCCTAACCGCTTATCCTCTACCACTACCCCCCCAACAGAAATCTTGATTTTGTGTCAATTAATTAATTGGTCAGCCCTCCGCCCTCATCCGTAAGTCGGCGGGTCCCGATCTGTCTGTCCTCAGCGGCGATCGGTCATCGATATTTGACCATCGACAATTGCTAATCAATAATTGCTAATTTACCGCTTAATTGTTATTTAATTTTTTTTAATTTAACTGTCTTACTCTAGTTAAAGTTAAGCAGGAAAAATCAAGTTAAGGAGCAAAGACTTCTCAACAATACAACAACCATAAAATTATCTCTTTCCTCCCAAACAACAAGAATTTTTATCATCTAGAGAACTAAGCCTCGTAAAGCCAGTTTCTCGGAGAAATAATGGGGAAAGGCAACCATACATCTACAAAGAAACCCGGTTTCTGGGTCTAGCCAGGGGTCATTCCCGCTCAAAATGCCGATCGAGCTTGCAACTTTTACCAAAAACCACTCCTGCGTTTATTTTTCTTCGTTCCAGAATTTCATAATCTGTCTTGAGATAGATAAATTATTAGATGATTGTTAGTAGGAGGAGAAAACATATAGCTCAGTTCGCTTTTTTTCCTCGAATCGAGACAAAATTGTGAGACTAAAAATTAAAACAAATATTTGCCGAGGCGAACAATCTAAATTTCTAATTAATCATCGGGAACTAAAATAAGGAGCGTTTAGTCACTTACACAAAGAATTCAAATCCTTAAGTCAGGGAAGGATTTGTCAGAGCTGGGAGTGTTACAAAACTTCAATGCACCCAGGCTCGATCGCAGGAAAAGCAATGTAAAATTGTGGGGATAAAGGTTTTGGGTAGTTATGTGGGAGTTGTGAGTTGCGAGTTTAAATTCTGCTAATTCACTGTAGAAATTACGTAGAACATCTACACTTCGGTGCACTTCGGCGCAGCTTACTGTAGAAATTACGTAGAACATAAAAAGTGCTTGGCGCTTCGGCGCAGCACTTACGGTGTATGTGACGGCTCAATTAATTTTACGGCGAAACTGCCGAAGATAAAACTCGCAACTAATCGAAATAACGCCCTTGCAGTTTAAAGAGCATCTATAACAGAAAGGTGGGATATCAGCTCCTCTAGCAGGCGAAAGTATGAAGTTATTTTTTTTATGCTGCTGCCTCCTGCTGGGTGATAAACTGATACTAATAAGCTCAGCCGTTTTTGGGAAATATCAAAGATGGAAGATGATATATTGTTAGGAAATGTATCGGGAACACTTTTTCCCGATCGAGCTCAAACCGAAATTCCTGACGTGACGAAAACCAGTTCCTCTACCGGGTTAAATATGCCGAATTCTAATGCCAATGTAACAAGTGCTGTGCCGATCGCCCTCGAAGACGACGAAGCAGAGTTCGGGCTTTCAGTCAGCAATCTCGATCGGCTTGGGGATTTCCGCAGCGCCACCGCCACAAATTCCGACAAAGGGTTAGTCAAGTTAATTGACGATGCGATCGCTGAAAACAGCACCGGCAGTAATGGCAAAGTTGCGAATCCGTCTAACGGCGCATCCCCAAAAGTTGCTGAGGATCAGAGCAAAATTGCTCAATTAAACGGCACATCTCCAAAAGTTGCTGAGGATCAGAGCAACATTGCTGAATTTAAGGGCGTACCCGAAGAAGGTGCGGGCAGCAAAGATGATGATATCAGCGATCGCCGCCGGACGATCGAAGGCACCGATGGCGATGACTTAATTGTCGCCACTGGCGTTAACCAGACGATATTCGGCAAAAAAGGCAAGGACAAAATCAAAGTCAAGGGCGGCAAAAATAAAATCTACGGAGGTAAAGATGACGACGATTGCGAGGGCGGCGATGATGACGATGAAATAAGGGGCGATCGCGGCAAAGACAAGATTGACGGTGGCAAAGGCAACGACAAGATTGACGGCGGCAAAGACGATGACAGTATTTTTGGCGGCAGCGGCAAAGATACTTGCAAAGGCGATGACGGCGATGACTGGGTGCACGGCAACGATGGAGATGATGACGTTGACGGCAGCACCGGCAGCGATACCGTCTACGGCGGCAAAGGCGACGACAAGTGCGAGGGCGGCGAAGGCAACGATACCGTCAGGGGCGACACAGGCAAGGACAACGTTAGCGGCGGCGACGGCAACGACAACGTTAACGGCGGTAAAGATAACGATACTGTGATGGGCGGTGTCGGCAGTGATGTTTGCAGCGGCGACGACGGCGACGACAGCGTGATGGGCGGCGCCGGCGATGACACCGTGATGGGTGGCGCTGGTAGCGACGTTTGTAGCGGCGACGACGGTGACGACAGCGTAATGGGTGGCGACGGCGACGACAGCGTGAAGGGCGGTGCCGGCAAAGATACCGTAATCGGCGGTGTCGGCAACGACAAATGCGAGGGCGATGACGGCGACGACAGCGTGATGGGCGGCGACGGCAAGGATACCTTGATCGGCGGTGCGGGCAACGACAAATGCGAGGGTGATGACGGCGACGACAGCGTGATGGGCGGCGACGGCGACGACAGCGTGATGGGCGGTGCCGGAAAGGATACGATCGTTGCTGGCGACGGCAATGACATGGCAGACGGTGGCGACGGTGACGACAGCGTTGTCGGCGGCGGATCGGGTGACGATACGCTGATGGGGAGTGCAGGCAACGATACGATCGTTGGTGGTACTGGCAACCACACCTGTGTCGGCGGTGCTGGAGATGACGTTTTTGTCATCGGCGATCGTAACTCTGGCCCAAATTCAGTCATCACTGACTACACAGACAATGACAAATTACTGCTTTCTGGCAGCTTGACTTTTAGCAGCTTGTCCTTTGTCCAAGTTGGCCTCAACACCGAAATTCGCGGCAGCAGTAACTTTGTACTGGCGCTATTGTTGAATGTCAACGCCAGCATTCTGAAAGCTGGCAACTTTTTGGGAGCTACTGGTACGAGTCCAACTCCAACCCCAACTCCAGTTGCAGCCCCGAGGGTGATTAATACCCCTCCGCGCGTGGAAGCTAATAATACCTTGATTGCCGGTTCCAGCGGTAGCCAAACTACTATTACTTCTGAGTTGTTGCGGTTTGTCGATGGCCCGCAAGGTGCTAGCGGCACAGTCTTCAAGCTAACGGAGCTGCCTGATACCAAAACTGGGCAACTATTCTTTAAGGGAGTAGCGGTAACACAACTCGGCGTTACTTTCACTCAAGCAGACGTTAGCCTCGGTTTGTTAACTTTCCAAGCGACAACAGGTTTTATCGGTGCAGCTAGTTTTGGTTTTGAAGTTAACCAAGGCACAAACGTTATCATCGGCCAGCGTTTTAGCTTGAAAATCGAGCAAAATGTCTTTAAGTTTCCTGGCAATACAACTCCTCAAGTTATTGTTGGTTCGACGACTCTCGATAACGATATCGAAGGCGGCGATGGTGACGATGACATTAAAGGCGGTAAGGGCAAAGACAAAATAAAAGGAGGCAAAGGTAAGGACAAGATTAAAGGCGACGATGGCGATAACGATATCGACGGCGACGATGATGATGACGAGATTGAATGTGGAAATGGCAAGGACAAAATTAAAGGTGGCAAAGGCAAGGACAAAATTAAAGGTGGCGATGGCGATAATGACATCGACGGTGGCGATGACGATGACGATATCGAAGTTGGTAAAGGCAAAAACAAAATCATCGGCGGCAAAGGCAAGGACAAGATTAAAGGCGGCGATGGCGATAATGACATCGACGCTGGCGATGACGATGACGATATCGAAGTCGGTAAAGGCAAAAACAAAATAAAAGGAGGCTTGGGCAACGACAAAATTAAAGGCGGCGATGATGATGACTCGATCGAAGGTGGCGCAGGAACCAATAATCTGACAGGGGGTGCTGGGAAGGATCGCTTTATTTACCTCACTTCCCGTCAAGAGATTACAACAGTTCTAGAAGCTGACTTAATTACTGACTTTAATGTCGATGACGATATTTTAGAGTTCTCTACGGCAGCTTTTGCTCTCAGCGTTACCAGCTTGACTCGATTTTCGATTACGGCTACTTCTGCTGTTGGAAGCATCGCCGGCGCTAATTTGCTCGACTTCAGCCTCGATATCAGCGTTACGAGCATCGCTACTTTGCAAGCGCGGTTTGCAGCTCTGGGCGGCAACAGCAACGACCCTATTTTCTGTCAGTTTACAGATGCCGCTACTGGCCGTTCTGTACTGGTATTTGCTGTTGGGGCGCGCTTTGAAATTGTCACCACTTTCTCGGTGAAAATTAGCCTGGATGTCAAGAACTTTGTCTTTACAGGCGCACCGGTAACTGTTCCTCTCGGTACTTCCGGCCCGGATGTTTTGGATTTCGGTACTTTTCCAGCCGCAATTACAATCAATGGTTTAGCAGGCGATGACAATATCATCGGCAGCAATTTCAACGATACGATTAACGGCGGTGACGGCAACGATACCATTACTGGCGGCCTTGGTTTGGATGTCCTCAGTGGGGGCAGCGGTGCGGATGTCTTTGTTTACAGGACAACGAAAGAAGGCGGCGATCGAATTTCTGACTTTAAGTCGGGAACTGATAAATTCCAGTTTGTCTCGAGCGAATTCGGGAATTTGACTACTACGAACTTTGACGGTGTTAGCGGTAGTGCTCCTGACATTACTGGCAAAGAGTTGGTGATTTTCACCGGCGGAACTTTTGCGACTTTAGAAGCGGCGCAAGCTAAGGCTTTGGGCAATTCTACAACTCCTGGTTTCTTCGTATATACTAATGCTGCGAATGAGACAGTGTTGGCTTTTGACTCGAATGGTACGATCGCGGGCGGCTTTACGAAAGTTGCGAATCTGGGTACTGCTGCTGGCACTTTGGCAGCGGCGGACTTTGTGTTCACAGGTTCGATCGCAGCTTCTGCGACTGGTACTGCTCCGACTTCTGGTAGCATTGTCGATTTAACTGCTGCGAATGCGGGTACTTTCGCGACTGTCGCCTCTAACAACTTCGGTTCTGGTGTTGGCGGTTACAACTTCAGCACACCTGTCTTATTCACCGGAAATGACAGCGCTAACAGCGTCACGGGTACTGAATTTGCTGACATTATGAGCGGCGGTGCTGGTGATGACACTCTCAACGGTGCTGGCGGTGCAGATATTCTCACAGGCGGTAGCGGTGTAGATGTTCTCACAGGCGGTGCTGGTGCAGATATCTTCGTTTACAAAGCTCCCAGCGAAGGCGGTGATAAAATTTCTGACTTTGCCTTCGGGGTTGACAAATTCCAGTTTACCGCCAGCGAATTCGGGAATTTGACTACTACGAACTTTGATGGTGTTAGCGGTTCAACTCCTGACATTACTGGCAAAGAGTTGGTGATTTTCACCGGCGGAACTTTTGCGACTTTAGAAGCGGCGCAAGCTAAGGCTTTGGGCAGTTCTACTAGCCCTGGTTTCTTCGTATATACTAATGCTGCGAACGAGACAGTGTTGGCTTTTGACTCGAACGGGACGCAAACCGGCGGCTTTACGAAAGTTGCGAGTTTGGGTACTGCTGCTGGCACTTTGGGCACGGCGGACTTTGTGTTTACCGGTTCGATCGCATCTTCTGCGACTGGTACTGCTCCGACTTCTGGTAGCATTGTCGATTTAACTGCTGCTAATGCGGGTACTTTCGCGACTGTCGCCTCTAACAACTTCGGTTCTGGTGTTGGCGGTTACAACTTCAGCACACCTGTCTTATTCACCGGAAATGACAGTGCTAACAGCGTCACGGGTACTGAATTTGCTGACATCCTCAACGGTGCTGGCGGTGCAGATACTATCAACGGTGCTGGCGGTGCAGATATTCTCACAGGTGGTAGCGGTTCAGATGTTCTCACAGGCGGTGCTGGTGCGGATATCTTCGTTTACAAGGCTCCTGGTGAAGGCCCCGATACAATTACTGACTTTGCCTTCGGGGTTGACAAATTCCAGTTTGTCTCGAGCGAATTCGGGAATTTGACTACTACCAACTTTGACGGTGTTAGCGGTAGTGCTCCTGACATTACTGGCAAAGAGTTGGTGATTTTCACCGGCGGAACTTTTGCGACTTTAGAAGCGGCGCAAGCTAAGGCTTTGGGCAGTTCTACTAGCCCTGGTTTCTTCGTATATACTAATGCTGCGAATGAGACAGTGTTGGCTTTTGACTCGAATGGTACGCAAACCGGTGGCTTTACCAAAGTTGCGAATCTGGGTACTGCTGCTAGCACTTTAGGAGCAGCGGACTTTGTGTTCACAGGTTCGATCGCATCTTCTGCGACTGGTACTGCTCCGACTTCTGGTAGCATTGTCGATTTAACTGCTGCGAATGCGGGTACTTTCGCGACTGTCGCCTCTAACAACTTCGGTTCCGGTGCTGGCGGTTACAACTTCAGCACACCTGTCTTATTCACAGGAAATGGCGCTGGTAATAGCGTCACTGGTACTCAGTTTGCTGACATTATGAATGGCGGTTCTGGTGCCGACATTTTCAACGGCGGCGATGGTAACGACAGTCTCTTCGGCGGCGCGGGTAGCGATACCCTCAACGGCGGCGCTGGAAATGACACTTTAATCGGCGGTTTGGGAACAAATGTTCTCAACGGCGGTGCTGGTGCAGACGTGTTTGTGTTCAGCGGAACTGCTGCTGGCGGCGGGGACTTAATTACCAGTTACAGCATTGTTGATGATGTAATTAACCTCGACAAAACTGGTTTTGCAGCCTTTACAAGCGGAGCTGGAGCTTTGGGTTCGAGTTTCTACTCTTACAGCAGCACAGTTACTGTTGTAACTGCGCTCGAAGCCACTTTAACCGGGCCATCAATCATGGCTATCTACGACGGTTTGTCTACTAAGCTGTATTACGATAGCAACGGTTCTACTGTTGGCGGCAACAACTTGTTTGCAACTGTCGATGTCAATTTGGGGTCTACGGGTAACTCGGAGTTGTTCTTGTTCTAAACAGCAAGAATCCTAATCGGGATATCGACGCTATGGGTAGGGACACGGCAATGCTGTGTCTCTACAATACACAGGTAGGGACACAGCAATGCTGTGTCCTTTTTTTTGTTTCTAAACCTGTCCTTATTTTGCTTCCAGTCGCTGCCGCCATTTGCTGCTAATTACATCTATAACTGTCACTACAACTAACAGCACTAACATCATGGTTGTGGCTTTGTTGTATTCAAAAGCTCGAATATAATTCACCAATTCAAAGCCAATTCCGCCTGCGCCGACTACTCCCAACACCGAAGCCGCACGGATGTTGTATTCAAACATCCACAGCGTGTAACCCAACGCTAGCGGCAATACTTGCGGGAAAATGCCGTACTGGGCAACTTGCAGCCAAGATGCGCCTCCTACTTGCAAGGATTCGATCGATCGCGCTTCCACTGATTCGATCGCCTCTTGGTAGAATTTGGCCAGATAGCCGATCGTATAAATTCCCAAAGCCAACGTACCCGCCGGCGCCCCCAAGCCAGTCGCCGCCACAAACAGCAATCCTAACACAATTGAAGGAACGGAACGCACTGCATTTTGAATAAAATTAGCGGGCCACTGCAACCAAGAGGGCGCTATATTATGAGCGCTACAAATGGCAATTGGTATAGAAAGAATTGCCCCGATTGTTGTTCCCCAAAGCGACATTTGAATTGTCTCGATTAAAGCTTTAATTGCTACGTCGATAATTTCGAGGTTCGGAGGCCACAAGCGCGAGATAAAATCGGTCATGTAAGGCCAACTGCTAGCTAAGGTTGCTGCATCAATTTCTAGTCCTCGCAACGCCCAACCGTAAGTTACAATTAAGGCTACTGCAATACCAATATTTTTAATCCAGCCATAGTTTTTCGATAAGTTACCCAAGTTTTTTTCGGTCATCTGCTTTTATTTTGATATTTTTGAAGGGGATTTTTTTAAACGAACCGCGAAGGCGCTAAGAAGGAGAAGGAAGAGGGGAGAAGAGAGGGGTTTAGGCTGCTATTTTGGGATTGGTTAATTTGCTGAATTTGTCGGAGAGGTTGTGGCATTTGCCATCATAGACTATTTGACCGGCGTCGAGGACGATCGCCCGATCGGGATAAGTGCTCGCCATTCCTAAGTCGTGCAATACTACAACTACTGTCATTCCCTGTTCTCGGTGCAGAAGGGCGAGGATTTCCATTACTTGTTGGGCTGCGATTACGTCTAATCCGGTGGTGGGTTCGTCGGCTAGTAAAATCTGGGGAGATTGGATTAAGGCGCGGGCGATCGCCACTTTTTGCTGTTGTCCGCCGCTGAGTTGTCCGGTTTTTTGGTATGCTAGGTCTTGCAGTCCGAAGTTTGCTAATAATTCAAAAGCTTGATCGCGCTGTTTCTTCGGAAAACCCCACACTGTCTCCCAAGTATTCAAACTTCCCAAGCAACCGCACAGCACGTTGTCGATCGCGGGTGACTGTTTTACTAACCCGCCTCCTTGAAATATTAAGCCGATATCCCGGCGAATTCGGGTAATCGTGCGCGTATTCATCACAATATCATTAATCCGAATCTCTCCGCTTTTAACAGGCACTAAGCCGACAAAGGAGCGCAATAGCGTGGATTTTCCCGCGCCGTTCAAACCCAATAGCGCTACAAATTCACCCTGTTTGATTTTGCAATCAATTCCGTTGAGAATCGGGCGATTTAGGGATTTGGAATAAGCTGTTTCTAATTTGCTGCATTCGATCGTCATGGCGGATATTTATTAATAATTTGGTAATTAATTTAATGCACCAGATGGCTGGTTGGAGATACCGTAGGGTGCGTCGCCCTATAACTATTTCCGACTAAGCTGGACAATCTCTGAGCGACGCACCATACCCCATACTGATCCCCCCTAGCCCCCCTTAAGAAGGGGGGGACATGAGTCGTCTTCTCAAAGTCCCCGCAACGATGCGGGGGATGCGAGGGGGATCTAGACTTTGCCTAAAAGCCACATTTATCAGGGTTTCAGATACCGTAGGGTACGTCGCCCTATAACTATTTCCGACAAAGCTGGACAATCTCCCGCGACGCACCCTACAAGATATAAATATCGTCGAATTACGGCTCTAATTTGGCGCGCACCAAAGCTTGGCGAAAGCTTGCTAAATGGCGGTTATGATCGACTTTCACTAATTTCTGGGAATTGTACAAACTGCGAAACAATTGATTGTTTGCAGGTTCGTTCATTTTCATGAAAGCATTGATAATTCTTTCGCGCATTGGTGCTGGAACGCGATCGTCAATTACAATTCCGTGGGCGGGCACTCCGGGAATTTTTTGCAGCACTCGCAACTGCTTGCCTTCTTCTGCTGTAATCCAAGGCGGTAGCAAAGCGTATTCCGATACGGCTGCAACTTCGGCTTGACCTTTTAAAACTGCTTGCAAAGCACTGCTGTAACCGTCGCCGTAGGTGACATTTCCGAAGAAAGTTTCCAGTCTATCCGGCCCTGAAACTAATCCGGTACCCACCAATTCTCCGACTGGGAAAACAAATCCCGAACCGGAAGTTCGAGAGGTGAAAGCCATTTTTTTGCCTTTCAATTGTTCGAGAGTTTGTTTTGCCGAACCTTTGGGGCGCAGCGGGCTATCTTGACGCACTACAAATATAGAATCATAGGTATTTCCGCCAGAATAATCGCTCCGAACTTCTGCTAAATACATCCGCGCTTTGGCTAATTGCTCAGCTTTTAATGCCGCTCGCCCTCCTAGAAATGCCACATCTGCTCTGTCTGCTCTCAAAGCTTCTACGGTGGCGGTTTCGTCGCCGATGGTTGCTTCTACGGGCATTCCGATTTCTTTTGTGAGTATTGCAGCTACTTGATTGGCTTTGTTTTGCAAATCTGTAGCATCTCTGCGGTTGGCCAAGACGATTCTAATGCGATTTATGGGAGCTTGTGCTCTTAAATCTCGCTCGGCCTTTGGTGTTGTTTGGGCGATCGCTTTTTGCCCCAGTCCAATTGCATTAGCCGTCAAACCCGCTAGCAGCAACAATCCCGCGCTAGCACTAGCCAGCACTTTTAATTTTACATTCATTAATTTCTCTCCTATTTAATCGGAAACGCAACTTTACTTTTTGATAACAAGTTGCAATAAGTAGATATCAGTTTAAACCTTTTTGGGTAATCGATCGCAACAGTTAATGATAAGTATTTGCAATTGCTAATATAATAAAAACTTATCTAATTAGCAGCCCCTTAAGCTGGTAATCTGAAATCTAAAATTTTAAATTTAAAATCTAAAATCCCTTGACTACCAACATTTCTGCCCAAAATCCCTTGTCTGTCTGTTATGCCGATGTTGAGTCTGCGGCAAAACGCTTGACAGGCAAAGCTTTCAAGACTCCGGTACTGACTTCGGCAACTTTCAACAAACGGACGAATGCTCAGGTATTTTTCAAGTGCGAGAACTTTCAGCGCACGGGTTCGTTTAAATTTCGCGGCGCTTCCAATGCTTTGATGCAGCTATCAGAAGCGGAAAAACAGAACGGAGTTTTGACTTTTTCTTCGGGAAATCACGCGCAGGCGATCGCCCTTGCCGCCCTGTTGCTACAAATTCCTGCTACTGTTGTTATGCCGACCGATGCGCCAAAAGTCAAGCAAGAGGCGACTCGCGACTACGGTGCAGAGATTATTTTGTACGATCAAACTGTAGTTTCCCGCGAAGAGCTCACCGCCCAAATTGGTCAAGAACGACACTTGACAATTATTCCTCCTTATGATGACGCGCGGGTGATTGCGGGACAAGGTACGGCGGCGCTGGAATTAATAGAAGAAGTTGGGGAGTTGGATTTGCTGTTAGTTTGCTGCGGCGGCGGAGGTTTGCTTTCGGGATGCGCGATCGCCACTAAAACTTTGTCTCCCAAGTGTAAGATAATTGGGGTTGAGCCCGAACAAGCAGATGATGCGGCGCGATCGTTCCGCACGAAAATCCTGCAAACTGTTACTAACCCGGATACGATCGCTGATGGTGCACGCACGCCATCTCTGGGGAAATTAACCTTTCCTTTGGTGCTGCATTATGTGGATGATATGGTAACAGTTTCAGAAGAGGCAATTCGCAGTACAATGTCTTTTATGTGGGAACGGATGAAGATAGTTGTTGAACCCACGGGAGTGTTAGCGGCGGCGGCTTTGTTCGATGGAGTTGTGAAAGCTGAAAATGCGAGAGTTGGGGTAATTGTCAGCGGGGGAAATGTCGATTTTAATCATTATTAATATAACCCGAAATCAGGACACGGCAGTGCCGTATCCCTACAATAAATCGCGATAGGGAAACGGCACTGCCGTGTCCTCCATATCACAATACGGTTCAGTTAACACCGTTAATTCCCCGGAGATCCCCCTAAATCCCCCTTAAGAAGGGGGACTTTGAGAAGACTCTTGTCCCCCCCTTTTTAAGGGGGGCTAGGGGGGATCTAGATTTAATAGTCAAACAGCAGTCTCTGGCTGGATCTTACCTAGAGTTGACACGAAGAAGGACAATGCCGTGTGCGATCGAGAGCGAAATTGATATTATTACTTATTAGTTAAGGATCGTTAAATGCTGCAATTAATCTTTGATTCCTGCGTGCCCAGAGAGGAGATTTTATCGGGAGACTTGTCTCTAGATTTATTTGCAGCAAAATTGCGGCTGGTAGTCGAAGGAAATGCACCTCAAGTTTATCAAGATGCGAATAAATTCTTTGCTAATACTTTCGCCACAGACGGTATCAAAACCTTGATTGGCGAAGTTTTTGGCCGCTTGATGAAGCAAAGGGCTGGGGCTGGGGTGATTCGTTTGGAAACGAGTTTTGGGGGTGGGAAAACTCATGATGAAATTGCACTTTGGCATATCTGCAAGCTAGGGCGAGAAATTCACGGATTGGAACGGTTTACCGATATTAATACCATTCCCGATCGCCCTTTGCAAGTTGCTGCGATCGACGGGCGTGATTTAGACCCAGAACAAGGAGTTTATCATGCCGATAGCGGCTTGACAACTTACACGCTTTGGGGCGAAATTGCTTACCAAATTGGCGGGATTCCCGGCTATCAGTTATTGCAAGGTAGCGATAAAAGCGGCGTTAGTCCCGGGACTTCGGTGTTGGAACGGTTGACGGGCGGACAGCCGACTGTAATTATTTTAGATGAAATTGCGCGGTATTTGCGATCGGCAAAAGCGAAACAAATTGGCCGCAGCGATTTAGCCAAACAAGTCGTAGCTTTCCTATTTTCGCTGATGGATTTGGCGGCAGCGTGCGATAATTTAGTGTTGGTTTATTCCCTCGCCTCGACAGCAGATACTTTTGCGGAAGAAACGGCGGAATTGCAAGAAACGATGCGCGCTTCCGCCAGACAAGAACGAGTTTTGAGCCCTTCTACAGATATCGAAATTTATAACATCGTCAAACAGCGAGTGTTTGCGACAGTTAACGAAGAAGCGGCGCAAAAAGCGGCATCGGAATATTTGGCTGCTTATCGGAATTGTCGGGTGAATTTGCCCGATGGGTGCAAAGATGCGTCATACTCAAAGGCGATCGCCCAAAGTTATCCGTTTCACCCGGAATTGTTCAATCTGCTGACTAAAAAGATTGCTTCGATTCCCGAATTCCAGAAGACGCGGGGGGCTTTGCGATTGTTCGCGCAAGTCGTACGGCATTTGTGGGAAAATCGCGATGGTTGGGTATCGATGATTCACACGCATCACATTCCCGTGGGGATGGATGCCGAAATTACTAACGATTTGACTTCTCGGTTGCAACGATCGCCCTTGCGGAATGCGATCGGCGCTGATATCTACAATCCTGATGGTAGACCGGCTTACGCACAATTGCAAGATGCGGAATGGATCGCAGCCGGAAAACCGCCGTTTTCGACTTGGATAAGTAGAACAATATTTCTGCATTCTCTGACTCAGGGAAATTCTTCGGGAATTCGGCTGGCTGAGTTGAATTTGTCGCTGCTAATTCCGGGCGTGGAAAGTGGTTTTGTCGATCGCGTTTTAGAAACACTAACTAAGGTAGCCTGGTATTTAGACTACGATCCGATGACATCCTTGGCGCGGTTTAAGGAAGAACCTTCGATTAACAAAATTATTACCGAGGAAAAGGAACAAGTCGGGGTTTTGGCGGCGAAAGAAGATTTGCGAACCCGCCGGGATAGCATTTTTGCGAAAAAGTTTTTTACCTTAGTTTCTAATGTCGAAAGTCCCGGAGATGTAGACGACAACCCGGATGATGTGGCGTTGTGTGCGATCGACTTTGACGAAGCCACGGTGAATGCTTCTACCGACGCAGCCCCGGAATTAATCGATCGCATTTTTAACAGTAGCGGCGAATCGGGGAAGTTTCGCACCTACCGGAATCGGTTGTTATTTTTAGTCGCAAATCGGCTAGAATTGGAAAGGGCGATCGACAATTCCAGAGAATACAAAGCAATTCAAAATATTCTCAAAAGTCAAAATCGGCTGCAAGATTTATCGGGAAGCCAGCAGAAGCAATTGAAGGAAAGGGAAGGCGCGAAAGATATCGCTGTGAGAGTATCTTTGACTAATGCTTACCGCCATTTATTTTATCCTGCAAATGATGCTGTGAAAGCACCGAAAGGATTGCTGCACTACACTCTTTCCGCCCAAGATGCGAGTACGGTGAAAGGCAAAAACAACCAGCAAGATGTAATTCTGAAAGCCCTGAAAGATTGCGGCAAAATTCGTGCGGAAGAAGCTAAATTTTTCGCCCCGGCTTTTATCTTGCAAAAAGTTTGGCCTGCGGGATTGGATAATTGGACGACGAAGGCGCTGCGCGATGCTTTTGCTAAAGATTTGAGTTTGAATATTCTGCTGGATGCGGAAGTTGGGATGTTGCGGGAAACGATTCGCGAAGGTTTGAAAAAGGGGAATTGGGATCTGAAAGTTGGGGAACGCTTATTTATCAAAACTGATGATACCGTGTTGGTGTTGCCAGAGACGATCGAGTTTAGCGATCGACTCTCCCTGTACAGGCGCGGCATTCTCGAACCTCCAGTGCCGAAATCAGTGGAACTCAGCGCTCAATTGATGCCCGGTACAGAGGCTGCAAAACCCGTGCGTGTCAGGTGGAAAGCCAAAGGAGCACTGACGGTTAGTTTATATCAAGATAATAGTTTGGTGCCGGGAAATTTCTTCCCTTCCGATGAGTATCAAGCCACCGTTGTGAATAACAGTATATTTCGGGTGGTGGCCGATTACGGGAATGGGGAAACAGCACAAACCGAAACCAATGTCAATCTAAATCCCCAAAATTCTTTGCGAGATGGCAGCAATTCTGCCTATGTTGTGGAAGGGCTACAGCCAAGTTTGTGGGAGGCGAAACCGCCGATTATCGAACTCGACGGCACTGTGAATGCGGTTTTTGCTGGTTTGGGCGATCGGCTGATCGATTACAAAGTTCAGGCGATCGAAATGCTAGAATTGTCTGTGAATCGAGTCATAGATTACCGCAGATTGGGAACAGCAATTGCCCTATTGCAGCGCTGGCAACCGCAAATCGACCAAACAGCAACCATTCAAATCGACGACCAATTTGTGCGATTGGAATATCAAGGACAAATGCGGGGATTTCAGAGCTTTTTCTCGACAATCAACAATTTGTTAAACAGTCCCGACGCGCAAGCGGATGTTAGTTTGAAAATCACCTTAGAATTCAAGCCAGCTTTGTCAGCAACTGCCACGGATATTAGCAGTATAAAACAAACCCTCGATCGCAATCCAGTAGAACGTATAAATTTGACGGCAAGAGTAGTATATTGAAATGTAGGGGCGTGTTTTACTGAGAAATATCGCTTTTAACCTAGTCTCGATCCCCCTAAATCCCCCTTAAGAAGGGGGACTTTGAAAAGACTCTTGTCCCCCCCTTCTTAAGGGGGGCTAGGGGGGATCGAGGCTTAATAATCAAACAGCAGTCTGTGGCTGGGTTTGACGTTAAGTTGATACAAATATCTCAAAAACCCGCCCCCGCCCGACAGTAAATCCTTATGCAAGAATTTCAATTACGAATTTTACCGATCGACAATAACAACTTCGCATTAGAATTGTATCAATGCGCCTACAAGAAAGCGGGAGAGAAAAAACGTCCGGCGGCTAAGCGATTGGGGCGACTCAAAGGAAATGCCCTGGTTTTGGCGAGACAAAAGATTTATGCAACTCTCAAAGCGAACAATTACGATCCGAAAAGTTTATCCCAGCAGCGACAAACTCCTTATATATTATCAGAAGAATCCGGCGTAAGTTTGGCGATTTTATTTCAATCGCTGCAACCGCTATCGAAAACAGAACGAATTGCTAATATTGCAGAAGGGATTATGGCGATGAGTAATGAAGAAGCACATTATTGGTTTGGAAAAATTGCCAATGGTAATCGTTCAAATGCTTTGAAAGCCTTGCGAATCTTATTGGGAGATTAGCGCGGGGGGTCAGAAACTCTCGGATTGTCGCGGGTGCTCAGAAACCGGGTTTTTACGACAATAATTCGTGACAGCGACAAACACTCAAAAAAACCCGGTTTCTCGGATTGTCGCACCCATATTTGATATGATTAACTTCCAGGCATCTCTTGTAGGGGCGGTGCCCCCGTGCCCGCCCTCCCCGCAACCACCAACCAACAAATCATGCGCCCCAAACTCTTCATCGAGAAAATCATGCCGGTGAATATGCTAAACGAACAGGTTCATTACGAGCACGGTGGCAATCCATTTAAAGGTTTGCACCGCTGGTATTCGCGCAAACCTTTATCGTTTTCTCGCGCTTCGGTGTTGGCGTCGATTTTACCCGCAGAAATCTCCTTAGAAGAGTTTGAATATTTGCTGGGATTGGAACCGGGGAAGGAAATTAAACTCTACAAAACTCCTCCGTCTTCGGTGCGAATTAAGAAAGTTCACGACTATTGCGAGAAGGTGTGGGGGAATCGCACACCGACAATTTTAGATGCGTTTGCGGGTGGGGGAAGCATTCCGTTTGAGGCGGCGCGGTACGGGTTGAATGTGTTGGCTTCTGACTTAAATCCGGTGGCGGTGGTGACGATGAAGGCGGCGATGGAATATCCGCTGAAATTTGGCCCGGATTTGCAGGAGGATATTGATAAATGGGTGCAATGGGTGGGGGATGAAGCCGAGAAAAGATTAACCCAATTTTTCCCATCTTTACCGGGGGAAACTGTGCAGAATTATTTGTGGGCGCATACGGTGGTTTGTCCGAGTTGTCAGTCGGTTGTGCCGTTGAGTCCGAATTGGTGGTTGAGTAAGACGAGTAATTATGCAGGTAAGAACCAAGCGAGAAAAGTTACGAGTGATTGGTATGCGGTGAAACCTATTCCTAACTTGGCACAGAAGCGGGTTGATTTTGAGTTGGTGAAGGGGAAGAAAGGCAAGGAGACGACGATTAAAACGGATGCGGGTGAGTACGATCCGAGTGATACAGTGACAATGAGTCGAGGAGTTGGAAAATGCTCTAACTGTGACAGTGTTATTGATAATGATCTAGTTATGCAGTCTGGTAAACAGCAAAACATGGGACATCAATTATATGCTGTTGCTTACCGCAAGGGTTCCAACGCCTTAGAATTTAGATTACCAACAGAGGAAGATTTAAAAGCTGTCCAACAATCTCATCAAACAATTATAGATAAAAAAACTGTTAATATTGAATATTTCCCATTAGAAGATGTTCCACCTGTAACTAGAGATACTAGGCTGAGGCTATATGGAATAGAACACTGGACAGAATTATTTAACCCTCGTCAGTTGCTAACGCTTGTCACTTATGTAGAAATTATCAACGAAGCTAAGGTGCTGCTACAGGCTGAGTATGAATTGGATAAAGTAGAGGCAATTATTACTTATTTAACTTTAATATTAGATAGATGTGTCGATAAAAATTCACGGCTATCACAGTGGGATGCTACTAGGATATCAACAAAAAGAGCGTCTGCACAACACGCTCTCAATCTAATGTGGAATTATCCCGAAACATCGGGAGAAATTGAATTATGGAAAAGTTGTGTTAATGAATTAGTAGATGATTATAAAAATCTTTGTTCATTATTTGGAACAAAACCCCACTCAACCGGCTTACCCGGTATGGAACAATACGATCCGAAAACCATCAAAATTAATGTCGCATCAGCGGATAGCCTCTACCACATTCCCGACAATTCAGTCGATGCAATTATCACCGACCCGCCCTACTATTCCACCATCCAATATGCCGAAATTTCCGACTTTTTCTACGTCTGGATGAAGCGCACATTAGGCGATATATTCCCCGATTTATTCTACTCAGAACTCACCGACAAAGATAGAGAAGCAGTGGCCAATCCGTCGCGCTTCCGCAACATGGGCACATCCCCCGACGAACTCGCCAAACAAGATTACGAAGCAAAAATGGCCCTCGCCTTCGCCGAATATTACCGAGTTTTGCGCGATGACGGCGTGATGACAGTCCAATTCAACCACAAAGAATCCGGCGCCTGGGACGTGCTCACAAAATCCCTCATCGATGCCGGTTTCGAGATTACCGCATCCTGGGCCGTCAGTACCGAAAATCCCCAAAACTTGCACCAAGCGCAGAAAAACTCGGTTTCCAGTACCGTCCTTTTAGTTTGCCGCAAGCGCGACACCAACGCCGCCCAAGCTTGGTGGGACGATTTGCGCCCGGAAGTCGCGAATCTCGTCGAACAACGCGCCCCGGAATTTGAAGCCAACAAAATCACAGGAATCGACCTTTATTTAAGCGCCTTTGGCCCGGCTTTAAATGTGTTCAGCCGTTCCTATCCCATCCTCAACAGCAGCGGCGAAGAAGTGCGCCCGGAAGTTGCTTTTGCTGAGGCCAGAAAGGCGATCGCAAATTACCGTTTCCGCAAACTCGTACAAACCGATACTGCGGGTTTTGACGCACTCACTCAATGGTATTTACTCGCGTGGGATGCCTTTGGCGCAATTGAATTCCCCTTCGATGAAGCGCGACAACTCGCCCTCGCGATTGGCGGTTTCGATGTCGCGGATTTAGCCAAAAAATACAAATTGATTGACTCGGTTAGCGGCACTTGCAAACTTTTGACCCCGAAACAGCGGCTGAAAAAAGGTGCTTTTTCGGTGAATCCGCAAGACTTTACGCTGACATATTTAGTGGATGGATTGCACGCAATTATCGGTTTGTATCAGGAGGATGGAGATATTCAAATCGTGCGCGAGTTTATGAAAAAAACTAATTTGACTGATAATCATAATTTCATGCGGGCGATAGAAGTTGCTTTGAAGGTGATTCCGCGTTTGGGCGATGAGAAAAAGCGGATACCGGAGGAGAAGGCTTTGTCGGATTTGTGGTTGGTGATGGATGAGATTAAGGCGAAGGTTTCTTATAAACAGATGGAGATGACTTTTGAGGGACAGTTGAGTTTATTTTAATTGGATTGAAGAGAAGAGATACCCCCTAGCCCCCCTTAAGAAGGGGGGGACAAGAGAAGAATTCTGTAGGGGCGGTGCCCCCGTGCCCGCCCTCTTCTTAAGGGGGGGGACAAGAGATAAATTCAATTCAAAGTCCCCCTTCTTAAGGGGGATTTAGGGGGATCGAGGATTGTGGCACATAACAAATAACCCTTCGACTTCGCTCAGGGCACCGCAAATAACCAATAACTAATCACAATTATGCCGGATGTTTATGTTATCGGAGGTTGTAACGGTTCGGGAAAGACAACGACGGCGATGCAGTTGTTGCCGCATTTTCTGAATGTATTTGAGTATGTGAATGCTGATGAAATAGCTGTTGGGCTTTCACCTTTCAATCCCGAATCTGTGGCGATTCAAGCGGGGAGATTGATGCTGCAACGGTTAGACTTGCTATCAAATGTTGGTGCTAATTTTGCTTTTGAGACAACTCTCGCTTCTCGCAATTACGTCCGTTTTTTGCGAAAGTGTAAACTAAAAGGTTATACTGTTAATCTGATTTATTTTTGGTTGCAAAGCCCGGAATTAGCGGTTTATCGGGTGCGGCGGCGGGTAGAAAGTGGGGGACACAATATTCCTGAAGATGTGATTCGCCGCCGCTATGAAAGAGGACGCAAAAATTTATTAGACTTGTATTTACCTTTAAGTGATATGTGGGTTAGTTATGATAATTCTAATCCGATTCCTGAATTGGTTGCAGAATGCCCTTTTGATTCTAATCCGATAATTTATCAGCCCCAAATTTGGAATATAATTACTCAGGAGAATTAATCTGATGACTCAACAAAATCAAAAATTGTCCGATCGCATTGATGCTGGTGTTAAAATGGCGATCGCAAGTGCGATCGAGAAACACCGCAAACTGGGACAATCGATTAGTATTTGGCAAGATGGGAAAGTCGTGACTCTTTCTGCTGATGAGATTCCACCGCAACAAGTAGCAGAATAAAAGAAGAGATCCCCCCTAGCCCCCCTTAAGAAGGGGGGGACAAGACTCCGATCAAAGTCCCCCTTCTTAAGGGGGATTTAGGGGGATCGAGGATTGTGGCACATAACGAATAACAAATAACAAATAACAAATAACTAATAACTAATAATCAATAACTAATAAAAATGAATTTAACAGATTATCCCTGGCGGATTAGCTATTCTAGTAACGAAAATAACCCGATCGCCGATTTCTACATTCCGGCGCTAGAATGTGCTGTTAAGTACGATCGTAAATCCGGCTTTTTCAACAGCGCCATCCTCAGCAAAGTGGCGCGGGGATTGGGCGCGATGCTGCACAATCACGGGGAGATGCGCTTAATCATGGGCTGTCAATTCAGCCCGCAAGATTTGCAAGCTATCCAACAAGGTTACGCCCTGCGAGATGCTGTTACCATCCGCCTCAATGCCGATTTGCAGCCGCCCAAAACTTTCGCGCAACTCAAGCATTTTGAAGTCCTCAGTTGGCTGATTCAAAACAGTTATCTCGATATTAAAATCGCGGTTCCCCTCAAGTCTAATGGCTTACCGGTAGATAGTGACAGTTTACTCGATCGCCAGCATATGTTTCACGAAAAAGTCGGCATTTTTACCGACAGCAAGGGCGCGCAATTAGCTTTTAGTGGTTCCAATAACGAATCTCTCAGCGGTTGGGAAAGCAACGTTGAATCGTTCCATGTCTATTGTGCTTGGGAAGGCGGCCGAGATGCGGAACGAGTTGGCGAAGAGATTTTTCGATTTGAACAGTTGTGGAACAATTTATCGCCGAATGTGCGGGTTTTTGAAGTGCCGGAAGCGGTGAAAAATAAGTTGCTTAGCTACGCGCCCAGCAGTAAGCCCGTGTGGAATCGGGAGGAAGAATTCAACGTCCCTCCTCCAGGAGTTAACGCTACGCCCCCAAGATTTGACCCCCCCCTGCCCCCCCCAAGGGGGGAAATTCAAGAGTCAATTCTTTGCCCCCCCCAAGGGGGGAAATTAGGAGTTGTTGGGGATTCTGAACTGTTGTTGGATTGTGCTAAATTTGAACCGCTTTTGAATTTGTATGCTTCGCCGAGTTGTCTCGATTATTGTTTGAAATCGATTCCGATCGCACCTTGGCCGCATCAAGTTAAAATACTGCGTAGAGTTGCGGCAAGTTTCCCGAAAAGTTTCTTGATTGCGGATGAAGTTGGATTGGGGAAAACTATTGAAACTGGGTTGATTTTGCGTTATTTGCTTGTCAGCCAAAAAGTCAAGCGCGTGTTAATCTTAGCACCGGCTAGCATTCAGCCGCAGTGGCATGAAGAGTTGCGCGAAAAATTCAATCTGCACTTTTGGAGTTATACGAAAGGTGAGTTAAAGAATCCGTATGGGGAGAAAAGTCTGTCTGGGGAAGAGAATGTTTGGAATTCCCAAAATCTAATTTTAGCATCATCTCATTTAGTCCGCCGGAGCGATCGCACCCAACAACTCCTAGACGCGCAACCGTGGGATTTAGTGATTCTGGATGAAGCACATCACGCCCGCCGCAAAAGCCCGCAAAACCGCAAGGATACGCCTAACCGATTGTTGCTGTTGATGCAGCAGTTAAAGGAAAAAAGCCGATCGCTCTTGTTATTATCCGCTACGCCGATGCAGATTGACGCGATCGAGGTTTTCGATTTGTTGCAGCTTCTGGGAATGCGCGGACATTGGTCTTATGGTGAGAATTTCTGCAATTATTTTAGCACATTGTCCGCAAAGCCCGATGGCGTCCCGCCCCGCAAGCTACGGCAAAACGTGAATTTTTGGCAGCAGATGTCTGTGGATTACTTCCAGCAGGGCGGCGCGCCTTGTTCGCGGTTGGAGGAATATTTACAAAAGGGCGATAAATTACTATATTATAAGTTGCGTGATGTCTGGGAAAAAAATCAGCGAGTCAATCCAAAACAAGTTATTGAAGACACGGATTTCATCGCGGCTTCCCGTCAATATTTGACTGTGAATACTCCTCTGAAAGATTTGATGTTTCGCCACACCCGCGACACCTTGCGCCAATATTATCAGCGGGGATTGTTGGATCGCGATATTCCTCACCGCGTCGTCAGAGATAATGCGATTACTTTAGAAAATAAGCGCGAAGTGCCGCTTTATATCGCTGTCAGCAATTACGTGCGCCACTTTTACAATCTCGCGCAAAAAGACAACCGCAAAGCGTTAGGTTTTTTGATGACTCTTTACCGCAAAAGGCTGACAAGTTCGTTTTATGCGATTCGCGAATCTTTGCAGCGCCGCCTCAATGGGATTAGCATTACTGAGGATGACTTCAGCGATTTAGATGATGCGGATGATACGATTTTAGAAGGGATGGAGTCTTATTTTGCACCAGCAGATCCTGAAGAAATCAGATATTTAGAAGATTTGCTCTATCAGTTCGAGAATACTGGCGAAGATAGCAAGCTTTCGCATTTTATCACAATCTTGCGTCGAGAATTGACTGAGAGGGAAAGTGCGATCGTCTTTACGCAATATACTGACACGATGGATTATCTGCGTAGCGCTTTACAACAATTGTATGGTTCCCAAATTGCTTGTTATTCCGGGCGCGGCGGAGAGTTGTATCAAAATGGGGAATGGCGAACTTTTCCCAAGGAACAAATTAAATCCCAATTCCGACAAGGAATCATCAAAATTTTACTTTGTACCGAGTCGGCTTCCGAAGGGCTAAATTTGCAAACTTGCGGTGTTTTAATCAATTACGATATGCCTTGGAATCCGATGCGAGTCGAACAGCGGATCGGCAGGCTCGATCGCATCGGACAGATTTATGATACTGTGAGAATACACAATTTTTACTATGACGGGACGGTAGAGGCGAAGGTTTACAAGAGATTGCGCGATCGCATCGATGCTTTTCAAACGGTTGTTGGTAATTTGCAGCCGATTTTGGCAACAGTCCCCACTTTCATCGAACGGGCTGTGATGAGTGCAGATCCCGATGAAGAGGGCGTTTTGTTGGGAGAGTTCGATCGCATTTTAGACGCGCCGCCGCCCGGCCCTGGACTTGATGAAATGGTCGCGATGGATGTAGAATCAGACTTGCAAGAAATCCGTCAACCTTTGCCGCCAACTTCTCTGTTTCCTGAAACAATCGAAAATTTGTTTGTCAATTCTCTGATTTTAAAGCAGATGGGCGCGACTTTCAATAAATCGGCAAATCGCAGTTGGCAGCTTAACTATAAAAGTTGCAATTATCCTGTAACATTTTACCCGGAGATTTTTGAAGAAAATCCTTCTTGGCAATTGATGAGTTTTGGGAATCCTGTGTTTGAAGAGTTGCTAAGTGCGATCGATCTTGTGTCAAATAGTCCTTAATCGAATATGTTTCAATACGCTTGGGTTAAAACTATTTATTCCTCGGAGATCCCCCTAAATCCCCCTTAAGAAGGGGGACTTTGAGCAAGTTCTTGTTCCCCCCTTTTTAAGGGGGGCTAGGGGGGATCGGGCTTAACTGAACAGTATTGGAATATATTTAGTTTGTTTCGCGAGTTTAGGTTATTTTGAGCTGTGCTGCGGTTCGGTGCTAAATTTTGATACTTTTAGCTCTAAACTGCTTTTAATGACGATCGTCCTTTTTAGGTAATTTGCACAAAATGTCTTCAGAAACAAACTCAGCGACTCAAGCTACAACTGGTGCAGATGCGATCGATGTTGCGATCGCCTCTGGAAACGATTTTGACGGCACTCCGATTCCGAAGGCAAAATTAGACCTGTACGAGCAAGTGATGGGCTTAGAAGCCGGGAGACAGCGCAGTGGCGTATCAAACACCATGCGATCGCGCATTGTCCGCATCGGTGTCAAACACATCGGCCAAGAGGAACTTGATAAAATGCTGGTGGGGGCAGAGTTTGCACCGCTGAAAGAGAAAGAAATTGCCTTTTATTACGGCGGTAAATAGAGGGTAAAAATCAATTATTTGTGGAACAGGCATCTTGCCTGTTGCTGCTAATTTTGGCTAAAATAGACATAACCCACGCTCATAACATCTGTCATGCAAACTTACACCCTCGCAGAAGTATGTAATCCACAGGGGACAGTCTTTAATCGAGCTGCTGTGGAGCCAGTTTTACTCACAGATAAATCGCAGCCGAGCCACGTAATCATGTCCGCTGATGCGTATCAGCACTTGATAGAGCGACTGATGGAATTAGAAGATATGCTTTTAGGAAAAGCCGCAAAATCAGCCCTGAGTCAGTCTCAAATGGTTGGTAGTAAAACCTTTGTAGAAACACTAAAACAACTGGCAAATGGCGAAACTTGATGGTTTACAAACAGTTCTCGACTTTCTCAAGGGTTTGCAACCTAAAATAGCGGCTCAAATTGCTAAAAAAGTGTTAGCGCTGAATGTTGATCCTTTACCTAATGATAGCAAGGAATTAATCGGATATCTGGGTTATTATCGGGTAGATAGTGGGGAGTATCGGATTATTTATAATTTTAATCCCGAAGAAGATTTGGTGGAAATTATTCTAGTTGGCAAGCGTAACGATGATGAAGTGTATAAAAAATTAGAGCGCCTTTTTTAAGAAACTCATTCTTAGTGATGCTGCTCTAAATATTGGTATGGTGCTAGTTTGTAGTGAGGACTTTAGTCCTTATTCAATCTTTAAGAAGGACTAAAGTCCTCACTACGAACCTATTACTCCGGTTTCAAAGCACGTTCCATTAGCCCTAAGACTGCTTGTTCGGGAGTAATTTCACCATTTAACAAGCGATAAACTTGACGAGAAACAGGAACTTCAATCCCGCGCCGATTAGCTAAATCAATCAGCACATTCGTCGTGTTAACTCCCTCAGCAGTGCTCTGCAATTCGTGCAATACTTGCTCCAAAGATTTGCCTTGGGCTAATCCGAAACCAACTCGATAATTGCGCGATAAAGAACTGTTGCAAGTAGCGAGCAAATCTCCCAAACCAGACAAACCGTAAAAAGTTTCTGCCTTAGCTTCCAGACGTACGCCGACTCGAATCATCTCCGGTAAAGCACGAGTTAGCAAAGCAGATTTAGCATTCGTTCCTAATTGTAAACCATCGCAAACACCAGCGGCGATCGCAAATACATTTTTGAGCGTTCCACCTAACTCAGTCCCCAGCGGGTCTTGATTGACATAAACCCGAAAAATTTCTGAACTAAAGGTGTTTTGCACTTGCTTCGCCGCCTCCAAATCAAAACTAGCAGCTACCGTTGCGGCGGGCAATCCCTGCTGGATTTCTTCGGAAAGATTGGGGCCAGAAAGTACGACAATTGAGTTGTCGGGAAAGGCATTTTGCCAAATTTGAGACGGAGTGCGCGTCGTGGCGGGGTCTAAACCTTTGGTAACGGTAACTATAATTGTATTAGGACTTAATTGTAAAGCTAAAAGCCGATCGACTGTTTCTCCCACTCCTGTCATCGAAACTGCCGAAACCACAACATCCGCGCCCGTTATAACTGATTCTAGACTAAAAGAACTGCGGCGCGACCACAAATTAACTCGATCGCCCTTTTTACCTCCCAGATTTGCCAAGGCCGAACCCCACGCACCTCCGCCTAATATTGTCAAGCTAGCCATAAAATTTAATTGTTATGAATGAAACCGCAGATGCACGCAAATCAACGCAGATAAATCATAGCAATTCATCCGCGTTATCAGCGTGCATCTGCGGTTAAAAACTCTTCTCCTACAAACGCGGCCGCAATCCGTAATGACGGTAACGCCAATAATCTCGTAAAATGCGATCGTGATCGAAACAAAGTTGAGCGGGAATCTGCCAAGATTCAAAAATTTGTAAGTTTTTAGCATCGTCAGCGGCTTGAGGTTCGCCCGTTGCAGCAGCCAAGAATACAATACTGATAGTGTGTTGGCGCACGTCGCGATTTGGGTCGGAATAAACGTAGAATTGCTCGATTAATTCTACATTCAAGGTAGTTTCTTCTAAAGCTTCCCGTTTGGCCGCCGTTTCTACCGATTCCCCGTAATCGACAAAGCCGCCGGGAATCGCCCAGCCGTGGGGAGGATTGCGGCGTTCTATCAGGACGATCGGGCGGTGCGGGCGATCGACCAATTCGATGATAATATCAACTGTAGGAGCGGGATTTTTGTAAGTCATTTTGTTTGCGAATGGGGCATCGGGCATGGGTATTAATGATTTTATATGTAACAAATAACAAATAACCCTTCGGCTACGCTCAGGGCGACGCAAATAACAAATAACTATCGTAGGGTGCGTCGCTAGAAAGAATCTGCAAGTTACATTCAACATCTGGTAGCGACGCACCCTACAAAACTACTAACTATCGTAGGGTGCGTCGCTCTTTCATAATCTGCAAGTTACATTCAACATCTGGTAGCGACGCACCCTACAAAACTACAAAACGAGCCAAAAAATCTGTTATGCTAAACCGCGAACAGGTACGCGCTGCCTTTGCAAAACTGCTACATAAAGCTTTTCCAACTCAGTAATATTCTGACTGAGAGTGTATCGCTCGATCGCCCTTTGTCGAGCTTTTTGCCCTAGCAACGTTCCCAATTCAGGATGATCGCAAAATAGGGGAAGCAATGTTTGCAACTGACTCCGCACCCGCTGAGTATTCAAAACTACCCCCGCACCTTCCTCCAACGCCTCGCCGTCAGCACCGGCATCCGTGGCTAAACAAGCTAAACCACAAGCCATCGCTTCCAGCAGCGACAGTGACAATCCCTCCACCAAAGAAGGCAAAATAAATACATCTGCACCCCGCAGAATTTCGATTCGGCGTTCTTCCTCGGCTACAAATCCGAGCCACACGATGCTCTCCTCTTCGCCGTAGGACAGTTGCAGCGATGCGGCTAGGGGCCCGTCGCCCACGATCGCCAACACGTTGCCAGGGCCGAAATTGCACAGTTTCCAGGCTTTCAGCAAAGCCTCGACATTTTTCTCCGGGGCAATGCGGCCTTGGTACACAAAAACTCGATCGGCTTTTAATTGAGACTTCAACCCCGAAGGCCCGGGCGAATACTTCACCGCGTCTACGCCGTTGGGAATCACCGCCACCCGTTCTTCCGGCACTCCCAACTTCACCAATATATCCCGCTGAATCTGAGAAAACACGATCGTCGAGTCGTAGTGAGCCAAAAACGGAGCGTACAGTTGATACATCAGGTGTTGGGTTCCCGATGTCAAATTCCGCAATTTGCGATCGAACGGCGGGTGAAAAGTCGCTACCAGAGGCAAATTCAATTCTTGACAAATTTCCGGCAGCAGAAAGTCTAGAGGCGAAAGCGTCAGGGAAGCGTGAACAACATCAGGCTTCAGTCGCCGCAGCGATTTCATCAGCACTGTGCGGGATTTGAGAGTGGGAATGGTATAAATTTGCGATTTGTAGTGACAGGGTAAAGAGACTTCGTTGCAACTCGCGGGCGAGAGCGAATTAGTAAATGAAGTTTGAGCCATAGATGCTCCCCATTTCCCATTTACCACGCTCCACGCCGTAGTATTCCTGTCCAGTGGGCCCGCTTCTTGGGCGAAGTGCAGGAAACTAACCTGGTATCCCCGGTCTAATAGTGCGTTGGTGACTTCCCTGGAGTAAGTGACATTACCGCAAAAAGGTGATTTTTTTCCTAGCCAAGCGATGTGCATTCAAGTAAATCAGAGTTTGTTATTTTTTAGATTCGATCGACTTTGCTATTAGTGCTACCGGAAATATACCAGGTTAAGACACCGCCTGCGATCGCTAATCCTGCTAAAGCCAAAAATACTGTCGGCAAACCCAAAAATGTTTCGGCAACTCCCGCCAAAGCCAATGGTAAACTCAAAGCGATATTAGTGGCATTGTTTTGCAGCCCGAAGACTTTTCCCCGCATTTCTTCTGGGGTTTCTGCTTGAATTGTCGTCTGCATGGGCACTCCCACCAATGAAGCAAATAAACCCAACAGAGTAATGAACAGCACGGATATCCACAAATGGTGCGTAAATGCAGAAAGACCGAGCAGAGCAACTGCCATGCCGATCGATCCGATTAAACTAAGTTGAGAGTGAGAAAATTTGTGGCCGAGATAGCCGACTGTGGTCGCCCCAACAGCCATCCCAACGCCCACCGCAGCCAGCAAAAAGCCAAATTGCGACGCTCGCATACCCGGCAGAATTTCTGCTAGTCGCACCGCTAAAACTGCCAAAGCTGCAAAAATCGAAAACAGAATAATTAGTTGAATTAAAGCATTGCGGACTTTCGGCTGATCGTTGATGTAACGCAGCCCGTCTTTCAAATCTGCTAGCGGGTGCGGCGGTTCGTGTTCGACTTCGTTTTTTTCGCCTGTTTTCATCGACAACAACAGCACTCCGGCGAAGGCGTAACTGCCGCCTACTACCAATTCTTTGCCGATGCCGAGTCCGCCGCCGATGTTGCTAAATAAGGTGTCGGCTAAAGCCAGCAAGGGTTCTCCGACTGCAAAGCCAATAATCACCGAACCCATCATGGTTGTGGTGTAGAGCGAGTTTGCCGAAAGCAGGTGGCGGCGTTCCACAATTAGGGGAATCACTGACTGTTCTGCTGGGGCGAAAAATTGAGTTAGGGTCGAAACTAGGAATGTCACTAGCAGCAGCAAGCAGAATCCGAGCGGTAGTTGACCGAGTTCAAATCCGTCTGAGAGCCACAGCAGCAGCGGTAATGTTAAAACGAAGCCTCCGCGCAGCAGGTTTGTGGCGACGAGGACTGCTTTTTTTGACCAGCGATCGACATACACGCCCGCTGCGGCCCCAAACAGCACTGCGGGTATGGTAAAGGCGATCATGATTGCCGATACCCAGCGGCTGATTGTTTGATCGGGTGCTTGAAATCGGCTGGCCACGAGGGCGATCGTCAGTACGAGATAAACTTTATCCGCTAGTTGCGAGAAAACTTGCCCGCTCCACAATGCTAGAAAATTGCGGTTTTTCAGAACTGGCAGAAATCCTCTTTCTTTCTCGGGAGTTTCTGCTAATGCTGGCTCTGCTGTTGGCAGCGGTTCGATTGGTGCGGGTTGTGTGCTTTTGCCGTTGTTCGAGTCTGCTTCTGGAGTTGTGGGATATTTATCCATTTCTGGGTTTTGGTTGCTCCATTGTCGATCGGGCAAAACGGGCTCTGAGCGAAAATCTGGAAAATTTTCTCGTTCTTCCATCTTGTGGTGAGTCACAGCTAAAACAGATATTCTCAAATCAGAATCGGACAGTCGCATCATAGGATTAGGGGTGGTTCGCCTGGGATGGTTGAGGTTTGGGGGAATGGGAATTTCAAATTCGAGGTGTTAACCCCTAAGTTTAATAATTCGTAACTTTATCTATTATCTAATGTTCCAAGAATCTTGAGAATTTACCTGAGATTGCCTACAGGTTCGGGTATTCCGCAGGCTGGGAGGTGCAATTGACGATCGCCCGACCGTCTATTTTACTCAAAATTTAAAACTCAAAACTCAAAACTCTCTAAGTAGGTGTCGATCGAGCTTCCCGATCGAATGGTGCAACCTAAATGATACTGGGCATACTGCCGCAAAATATTTTCGACTGATACCCACGCCGTGCGATCGGTAATCCCTTCTTCTAGTTCCGCACTACCCAACTGTTGCAGCGCTGCTAATTCCTTAGCATTTATGTGAAAATTTGTCAAGTGTTTGCTGTCGCTCGTTTGCGGGGAACGGGAACCGGATCTGTACAAGCTGCCGGTTTGTGAGGAAAGTTCTGCCTCTAAGTTAGCTAGCTCCGACAGGCTGAAGGTTCCCCCAGAAGGTATACTAAAGCCGGTTTGCCAGTTCGGATCGCTAAAATTTGGGTTCAGCGGGTGTCTGGTGGCGCAGCAAACTTGGACTTGGGGCGCGAGGCCTGCTAAGGCTAACAGGTGAAAAATACCCTGATCGAGATGAGCGATCAGCACGGCGGCGGATTGGATTTCGGTGCGATCGGACAAACCCTCCAAACGACTCAAGTGTTCGCCCAGCAACAAAAATAATTCTTCTTGGGGCTCGTCGGAAAGGGCGCTGGCGATCGCCAATTCTGCCAGATATTGGGCGGCGCAGAGTTTCCCGAGGTTGCGGCTCAAACCCGGATAGGATTCTACTGTGGAGGCTTGGGTTATCTTGTCGAGCGATCGACCTTTGGCGATCAGCAATTCGTTGACCACAAATAACTCGCTTCTACCGCCGATGCTCGATCGTTGTTTGCGAACACCGGGCGCTACGGCTTTAATTAAGCCGAATTCCCGCGTCAAAACTGTCAGCAGGCGATCGGATTCGCCGATCGGTGCACTCTTAAGATTGATTCCAGTTGCTTTGTAAGTTCGAGTCATTAGTTAGTTGTGACTGGTTATTTGTGAGTAGTTATTTGTTACGACGAGGAATTAGCCTTGTTCCCAGGCTCTGCCTGGGAATACATACCCGGAGGCTCTGCCTCAAAAAACCAATGATATCAATCCCGTAACACTCCTTATATATAGAAACAGAGGACACGGCAGTGCCGTGTCCCTACCCAGATTAATTGTAGGGAAACGGCACTGCCGTGTCCTGATTGTCGGTAATATTAATTCCGATGCTACAGGATTCAAGATGATTAATTTCAACAATCAACAACTAACAAACAACAGTCAACAGTCAACAGTCAACAATCAACGATTATCTAAATTATCGCGCTGGCGGAGTAATTCCGGGCCGCGAGAAGTCCCCAAACGAGTAGCACCAGCTACTACCAAATCTAGAGCTTGTTCGTGAGTCCGAATTCCCCCAGCCGCTTTAATCCCAATCCGTCCCTTCGTAACTTCCTTCAGCAGTCGCACATCGTCAAGTGTCGCCGCGCCAAAAAAGCCAGTGTTGGTTTTGATATAAGCAACACCAGCTTCCATACAAATTTCAGCAGCTAATTGTTTTTCGGGATCGGAAAGCAGCGAACTTTCGATAATTGCTTTGATGGTGAGATTAGTTTCTTCGCAAATTTGGGCTAATTCCCGGTGGAATTCCTCGATTCTTCCAGCTTTCAATAATCCTAGGTTAACAGAGACATCTAACTCTACAGCTCCATTATCTGCGGCTTCTAGAGCTTCATAAAGTTTCGTCGCTGAAGTCGAAGCACCCGTGGGAAAACCGATAACTGTACAGACTTTGGGCTTTTTGCCATGTAGTAGCTCAACAGCTTGTCGGACATAGGCGGGATACACGCAAACTGTTACAAACCCAAATCTCTCTGCTTGTTGGCAACAGTTTTCTACTTGCTCTGGCGTCGCGGTGGGGTCGATCAGGCCGTAGTCGATCAAGGGGGCAATATCGATGTCTGCCTGGTTTAAACGCATTGTGGGTTTTTATCCGAAGTAACTTCATTATTATGCAGCGAATTTACCGCTCCTTGACCTTCCTCAGCCAAGGTACGAGCCACCGGATTCATCCGTGAGGTCGGTTTCTTCAATTCTTCAATCCATCAACTTGACTCCAGACCCGATCGAGCATAAATACTCAATTTACTGCTCATAAAAACTCTTGCGGGAACTTGTTTATTTATATATATTAAAGAATAAATTTTGGTATCTGCCTTTAGATACATTTTTAATCTTTCTTTAGGTATACTTTGTTAAAAGGAGTTGCGGCAGAGGCTGCGTCAGCTACGCTAGGGCAGAGCCTGGTGGCAGCTACTGTTTTTACTCTAAGTAGTGCTTTAAAAACCTAAAAGCCAGTGCCAAGCATGAATCATTTAGAACTCGAACAAGAAATTGGGAAGATGGCTAGGGCGATGATGACTCGCAATAGCTTAATTGGTAAAGATTTGATTGCCGATCTCAGAGAGAGGCTGTCCGTTGACAGTGTAGCAGCTTTGATGATTGTCAGTATAGAGCGTTTGATTTGGTCTGACAGCGAGTCAGTAATCTGGAGTTTGAGTTATTTGATTCCTGCTGATGTGATGGAAGAAATTCGCCGGATTACGGCGCTGGTTGTTTGCAAGCGGTTGATGGGTAAGGGTTTTGTACTGGGGAAGGATTTTAGTATTGATGCTGCTGGCAGGTTAATGTTGAGCGAAAATGCTCAAACAGCGGTTGTGTTTGCTTGAACAAAGGAAGCAGAAGTTGGAGCCCGGATCGCTGTGGGATTTGCACTCTTTGTGTAACTGCAAACCCCATTCGGGATGTAGTAATAGTTGCGTGACTCAGGCTGATTTAAGATTCGCAGCAGCTCCAACCAGCGATGAGTGCGGTTAGTTGAAAGAGCATTTCATGAGAGGAAAATAATTAGTTTCGATCGCCAATTATTGAGGTTGTGACTGGCAGTTTGTACGGGCGATCGCCCTGTATCAAAATTTTTCAATTTTTAGTGAAATTACAGTTTAACTCCGGGACTTGTTAGTGTAGAATCATCCCTAAGATAGATGCGAAGTATTATGAACTTAATTCAAAACTTGGAAGCTGCTTGGTATTACCATCTGGGTTCGCGCCACCTGGAATCTAACGATCATGATGGTGCTCTGGCAAACTTTAACCGAGCTCTGAATTTGCAATCGGATCATTATAAAGCTTGGTTCGGGCGAGGCATGGCTTTGGGGAATTTAGAACGGCATAAAGAGGCGCTGAAAAGTTTTGATGAGGCCTTGGTGGTGCAGCAAAATGCGAGCTTTGGCTGGCACAACCGGGCTATTGCTTTAGGAAAGTTGGGCCGTTGGTTGGAGGCTCTCAACAGTTTTGACAGGGCTCTGGAGTTCAATCCGTGCGCGCCGAGTATTTGGCACAATCGGGGACTTTTGCTAGTCGATATGGGGCTTTATGATAAGGCGGTGCTGAGTTTCGATCGCTCTTTGAGTTTGCAGCCGGATGCGCCTTGGGCTTGGTACAACCGAGGTAATGCTCTGTTGGAACTCAAACTCTACTATCAGGCGCTCAACAGTTTCGATCGCGCGATCGAGTTTAATCCAGACGACGCGAAGGCTTGGTACAATCGCGGTATAGCTGCGAACTCAATGGGGCTTTACAAACAAGCGGTGGCAAGTTTTAGCCGATCGATCGCTCTGAAACCGGACAGAGCCGAAGCTGTGGAAGAGCGCAGGGTGGCTTTGGGGAATTTAGTAGGTTTAAATCAGAGAAATGCCAAGTTCACTCCTACATCTGAGCGTCCCGTTGAGGATTATTTGATTTGGTACAACCGGGGCGTGGAATTGGCCCGAAAAGGCTGCTATTCGGAGGCGATCGCTTGCTACGAAACAGCCTTAGAAATAACTCCTAATTTTGCTAACGCTTTTTACAATCAAGCTTGCTGTTATGCGCTGCTGGGTTTTGTAGATTTGGCTCTTGACAATTTGCAGCGGGCTGTGGAGTTTATGCCTATTTTATACCGCGAACTCGCTGTAGCTGACTCCGATTTAAGCTGCATTTGGAAACAAGAACGTTTTGAAGCGCTGATCCAAGGTTGAGTTTAGATCGCAGAAGGAAGAAGGAAGAAGGAAGAAGGAAGAAGGAAGAAGGAAGAAGGAAGAAGGAAGAAGGAAGAAGGAAGTTCGGCAGCGGATTCTGTAACGGATGTAACGGATATCAGGAAGTAGGGACACGGCACTGCCGTGTCCTGATTGCGGGTAATATTAATTCCGATGCTGCGGGATTTGATTTTAGGCAAAAAAAAGCTCGCGTTTCGGGCGAGCTTTTGTACTTGGGCGATCGAACTTCGATCGCCCTCAAGAATATTTTTACAATCTTTGCTATCGCACAGAAACTCTGATCGAGGGCTTGACTGGCCTGTTAGCAACTATCAGCACCCGGTAGGTTCCAGACTCCGGGAGTTGAGCAAAAGTTTGACCTTCGCCTTGATCCAGGAGTTGTCCCGACGGAGATTCTATAGCCACATCTAGATTTTTGTTGCTAGCCGTCACCCTGATTGTCTGTCCCTGTTTTCCCTGAACTGTGAGGGGCTGGATTTGGTAGCCGGACATTTTGAGTTTGACTGTGGCTTCTTTTTCCCCGAATGCGATCGGAATTGCGCGCGAAGGCCGATAATTCCACTTAGCGTTAAAGTCGCGTCCGAGTACAAAGCTGCTCGTCTCACCTTTGGGGGTGACTCGCACGCGATAGATGCCGGATTCTGGTAACTGGCCGATCCACTGATTGTCACTTTTTTCAATAACTCCCATATTCTCACCCTGGGGACTGTACAGTTCGGCTGTCAGTTGTCCCGCCCACAGCGAGAGAGTTAGTTCTCGCCCTTTGACACCTTCAAAAATATAGGTGGTGGGTTGGCTGATGGTTTCTCGAATTTCCGAGGTGGACATTCGTTCGATCGGCTCTAGCTTTGAAACTGGCGCAGAGGTAGCGGGTTTGTTAAAGGTTTCTGTAATTTCCGAGGCGGCCATCCGATCGCCCGGTTCAATTTTTGGAGCTATAGGGCTTGCAAATACTGATTTTGCCATCATCATCAGTAGCATTCCAGTCAGTAAAATTAGTTTTTTCATGTCGCACTTGGGAGAGGGGTAAGGAGTTGTATATGGTTACTTGTGTTTGCCTGTTTCTACCGGATTAAATTCGGCGGATCGCGATCGGCTGCGGCAGTATAGAGGATACGTAAATTTTCCGTACTTGCACAAGACCTGCAGGTAGCAGATTTGCAATGCGGGAGCTAAGTGGTAGCCTCAGTTTGCCGTCACATTTCAATCATACTCCCTACGCATAATATCATCGAGTTAATTACTAATATGCTCAAGGAAAATTAAATCTTTTGTCGGGGAGTTGGGCATAAAAAATGCCAACACCCAAAAAACCTGGTGTCTTGGCTCCGGGATTTAGCTTGCTAGGAGAAAACTGCTATCACCCGTAGGGGGTGACGGTCTCTACTGTTAGCTGTTGCGGGCGATCGCACAAACTCGCTTTTGTAGAGAGTGCTTAAAGGCTAGTAGCGTTTCTCAAGGCGGGTTTAGTTGCGATTGCTGTGCAAAAGCCGCCTTCCCCCGCCAGGTTTATTTCTACTACAAACTTGAGAGAATATTTAGGTAAGCTTCTACTGTGTTGGACAAGCCCATTTCTAGCGCTTCCGCAATTAAAGCATGACCGATCGATACTTCTAGGATATCAGGAATCAAGCAAAATTGGGCTAAGTTTTGCAAATTTAAATCGTGTCCAGCATTCACTCCCAAACCGACATTTTGAGCCGAAGAAGCTGCTAAAACATATTGTTGAAAAACAGATTCAACTCTACCTTCACGAAAAGCAGTTGCATAGGGTTCCGTGTACAGCTCTACTCTGTCTGCTCCTACCTCTTTTGCTAGCGGCATCAGAGCCGGATCTGCGTCCATAAACAGGCTGACTCTGATGCCGTTGTCTTTTAATTTTTCAATAATTGGTAAAAGCCGATCGCGATTTTCGGGAATATCCCAGCCGCTATCGGATGTCAGCACGTCGGGAGCGTCCGGGACTAAGGTACACTGAGCCGGTTTGACATCGCAAACTATATCCATAAATGGGGGTTGAAACGGATTTCCTTCGATGTTGAACTCGACGGTTAGCATTTTGGCTAATTCGTAAACATCCGCAACTTTGATGTGTCTTTCGTCGGGGCGGGGATGGACTGTAATGCCGTGGGCTCCGGCAGCAATTGCTATTTTTGCGGCTTCGGTAACGCTGGGGATGCCGATGTTTCGAGAGTTTCTGAGGAGGGCGATTCTGTTGATGTTGACGCTGAGTTTTGTCACGGATGTTAATATTTAAGGTTGATGCTACTATATTAATCGCTTTCAGGAAACCTGGAGCGCCTTACCGTACTGTTTGGCAATTATTAGATTAATTTAATAAAATCTTGCTACAATTTTCAATTTATACTAATTCTTGAAAGTCGCATATTTTTGCAGATGATTGTGCCATTATTTTCATCGCACAAGTTTAACAAACATCGCCGATTCAGATTGCTGCGGGACTATTCGGCGAGGAGTTACTAATGCGTCCGGTTGTGCAATGTTGCCCAAAATTAGATGAGAAGGGGGGAGGGAGAGCGGTAATATCAGGGAAAAGTCCTTAAACAGTTGACAGTTGACAGTTGACAGTTGACAGCGAAGTGATAAGAACGGAGTTTAAATCTCCGTTCTTATCACAATCTGCCTTCATGAGTAAGGGCTTCAAACCCATGCTGTTCGGTGAAGCGAAGCTATCCCGTAGGGAATCGCCCGCGAGTGATAACCAGCCTTAAATTGTCAGAATCAGAAACGGGTGCATCTCATTTTTGCAAATATATTCGTAGGGGCGAAGCATTTCGGTAGTAACTCTCTGATTCTCACTAATAAATTGTCTACCGAAATGCTTCGCCCTTGCAAAATACCAGATGCACCCTCAGAAACTTGCCCGCCGTCCGGTAACATGAGAAAGGATTAATTTTTAACAGCGCGGCATGGCAACTATTTGGGAACTCGACTTTTACAGCCGTCCGATCCTAGACGAGCGAGAGAAAAAAAAATGGGAAGTGTTGATCTGCGAAAGCCCGCTGAATGTAGGCGACAACGCCGAATCTCTGTTTCGCTACTCCCAATTCTGCGCCAGTACAACAGTGAATTCCCTGTGGCTGGCTGGCGCAATTAAAGAGGCGATCGCCGCAGCACCGAAACGACCCGAAAAAATCCGCTTTTTCCGCCGCCAAATGGCGAACATGATTACCAAAGCCTGCGAGGACTTGGACATTCCCGCCGCTTGCAGCCGCCGCACCCTCGCCCTCAGCCTGTGGCTGGAAGAACGGATGCAAGACGTTTATCCCGCCGAACCGGGCTATCAACCGGTTGTGAACCCGAGCGTTCAATTTGTACCCGAAACGCCTGTGGCGCTCCCAGATGCTTTGATCGGCGAAAAATGGGCGTTTGTGAGTTTGCCGATCGCCGCTTTTGACGAAATGTCCGAGTGGGACATCGGATTTGGCGAAGCTTTCGGGCTACCGATGACACGCCTCCCCCCAGAAACACAAATTCCGGGACTGATGATCTACTCGTCGAGAGCAACGGCTTTGGCCGGTTGGATGTCGGGTTTGGAGTTGGCTTTTATCAAATTTGAAAGCGGCCCGCCGGCTAAGCTGGTATTAGATACCGGAGCTAACGATCGCTGGATTTTAGCTAATCTTAGAGACGCAGCAACTGAGAGAGAAGGTAAGGCATTTGAGGTAGCGAAAAAACAAGCGAAACAAGTACATTTCTTAGCAATTCAGTCGAATCCAGACTCGGAATCTTTCGCAGGATTTTGGCTGCTGCACGAACTAAATATTTAGTCATTAGTCATTAGTCAGCAGTCATCATTCAGCAGTTAATCTACAGTTATTTAGAAACAGAGTTAACAGCTATATTGACTAATAACTAATGACTAATGACTAATGACCAATTAACTACCGATCGCCCATTAGCAACCACCGACAACAATGACCAATCACCAATCAGCAGAACAACTGTTAGAACTAGCCACCAAAGCAGGTGCTGAAGCTGCTGAGGTATTGGAATCGCAATCGCTCTCGCGGCCGGTCTTTTTTGAAGCGAACCGCCTCAAACAGCTAGAAACCGCCCAAGCAGAAGGCATAGCTCTGCGGCTGTGGCGGGACGGGCGACCGGGTTTGGCGGTGGCTTACGGGCCCGTGGAACCGCAAATTTTGGTCGATCGGGCGATCGCGCTTTCGCAACTCAACGAACCGGAAACCATCGAACTCGGCACCGGTGAAAAAGTGGTTTATCCCGATCTCGGAGTATCGGTGCCGGCCGAACAGCTAGTAAACTGGGGAAAAGAGGCGATCGCGATCGTCCGCGAAGCCTATCCCGAAATCCTCTGCACCGCCGAACTCGACTGCGAAATCGAAAGCACCCGGTTGCTGAATACCAGAGGCTTGGATTCTGCCCACACCGACACTACCCTCAGCGGTTACTTGTCAGCAGAATTAGTGCGGGGCGAAGATTTCCTCAACATTTGGGAAGGCGAAACCGAACGCGGCACCCTCGACATGAACACTAGCGCCAAGCGGGTTTTGCAGCGATTGGAATGGGCGAAAGATAATGTAGCCCCCGCCACTGGCCGCGTGCCGGTGCTGTTTACAGCCAAAGCGGCCGATTTGCTGTGGGGGACTGTTTGTGCGGCGTTGAACGGCAAACAGGTACTCGAAGGCGCTTCGCCTTGGAGCGATCGATTGGGTTCCCAAGTCACATCACCCCTTGTCACCCTGTCGCAGCAGCCGGATATCGGGCCTTATAGCTGTCCTTTTGATGACGAAGGAACTCCCACTCGGGCGATCGTCTTTATCAAAAATGGAGTATTGCAGCTATTTTATACCGATCGCACCACCGGCCGAGCCTTGGGTAGCGGCACCACCGGCAACGGATTTCGCCCCGGTTTGGGTAGCTATCCCACCCCTAGTTTGTTCAATGTTTTAATTAAACCAGGAGTGCGATCGCTCCTGGATTTAATCGCTCAATTAGACGACGGAATTGTAGTCGATCAAATGCTCGGCGGTAGCGCCGGAATTTCCGGCGATTTTTCAATTAACGTCGATCTCGGCTACCGAGTCAAAAAAGGTCAAATAGTCGGCAGAATCAAAGACACAATGGTAGCCGGAAACGTCTACAGCGTCCTCAAACAATTAGTAGAATTAGGAGGAGACTCCGAGTGGAACGGTTCTTGTCACACACCATCTGTAATTGTAGAGGGATTGTCCGTCATCGGCAAAAACTAAAGGAATGGGAATTGGGCATGGGGCATGGGGCATGGGGCATGGGGCATGGGTAATAGTTAGTAGTTAGTAATTAGTGGTTAGTAGTTAGTGGTTAGTGGTTACTTGTTAGTAGTTTTTCTAATTAAAAATAAGTAATGCCCAATGCCCAATGCCCCATGCTAAATGCCCAATGCCCAATGCCCCATGCCCCATGCCCAATTCCCAATTCCCAATTCCCAATTCCCAATTCCCAATTTCCCAATTCCCAATTCTCAGACATAATATGCGTATTTGTTTTATCGGCGATTCTTTTGTAAACGGTACTTGCGATCCAAAATGTCTAGGTTGGACAGGACGAATTTGCGCTGCCGTTTGCAAGCAAGGACACGATATCACCTACTACAATTTAGGAGTGCGGGGAGCAACCAGTGCCGATATACAATCTCGCTGGTTCAGCGAAGTTTTTGACCGCTTACCTCACTATTGCGACGGCAGAATAGTATTTTCTTTTGGTATCAACGACACTTACTTAGAAGAAGAAAAAAGTCGAGTAGAAGTTGATAAATCAATTGAAAATACCCGAGAAATTCTCACGGCTGCCAAAGAAATGGCGCCAATTTTAATGATCGGGCCTCCATCAGTTCTCGATGTAAATCGAAATATCAGAATTGCCAACTTATCGAAACATTTTTCCCAAGTTTGCACCGAGTTAAACGTGCCTTATTTAGATGTTTATACCCCGCTGCAAAAATCAGAAGTTTGGCTGCAAGAACTTGCCCAAAATGACGGTACTCATCCCCGTGCGGCAGGTTATGCAGAATTGGCGAGAATTATTCACAATTGGGACGGTTGGAAAGATTGGTTTAAAAATATCACTGTATCGGAGCGAGAGACAGCAACACTTTTTCGAGCTGTCGGCAAAAAAGAAATGGAATTAATTCGAGAAAGCGATTTCATGGCATTTCCGCCGCGGCTGTCTTTTCAGCCTATTTTTTATCCCGTACTCCACAAAGAATACGCTATCCAAATTGCGCGGGATTGGAATACAAAAGATGCAGCATCGGGATATTTTGGCTATGTAACCCGGTTTCGAGTTTTGGCTGACTTCTTAAAAAAATATCCCGTCCAAACCGTCGGTAGTTCGATTCACCAAGAATATTGGATTCCGGCCCAAGAGTTGGCAGAGTTCAATCGCAATATTGTCGGAAAAATTGAAATCTTTTCTGAATATCAACCGTAGAAAAGGAGCAATGGCAGATGTTGGATTTCGATAGATTTGAAGTTGTGAGTTTTGACTGTTACGGAACTCTTATAGATTGGGAAGGCGGTTTATTGCCAGTGTTGAAACAGTTGCTGTCAAATCGAGAAATTGATTTCAGCGATGACAGAACTTTAGAGCTGTTTGCTGAATTTGAATCGGAATTGGAAAACTCCAAAAATGATTATATAAGATATCGGGAAATATTGCAAAAAGTTGTCCAAAAAATCGGTCAAAGAGTGAATTTTGAACCGACAGCAACAGAAATTAACAGTTTGGTTGATTCTCTCAAAAGTTGGCAACCTTTTCCCGATACAGTTGCAGCCTTGTCAGCACTCAAGCAGAAATATAAATTGGCGGTAATTTCCAATATTGACGACGATTTGTTTGCCGGTACAGCCAAACATTTAAACGTTGAATTCGACTGGTTGATTACGGCAGAAAAAGTACGATCGTACAAACCGTCAACTCGCAACTTTGAAATCGCCCTAGAAACAATGGGAATACCACCGGAAAAACTTTTGCACGTTGCTCAAAGTGTGTATCACGACATTGTACCAGCAACATCTATGGGAATCTCCACAGTTTGGGTAAATCGGCGACAGGATAAAACAGGATTTGGGGCGACAATGCCGGCTAACGGCAAGCCAGATTTGGAAGTGCCGGATTTAAAAACATTGGTGGAGTCGATCGCCTAAAAAACCGCAGATTAACGCAAATTGGTAAAATTCATCCGCGTTAATCTGCGTTAATCTGCGGTTTAAAAAATCCGCTTCTAAATGAAAGTGAAATAAGCGCGATCGAGATTTAAGTCCGTCACGCCTTGCACAGTCGCAATTAGATCGTCCGATTGACCAGCTTTTTTCAAGAAAATGCTAGTCACATTCCCCGAAACCGACAGCGAATAATTGTCCTTAATTCCCGAAAGGACGATCGCATCCTCAGCAGAATTAAAGTCGCTAATTACCGCATTCCCATCACCGGAGTAGTAAATTTTATCGCTATCTCCCAGCAAGAAACGGTCATTACCAGCACCGCCAGTCAAAGTATCAAACTCTCCTGCTCCGGGAGTAAGTGCGATCGGATTGATACCCGCAATAGTATCATTTCCTTCGCCACCATTGACAACATCATTACCACTGCCACCGAGTAAGTAATCATTACCCAACTGACCGAAAATGCTGTCATCGGCCGCATCACCGCCGAGAGAATCATCACCCTTGCCACCAAAAATTAGATCGTTACCTTCACCACCCAAAACAACATCTGCACCCTTATTTCCGTACAGCGAATCATTACCGCTGCCGCCTAAAATGCCGTCGTTACCTTTACCGCCGTAAACAACATCATTGCCGTTTCCTGCATCGATAAAGTCGTTACCAGCATTCCCAAATAGCGAATCTTCGCCGTCATTACCAAGGATATTATCAGCACCGTCGAAGCCGTAAAGCGTATCGTTTCCAGCTAAACCGTTCAGTGCGTCAGCTTGCGAATTACTGCCGAAGAACAAATCGTTCAGCGGGCCGCCATTGAAAGTAGAATCAACAGTAGTATTCGGATTCGGAATCTCAATGGGAGGCGTTAAAATCCGGGGGCCGCGAGGTGTGGGAGTTGTTGTCGGTGTTGGTGTTGGTCTGACTGTCAGTGGGGCAAAGAGAGGCAGAATTGTATTGCCGGGAGTACCTGCAACATTTTCGATGAATCCAGTACCGGGAAGATTGCCAGTAGTAGAGGCGAAGAAATTGAGAATTTCGATGTCGTTAGCGAGGTTGATTTGACCGTCTTTATTCAGGTCTACTATTAAGCTAGTACCGCTGCGGCCGACGCCAACTTGACCGGGAGTCAGAGATGTAGCTAAGGTAATACCCGTGAGAACGAGGTTGTCAGTACCGGCTGCGCCTTGAATTTTGCTACCACCGGATTTTGTGGGATCGAGGATAAAGGTGTCATTGCCGCCGCCACCAGTGAGAATGTCTGCGCCGCCGTTACCGATTAAGCTTTCATCGCTGCTGCTGCCGATAATTGTATCGGCGAAAGTTGTACCGATGATGACTTCAATACCTTTGAGAGTATCCGTACCTTCGGCTGTGGAAGTTCCCGTTGCGAGATTGATATTTACAGGAGTCAGCAGAGTAGCATAAGAAACCGTATCGATACCGGCACCGCCGACAATACTGTCATTACCCAAACCGCCAACTAGAGAATCATCTCCATCGCCGCCGTCGAGAGTATCATTGCCTTCGTTTCCGAACAAAAAGTCATTGCCGGCACCGCCAAACAAACTGTCATTCCCTTCATCCCCCAACAGAGTATCTTTGCCGTCTCCGCCGTTGAGAATGTCATTGCCCTTATCGGCTTTGATGCTGTCATCACCGGCACCGCCTAACAGAGTATCGTTACCTTCGCCACCATCGAGAGTGTCATTACCATCGCCGCCATCGAGGTAGTCATTGCCAATTCCCGTACCGAGAATTACCGTACCGCCAGCCTCGCTAATCGTAATCAGTTCGTCGCCTTCCAATAAATCATCGCCAGCATTTCCGAACAGCGAATCATTGCCTCGATCGCCCTCAATCGTATCATTACCAGCCAATCCGTCAATATTGTCATCGCCACTACCGCCGGGAAGGAAATCAGGGCCGGGTGTCGCTTTCAGCGGGAAACTCTTGAGAATAGCGTCCCCTGAGAGATTGCCGACTGTTTCGATAAAACCATCTCCTTTTTCCAGATTTGGTTCCGCGAAGAAGTCAAGAATCAACAAGTCGTCAGCCGGCTTGAAAACTCCATCTTTGTTGAGGTCAATTTGCAAGTCATTATTGAACTGGCCGCCCCGCGTGACGCCCGCAGTGCCTGCCGCCAGCCCGATCGCCAGCGTGACACCATTGAGAGTTAGACTATCGATGCCGCTATCATCAGCAATGATGCTGCCCCCTGCGGAAGTAGCATTTAACACGTAGAAGTCATTGCCCGTACCGCCAAATAGGCTGTCTACACCGCCACCACCTTCTAGGGTATCATTGCCATCATCTCCGTAGAGTTTGTCATTTCCAAGGCCGCCGTTGATACTGTCGTTATCTGCGCCGCCACTGAGTTCGTCGTTGCCGTCACCGCCAGCTAAGGTATCGTTTCCGTCACCACCATCTGCGATATCGTTGCCGACGCCGCCAGAAATAGAGTCATTACCTTCGTTACCAAATAAAGAGTCATTGCCGACATCTCCTGTGATGGTGTCAGCACCGTCCCCGCCGCTTACGGTGTCGTTTCCGTCGCCGCCGGAGAGCAAATTATTGCCCAATTCATCTTCTAGGAAGTCATTGCCTGCGCCGCCAAAGAGGCTGTCATTTCCGGCGCCGCCATTTAAGTAATCATCTCCGGTATTGCCTATAAGGGAGTCATTTCCTGCTTCACCGAAAATTTCATCGTCACCTCCGAGGCCGTCGATATTGTCGTTTTGCGGACTACCTTCGATCTCATCATCGCCGACAATACCAAGTGTTACACCCGGAGGTGCCGGAGTTGGTGCGGGCGTTGGTGCGGGCGTTGGTGCGGGCGTTGGTGCGGGCGTTGGTGCGGGCGTTGGTGCGGGCGTTGGTGCGGGAGTTGGCGCTGGAGTTGGTGCGGGCGTTGGCGCTGGAGTTGGCGCGGGCGTTGGTGTTGCTTTAATTACATTCTTCCCTGACGCGGCTGGGGGAACGGTCAGAAAGTCACTGCCAAGGAGGTTACCGACGTTTTGGAATTTGCCGCTCGTAGGCAAGAAAAAGTCTTCAATGGTCAAATCTTCCTGCGATTTTACCTTGCCGTCGGCGTTGAGGTCGATCAGCAAATCGTCGCCTTCTCTGGCAGTTCCATTCTGGCCTGCTGCGAGGGTTTTTGTCAGGGTGGCGTCCTTGAGGATTAAATTATTGGCTGCGCCACCAACATTTTTAATTCTGCTGCCTGCGGCTGTTTCGGCATCGAGGATGTAAGTAGTGTCTCCGATGCCTCCCACTAGGGAATCGCTACCGCCGCCACCGATGAGGGTGTCGCCGGCACCAACGGCGACGAGGGTGTCGTTGCCACGGCCGCCGGAGAGGGTGTTGGCTGCATCGTTACCGACTATGGAGTCATTTCCTTCGCCTGCGAAGGCATTTTCGATGATGCTGCCAGCGGCGATGGTGAGGGTTTGAGGAGCGAGTTTTGTACGCCCTGTCACATCGCGGCCCGGTAGGGTACTTGTTGCACCCGGCGCTAGGTTGACTATAACGTCGTCAGTGATCGCCGCAACGTTGATGATGTCGTTGCCACCGCTGGTGTCGCTGAGAGTTTTGCGAGTAGCATCGGTGAAACTTGCGAATTCGTTCGTGTAGATGTAGGTGTTGTCGGTAATTAAGTCGTCGCCGTACAGCCGTAAAGTTGCGCCTTTGAGTTTGCCGATATTGTTGCCGATATTTTTTGGGTCGTTGGTGGCGCTATTATCTGAAATGTTCAACGTCCAATTGCCAAGACCGGTTTCTCCCCAGTGGCGAGCACTGCTGAAGGTGTAGTTGAGGGTTGTGTCTTTGAAACCATTATCTGTTTTACGCCGACCTACCTCGGTGAAGTAAGGGACGCGATCGAGCATGATACTCTCGGTTTTGTCGGGAGATGTCAGCTTAACTACTAAGTCTTGAAATTGACCGTGTTCGATATCCAAATCTAGTTCGAGCTTGTCAATGTTGATGCCTTGATTAATGTTTAAAGTTTGAGTAATTCCTGCGGGGTTATTATCGAGAATATCCAACGGTGTTGGCAGGGTCAAATTGGCAATTTGAACTTTCTCATTTGCCGCAGTTGCTGCTTCATTTTTGGCAGTCCCCGATCGCAATTGCCAAGTTTCGGCCAAACGCACTGCCGCTGTGGCATCGACTAATCCGAAACCGTAATTATGGTTGACGTGGAGTCCGCCCCCGTTCCAGTTTTTAGCACCGTTGAATTTCCAATCGCTGTTGCCGGAGTCATTTTTGCGGGCTGAGTAAGCGAGGATTTCCTGAACGTCGCGGTAGCCGAGTTTGGGATTAGCTTGGAGGACTAAAGCAATTACCCCTGAAACCATCGGTGTTGCTGATGATGTGCCGTTAAAGCTGTTGGTGTAGTTGAGATTGTCAAAATTGTTTCTGCTGTTTTTGTTGTAGCCCTGGTTTCCAGTACGATCGACTGTGACAATACTGCCTCCTTCGTCACCGAAGGCTGAGACGAGAAGCGGCGCACCCGGATTGCTGTACGGGGCAAAAACTCCCTTATTATCGATCGCAGCTACAGCAACGACATAGCGAGTGTTCTCAAAATTGCCTGAGTTAACATTTCTCCCCCGCTGCTCTGCTGCTGCCAGATTTGGGTTAACCTCTTCGCGCTCGTTTCCCCCCGCCCAGGCAAACACCGTACCTAATCCCCCGCGGCCCTTAGTGATGGCATTTTTGATCGCTTCGCCGCGACTATTATCGATTTTGAAATTGCCGTCACCAACTTGAAAGTGAGTGCTGCCACCCCAGCTATTGTTAGAAACGTCGAATTTATCCTGCGCTTGTAAACTGGAAAGGGCGCTGCTACCAAATTTATAACTGGCGATCGTTGCTTGATAGGCAATACCTACTGTACCAAGATTGTTTCTTCTAGCTGCGATCGCTCCAGCTACAGATGTACCGTGATTGTCGTCACTAGCCTTCGGAAAGGGGCCCCCTGAATCGTCTGGCAGGGAAAGCGATAGATCGAAGTTACCTACAAAGTCTTCGTGGTTGCCGTCAGTACCATCATCGATGACTCCGACTTTGATGCCTTTACCGGTATACTGCGGCCATAGGGGCAGTACATTGACATCAATGCCGGGAGTACCTGGGGCGACATTATTATTGGCTACTCCCTGCCCGGTGTTGAATAGCCACCACTGATCCTTAGCTAGGGTATCTTTTAAGTCGTCTGGCAATCTGAATTGAGTTGTCATAAGAAGTCTCACACTGTATTTTTGTAATTCTGTCTAGGAGAGGTCGATCGCCCGTGTTACGATCGCATCCAGCATCCCCCATAAGACATATGTTGTCATATAAATGTTGCGATCGCTTAAATAAACTTATAAAGAAATAATATTTGCCAAACTTCAAAAATATCTAACTGCGTCTAAGCTAGGACTTATATCAATTCCGGCTGCATCGGAATGACAAGCGAGGAGACTGCACGTGCCGTGTCCCTACCGCGATCAATTGTAGGGACACGGCACTGCCGTCTCCTCTGTTTAGATCATTCCGATGCAAACGGATTTGATATTACGCACAGACTTTAGCTGAAATCATTGCTTTGACGGCCTTCTTGCTTCCTTCTTCCTTCTTACTTCATTCGGCAACAAACCCTATTTATGCGGTATATTCCTATTCCCAAACAATTTAGGGAAGCTTCCAGGGTCATCGAATCTCATTTTTTTTTAAAGCCGAAACGTCTAGCCATTTTTGAAGCTTGTCTGATCGGTTTAGTATCAGGATTAGCAGGTGTTTTACTCAAATTAGGGGTCGGATGGCTCGGTAGTTGGCGAGTCGCTACCTCAACCCTAATTCCAGCTTTTATCCTACTTCCGACTGTCGGTTTATTAGGCGGTTTCCTCACAGGTTTCTTGGTAGAACGTTGGGCTCCAGAAACTGCCGGCAGTGGTATTCCCCACGTTAAAGCTGCTCTCGGAGGCGTCAATCTTTCTTTGAATTTACGAGTAGCTGTCGCCAAACTTTTGACCACTATTTTAGCAGTTGGTTCCGGTTTAACCCTGGGAAGACAAGGGCCGACTGTCCAAATTGGAGCATCTTTGGCTAGCTGGATTGGTCACTTGATGCCAACTTCCCCCGACTACCGCCGACAATTGATTGCTTGCGGTGCGGCGGCTGGATTAGCTGCTGGTTTTAATGCTCCGATTGCAGGAGTTTTGTTTGTCGTTGAAGAACTGCTACACGATGTTTCTGGAGTAACTTTAGGCACTGCAATTATCGCTTCTTTCATCGGTGCAGTTGTCTCACAACTTTTGGGCGGAGACAGTTTAGACCTGAATTTGCGAGAGTACCAAACCAGTTTTTCCGCTAGAGAAATCCCATTTTATGTACTCTTAGGTGTTTTATCAGGATTATTGGGAGCTTTATTCAGCAAAGGGGTAATTGCTAGTTTGCAATTCAATCGAAAAAAGCTCAAACTAGCTTTACCTTGGCGAGTGGCTTTAGCTGGATTAATCTGCGGTTTAGTAATAGCAGCTTTGCCAGAAAACTTCCGTAACAATACTGGGCTACGCGAATTTCTATTAACTGGTGAAGCTACTGGACAAACCAGTTTAATTGCTTTTATCGCTCACTTTTTCCTGACAATTATATCTGCTGCTTCAGGAGCTCCGGGAGGATTATTTGCACCTTCCCTAATTATGGGTTCTGCACTAGGTCATATAGTCGGCATTATCCAGGCAGATTGGCTCGGTGTTGGTTTGCCTGTAACTTACGCTTTGGCAGGAATGGGAGCGTTTTTTTGTGCGGTTTCTAGAGCGCCAATTACTGCGGTAGTTATTGTGTTTGAAATTACGGCGGATTTCAAGTTAGTGTTACCTTTGATGATTTGTTCTGTAGTTGCTTATTTAGTTGCAGAAAAAGTGGACAGCGGCTCTTTGTACGATCGCCTTTTGGAGTTTAACGGCATTCAACTCACAAAAGAAAAACCTGCGGTTGATGCTTTGAGCGACTTGTACGCAGCCAACGTGATGCAGCGCCAGGTGGAAACTCTTTCGAGTGTACTGACTTTTGATGAAGTGATGCAGGCTTTTTCGCGATCGACTCACCGAGGTTTTCCAGTAGTTGACGACGGCAAATTGGTCGGAATTATTAGTCAGACAGATTTAGCGAATGCCAAAAATCGCAATATCTCCGGCAATTCGCTGCTCAAAGAATTCATGACGCCACAGCCAATAACCGTCGAAGCCAACGATACTTTAAGCGAGGTTTTGTACAGACTCACCCAGTACAATCTCAGTCGCTTACCCGTTGTAGAAGGACGACATTTAGTCGGAATTATCACCCGAAGTGATATTATTCGAGTTGAGTCCGATCGCCTCAGCGGAGAAAAAACCCAAGGCCCCCATCCAGAACCTTCCTACGTTGTCTATCAAACCAGAGCTCCACAGGTAGGAAACGGCCGCTTATTGGTTCCCCTGAGCAACCCGCAAACAGCACCCGCTTTGCTGCGACTAGCGGCAGCAATTGCGCGCGATCGTAACTATGAACTAGAATGCCTACAAATCATCGTAGTGCCGCGCAACAGTTCTCCCTCAGAAACCGCAGTGCGGACAACCAAAAGCCGCCGCCTGCTGCAACAAGCCGAGCGCATTGTTCGCAATTGGAATTTGCCAGTACATACTCAAATACGGGTAGCTCACGACGTTCCTAGCGCGATTTTAGAGACAATTGGGGAGCGACACATCGATCTAATTTTGATGGGCTGGCAAGGCGAAATTTCCACAACAGGGCGCATTTTTGGCAATGTTGTCGATACCGTAATTCGGCAAGCAGGCTGCGAGGTGGTTTTGGTGAAGTGGAGCCAGAAGCTATTAGTAACAGAACAAAAAAATGTGTTGTCGGCGGTTAGCGCGCGGGAATATGCGTCTACAGAATGGCAGTTAAATGCCCAAGTAGTTGACGACGCAGAAAATTCCACATTTGCGATCGTCCCGGGTGCACCAGGGACTCCACAAACGGAACCTTCCCTGCCAAATTCAGACATTCCCACCCCAGAATTGGGACTGCAAATGCTAATGGGTTTACAGCGCTGGTTAGTGCCAATTCGCGGCAGTTACAAGCAAGCAGCAGCTTTGCGGCTGCTACCTGCTTTGGTAGCGGCGAGTGCTTTACCGGAGATTAAATTGTGTCAGGTTCACCAGTCTTCTGTTACAGAGTCCGATCGCCTCGAATTAAAACAAGCGGCGGAGTTTCTCAAGCGCAAGGTTAGCTGTGAAGTAGTGACAACTTCGGTTTGCGCTAAGTCCGTGTCTGATGCTTTAATTGATTTGGCTCAAAACAATGAGTGCGATGCGATCGTCCTGGGAGCGAGCCGCGAAGGGCTATTGAAGCAAGTGATTCATGGGAATATCCCCGAGGCTGTGGTGCGCGGATGCGACTGTACAGTCATTTTAGTGCGATCGGCAAATTAGTTATTAGTTATTAGTTATTAGTTATTAGTCTTGTTCCCTGGCTCTGCCGGGGAATACATACCCGGAGGCTCTGCCTCCTATTCCCCATTCCCCATTCCCAATTCCCAATTCCCAATTCCCCATTCCCAATTCCCCATAAAAATGGTTCACTTTAACGTTGGCTTTCAACACTTTAACTCCTTCGCCGACATTACCCTATCCCTAGCCAAAACTTTAGACAAAATAGGAATTCCGATCTCAGTCGAACCTTCAGAAATTGCCTCTCACGTCACCCGCAATTCCACAGCAGAAGAAAACGATTTGCTAGCGAAGTGGATGAACACCGCACCATCAGATTTATTTCAGATCAAATGGTCTCATTACTGGAAACCCTATTTTTTAAAAGAACTCAAAGGACACCTCAACTTAGAACTTTTCGCTATCAATTATGAATTTTCCAAAAACCATGATGATTATGATTACTGGATTTATGATGCTGTCAACAACTCATCCCACAAACTAGCCGTCAGTAAATATTCTAAAAACGTCTTAATCAAAGCTGGATGTCCCACTGACAAAGTATCAGTTATGCCTCTCGGCTTCAATCCTTTAATCTCGCAACTCTATTCTCCCAGACCCCAAAAAACCCAAAAAGATGTAAAATATATTCTGCACATGACCAATTCTTATGATTTGTATAGATTTGGCACGGATCTCGCCATTCAAGCTTTTTATGAAGAGTTTAAAGATGATACCAACATAGAGTTAATTATCAAAGATGGTGGCAAAAATCCTGATCTTATAGGGCAACATCTCGTAAATATCGAAAAACAATTCGGCAAGTTAAAATCCAAAGTTCAGGTAAAGCCTAAATTTTATACTAAAGCAGAACTAGCTGATTTATACTTATCAGCCGATGCTTTTTTAGCTCCGTTTCGCGGCGAAGGTTTTGCGATCAAGATTTTGGATGCCTTTGCTGCGGGTTTACCCGTCGCCATGACTATGTACGGCGGCCCGACTGAGTACGCCAATACCGCTAACTGCTATCCCATTGCTTACGATCTAATTCCCGTAGGAGAGTGTTACGATACTCAGTATCTAAAAATCAGAAATGCTCCTCATTGGGCCGAACCAAATATTCAGTCTGTTCGCCAACAGTTGCGAAAAATTGTTGAAGACCCAATGCGTTTCCAGGTAGCTCAAAAAGCTAGAGAGACTGCGGATTTATTTAATTGGGAAGCTGCGGCTCAAAAATTGCTAAGATTAATGCGAGAGTTGTTTTAGGAGCGAAAATTATGGGACTCGAACGCAAAATGTTTAGGGGAATGTTTTCACCTAGCGAAGTGGTAGAATTGAAACACCCTTGTTTTACTCCCGGGCGATTGTTTGAGCCAGGAAAATATAACGTTGCTGACTTGCCGGATGTAGCTTTTGATATGGGTTTGGTAGACCATTTGCCACCAGTCAAAAGCAATAGTTCAGAAAACCTCAACCCTCAAAACCCACAAGCTCAAAACATTGAGGAGTAAACTCCCTTTCGTAGTAAAGACTTCAGTCCTAAAAAATCCCGGTTTGTAGTAAGGACTTCAGTCCTAAAAATTAAAATATACCAACCGCGCCCGACGGTTAGGACACTTCGACGGGCGAGCGTGCGTCGCATTCTTAATCGCTGTAAAGATTGCTGTTACTGCTTCTTCCTTCTTCACATCGATTTTCTTCCTTCTGCTTCAACTATTTTGCTCTATTGGTAAGGTGGTCACTGCACACCCTACCAATAAAGTATGCGTCTAGGAATGTGCCAAAAAGATCAAGCCAATTTAACCATTTTGCTCGATTTGGGCAATTAACTCTTTCAAAACTTTACTAGCTTTATCATTCTCAATTTGACAAGTTCCGGCATTCTGGTGCCCGCCGCCGCCATATTTTAACATTAACTCCCCAATATTAGTTTTAGAAGTTTTGTTAAAGATTGACTTCCCAACGGCGAAAACAGTATTTTGTTGTTTCAGTCCCCAAAGTGCGTGAATCGAGATATTGCACTCAGGGAACAAAGCGTAAATTACAAAACGATTCCCCGCATAAATCACCTCTTCGTTACGCAAATCCAAAACAACTAAATTTTCATAAACTTTGGCGCAGCGCTGTATTTGCTCTTTGAATTTTTTTGATTGTTCAAAGTAGAGTTCTACTCTTTCTTTCACATCAGGAAGCTGCAATATTTGCTCGATGGCATGATTTTTGCAGTAATCGATTAACTGCATCATTAACTGATAATTGGAAACCGTAAATTCTTTAAACCTTCCCAAGCCGGTTCGGGCATCCATTAAGAAGTTTAACAGCACCCATTCTTCTGGATTCAATACCTCTTCTTTGGCAAATTGAGCGGAGTCTGATTTGTCAACTGCCGCCATCATCGCGTCGGAAATATCAGGAAACTTTGCTTTGGCTCCATAATATTTGTAGAGCACCCTAGCTGCGGAGGCTGCATAGGGGTCGATGATATGGTTGATTTTGATTTTGTCGTGTCTGAGAGTTTCGCTGAAATGGTGGTCGAAAGCTAGATAAACTCCCTCAACATAGGGTAAATTGGTGCTAATATCGTTATTTGTTATTTCGATTTTTCCATCCTGCATATCTTTAGGATGTACGAATTTAATCTCGTCGATCATATCGAGTTCTTTGAGCAAAACCGCACAGACAAGACCGTCAAAATCGCTGCGGGTGACTAATCTATATTTTTTAGTGAGTGGCATATGCTTCTGTGATGGCGATGGACTGATCACCAGATAATATAACGTATTACCCGATCGCACAACAATATGAATGTAGACCCTTACGCTTGGATAGAGAAGTCTCTGGACACTGTTCGTCGCGCCGATTGGTATCGATCGCCACAATCGATCGAAAGTTCCCCTGGCCCTGTGGTAAAGTTAGCAGGTCGAAGGCTGATTAACTTTGCCAGCAACGATTATCTAGGACTAGCCGGGGATGACCGGTTAATTCACGCCGCTATTGCTGCAACTAAGGAATTTGGTACCGGTGCGACGGGTTCGAGGTTGGTGGGCGGACACCGCGATTTCCACCGACAGCTAGAGGTGGCTATTGCTAATTTAAAACAAACGGAAGATGCTTTAGTATTCAGTTCGGGATATTTGGCGAATTTAGGGGCGATCGCATCCGTTGTAGGCAAGCGCGATTTGATATTATCTGACAAGTACAACCATTCGAGCCTCAAAAACGGAGCCGCACTCAGCGGTGCAACTGCGCTAGAGTACACTCACTGCAATCTTGAGGATTTAAGAGCCAAACTAGAGCAAAATCGCGAGAGATACCGCAAGTGTTTAATTATTACCGATAGCGTCTTTAGCATGGATGGGGACTTGTGTCCGCTCCCAGAGTTGTTAACTTTGGCGGAACAATTTAACTGCATGGTATTAGTAGATGAAGCTCACGCTACAGGAGTTTTCGGTGCTAGGGGTGGCGGTTGCACAGAACATTTCGGGTGTACGGGATTGCCACTAATTCAAGTTGGCACGCTGAGCAAAGCTTTGGGAAGTTTGGGCGGCTACGTTGCGGGTTCTGCTGCTTTAATTGACTTTCTACGCAATCGAGCTGCGAGTTGGATTTATACCACAGCATTGACTCCTGCTGACACGGCGGCCGCTTTGGAAGCTGTGAGAATTGTCCAGCATGAACCAGAACGCAGAGTTCGGTTGCATCAAAATATTGAAACTTTGAAATATTGCGCGATTACCGATCGCCAATTACCAATTAGCAATTCCCTCTCCCCAATTTTCAGTCTGCCGTTAAAAGATGCAGCCACAGCTTTAAGAGTTGGTAGCAAACTCAAGGAAATGGGTATTTTTGCAGTGGCGATTCGGCCTCCGACTGTCAGCGTGAGTCGAATTCGGATTTCGCTGATGGCAACTCACGAGCTCGCACACCTTCAGCAGTTGGTAGAGGCGCTGGGGCAAGTTTTGAGTTGACAGTAAATGTTGGGCGTGCACTGCGCTTGGGCATCGGGCATCGGGCATCGGCCTAATGACTACAGACTAATGACTAATGACTTCTGATTGTCAAGATATCCCTATTGACTTATGGCCGATATTATAGGCTGTGTTGGTCGATCGGTCAATAACTGTAAACTTTTTGTAAATTTAGATACTTTTTGAAAGTTTGCGCTATATTAAAGAAGTAGCCGATACACCAAATTAAATATAAGGAACGTCCATCATGAACACAAATCGCCAAAACGTAAAAAAAATAGCTGACACCCACCGCGCTAATATTCAGAAGCAACTGACGCACCGCATAGAAGTAGCCAGAGCCAGCGGCAACCAAGATTTGGTTCGCGTCCTTGAAGACGAAATGAGACAGTTGTAAGAAGCTGCAACTAAAATTTGCCTGGAGTTTGGTTGAGAGCGGTTGTGCGAGAAATGCAGAATTCCCGCAACCGCTACCTTTAATTTTTCACTCCTCTCTTAGTTGGTCATAAAAAACCCGGTTTCTTGAAGAAACCGGGTTTTTTATTGAACTTTCAGCACCTTATCTCAATTCCGGCTGCGCCGGAATGATAGAAGAGGAGACGGCAGTGCCGTTTACCTACCAATAATCACGGTAGGGAAACGGCACTGCCGTGTCCTGATTTCGGGTTGTATTAATTCGATGAAACCGGAATTGATATTACCTAAACTTTCGGGTACTTAGGTTGCACCTGACGGAGACAAAAAACTGTTGAGTTCAAAACTCAAAACGTTTTATCTTCCTCCGACGACGACGTTTTTAATCCGCAGATGGGGGCCGCCGACGCTTACGGACAAACCGTTTTGGCCACCTTTACCGCAACCGCCGTAGGCATAAACTGAGTCGTTGCCGATCGACTCAATATCCTTTAAAGTCTGAAATACATTGCCGCTTAAAGTGACATCGCTCACCGGTTCGGCCAATTTGCCATTGCGGATCATGAACCCTTCGGCTGCGGCAAAGGTAAACATTTCGCCGTTGGTTTGTCCTCCCAACATCCGCACTGCATAGACTCCTTCCTCAATGTCGCCAACCATTTCGTCAAAAGAATGTTCGCCCGATTCGATCGCCGTATTAGTCATCCGCACCAACGGCATAAAACTAGCGCTTAGAGCCCGGGCATTTCCCGTCGGACTTTCGCCCATTTTGCCCGCAGTCTCGCGATTGTGCATCCGAGATGCTAAAACTCCATTTTTGATTAAATGCTTGCACTGAGCGGGCACACCTTCGTCGTCGTATTTCAATGTTCCCGGCAATCCTGGCACTGTGGCGTCATCAATTACATTCAATTGTTCGATCGCCACTGGTTTGCCCAAAGTCAGCAATTCCTGCATTTTCGGGTTTTCGTAAATGCCGTCGGCTTCCGACAAATGGCCGAAAGCTTCGTGAATAAACACCCCTGACAAATAAGGGTCTAAAATCACTGGATACTGACCGCCTTTTACCGATTTTGCTTCTAGTTGACCGACAGCTCGCACGGCTGCACTCTTAACACGATCTTCGATATTTGTCAAGACATTGTAGTCCGATCGCGAATGAATCGATTCAAACCCTTGTCGGACGACACCATCTTCATTGCGGGCGATCGCCCCAAAGCGCCCGGTCACATCCAACCGCTCTTGAGCGATCGAAGTGCCTTGAGAATTCACAAAATAAGTAATTCCGAATCTGTCGCTGTAACCAGCCATTGTCGTTTGAATTCGCGGGTCATAATCTAACAGCAACTGGTTGTAAGATTCGAGCAACTTCCGCTTTTCGGCTAGAGTGATAGAGCGCGGATCGCGACCCAATTCCACCGCTACATAATCTTGAATCGGGGTAACATCTGCCAGTACAGTTTTTTCGCTACCAACTAACCGAGATTGAACGACAGCTTCTTCAATGCGGGCTTTTAACTCAGCTAAACCGTTGAAAGTTACAAAACTCCAGCCGCCTTTGTGACAGGCGCGGATGCCGCCGGCGAGACTAAAACTGCGGTTGACAGCATCTAACTGAGGGCCGCGAAAACTAATCGCTGTTGATTCGCTTTGTTCGAGGCGAACTTCTAGATAATCTACTCGATCGCGGTAGGGTGCGATCGCTTCCATCAACTGTTCTTGCATCAAATTGCCTCTATGAATGATTCGCGCCCAGCGCTGAAAAAATTATTGCTAACCTTATTTTAACCAATAAATCCCGTCTTTCGGATGCGCGATCGGGCCGGTGGGAGCGATCGGCGGCGGGCGTCCTAGAATACAAAAAAAAACTCGCGCCGACTTGGCATATCAATTCCGGCTGCACCGAAATGATACAGAGGACACGGCACTGCCGTGTCCCTACCACAATCAATTGTAGGGACAAAGGCCAAGCCGTGTCCTCCGTTTATATCATTCCGATGAAGAACCCAATTGATATCAAAAGCCAGTTATGGCCGGAATCTTGCATCTGCGTAGAAAAATCGAACTAAACTAAATCTATCTAAAGACGTAAAAATATACCTTAACTGCTGGCAGATGGAATACTTTAAGGTTAGAAAATTCCAAATTTCACCGTATTTAGCCGCAATTTCGGCATCACTAGCAATTTTGGTCGGAGTTTGCATTTTAGACCGATCGGAACAACAGCGATTTTTGCAGCACAACCGCGCCAGCACGATCGATCGGCTCAGCACAGTCCGTTCTAAACTCGAAGGCTCTTTGAATTCCCGGCTGTTTTTGATGCGGGGTTTGGTGGCTTACATTTCCAACAACCCAAAAATTACCGAAGCCGAGTTTGCAGCGACGGCGAGAATTCTGCTGGCACAGCAAACCGGCATTCGCAACATCACTTTAGTTAAAGGCACGACGATCGCTTACATTTATCCGCGCGAAGGAAATGAAACGGCGATCGGGGTTGACTTAACGGCGGTACCCGAACAGCGCGAAATGGTCGAAGATGTCATCAACACCAGAAAAACTTTGCTTGCCGGGCCCGTGCAATTATTAGAGGGGGGCGTGGGGTTCGTCAGTCGATCGCCCATTTTTCTGACACCCTCCGGCGCAGATCCCGAAACCGGAGTTTACTGGGGCTTGGCAGGCTTGGTTATCGAAAAAAGCGCCCTGATCGAGGAAGCGGGACTCAACGATTCCTCAGCCAAGCTGCAATACGCTTTACAGGGCAAAGACGCCAGAGGAGTGTCCGGCGAGGTGTTTTTCGGCGACAAGTCGATTTTTCAGGACAATCCCGTGGTTCTGGAAGTGACTTTGCCCAACGGTTCCTGGCAGTTGGCAGCAATTCCGACGGGAGGATGGGCTGCGACTTCGCCGCTGCGCGGATTTTTGCTCGCCGGAGGCGGGTTGTTGGCACTTTTGAGCGGGGTGCTGGCCTTTAGCTGGGTGTACGGGCCGGAGAAATTGCGGGCAAGCGAGGCTAAGTACCGACAACTGGTTGAAAATGCTAACAGCATTATTATGCAGTTAGACAGTCAAGGCAAAATTACTTTTTTTAACGAGTTTGCTGAAACTTTTTTCGGATATTCAGAAGCCGAAATAGTTGGCAAAAGTGCGATCGGCACAATTATAGATCCAGCCAATTTGTCGAAAAATGACTTAGCAAAAATGATTCGAGACTGTTTGCAACAGTCGCACAAATATTTCAAACACGAAAATGAACACATCCGCCGCAATGGCGAAAAAGTCTGGGTAGCGTGGAGAAACACACCTTTGCTCGATGCGAAAGGACGCTCGATCGGGCTGCTGTCCGTTGGCACAGACATTAGCGATCGCAAAAAAGCTGAAATCGCCCTCCAAGATTCTGAAGCAGAATTGCGGGCTTTGTTTGCAGCCATGAACGACGTAATTTTTGCGATCGATCGGGAGGGACGCTATCTAAAAATTGCGCCCACAAATCCCGAACTTTTGTACAAACCGCCGATCGAACTTATCGGCAAAACTCTGCACGATATCATGCCACCAGAAACAGCAGATTTTTTCCTCAGTCAAATTCAACTTACCGCCGACACAAAGCAGACGCATTCAATAGAATACAGCCTGCAAATTGGCGACAAAGATATTTGGTTTACTGCTAACATTTCGCCAATGCAGGAAAATACTGTTATTTGGATCGCCCGCGACATTACGTCGCGCAAGCAGGCGGAAAATTGGTTGGCAGGTCAAAAACAAATTTTAGAAATGATTGCTAAGGGCGATCCTCTCGCCGAAACTTTAAATACTTTACTTAAACTTATCGAACAGCAATCTAGAGATGTCAGGGGTTCGATTTTGCTGTTAGATAAAGACGGTCAACACCTGCGACACGGAGCCGCGCCGAGTTTGCCAGAAACTTACAATGCTGCTGTGAATGGTATACCGATCGGCCCGAATGTCGGTTCTTGCGGCACTGCTGTCTACCGTCGCGAACAGGTGATCGTTACAGATATTGCCAGCGATCCTTTGTGGCAAAACTTTCGAGATTTAGCTTTGGGTTTTGGGCTGAGAGCTTGCTGGTCTACTCCGATTCTCTCATCTGGGGGGCAAGTTTTGGGGACTTTTGCCATGTATTATGCCCAACCGCGCAGTCCCCAAAAATTTGAGCTGGAATTGATCGAAGCGGTCAATAATTTAGCCGGAATTGCGATCGAGCGCAAACAAGCAGAAGAAAGTCTTCAACAATTGAATGAAGACTTAGAAAATAGAGTGATCGAGCGGACATCGGAATTGAGCACAGCTTTTGTGCAGTTGCAAACAGAAATTGCCGAACGCCAGGAAGCAGAGGAAGACTTGAGGGAAAGCGAGAGCAGATTTCAAAAGCTTTCGGCTAATTTGCCGGGAGTAATTTATCAATTTTTGTTGCGTGCAGATAGCTCTTCCAGTTTCCTTTACATAAGTCCTGCTTGCCGGCAACTTTTTGAGTTGGAACCAGAATATGTGCTGCAAAATGCGGCTTTGATAACAGATTTGATTCATTCCGAAGACCGCCAAAATCATGACGAATCTGTTGCTATTTCAGCGCAAACTTTGCAACCTTGGCAGTGGGAAGGACGGATGGTGCTGCCGAACGGCAAGATTCGGTGGTTTCAGATAGTTTCGCGTCCCGAAGCTAAAGAAAACGGCGATATTCTTTGGGACGGTATTACCATTGATGTTACCGATCGCAAACAAGCTGAATCAGCTTTGCAAGAAAGCCAGCAATTTATCAAAAAAATAGCCGATGCTACTCCCGGAATTTTATATCTATACGACTTGGAAAAACAGCGAAATATCTACGCTAATTCTTCGGTAGGAACACTTTTGGGTTATACATTTGACGAAATTCAAGAAATGGGACCGATGCTGATGCCTCAGTTGCTCGACCCGGAAGACATGGCGAAAATTGTGGAACATCACGCTAGCTTCGCAGAAATTCAAGATGGCGAAATTGTGGAAATTGAGTATCGGATGCAGGCCGCGAACGATCGATGGTTTTGGCTGCAAAGTCGGGATACTATTTTTAGTAGGAATGCGGACGGTCAGCCCAAGGTAATAATTGGATTTGCTCAGGATATTACGAGGCGCAAACAATCAGAGGAAGCACTCCAACAAAGTGAGGTGAGAGAAAGGGAAAGAGCTCAGCAGCTCGAACAAGCGCTCCGGTCATTGCGCTCTACTCAAACTCAGCTCGTTCAAACTGAAAAAATGTCTTCTTTGGGACACTTAGTTGCCGGCATCGCTCACGAAATTAATAATCCCGTTAACTTCATTCACGCTAACATTGCTTATCTCAACCAGTATACAAAACAGTTGCTGGATCTGGTGACTCTTTACGAACATGAGTATCCCGAACCTAATTCCAAAATTCTCGATCGCATTCAAGAGATTGATTTGGATTTCATGGCTGGGGATTTAAGAAAACTTGTGGGTTCGATGCAGGTAGGAACCGAGCGCATCCGGCAAATTGTTTTGTCTCTCAGAAATTTCTCGCGACTGGACGAATCGGCAATGAAGCCGGTGGATATTCACGCGGGAATTGAGAGCACTTTGTTAATTTTGCAGCACCGCTTGAAGAGTCGGGACTGCCGCTCGGAAATAGAAGTAATTAAGGATTTCGGTAAACTGCCGCTGGTCGAGTGCTACGCCAGCCAACTGAATCAGGTGTTTATGAATATTATTGTCAATGGCATTGATGCTATTGAAGAACGCTATCAAAAGTTATCTGTTGCGGAAGCAGAGACAAATCCCGGCCGCATTTCTATTTGCACTATGATGACAACTTATAAAACGGTAATCGTGGAAATTTCCGACAATGGCACGGGCATCCCTGAAAATGTGAGAGATCGCATTTTCAATCCGTTTTTTACGACGAAAGAAGTGGGGAAAGGTACGGGATTGGGAATGTCTATTTCGCACTCGATTGTTGTGGAAAAACATCAGGGAAAGATAGAGTGTATTTCGTCTCTAGGAACAGGAACGACTTTTCAGATCGAGATTCCGATCGCTAAAATGTATAAAGAGTAGAATGCTTCAACAGTTGAGAGTTGACAGTTTTAGAGCGACCTCTACCTAGAAGGAAGAGGATTGGAGTAATGAATAGTCTGATTTTAATTTCTCCCTCAAAGGGAGAGGCTTTCAACCAATTCTTTCTGGTAAACTGATTGCCGAATACGGTGCAGATAACACTGTTAATTCGCCGAAGATCCCCCTAAATCCCCCTGATAGTCGGGGGACTTTGAGCAACTTCTTGTTCCCCCTTTTTTAAGGGGGGCTAGGGGGGATATGTCTTATCTGAACCGTATTGACTCATAGCCAAATTTTCAGCCGCTTCCTCCAGCAGCCACCAACTGAGGCACCCTACAAATTAACAAGTCGGCCGAACTTCACATCGCTCCTCTTGCTTCTGCCGAATGCTATAACGACTAAGATAGATTCAATCTGCGCTGTTCGCGGTGCTGCATCAACCTTTAATTGCAAAAAAATTGACATGATGGGATTAATCCTGGAAGCGATCGAAGCAATGGGACACAATGTCCGCTGGATGTCTTGGAATTTGTTTTTAGCTTTAGTACCGCTAGCGCTGAGTTTTTGGCTGTTTCGCAAACCCCGATCGCGCTGGCTGCTGTGGGGTACGGGCGTGCTCTTGGGCGCTACTTTTTTGCCCAGCACGCGCCATGTTTTGGGCTATCTGAAGCACATTGTGCAAGATGTGGGCAAAACTTACGTTTTGGGGGCGATCGGCATTACACTCGCACTGATGGCTTTAGATGTCTGGGTACTGCGGCAGCGCGGAGTTCGTTCTCTCCGCTGGTGGGGCGGTTTTTTCTGGTTTATCGGATTTTTGCCGAATGCGCCCTACGTTTTAACTGATATCATTCACCTGATCGAGCAGATTAAAGAAGGGCGATCGGTGTGGGTGGTAACATTGGCTTTGATTCCCCAATATCTGGCGTTTATGCTGGTGGGGTTTGGGGCTTACGTGCTGTCTGTGATGAATTTGGGTTACTATTTGAAGCAACAGGGTTGGAGTAGATTTATCCTGCCAACGGAGATAACGATACACGCACTTTCGGCGATCGGCATTTATTTAGGGCGATTTATCCGCTTCAACACTTGGGATATCCTGACTAATCCCGATGCGCTGGTTAACACCGTAATGAATGATTTGATTGGTAAGCGTCCGGTTGTAGTAATGGCTGCAACCTTTGTAGTAATAGCTGTTTTGTATTGGGTAATGAAACAAGTAATTTTAGGGATTAGCCAGCGGTTTTACGGTAGCCGATCGCAGCCGGAGTCGATCGGCGAAAGCGCGACTGCTTCTGAAGCCATCGATGTGAGATTTTAGATTGTAGATTTGAGATTGGCTCCACAACTAACGTCCCATTTTTGGATCTGTCCACGACTTAAATCGGAAAACAACTATCCGTCTGTGGGTGAGACCAATTTTTTCGCTAAACTCTCGAATAAATTACTGCGACAGTTAGTCACAAGACTTGATATGTTAGAACAGTTGAAGTAATTTTGCAAACATCAAAGATGAATCGATTTGACCGTCAGTTGTGGGAGAGATTTATTGCGATCGCTCAGCCTTATTTTTATCCTCTAGAACCAGGGGGAGGCAAAGTATTTCTGGGATTAGTAGTGCTGTTGTTGATATTTCTCTTCGCTGCGATGTTTGTCGCTGTAAGTATTGTATGTTTGCTAGGTCAAGCTCTTTTTCCAGCTTTTGTCAATAATATTGCTGCTGGGTTAGTTAGTTTGTTGCAAGGAATTATTAATTCCCCAACAATTATCATTATTGCTTTCATGCTAATTATTCCTTTCAGCGCTTTTGTCTTGTTCAAAAGCAGACTGCTCCCGCATTGGCAGTCGTGGGCATTATTGGCTTTATTGCTGTTCTTGTCCCTGTCAGTCAGCGGCTTGAATGTAATAATTAGTTACGTCAGCAACTTTTTTGATACAGCACTGGCAAAGAAAGATCAGCTCAATTATTGGAAGTATCTTTTTGTCTATGCAGGCGTCTTTGTAGTCGGCACTCCCATTGTGGTAATTTATCGCTATACCCAAGATAAATTGGGTCTCTACTGGCGGGAGTGGATGACTAATAAGTTCCTCAACAAGTATTTTCACGATCGGGCTTATTACGAAATCAACTCACACAAAGAAATAGACAATCCCGACCAGCGAATCGCTGAAGATATCAAATCATTTACCCAGACAAGTTTGACGTTTCTACTCGTGATCCTGGGATCAATAGTTGATGTTATATCTTTCACCGGTATTCTCTGGTCGATTTCAAAAGAACTTTCGATATTCCTGATTGTCTATGCTATTTTGGGAACAACCGCCACTATAGTTTTTGGTCAAAAATTAGTACCTCTGAATTTTGAGCAACTTAAAAAAGAAGCAAACTTCCGCTACGGACTGGTTCACATTCGCGACAATGCTGAATCTATTGCTTTTTATAGAGGAGAAGAGCAAGAATCGGTGCAAATAAAACAGCGATTTGTGGAAGTATTTCGCAATTTTAATTTGCTAATTGGGTGGCAGCGGAACTTGGATTATTTTACAACCGGATACGGATATGCTGTTGTGATTATTCCGGCTTTGTTTCTGGCTCCAGCTTACTTTGCCGACCAAAGCGGTACAATCCAGTTTGGAGATATCAGTCAAGCTGGTTTTGCTTTCACTCTGGTTTTACGCGCTTTTTCTGTGATTGTGAATCGAATTGAAACGCTCTCGTCTTTTGCAGCTAGTATCAATCGTTTGACTGTATTTACAGATACTTTGGAAGCAGAAAGAGCGGTATCTCGTGCCGGAGGAACTGCTATAGATGTAGTAGTGGATTCGCAGTTGTTCCTGGAACACGTTACTTTAGATACGCCGAAACATCAAAAGACTTTAATTAGTGATTTGTCCCTAGCAGTGCAGCCCGGTGAAGGCCTGTTAATTGTAGGTGAAAGCGGTGCTGGGAAGAGTTCTTTGCTGCGGGCAATTGCGGGTTTGTGGGACTCGGGAACGGGTCGTTTGGCGCGGCCGGAATTGGGAGAAATGCTGTTTTTGCCACAGCGTCCTTATATGATTTTGGGTAGTTTGCGATCGCAGCTTCTGTATCCCAACACCAGCAGCGAGGTTGACGAGGAAAAATTGCGCGCAGTTTTGGCATCAGTAAACTTAGCAGATTTGCCGGACAGATTGGGCGGTTTTGATGCGGATTTAGATTGGGCTGATGTTTTATCTTTAGGAGAACAGCAGCGTTTAGCTTTTGCTAGATTGTTGTTAACTCAACCGCGATACGCTATTTTGGATGAAGCCACAAGTGCTTTGGATTTGAAGAACGAGCAACATTTATATGAACAGTTGCAAGCAACTAAAACTACGTTTGTGAGTGTCGGCCACCGATCGAGTTTAGTGAAATATCACCAGCAGGTTTTGGAACTGTTGGGTGATGGGAGTTGGCGTTTGGTTTCCGCCGAAGAATACCGGGCTAGCACCAGTGCTTTTGCCTGATTGAAAAAAAACAGAATACCCAGACTTCCGACTTTTTTAACAAGTCTGGGTTCTAAAGCAGCGCGACGACACAAGCAAGCTGAAAATAGTCCAATACGGTTCACTTAACACTATTTATGCGCCGGAGATCCCCCTAAATCCCCCTGGTTGTAGGGGGACTTTGACCCCCCCTGTCCCCCCCTTTTTTAAGGGGGGTTAGGGGGGATCTGTCTTAAGTGAACCGTATTGGAAAATAGTCAGTTTGAATTCTTCGCCGATTCAGGCTCACAGAATATAATATAAGATAGATTTTTAGTATAGGCGAGATTCCTACCTTGACTACTCCGATTCCTCAAAACTTTGTGCAAACGATCGCCAAACAGCGCGCAGTCACAGATGCCGAGTTAGAAACTGTATTTATGGCTCTCGACGGTCAATCTACGGCGACAATCGCAACTAAGCTGGGCATTAGCGACATCGCCGTTCGCAAAAGATTAGGCGAAGTTTACAAAAAGTTTCAGATTGGGGGGAACGGGCCTGGAAAGCTGTCGGAATTGAGACATCAGTTACTCTTTTCATACCACGCCGAGCAGGGAATGAGCGATTTCAGTGGAGGTAAAGGTTCTCTATTCAAAATGGCGATTGCGGGCCAACAGTCCGATTGGGGCCAAGCACCGGATGTTGCAGTTTTTTACGGACGAACTGAAGAATTAACTACTTTAAAGCAATTCATTGTATCGGATAATTGTCGCCTGGTAGCGTTGCTGGGTTCCGTCGGTAGTGGCAAAACAACTCTGTCGGTGCAGTTGGCAAAGCAGGTACAGAATGAGTTTGATTTTGTGATTTGGCGATCGCTGCGATCGACTCCAGCACCATCAGACTTCCTAACCGACTTAATTCAACTTTTTTCTAACCAGCAAAAACCCGATGTGCCCATCGACCTCAACGGCAAGATTTCACGCTTGGTCGAGTATTTACGGAAACAACGCTGTCTGCTAATTTTAGACGATTTTGAAGCACTTCTCAAACCCGAAGAATTAGCAGGAAATTACCGCGAAGGTTGCGAAGGATATCGAGATTTAATTGTGCGGCTATGTGAAGTCAATCACAATAGCTGTTTGGTGCTAGTTAGTTCAGAAGAACCTACGGAACTGACTTTGCTGGCGGGAGAAAAAGTGCGCTCTTTAAAACCGGCTATTTCCGCAGAAATTGTGCGGGAGATTTTCCAAGAAAAAGGTTTGTCAGTTCAAGACAAAGAGTTGGAAATCTTGTTAGCCCGGTACGGAGGTAATCTGTTAGCGTTAAAGATTGTGGCGACAACGATTGACGAGTTTTTTGACGGTTATGTTTTAAAGTTTTTGGAAGCAACGGCGTTATTTATTGAAGAACATATCAGCAATTTGCTCGCGCAGCAGTTCGATCGAATGTCAAGTTCTGAACAAGAGATTGCCTACTGGCTGGCGATTGCTCAAAGTCCGATTTCGCTGGGGACTTTGCGAGAGCAGATGTTGGTCAATTCGTCGCTTTCGGATTTGCTAAAAAATCTCGATTCTCTGTGTCGCAGGTCGCTGATTGACAAAATCAGTGAGGACACAGAAACGGTTTTTATGCTTGGGCCCTTGATCGTGCAGTATGTGAGCGACCGATTAGCCGATCGCATTCGAGTGGAGATTTTGGAGACGATTAAGACGCAAGGAATAGAAAGAATGCGTCTGTTGAAAACTCACAATCTGAGCATGAGTATTGCTACAGGAAAACAAAGTAAAGAGCGTCGAAGTAATTCTATTTTAGAATTAGTTAAAAATCGCCTGCAAGTGTTGTTCATGAAAACTACAGGCTTTGAAGAACCGCTGAAGATCTTGAAAAAAATTGCCTCTGAGCTGGAGCATAAATCGACCATAGAAATGGGATATGCGAGGGAAAATCTGGCGCAGATTATTGCCGAACTTCAGTGCTAACAAAAAAGCGATCGCCCTTTAACAAAAGCGATCGCGCATTTTCAACAAAAACTAAGTTTGATTATTTGACAATGCCCAAAACCGAGGCAGATTCAGAGCCTGTAATTTTACCCAAAGCAGGCGCTCTTTGAGCTTCTGCAATTTTGGGAAGCAAAAGTGCTTCCGCATAAATCCTCGGATTTACTTGAGCAATTTGGATGTAAGATTCCCTGACTTCTGCGTTGACTGCGACAGTCTTGGCATCATAAACCTGCATTGCCATCTTGGGATAGAAACCAATGCCGACAATCGGGATTAAAAAGCAAAATGCGATCGCCACTTCGCGAGGTTGAGCATCAATAAACGGTGCATCACCAGGCAAAACGCAACTATTACCAAAACAAACTGCTTCATCCAGATTGTCTCTCTGGTTCTGCAAATTTAGATCCTCAAGGTCGCAAGCCGCTAGTGTGCCACAGTTATAAAATAGCTGGCGCAGCATCGAGAGCAAATAAATCGGTGTCAAAATCACTCCTACCGCCGCCAGCAACACAATCACTGCGCGGAAAGAATCGCTGTAGATATCGCTAGTTGCTACACCGACAAATACCGAAAGTTCGCTAGCAAAACCGCTCATACCCGGAAGTGCTAAGGAAGCCAGAGCACCTGCGGTAAACAAGGCAAACACTTTGGGCATGACTTTGCCAATCTCGCCCATTTCATCCATAACCATTGTATGGGTGCGATCGTAAGTAACGCCGGCCAGGAAAAACAATACTGAGGCGATTAAACCGTGGGAAATCATTTGCAGCAGCGCCCCGTTGATTCCCAAATCCGTGAAGGAAGCAATACCGAGGAGCACGAAGCCCATGTGAGAAATCGACGAATTCGCTAGGCGACGCTTCATGTTCGATTGGCCGAAGGAATTGAGCGCCCCGTAGATAATATTGACTACGCCGAGCACCGCCATAATCGGTGCAAAGTAAACGTGTGCTTTGGGAAGGAGTTCTAAGTTGAGGCGAATCAGGCCGTATCCGCCCATTTTTAACAGCACACCGGCAAGAATCATCGACACAGGAGAAGATGCTTCACCGTGGGCATCAGGTAGCCAAGTGTGGAAGGGGAAAATAGCTAGTTTCACGCCGAAAGCAATGAACAATCCCGCATAAAGCAGTAATTCTAAACCCAGCGGGTAGTCTTTCAAGCCTAGTTCTACCATGTCGAAGGTGGGAGTACCTCCGCCGTAGAATCCCATTGCTAAAGCTGCGATTAAAATGAAAATTGAAGCGCCTGCGGTATAAATCAAGAATTTGGTAGCTGCGTAGCGGCGGTTTTGTCCGCCCCAAATCGAGATTAGCAGGTAAACCGGAATTAGTTCTAGTTCCCAGACAATGAACAGCAGCATGATGTCTTGAGCGACGAAGACTCCTATTTGTGCGGAGTACATCACCAGCATCAGGAAGTAGAAAAGTCTCGGTTTGCGATCGACTTCCCAGGCTGCAAAGATTGATAATGTCGTCACCAGTCCTGCCAAAAGTACCAGCGGGACTGACAATCCGTCAACCGAAACAGACCAGTTGAGACCTAAAGAAGGTATCCAGGAATATTGTTCTACGATTTGGAAAGTGGAGATGCTCGGATCGTAATGAGTCCAAAACACCCAGCACATTAATACAAAATCCGCAATTCCGACGCCCAGGGCGTACCAACGCACAGTTTTGCCGTTTGTATCGGGCAGAAAAGGGATGGCGATGGAAGCTACTAGGGGTAGGATGACAATTGCGGTCAGCCAAGGAAATTGATCCGCTATCATGGTTAAGAATAAATACTTAGTTGAAACTTATCAAAATTATAATACGAAATTTAATAAAAATTTAAGATTTATTCATAATTTTTTTTTATCGAGGGAAGGCGGATTGTAATATCACAAATTGCTACACAAGTCAAGACAATTATTTAATATTTAATATTAAACACCCAGAGTTCCGACTTCTCCAAGAAGTCGGAGCTCTCAAAGAACGAATCAGCCTTCAATCAGCCTTCAATCAGGATCAACTCCCAATTCGCGCAACTTCGCGGCCAATCGTTGCGCCTTTTGGCTTTCGATCTCAGCCCTTTGGCGTTCCTGGTCAGCCCTTTGAGTTTCCTGGTCAGCTCTTTGAGTTTCCTGGTCAGCTCTTTGAGTTTCCTGGTCAGCCCTTTGAGTTTCCTGGTCAGCTCTTTGGCGTTCCAGCTGTGCCCTTTGGCTTTCCTGCTGTGCTTGTTCTGAACTCCACAGCAACAAATTACCTGAGTTATCCCACCAGCGCAGCCAGTTCATGGTTTGTGCTAACCGTTCCCCCGACCAAATCCCCAGATATAGTTCCAGTTGTGGAATCCAGACGCGCCCCTGCTCATTGGCGGAATGTAAAACATACCGTCCATCTTGCAAACAGCGCACTTCTAAAATACCTTCATAGGGATCGTAAGTGACATAAGTAGGTACTTGCAGAATCTGTTCGTAAAAGTGGAGTTTGCCATAGGGCGGAGTTGCTCTGACTGATAATTCTCCTCCCTCTGCTTCAGAAAGAAACTCCATCACGATCGCCACATTAGCACCTTCAGTATGAGGAGTATAACTGCGACGAATTACTCCCTCTGCTAAAGGATGCACTTGTGGCACATAAAACCAGTCTGGAGCTTTGACTACAATCTTTTTATTAACTGTGGCGACTAGCCCCAAATTAGAGGCCATCAGCATTTCTGACCCAATAAGTCCTGCGGCTCCCAGTGCATCGGTGAGACCAGCGGCGAGAGGAGGTTGTTGAATATTTTCCACAGGATCGTCGGGTAATATGTAGTTAGCTGGTAGGGGTTCCCAGGTGACGGTTCGTTTGGCTTTGATAGGCGGGGCTTCGAGTACCATTTTATCAACCTTCAACCAGAAATTTTTGTGTAAATCTGTCTATTTTAACTCAAGTTGCTAGTTATTAGCAAAACCAAAAAGGTGGAAACGCACTTAAGTCAAAAGCCGATCGCCAAAACCTGCAATTAAAGTACGATCGACTAATTGTGATCGCCCAACCTGACGATCGTTAATAGGTGCAAAAGTTCCGTGCCGACAGAACTATAAAGTAGTTCCGAGAGCATCACCAACTGCCACACCGAGAAGACTGCCGTGATAACGTTCTATTTGCTGCATATGGTAATTGGTAATTGTAATTGGTAATTGGTAATTGGTAATTGGTAATTGGTAATTGGTAATGGGGAATTGGTAACAACAGTCAACAGTTAACAGTCAACAGTTAACAATCGAGCTAATATTGATCTTAACTTGTCCCTACCCGAACTCAGACCCGTTCCCATGACACCCAATGCCTCCCCCGGAGCCACTTCTGCCCCAGACTCTCAAGCGACACCCGAAGTCAGCCTCGATATGCAAGTCCGTCTTAAAACAGAAGATGGACAGCTACTGCTGCTACTACCCTCAGAAACTAACACCAGTGAAGCACCAACAGCCGCAGCCTCGACTTGGACTGAACTTTGGCAACAGTTAAAAGTTAGGCTGAATGCAGGAGAACGCTTTTGGCAGGCAAATGCCGAAGTACAATTGATGGCGAGCGATCGACTCTTAGATATTCGTCAACTACAAGAAATCGCCGAAGCCCTATTGGAAGTCGAACTGCAACTCAAACGAGTCCACACCAACCGCCGTCAAACAGCCGTTGCCGCAGCCACCGCCGGCTATTGTGTAGAACAGCAGCCTCCCGTTTCATCCCTGAGTAAAGTCCCGACGGAAAAGCCGCAATCCCTGGCGGAACCTTTATATTTGCAGATGACAGTGCGATCGGGCGTAGAAATTCGCCATCCCGGGACAGTCGTACTTTTGGGAGATGTAAATCCCGGCGGCTCAGTGATCGCCGGAGGCGATATCCTAGTTTGGGGCCGTTTGCGGGGCGTGGTTCATGCCGGTGCTGGTGGCAATACCAAAAGCGTGATTATGACCTTGCAGATGGAACCGATGGTGATTAGGATTGCTAAGTATGTTGCCAGAGGCCCAGAAACTTCGCCCGCTCAGTTTTTCCCGGAAGTCGCCTATGTGACGCCTCAAGGAATTAGGATCGGCAGAGCCTCTGATTTTGACAAATCCATGTTAATCGGTTAGTTAACAGTTGACTGTTAATAGTTAACTGTTAACAGTTGTTACCAATCGCTAAATCTAAAATCTAAAATCTAAAATTGCTTATGCCTCGCATTATTGTTGTTACATCAGGGAAAGGCGGAGTTGGCAAAACTACCTCCACAGCAAATCTTGGCATGGCTTTAGCTAAGCGGGGGCGCAATGTTGCCGTGATTGATGCCGATTTTGGCCTCAGAAACTTAGACTTGCTGTTGGGCTTAGAAAATCGCATCGTTTACACTGCACTCGAAGTGCTCGCAGGAGAGTGCCGATTAGAACAAGCTTTGGTTAAAGATAAGCGTCAGCCGCGATTGGTACTGTTGCCGGCGGCCCAAACTCGCATGAAAGATGCCATTAGCGCGCAGCAAATGAAGCAACTTGTTGAGATGTTGGGTAATAAGTACGACTATATTTTGATCGACTCTCCTGCTGGAATTGAACAAGGTTTTCAAAATGCGATCGCCCCCGCTCAAGAAGGCATCATTGTCACTACTCCCGAAATCGCTGCTGTCCGAGATGCCGATCGAGTCATCGGCCTGCTGGAAGCCAACAACGTCAAGAAAATCAACTTGATCGTCAACCGGATCAGACCCGCAATGGTGCTGGCAAATGATATGATGTCGGTGCAAGACGTGCGGGAAATCCTCGCCATTCCGCTGTTAGGCGTCGTTCCCGACGACGAGCGCGTCATCGTTTCAACCAACCGAGGCGAACCATTAGTATTGTCAGAAACAGCCTCTTTAGCTGGAACTGCCTTCGACAATATTGCCCGCCGCTTAGAAGGCGAAAAAGTTGAATTTCTGGATCTAAATCCTCGTCCCGAAACCTTTTTTAGTCGCCTCCGCAAGTTTTTTAATAAAAAGATTCTGTGATTTGCCGCCAATATTGGCGATCGGCTTTCACAACTAGCGACTCCATCCCACACCACAGCCTAGATTTTCCCAAAGTTAAGTTTTCTATGCCTAACCCTTGATAACTGAACCAAAGCCATGATATATACACTTCTCGAACGACTTTTCCCGCGCACCCCTGACAACAGTCGCGACGAAGTAAAACGTCGCCTCAAACTGGTTCTAGCCCACGATCGGTCAGAGCTCAGTCCAGAAATGGTTGAAGCGATGCGCCGAGAAATCCTAGAGGTGGTGTCTCGCTACGTCGAAATCGATACTACTGAGTCAGAGTTTTCGCTCGCTAGCGATCAGCGGGCCACAGCACTGGTTGCAAATCTCCCGATCCGGCGAGTCAGACTCGAACAGCCACCGGAGAATTTATCCCAGAATTTGCCCGAAAAGCCACCAGAGTATGTACCGGAGTATGTAGTCGAAACTCTCCCCGACACGAAAGATTAGCAGGGATTGAGATTATTGTGAGGCAAAATGTTCGATTCGAGCCGATCGGCATTTAAATTAAACTATCTCTTTAAATTTAAAAGGTTGTGGGGCGGACACTCTTAGCCCGCCCCAAATATTTGATTTTAATGGGAAAAAGCTGGCGAGCTCAAATCCAGTCAATTATCCCTACAATAAATGGTTTGTAGTGAGGACTTTAGTCCTCTGCCTTTGAGGACTAAAGTCCTCACTACAAACCCTGGGCGGATATTTTACAGAACCAGATAGGATACCGGAAAACTGATCAACTCAATATTAATAACTAACCGCTGTTTCCAAAGAATCTTGCAACTGAATTTCTAACGGTCGGTCGGATCTAATTTGTAAACCGGGTAAATCGTTTTTTACTAACATCTTTTCGCCTGTTTCAGCAGTTACCAACGGCCAAAGTAGCCAGCGGCTACCTGGGGAAAGAGTGCTTAAACTAGCAGAACTTTGAGTCAGCCAAATTATCGGCAGTTTTGGTCGATGCTCAACTGCATCTTCCCCAGCATTAACTGCCGCTAAAGTTTCCAAAACTACCCGGTTGCCGGACACAAGTCCAGTCCCGGCAGTCCAAAGTTTGACGTTTAACAGGCGCTTGCTAGCATAGAAGTACAGGGATGCAGCTACTGTCACCGCTCGTTCAAATTCTTCAGGCTGCCACGCAGCAGCACTATCGAGAGCAATAATAATTTCTTGACCACCGGCTGCAACTTCTAACTCTCTTACCCGCAGTTCTCCGTAGCGGGCGCTGGTACGCCAGTGAATCAGGCGGGTGGGGTCTCCGTGGCGGTATGGTCTCAGGTTGCGGGTGAGGCCAACGGTTGCAGTTTGCGATCGACTGCGATCGTAAAATTGCGGGCTGTCTTCTTGACCGATCCGATCGATCAAAGGGCAAGTCCTCAACGGCAAAACCTGCGGGTAGACAACCGCCACTGCTTTCACCGGATGCCTGCGCCGACACCAAAACAACCCTAAAGGCGCTGCCGTCCTCAAGTGCACCTCTTGCCAGCGATAGACGCCCCGCTGCTGGACTGCCAAGTAGTATGTATGCGTGTATGTACTCTCAGGCTCTATCATCTCGATCGGACTCACGACCGGTTCTCCCAAAACAAACGGCAAGATGTCTATCACTTGCAGCAGGGTTTTAGGTTCGCGGGCGCGATTTTCGATTTCTAGTTCGATCGTGATTTTATCACCGACACTCACCGGTTCGATCGGGCGGCGGCGGACTTCCAAAAAACGGAGCGAAATGGCCGGCAAAACCGCCGCTACTCCCAACAGCGCCAAAGTGCCACCGCTGAGCGCGTACAGCCACCCAGCCATTGTATTAGTCGCCGATCCAAAAAAGAAAACCGTCATCCCCGAGAGCAGCCAACCCGCGTAGGCGGGTGTGACAGCGCGATTTTCGAGCCAGTCGGCAATTTTGTGACCGATGTTCATAGTAGTTAAAATTGTTAGGAATGGTTAATCAATCGCACTTGATTTTAGCCTCTTCAGAACCCCGACTTCTGGCTTGTAGTTGGGGTTCTGAGGAATCTAACCAAGTCCTAAAAAGGCTAATTGTAAAATCTTCTAATAATTTAGCAGCGAATTAGCAGTTAGTGATTAAATTGGAAATCAGCCATTTAGGGGCCGTAAATCTACATAGACCGAAACCAATTTGGTCTCTTGCCCCCGGATTCATCCGCAGACGTTGGAAACAACCTCCGCATCCCGATCGCAAACCCCCGGATTCATTCCGTTCATCAGGCCCGCGTGAGGCGAGCAATCTAAAATCTAAAATCGCCAGACTGGAGACCAAAAAATGAACCCATTAAACAATCCTACACCCGTTCGACCAGACGCTCAAGCCCGCCGAACACCGCCACCACCCCCGCCCTTGGCTGTAACTCCACCCCCTCCTGCACCCGCGCCGAGTGCGCCCCCCTCGGCCCAGCAGCGAGCTGTGGAGACACCCGTAAGTACGATCGAACAAATGGTCAGAGATGCCCATACCGCCTCTGCTTCCGACATTCACATTCGAGTCGGTCAAGTACCTCGATTTCGGATTCGGGGCACGATGCAAGTAGCAACCAGCCACCCCAAAGTAACGCCAGAAATTTTTGAACATTATTTAGCCGAAATTCTCACTCCCGAACAGCGAAAACAGTTCATAACTACCAAAGAACTAGACGCAGCAATTTTTTATCCAGGCTTCGTGCGGTGTCGGCTAAACTGTTTTGATTCGCTCAGCGGCGGCGCCATAGTATTGCGGTTGATTAGTTTGGAAATACCTACGATCGACTCCTTAAGGTTGCCAGAAGTTCTCAAAAATGTCATTTTGAAATCCCAGGGATTAATTTTGATTACCGGGCCTACAGGTTCGGGAAAATCAACAACAGTAGCTGCGATGATCGACCATCTCAATCAGATGGAGCAGAAGCACGTAGTTACAATTGAAGACCCGATCGAATTCATTCACCCTTCTAAAAAATGCTTGGTCAGCCAGCGGGAAGTAGGCTTGCACACCCACGAGTTTCAGCAGGCTTTGCGGGCAGTTTTGCGGGAAGATCCCGATGTAATTCTGATCGGGGAAATGCGAGATCGCGTTACCATCAATACAGCGTTGCAAGCAGCTCAAACGGGTCACTTAGTATTGGGAACTCTCCACACTCGCAGCGCCATTAACGCTATTAACCGCTTGTTGAATATGTATCCGCCCGAAGAACAACAGGCGATGCGGATTCAAATTTGCGATTCTTTAGTAGCGGTAATTGCTCAACTTTTGCTACCAACTGTTGACAACCGTCGCGTTGCAGTTCACGATATTTTGGTGAATACGCCGGCCATGCACGAGTATTTGATGAAAGGTGCTGATGATGAAGCTTCCCGGTTGATGGAAAATGATACCTATGAGGGAATGCAAGTTATCAACCAGGCTCTTTACAAATTAGTGCTTGAAGGCAGAATTACGATCGAAGAAGCGGCAAAAACCTCTCCCGAAGCCAGCGATTTAGACCGTCGCTTGCGGACTGGAGGCTACGATCCTTCGTCGTCGGCTCGCGACTTTGAAGGCAGCAAAAAAGAACGCACCATTCGCGCCCGGTAGCAGCACACATACAGGGGTAGGCATCGCAAAACTACCCCACCAATCAGGTAGCAATCTTTGGGGCAGACCGAAATGTATGTCATTTTTTTGCATATTTTTACTTAAAATTTAAGTATATTGAGTATAAAAAAACACATTTTAATTCCTCAGTAAAACACGGGAAAATTAATCTAAAGTATATTGTTAAGTTTTTTAAACGCCGAGGCTACTTTACATTAACTTTAAAATTGCGTGAAAATTCGCAGGTGATTGCAAAGAAATAGTAAAGATTAGTTATGAGTATTGCCAACAGACAGCAACTTAAGTTTATAGTTGTAGTGACAAATATTTGACAGAGAAAGTTCTGACTTGGTAGCTCGAAAAAAATAGCAGGTGAAAAAATAGCAGATGAAAAAAGCGCTTAATGAAACTACAAGTAGGCTTCATACAAACAATTATAGCCTTTCTTAGGTAAATGAGGTGAGCCTGGGCATGGGGCATCGGGCATTGGTGCTTCCTTTTTTTGCTTCAAATTGTTAAGCGCATACCTCATTTCCTTGAAAATCGGTATAGTAGCAGAGCCGAACACGTGTCTTTCCGATTAAGTGGCTATCTATCTAAAAAATCATAAAACCAAGCAGAATTTTAAAGATGCTGTCCGTGGCAAATCTGTTTAAAAACTCGCTTATCAGCAACAGTATTTCAAGAATTTAAAGGATCCAAAAAAATGAAGAACGAATTTAACTCAAAAGAAGTGTTTGAAAATGCCAGTAAAGCGGAAATAATCGATCGCATCCAGCAGCTAGTTCCCCCGGGTTCCCCCGAACCGCAAGATCCAGAAATCCTAGCAGCCTTACAAATTCTGACCGCACAGTTAATCAGGGCCTATCAAGCCGACGGACAATTAGAAAGCGAACCTTTTAGCGACGTGCGGTCGCGCACCATTCACCTGTACGCCCCCGCAGTCAGTCGCAAAATCAAAGGAAAAACCATCCTCATCACCGGCGGAGAAGGATGCGTCGGCAGTTTCTTAATCGAAAAACTCCTCGAATTAGGCGCAACTAAAATCATTTCCGCAGACAAAGCCCGATGTCAAAACCCCGAAGAAAATCTCCCGCTTTTTAACAGAGAAGGTGCAGTAACTTTCTATGCCGCCGACATTCGCAACTTCCAGGCGCTGAAACACATATTTGAAGTAGAAAAACCAGAAATAGTTTTTCACCTAGCAGCCCAACGCCAACCCGGACTAGCTGAAATCAAAATCCGAGAAACAGTTACAACCAGCCTGTTAGGATGCAAACACGTCATCCAACTGTGCGAAGAATACGGCGCAGAAAACTGCATCTTCTCTTCCACAGGCAAAACATCTCGATATTTTACCACCGAAGTTTACGCCGCCTCCAAAAAGTTTGCCGAATGGCAATTTACCAAAGCAGCTCAAGAAGGAAATGTCACTTACGGGATGGTTCGCTTTACTCATATGTTGGAAAATAGCTTGTTCTGCGAGCAAATGTCCAAAAAAGCACAGCAAGGTAAAACTGTAAATGTTCACGCTCCTCACCGCTACGTAACCGCTCAAAATTTAATCGAAGCCGTACATTTATTGCTGAACGCGCTGGTTGTGTCCATCCCCGGAAAACTGAAATTTGTCGCCGTGCGAAATCTGGGTTGGCCGACAGAAACCTTGGAAGTCGCACTTTATAAAATTCTTGAGTCAGGCAAAAATCTGCCGATTTATTTTCAAGGACTTTTGCCGGGATACGAAGAACCGTTTTTCCTCGGACAGTTTGACTGGAGCCAACCTACAGACATTCACCTCCTAATTAATGTTCTGGAAGATCCTTTTAGAATTGTTGACGAGGCTGGCGACATGGTGAGTGCAGAAGTAGCTCCTTTTTCTTTGCGCGTGTTAGAGAAACAAGTGTCGAACCTGGAAAGCTTAATTGGCGATTCAGATTTCCCGGAAGTGCAAATCAAGCACGCTCTTGTCGCAGCTGAAAAAGAAGTGATTGCTTCCTCTTTTGCGTGGAGCTCCCCCCAAGACTTGTTGAAAATTTTGCAGTGGGGCATCAATCCGAAAAAATTCCAAGGTTACGGAACGGAAGTCGCTAGCTACCGCGAGATTATCGAACTCCTCCTGCAAGGAATGTACGGGCGGCTCAACCAAGAAGTCTTGAACAGTGCTGGAGTTACTGCTGATGAATTTGATTACTTAGTTGAGAGTCTTTCTACGGTAGATTCTATTCAAGCAGAAGTGGGATATTTGCGATCGGTGTCGAGATATCTCAGAGAGTTTGTACCCCCCGCACAGTTCACCCAAAAAAAATCTGAACCTGTTGCTGTCCGGGATGCAGCGTAAGTCGATCGGTGCTGGACGCAAAACCTATTATATATGTAGGGTTCCATGCACACCGCACCTGACTGGTATAACTAGCGCCTAAAACCATTTTTTGGGCTTAGTCCTGTTGAAAACAGAACACCCAGAGACCCGATTTCTTAAAGAAATCGGGTCTCTCAAGCCTGGGTGTGTTTGAGGTTTAATTAAATGGATACACTTAACATTGTCAGAATCAACATGATATGATGTTATGTGCGATCGAGCAACGATAATATAATTAGTTTGTAGTCAGGACTAAAGTGTTCATTACAAATCTGCAATATAATTGGTTTGTAGTCAGGACTAAAGTCCTCATTACGAACGTGACAACGGTTATTTGATCGAAAATAATCTGATAGTTTAAATATTGCTGACTGAGTAAACAAAGGTGCAATTTGATTAAATCAACTCAATGACCGTAGCCAATAAAATCAAATTAAGGTACTAGAATTGTGCAAATTAATCAGATGTTGTTCCTATTTATTGATGTTGTACTTTTGGCGATCGCCCTGATCCTGCTAATTCCTGTTGCAGTTCTATTTTTAGAATGCAGTGCAGCTTTGTTGTCCGGCTTCCGCCCCACAGCGGAAACTAAAGCGCCGCGCCCCAAAGTAGCAGTTTTAATTCCCGCCTACAACGAAGCAGCAGGAATTGCCGCCACAATCTCCACCATATTGCCGCAGCTAACAGCAGACGATCGCCTGTTAGTGATTGCTGACAACTGCACCGACGCAACGGCACAAATCGCCCGCAACTGCGGTGCAAGTGCGATCGAGCGCCAAGACACAGAACGCAAGGGCAAGGGATACGCACTGGATTTCGGCTTGCAGTCGATCGAATCCGACCCCCCAGAAGTAGTAATCATGGTTGACGCAGACTGTATCTGTGGGCCAGACGCATTAGAGACATTAGCCAGGGTTGCAGTTGCTTCAAAACGACCGGTACAAGCAACTTATTTAATGGAACAGCCACCTAATCCTACTCCGAAAGATTCCATCTCTGCTTTAGCATTTTTAGTTAAAAATTTAGTCCGACCCAGCGGATTAAAACAGTTAGGATACCCATCATTACTAACAGGAACTGGCATGGCTTTTCCCTGGTCAATCATCCGATCTGTTTCCCTAGCTAGCGGCAATATAGTTGAAGATATGCAGATGAGTCTCGATTTGGCGATCGCCGGACATCCAGCCGTATTCTGCCCCGAAGCCAAAGTCACCGGATGTTTGCCCCAACAGCAGGAAGCAGCTAAAAGTCAAAGAACTCGATGGGAACACGGTCACTTGCAGACATTGTTAACTCAAACTCCCCGCCTTGCAACAGCTTCTGTCCAGCAAAAACGTTTTGACTTATTGGCGATCGCCCTCGACTTATCAGTCCCTCCCCTTTCGCTGTTAGTCGCCATTTGGCTAGCAGCTTTTGCAGCCTCATTACTAGCAGCAACCTTCGGAACATCCCCAATTCCTGCTATCTTGTTAGCAGTACAAGGATTGCTGATTTTAGTTTCAATTGTCGGCGCTTGGGCTAAATTCGGGCGTGCCGATATTTCCGGGTCAACTCTGTTATCCGTACCTTTTTACATCCTCTGGAAAATCCCTTTGTATCTGGGTTTTATCCTGAAGCGGCAAACCAAATGGGTGCGGACAGAACGCGATGTTTAGTATTCGGTAACATTCGGTAGGGTGCGTCGTCAGCCAAATAGTTGACTCAAATCAAAAGTCTCGTTTCTGACACACCTGACGACGAATAAAGTGCGGACAAAACGCTACTTATTTTGAGGTTAAACAAAGTATCTTACCGCATCTGAGATACAATTATAACTTAGCCTGCTTAAGACTAAAGATTAGGCATTAATCCCTTTTTCTGAAATAATTCGATCTACTTCCTAAGAGTTCATACATAAATTAAAATCACATGAGAAACTTGTTCTTTTGGAGACTTCGCCCATCTGAGGATGATTTTTCAAAGCTGTGGGAGAATGCTACTTTTGTCTTTGATACAAATTTCCTCCTCGACCTATATCGAGTATCGCATTCTACGGCAGAGGATTTTCTAAACATACTACAACAAATTCAGAACCGAATTTGGTTGCCTTACCAAGTAGCAGATGAATTTTTTAGGCGTAGAGAAGAGATAATTGATTCTGAATCAGCATCTTTTCAAAAAGCTCTATCGGCGCTTGACAAATGGAAAGAAAAACAACAGAGCTTTAGTAGTCTTAAGGGTGAGTTCAGCCAAGCAGGAAGGATAGTAGCTGCTGAGGTAGAATCCTTATTTTCCGAGCAGAAGAACTATCTTGATGCAGTTGATAATGTCGAAAAAGTTTTCCGAGAAAAGATAGAAAAAATTAAGAGCGATCATTCTTCACCGAATTCAGATGAAGACAGCATTCTAAAGAAACTTCTTTTATTGTTTGATTCAAAAGTAGGACAACCATTTGACAAGCAAAAATTGCCAGATTTATACAAAGAAGGTGAAGATAGATATAAAATATCTAAGCCTCCTGGTTTTAGGGATGCTGAAGAAAAGGAGGATGAACGGAAGTATGGAGACTTTATCTTGTGGAAGCAAATATTAGAATTTGCCAAAAAAGAATCTCGACCAATTATTTTCGTAACTGGAGAAAAGAAAGTAGATTGGTGGATCAAGAAAAATGGCAAAATAATTTCTCCGCACGTTGAGCTAAGGCGCGAATTTCATGAGTATGTACACCAGCCATTTTGGATGTATCAAACTCAAGATTTTCTTCAAATAGCTAAGGATAAATTAATGGTTGAGATTGACCCAAAATCTATCGAAGAAACAAATGCTATTGCTGATATTGAGTTGGTTGATGAGCAGGATAACGACAGTTTAAGACAAGCTATTGAACAAATACAAATTTCTAATTCTGTCATGCACTCCCTAGACCAAATGAAGATGCGTAACTCTGAGTTAATGAAGGCAGTCGCTCAAATTGTCAAACCCAACTCTGTAAAACAATTGATGGACGAGCAGATGAAGGCAGTCGCTCAAATTGTCAAACCCAACTCTGTAAAACAATTGATGGACGAGCAGATGAAGGCAGTCGCTCAAATTGTCAAACCCAACTCTGTACAACAATATATCGAGCAGATTAAGGCAGTCGCTCAAATTGTCAAACCCAACTCTGTACAACAATATATCGAGCAGATTAAGGTGCCTAGCTCGGCCCTACATCAAGCTCAAGAGCGGATGAAGGTGCTTCAAGACAATAGCACATTTCAGCTAAATCCACCCATACAAAAACTAATTTCAGAAACTATAACAACAATATCTCCAGAAAATGGAAAATTACCAGAAATTGATACATCAGCAAGCAATAATGAGCCAACCACTTCGCCAATACTCGATCGACCTCAAGAGGAAGCCGAAGAGAGCAAATCTCAATCTAAATCCAAAAGACGCTCACCTTCAAAGAAACGTAACGAAAGCAATCTCAAAAATTCAAACAAGTAGAACTACTCACTTTAATTACCACAGTTGAGGATGCGGGAAGTGGGTTCAATGGCAAAATAGAAGTCCAACTCTTCGGATTTGATCGAATAGTAGTTTCAAGCGGCACTCACCGAAGCAACTAAACGACGATCGCGATCGGCGACAAACTCTAAACAGGCTCTAATATCTGTTTCTGTCAGTTCTGGGAAGTCGTCAATAATCTCAGTAATAGACATTCCAGAAGCCAGCCAGCCAAGAACATCGTAAACCGTTATCCGCATCCGACGGATGCAGGGCTTACCACCTCGCTTATCCGGCTCTATGGTGATGATGTCGCGATAGCTCATGATACAGGTAAAGTGTTTGCATCTATATTAGAGAAAAACATATCGGAAAATAAAAACAAAAAAAATCAGAAGCTGGAAAGTTCCAGCTTCTGATTTTTGACTAACTCCCCGGGTAGGATTTGAACCTACGACCGATCGGTTAACAGCCGATTGCTCTACCGCTGAGCTACCGAGGATTGGGGGTTTTTCTTACCCACAGTTACTAACAATAGCTGAACTTAGTAGATTTAGCAAGGCCTTTGACAAACTTTTTTTTTCGTCATACAGCAAGAGGGTTTGGGCAGCTAATGCAGCCCCATTCTCAATTTGGCAAGTCGCTGCTGGGATTCAGGGTCGAGGGAACTGGCTAGAAAGCGACTGGAACTGTGTTTGCGGGATTTGTGCTGGCGCTCGCTGCGGCGGGCGGTGGATTCTACCTCAGCAGCTAGTTGTTCGGCAGACATCCATTCAGCACCGTAGCCGACTACGGTCAATTGCTGCGCTCGGTCAGAGGTAGCAACAATCATGCGGCCTTTGCCTTTGATCGATCGCAACTCGTAGCGCAAACTAGCACAAGATTTTTCAATATAAGTATCTGCTGTCTGACCGAAGTCAGTGTAGTGCACCGATAAATTTTTAGTAATAATTTCTTTAACGCTGGGAGTATCTCGATAGTGAGCGTCAAACACGAGTCTGGCCTCAAAATCTTGAACGGCGCTGTAGTTAACTAAAACCTCAATCAACTCGCGGCGAGCTGTTTCGAGTTCGTCGCGATCGCGCTTCTCTCGGAGTCGAGGCCAAAGTCCAATCATGTTATAGCCGTCTACAAGTAAAACTGCTTGCGATACATAGGGTGACATGGTTCAAGGCTGAATAGCTCCAGCACATACAGGACATTATTTGTTGACAGATCAAAGCTTTGTTGCATTTTATTACAAATTGATGTCTAATTGCTAGGTTCGATGGCTTACGCCCCGCTTCGCTACGCAATAATTAAACCCCCCAGATCCCGAAGAGCTTGGGTTTTGGGGGGTAAGATTTGTTCGATCGCACAACCAATAAATTTTCGGGCTTATTCGACAGATTCCAGGGATACGGGCGATGGCTTACGCCCCGCTTCGCTACGAACAACCGCCGGCAGAGATATTTTCTCAACCGCAGGAGTGCAACCTAGCCACTGCACAGACAAGTCCGCAAACTGCTGCGGGGGGCCACTGACACAAAAACGAGTCGGCAGCGCTTTCCCAGCATTCCGCAGCCCCAAAACCTCCAATTCTCTAGCAGCAGCAGCCACCACCCGCACCGCCGGATCGATCAAAGTCACCGAAGCCGGCAAAAGCGATCGCAACACCGGAGCCAACAGCGGATAATGAGTGCAGCCGTAGATCAGGGTATCGATGCGCTGCTGAATCAAGGGAGCCAAATATTCCCGCGCCACCTCAGAAGTGTAAGGATCGTGAATCCGGTTTTGCTCCACCAGTGGCACAAAAGCCGGACAGCTAACCTGCCATACCCGACAAGAATCGTCCATTTCCAAAATCGCATTTCGATAAGCATTGCTAGCCGCCGTAGCCGGAGTTGCGATCACCCCGATCCGCTTTCCTTGCTGCACCGCAGCCTGCGCCCCCGGCAGAATTACTCCCAACACCGGAATATCAAACTCAGCCTGCACCATCTCCATCGCCAAAGCAGAACTGGTGTTGCAGGCCATAATCACCATTTTCACATCCTGTTCCACCAACCAAGCCATAATTTCGCGGACAAAATGCACAATTTCTGACGCTGCGCGAGTGCCGTAAGGTAGCCTCGCCGTATCTCCAAAATAAAGTATTGATTCGTTGGGCAATTGTCGGTATAACTGCGTCAAAACAGTCAAACCGCCCACGCCGCTGTCAAAAATACCGATTCTTTTTTGTCTGTTGACTGTTGACTGTTGACTGTTGTCTGTTGACTGTTGTCTGTTGACTGTTGACTGTTGACTGTTGTCTGTTGTCATTAGTTACCAATTCCCAATTACCAATTCCCAATTACCAATTATCAATGCCCAATGCTCAATGCACAATGCCCAATGCCCAATGCCCAATGCCCGATGCCCAATTCCCAATTCCCATTATCTTTGTTGAAGATAAAGTAAAATGCCGCGAGCGATCGAAGCGGCCATTTGACTGCGGTAAGCTGGGTCAGAAAGCCTCGCAGCATCATCAGCACCCGTCACAAAACCCACCTCCAGCAAAACAGAAGGCATAGAAGTCCTCCTCAAAACGAAAAATCTCGCCTGACGCACCCGACGGTCAGCCGCCCCCGTCCCCTCCAAAATACTGCCGTGAATCACCCTGGCCAAATCTTGGCCGCTACCGAAATAATAAGTCTCAATCCCGCTAATATCCGGCCGGCTCATATTAATCGCATTAGCGTGAATGCTGACAAACACAGTTGCATTCACCCGTTCCGCCAAAGAAACTCTCGGTTCCAGGTCGATTTCACTGTCGTCAGTCCGAGTCATCACCGCTTGCACGCCCTGCTGTTCCAGCAGCCTCGCCACCTGAAAGGAGATATCTAAAACAATTTCCTTCTCCTGAATGCCCTGAATCCCGACAGCACCCGGATCGCGGCCGCCGTGGCCAGCATCGATTACCACTACCGCGCGGCGGTTAGAAGCTTGAGGCAAATCGCCCGTTCCCAGAGTCCTTGTTGGCAATGGCTGATCTCGGGAAGGGCGAGTCAAAGGCTGCTGGGCGCTAGCATTCGATCGCAATTGCAAAGAAAGCACCTGCGGGCTAGTTCTCGTTACCCTACCTACCTGTACCCCCGATCGCGGCTGCACCCAAATCACCACAGTATCCGCATCTTCTTGGCTAGCAGTAAACGATACAGGACTGTTGGCATCGAGCTGAGGAATTTGCCCCGCTAGGGAACTAGAAGCGACCCGAATCCAGTAAGCTTTCGACGCCTGGTCCCACCCGCTGGTATAGGAGACTTGGCGGTCAGTTCTCACCACCAGTTGCGTGCCGTTACTAGCTAAATCGATCGACTGAACTCTCGCTAAAGTTCCTTGAGCTTGTCTGGTAACAGCAGCGGCAGGCCCTGAGCGCGTGAGGATTGGCACACTCGCACCCGCTGGCGACAGCACAATACCGCCCGAACTGCTCGCAGACGCCCGCCACTGAGTATTAGAGCTCTTCATCCGCAAAGTCACGCGGGTAACGGGCGGGTCTGTTGGGAGTTGCCGGACTTCAATCTTATCAACCCCGTGCTTGCCGTTGGTTTGAGGCTGTTGTCCGCCCGCACCCGGAGCTAAAGTCGCTCCTTCAATATCGAGAGTAGCGATGTCCCCGGCCCGACTTTGTTGAAAATTAATTTGGGGGCGGGCGCCGGCAGTACGGACTAAAAAACCGTCCGCCGTCACTTGAACGTTTTGAACTACCGTCGCTTCGGCTGACTGAGTTTCTGGTGCTGAAGATTCAACCGATAACCTTTCTCCCCCGGGCTCTGAAATCGAATTTTGAGTTCCGGCGCGCACCGGCGTCGGCAAATCCACTGTCCACTCGCTGGGAGAAATCCCTCGGAATTTTACTTGCTGGGGGTCTAGAGTAAATCCGTCTCGGAGCTCTACCACAATTCTGGTGGTATTGTTGTCAAACTGCCCTACCCGCACCGATTCGATCGCCCCTGAGAGCGGTTTGTTGGTGGAAGGACTACCCAGACTGGTTCCTGGTAAGTCGATTACCAACCGCGTCGGGTTGAAAATCAGTTGAGCCTTGGGTTGTACTCCCCCGTCTGTTGTAATGTAAAGCCGGTTCTCCGAAGCATCAAACCGCCAAGATTGCAGTCTAGCTGCTTCGGCGGCTCCGGCGAGCAAAAATACACTTAAGAAACTCGGTAGTAGCCACTGGAATTTCACGACAGTTTTTTCCTCATTTGCGTTACTGCTAAAAGCTGGAAGGGTGCTGCTTGCTCTCAGAGGCTTTCAGCAGTTAGCCGCCAGCCGACTGGGACACGGCGGCCGTCAGTTGTTGGCTAATAAATTGACTTTTTTAGGCGTTAGCAAGCTCCAAAATGCCAGATTCTGGCATTTTTTAACTTTCCCGTTTACTTGGGGGCGATCGGTTATAAGCTGACTGAAAGATTGTTGGTACAAGGGAAGGTATTTATTTTTAGAAGCAAGAAACAAGGTGTTTCAAGAAGTTAGAAGGTAGAATTTTACGGCTCTTCAAGGCAGAGGTTTCATCGCTCTTTAATCTTGGCTTTCGCTCGTTGTGGCAAGGGTAATAATCCGCTTGAGTGTTAGGTTTTGTTCTCTCTTTTCTGAGACCACCTCGACAACTTAACAACCGATCTCGCAAACAATCAGGATTTCCCAGATTGATGTGACTTTTGAAAACTCCCAAATTTCACTGCCAGACTAACTGGCATATTTTTTGGGAAAATCGTTTTTGCTGACAACTTGAGAGTTAAACAAAACTATATAGCGCCCTGCTCTCTTTTTCTGAATTTTTTATAGTCAGGGATTTTTACTGTTACTTGAAACTTAGTTTGACGATCGCGCGATCGGCCGCTAATGCGACAATATTATAGTTAGTCCCTGTTTTCTGCTGTAACCCGAGAGTGTTTTCTGTTACCGGGCGCGGGCAATGGTTTGTCATTTACACTCTTTTTGAGTGCACGATCGACAGCCAGAGCGTTGGTTGGTTGACGGGGGAAAAGTTTTGACGGTAGATAATAGTTATCCCAGTTATCAAGTTTTTACAGACAGTAAAGACAGTCGATCGGCTTCTGAATAAAACCTGTGATTTGGTTTGATGACCTGCCTTTCGATTAACTGCATAACATTGTATATAATACTACCAGTTAGAGAAGATACACTATCTTGGCAATTGTGTCAATGTCTGATTTTCTGTAAACAGCGACCCCAAATCAAAGTAGATAATTGACTTGACAGAAAGATGTAGACTTGATTTCTGTCAAGAGTCGATCGCCAGCCAAAAAATATTGAGGTTAATTCAAGAGTTTTGAAATACTATACCAGCGGTGCGATCGAGTTTTAACCACCTTATTTTTGAGCCGGATCGATACCCGCAAGTTATTTCCGGTCAATTAGCCGTGCAGCGCCCCGTGTCCGAATCAACAGCGCTGCAATTCGCTCTCGCTCACAGGTGCAAAATTCCGGCTCAACCAGTTCAAAATTGCTTGATTTACTTGTTCCGGGCATTCATCCTGGGGACAGTGGCCCGCATTGTCTAATTCAACTAGCTCTACACACTCGGGATTGCATTCGACAAATTGGTGGGGGCGGGCGAACCGAGGCGGAATCATCCGGTCTTGTTTGCCCCAAATTAACAGCATCGGGATTGTTAAATTTCGCATCACAGTCTTGACACCAGGGCCACATTCTGCATTGCCTACAGCTTTAAATAAAGCGCAGAAGGCGCGGGCGGCTCCCCGATCGCCCGCAGGCCCTGCTAGAATTTCCACTAATTCGTCAGTAACAGCTTCGGGACTGGCGTAGGCAAATCCCACCCAGCGGCGGACAACGCTCGGCTTGCTGGCTAAAGAAAACAGAGGTCTGAGTAAGATCGGGGAAATAAACAAATTTTCTACCGCCAGAACCGCCGGGAGCAGCCATGCAGGCACTGCCTCGGCTCGCACAGAGGGGTCTGGAAGGCTAATCATCACCGTGCCGGCCACCATGTCCGGGTGAGCGGCGGCTGCGGCCAGACAAATCAGGGAGCCGATCGAGTTTCCTGCCAAGATCACGGGCTCTCGGATAAAAGTCAACCAAAAATCATAGACTTGATCGACCCACAAAGGCACAGAGTAGTTGACCGGAGCTTTTTGGGAAGCGCCAAACCCCAACAAATCCAAGGCGTAAACGGTATGGTTTTCGGCGAGTGGGGCGAGATTTTGGCGCCAGTGACCGATCGAAGCTCCAAACCCGTGCAGTAAAATAATCGGTGTTGTTGAGGTAGCGGAGGCGATTGGTTTGGCCGCAGAATCTTCAAGTTCGTTGGCGAAGCCCTCGCAGAGGATCGCGCCTTGATTTCGTCCTCCATTCGGGCGCAAATAAGTGTAGCGAGTTTGCCAACCCCGCCACATCCAGTCTCGTTGAGTTCCCACCCGTTGGTGCCAGTGCAGAGAATTTGTCAATTTTGCCTCAGCTCGCAACATAAATTTACACTTGCTTATACATATTCTACAAGGCAAATCCGGCGAGTTGGGGACTTGCCAGACGGGGCTGTCTGGGGTAACAAAAGCCGTTTTACCTCATCCTTAATGCTTTCGCCTGAGTTTTTGACCATTTTGTCGTCGGGCGGGTTCAGGAGCGGGCGATCGTGTGAAGTTAAAATAAAAGTACGCAGAAAATAAGCCAGACTGAGTAGAATAGCAAGTATTGTAAGAATTCGTTTACGATCGTCTAAATATTCCCCAACGATGAAGCTGAGGGGAGACAGGGCAGGGTAGTACGTCCGGTAAGGGTAAAATCTTACAAAACAGCTCGATCGTCGATCGTGAAATATTGACCGACCGAATCTGTAACTATCAAGAAGCTTCGATATTAAACTACTGATTGTAAAACCATTCATGCCTGTGATTGAAAGAAGACAAAATCGCAATCTACCCCAGATTAATGAAAACATTCGATACCCCAAAATCCGGGTAATCGATACCGACGGCGCGCAACTAGGGATATTGACGCCCGCAGAAGCGCTGCGCCTCGCCGAAGAAAAAGAACTCGACCTCGTACTTGTCAGCGACAAAGCTGACCCGCCCGTATGCCGGGTAATGGACTACGGGAAGTACAAATTCGAGCAGGAAAAGAAAGCGCGAGAAGCAAAGCGGAAGCAGCACACTGCTGATGTTAAAGAAGTGAAGATGCGCTACAAGATTGAAGAACACGACTACCAAGTGCGCCTCAAACTAGCAGACCGCTTTATCAAATCTGGGGACAAAGTAAAAGCCACGATCATGTTCAGAGGTCGGGAAATCCAACACAGCAACCTAGCAGAGGACTTGCTCAAGCGCATGGCCACAGATTTGCAGGAAATCGCCGAAGTGCAGCAAGCCCCGAAAAAAGAGGGACGCAGTATGATGATGCTGCTGTCGCCGAAGAAAGTATAAATAGATAATGATTAGTCATTAGTCATCAGTCATTGGTTATAAACTGGTGACTGATAGCTGATGACGGTCGAAGTTCATCAGGAATCGTCAGGAATCAGCTACCACAAAGGGAAATCAACGCTGCATGGACAATTTTCAAATCAGCGGTTCGGCGGGAGTGAGACAAGGAGTGCTTCGATCGCTCAATTTGCGATCGGAAGAAGTAGAGCGAACCGTACTGATGTTCCTTGTCTACAGTTTAACCTCCGTAGGGCTGATCTGGCTGGAACTCAGCACAGTAGGTCTTTTTCTAGACGAATTCGGTGCCGACAAAATGCCCTGGATATACATAGCCAGCGCCTTCATCGGTTCCGGCTTAGGCTTTGTCTACTCTTGGCTGCAAAAAATCCTGCCATTGCGGCGCGTCATCGTCGTCGTTTTGGCAATGATGTCGGTACCGCTATTCCTGTTTCGATTTGGCATCGGCTACGAGAATACGAAGATAGCTGGCATCAGCATCGCCTTCATTACGATATTCCTGATGTGGTTGTGGGTAGAAGCTTGCTATGTGCTTAATGACCTCAACACTTCCATCACCTCCAATCAACTCTTCAACATCAGAGAAATCAAGCGCACCTATCCCCTAGTCAGCAGTGGCTATTTAGTGGCTGGAGTAGTCAGCGGATTTTCTCTACCTGTGTTGCTGCACGTAGTAGGACTCAAAAACGTTACCCTGATATCGGGGTTAATGGTTGCTACAGGCTCGATATTGCTGTATTACCTCACCGAAAAATACCGCCAAGCATTCCCGGAAACAGCCCACTGGACAGATGACGAAGACGAAGACGACAATCAAGAATTTACCGCCCGCAAGATTACAGGCCCGCTGCAAAAATACGCCGTACCTCTAGTCAGCTTCTTCGTCCTGGCCGAAGTTCTATACGTTTTAGTAGATTTCCAATTTTATAGCCAGCTAGAATACCAAAACCCAGCAGACGGAGCTAGTGGTGCTAGTTGGATAGCTAGCTTCCTGGGCATTTATGAAGGCATTCAAGGCTTGTTTCAAGTCGCAACTCAGTGGTTCGCATCCAGCCGCTTGGTAGAAAAAATAGGAGTATTCGTCACAGCGATGATTCTACCAGCGGGGATAGTCATACTCGGAGTGCTGACCCTTGGAACGTCCCTGGGCCAGTTAGTACCAGTTTTCATCGGACTGGTATTTTTGAGATTTCTAGACGAACTGCTCCACTACACGCTGTTGGAAACCATTAGCCCGGTTTTGTTTCAACCCATCCCTGACAATATTCGATCGGGCATTCAAACTCTGGTCAATGGTGTTGGCGAACCCTTATCCTGCGGAGTAACAGGAGTCGGCATCCTATTTCTGCTGTGGGTAACAAACTACATACTCCCTCACCAAAGCGAAAATCAATTTCACGACCAGCAAAGCTTGGTATTTATCGCTGTCATCATAGTGTTGGCCCTAGTGTGGCTGTTTGTGGTGTGGCTGATCCGATCGCAATACGTGGGTTTGTTGGTCAAAAGTGCCGAACGCGGGCGCTTGGGCGTCACCGACGTTGACCTCAAAGCTCTGAAGCGCGCAGTGGTGGAAACTTTGGAAAAGCCGGGGGGCGAAGATGAAAAGCGCGCTTGCATCGAACTCCTGACGCAAATTGACCCCAAAAATGTCGGAGAAGTTCTGGCCCCCATCCTGGATTCGCTGCCGGCGGTTTTGCAGCGCCAGAGCTTGGAAACTATGCTGCAACACCCGAACCCCGCATATTTAGAAGCTGTCCGCGCACTCTCGGAGCAATCCTTACCGCCGGAGGTGCTGGCCTTGGCTTTGCGCTACATCTGGCTGACTGAATCTGAACCGAATATCGACAGCTTGCGGCCTTACTTGCAGCCGATCGTCGATCCGGTAGTTCGGGGTACGGCGGCTGCTTTAATTATGAGAAGGGGCGATCGCCAGCAAAAAGCAGAGGCGACTAACACGCTGCGGCAAATGCTGACGCACAAGCAAGAGCGGGAACGGGTGATGGGGACGCGAGCTCTGGGAGAGGCAGATTATTTGCAAGGACTGCGGCTGTACATCCCCAATCTGTTGCAAGATGAATCTCTGCGAGTGCGCTGTGCTCTGTTAGACGTGATTTCTTCTACTCATTCGGAAGAATATTATCCTTCGCTGCTGCGCGGACTCGGTTACAAATCCACTCGGGAAGCGGCTTTGCAGGCGATAGTCAAACTTCACAACGATGCTATTCCTTTGCTCGTGTATTTGGCTGAGGATATCCACAAGTCGGATTTGGTCAGGTTGCAGGCTTGGACGGCTCTCGGTCAAATTGGGACTGTGGAGGCGATCGACATTTTGGTCAGCAATTTGGTGACGGCTTGGGGAACTACCAGGCGCAATATCCTCCGCATCCTGTTGAAAATGCCTTCGGAAGCTGGGATAGAAGGGGTTCTAGACCGCATCGGCCGCAGCGGCTTGGAAACTCTCATCGAGCAAGAGTTGATGTTTATCGGTCAAATTTATGCAGGTCTGGTAGATTTGTCTGGGGTGACAACCTACGGCAATTTCTCCGATCGAGATGTCAACAGTGCCGGGACACCTGGAAACGATACGGCTCAATTGTTGCAGCGGGCTCTGACGGGGTTGGAAGCTGATGCCACAGATCGGTGTTTTTTGCTGATGAAGTTTCTTTATCCGCTGGAGACTGTACAAGCCGCTGCTTTTAACATCGCTTCGGGCCAACCTTCTATGGTGGCTAGAGGATTGGAAATTCTAGATAATACTGTGGATATAGCTAGGAAGCGATCGCTCCTGAATTTGTTCGAGCAGCACTCCGAAAGAGAAAAATTGAGTAACCTCTCCGAATTGATGGTTTACAAACCTCTAGCCCCTAGCGATCGTTTGCGCCGTTTGCTAGAATTGCGCCACTTCCTTTCGGATTGGGCCTTGGCCTGCTGCTTTCACTTGGCGAGGGAAGCCCGCTGGAGCCTTACCGCTCAACAAACTCTCGTCTGTCTGCAACACCCGACGGGTTTTGTCCGCGAAGCAGTGTTAGCCTATTTGAAAATAGCTTCGCCTCGGGCTTTGCTTGAATTGCTGCCCAGGCTCCAAGATGACCCCGATCATTTGGTATCAGCTCAAGTTGAAGAAATGATGGCAGAGTTGGGCGCTGGGGGGAAAAGGTAAAGAAGTCAACCCCCCCCCCCCCCCCCCCACCGGGGGAAATAAAGAAAAAAGAAAAAAAAAAACCCCCCCCCCCCCCCCCCCCACCCGCAAAAAAAAGAAAAAAAAAAAAAAAAACAACCAAAAACAAACCCCACCAACCAAAAATA
>JANPMV010000117.1:0-42623 GCA_031427135.1 Cyanobacteria bacterium VAR_87_metabat_62 | reverse complement strand
ATAAGTAGGTCAGCGCGAAAAAACCTAACTATGTTAAAATAAGTAAACACAGAGAATACATATACTAAGGTAACTCAATATATGGGCGCTAGATTAAGGGTATTTCTTACTCAAAAGCAAAACAAAACCCTATTAGAACTGAGAACTGCGAATGTACCACAAAAAGTAAAAGATCGAGCAGAAGTAATTAGATTAAATGCACATGGCTGGTACATTGAAAAAATAGCGGCTCATTTTAATTGGACTCCACAAACTGTGAGAGAGGTTTTACATAAATGGCTGCATCTAGGTATGGAAGGGCTTTGGGAATTACCAGGTAGAGGGGGAAAACCGAAGTGGAAAGAAGAAGACATAGAGTTTTTAACAGAATGCCTCAAAAAAGAACCACGTACATATAACAGTCTTCAACTAGCCCAGAAATTAGAAAAAGAGCGTTCTATTAAACTAAGTCCCGATCGATTAAGACGGATACTAAAAAAAAAGGGTTTATTTGGAAACGAGCGAGGAAGAGTCACAAAGGAAAACAAGAAGCCGTAGTACGAAAAATCAAGGAAACTGACCTAGATATGTTGGAATGGGCAGCGGCGGCGGGAGAAATTGACTTAAAATATTTAGATGAATCAGGGTTTTGTGCTTGGAGTGAACCTGGTTATACTTATTACCAACGAGGTGAGCAAAAACGGCTAGAACAAACGAAAAGGCGTGGTCGTAGATTAAGTATTGTAGGGCTTCTTCAACAGGAAGTAAGCTTTGTTTACGGTTTGGTAATTGGGGGTGTCGATCGAAAAGCTTATATCAAAATGATGGAGCAAGAAGCCCAAGAAGCTGCCCAGATTGGACGACCGAGAGTAATCGTACAAGACAACGGTCCCATACATCGGTGTCAGGAAGTTCAACAGTTATGGTCAAAGTGGGAAAATCAGGGTTTATATATCTTTTTCTTACCCAAGTATTGTTCGGAAATGAATCCAATCGAATTAGAGTGGCAACACATTAAAAAAGATGAATTAGCAGGACAAATGTTTGAGGATGAATCCAATCTCGCCTACGCCGTAATTCAGGGAGTAGAAGTTAGAGGAGAAAGAGGAAACTACCGTACACAACGTGTTAAATTTAACTCCAATGCGGGTAGTTAATGTTTCGTTACATAAAGATAAATTTTCCCACCTACCTACTTAGTGGGTAATTTTTGAGATAAAAATCATGAATTTCATGGTAGAAGGAATCTTTAGATAGTTGATAAATCAAAAACTTACCTTCAGGACTGAGTAATTTTAAGCAAGACTGGAATACAGATCCCATTTTATCTTGATCGACTGTGTACAAAGAATGAATCGACCAAATCAAATCGTAAATTCTAGTTTTTGGGATGATAGAATCAATATTTTCTACCCCCGATAAATATGTTTGGTTTAGACTAAAATGCTCTAACATATTAATTTTTTGCTGGGCTACTTGCAGGCAATAAATTGAAACATCAAGCAGATCCGATGATAAGTGAATATCGCCAAAAATACGACCATCTAACAAACTCCGAAATTTACCCACTCCACAGCCTATATCCAGCAGGTTGATTTGAGATTTTCCAAAAGCAGCCAGCATTTTTTCAAATGGATATTGTTCGAGCAGTTTTTTGTAGTCTATTTGAGTTATCTCAAACCAGGAATCTAAGTCCCATTTTTCTTTTTGATAGAAAGTTTCTGCTGTCTGGAAATGATGATCTGTCGATTTCATGTGATTTATCTGTTTTCTGGATTAATTTGTGTTTTTTCGAGAGTTGAGAACCCAACCAAACCGAACGCTCGCAGATAACTCATTTGATGGCTTGACACAGGATCAAACCAAACCATTCTTGGGGATCAGTAAAGCTTTTTAGGGTTTTCAGTCCTTTGGAGTCTAGTTCTTTTTCCACAGTCTCTAACTCAAACTTCCGAGAAATTTCCGTAAGGATACTTTCGCCAGTTTTCCAGGTAACATTCAAACCGAGACTTTCTAAATTCACTACATGACTTGTTTGGCAATGCAAGTACATTTCAATTTGATTATCTTTTTGGTTGTAGGTAGCTTGATGGGCGAACAAACCAGTATCGAAATTGCCTTGAAAGCGCCAGTTTAAATGGTCGAGCATATTTAAGTTAAAAGCTGCCGTTACACCTTGAGAGTCGTTATAAGCTGCTTCTAAGATTGACTGTGGTTTTTGCAAGTCAATGCCGAGTAAAAAATAATCTCCGGGGGCGAGTACATCGGTAATTTGGTTCAAGAAAACATCGCATTCCTGCGGAGTGAAATTCCCCAGGGAACTACCCAAGAAAAAAATCATCCGCGCTGGCAAAGATGCAGGTGTTAATTGAGCGATGGCTTGTTCGTAAGTCCCTATTAACCCTTGAACGTGCAAAGCAGGATATTCTACTTGCAATTGAAGGGCACTCTCTTTGAGAATGCTGGCGCTAACATCAATAGGCACATATTTACAGGAATATTTTCGATCTAGGTAAGCATCTAGCAAAAGGCGGGTTTTTGTAGAACTGCCGCTGCCCAATTCTATTAGTTCGCAAGCACCTGTTATCCGTGCAATTTCACCAGCATATTGGCGCAAAATCGAGGCTTCTGTTCGAGTCGGATAATATTCAGGCAACTCGCAAATTTGTTCAAATAGCTGAGAACCGCGACTGTCGTAAAAATATTTAGCGGGTAAAGTTTTTGGGTTTTTGGTTAATCCTTGAATGACATCTTCGCCATCATTTTTTAGAGCGGGGTGGCAATCCAGAAGAGTTATTAGAGTTGTTAAAGATGCGGTTGACATTTTGCTTTCCTCGGTGCGATTGCGGTAAATTTAGCAGGAATCCCCGTTGCAGTTGAACGGTGTGGGATATCTTTCTCCTCAAAGCTTTACAGTCAATATATTTGGGTTCTAGCTATTGAGAGAACAGCAGGCGATTTGGCATTAATGAGCCGAGTAAAGTAGAGATGTCCGGTAGGGCTGGAACTGCACTTCACCCGATTCTCAGCGCAGTCGCGCGATTCTGCAAGCAGTTGCCCTGAATTGACATATTCGAGTCAATAAAAACGTTCAATTGTTCGTTGCTTGCAGGCTTTGTTTGTATTTGTCCGGCTCCGTTTGCAGTTCCACGTGCAGGAAATCTATTCCTTCTTTTTCGAGCAGTTCTAATATAGCGAGATTTAAGTTTTTCTCAGCGTAGAAATAAAAATGATCGTCATTGACAAATGCCATGATTTCGATGACGCGGGCATTTTTATCGATTTGTTTGAACCGTACCGTACACGATGGAGACAAGCCTTGAATGTACTTCGGCAATTCTTCAAGCTTTTCACAAATCCGAGCCGTTTGCCGCGCCGAAATGCCGTCTATTCTGAGAGTTAAGACCAAGCCCCATTTTAATTCTTTGCCGGGATTTTGCGACCAATTTTCAACAATCCCAGAAATCATTTTGGAATTAGGCATTTTGATGATAGAACCCCACTTAGTTACATGCAGAGTTGTAGTTCTGAATCCGATACTGAGTATCTGCACGAAACCCTCTACTCCCGATATTCCCACCCAGTCGCCTTCTCGGTAGAGATTGTCGGAGTAAATAATCAGGGTGCAGAACCAATCGTAAACAATATCTTTTAGCAGTAAACCAAAAGTGATGCCCGCCCCGCCCAATAGCCCCACCAATGCAGCAGCCGATTGTCCTAAAAATGCCTCGCTTATCTTGATGATAAATACAATAATTGCTGCTGATTGGAAAATCTTGGGCATTAAAGGCCTGAGCAGTTCATCGAGTTCTGTTTCGGTGTGCAGCACTATATTGGCTATGATTTGACCGAAAATAGAAGAGCATCGGTAAATAACGTAGGCAACTATGAAAATAACTGTATAGTTGAGCAGAGTGCCGATTGTTTGATTCAGTTGAGAACCTAAGTTCTCTGCCAGGATTTCTTTGCTCAGCCAAAACCCGCTTATCAGAATCAGCCAGCTTAAAGCAGGCTTGATAATTACAATTAACTCATCATCAAGGGTCGTTTTAGTTTTGCTAGTAAAGCGCTCGATACTTTTGACGATGACTGCTACAAAAAATCGCCTTAACGTCTGCGTCAATGTCAAAATAATTAGAACAATAGCGATTTTAGCAATCGGTATGCCGGAATAATTGATATTCTTTAACGTATCCCAAACTGCTTCCATAGTTAATCAACGGGTAATTGAGTTTTTGTGCTGGGCTAATAAAACATTGCGAAAACTTCGCCTAATTTGTGTTTTCTACTGGCATAATGAATTACTTTCGTCTTGCGAGCAAGTAATAATTAATCAGATTTGACCATATATTAGGGCAAAAATATCAGAAATATATGAGATGCCCCAAATTGGGTTTCTGGATAATTAGGGTAAACGTTTGCTACCTTTATCCCAAGCAGGGAGAAACATCCTCCTCTCCCTGCTTGGGCGGGACTCCTCACTTCGCCACCCTCATTACCAGGAAGACCGTTCGCGCTCTAGATATCGGTGGGTTTGGTGGCGGGCGCGCCTCGGCTTAACTTGGTCTTCTGGGGAGGCCAGGTAAAGGCAGTCGGCATAGTTCCCAGGCGATTCATGGCCTCTTGCAATTGTCTCTCCAAGTCCCACTGCTGCTTGTTGACCTCGGATCGCGATTACCAGCTAGGTTGTTGTCCTCGCAAGGATCTGCTTCCAGGTCGTAGAGTTCCCAGTCCCCCTCGGCACCCTCAGCCTTCGCCTCGTCTTTTTCGTTGAAGTAGACCGAGTATTTCCACTTGTCCGTGCGAATCGTCCTGTCGTTCGATGAACTTGAGCATATCGGCGAGGTAACGGCTGTCGTTATCTGCCTCGCCGCCGAGGGTATTGTAGTCGCTGATGGTGATGCCTGCGTCCGGGTCGTCCCATTCCGTGAATCCAGCTTCTATGGGGCTAGTATCAATTTCCCCCAGGTGACATTTGCCCAGCCACGCACGTGTTTTGTAGCCAGCCTTCTCTAGGACGCGGGCGAGGTTGGGCAGCTTCGTGTTCAGAGGCTCCTTCGGCTGTAGCTGACCTGTATCCGTTGTTTTGTGCTTTGCCCGATACTGGCTGGTCAAGAAGGTCGCGCGGCTGGGGGCGCAGGCGGAAGCGGCGGTGAATGCCCTCTCGAAACTCAAACCGTTGCTCATCAACTGCTTCAGCGCGGGGAGCCTGTAGGCAAAGTCCCGCGGGTAGTGCTGCAAGGCGCGCTGTTGGTCGGTGATGATAACAACGATGTTGGGCTTTTTGTACTTGGCGAAAAGATCCTCAATTGCCATTTTTTGCTATGAAGTAAATAGGTTTGGGGGAGCCCTGCAGAAGTGGTAAGAACTGAAGCCAGCTATAAGTTATAGAGGGAAAATATCAGAAATATTTGGCCGTCTCAAGCTTTGAGTCCACCCGCTTGTCGAGCGGGTGGCGCTACACAAGGAAGAAAATCGCCATCGGTTTTTTCCGACTCGCTTTAATTACCCAGGATTTGGATTAAATCAGCCGTTTTCTGGAAAAATAGTTAGATTTGACTGGTTGTTCGTTTCAAAAGATAGATTACTTGAATTTGCGCCTAAAAAAACTTTTTAGCTAAAAAGTTTTGTTAACTTTTGTTTCCGGCTTGCAGGCATCTTTTTTCTTATTTATTTGGTGTATTAATTTATACGGCTTCAAGCACAGAACTATGATGAGAACTAGCTTCCAGCCTTTGCTGGCGCTATTGCTCTCTGGGACAAGCCGTCTTGCAAACAAACATCAATCCACAACGATCGCGATCGACTTTCTTTCACCTGCGGGCTTGCTGATGGTGGTCTGTTCGGAGAATTCTGATGTCGCTCAGCAGGTATGCTATATTAGCTGAGTTCGTTAAACAGTGGATTTTTGGGCTTTCAACTTTAATCCCGATCCGACAACTTGCCAGTTCTTGATTGGTAGCAGCCGCAAGCAGCTAAAAATCTGTAGCAATCCTTGCAGGAGTCGTAAATTTTTTCCGCCACCCCAACCCTCTTCTTAGCAAAAGGAGGGAGTAAGAAATTCACAAATGATTTAGGATTGCTATATCAACTGATGCAACTAATACAAAATTAAGAGTCAAACTGTTACCAACCAATACTGAAGAATCTAATCTCGATTCACCCAATCTAGTAACTTCTCGATTCACCCAATCTAGTAATATTTTTCTTTGGAGCAAGATATGTCTTTTTCCAGGCAACAAATCATTGAAACGCTATACCGTTTAGTCACTTTTTTAGCGACGGTTCCTTTGGCTCGCAGGTTGATTGTATCTGGTAAATACGAATATGACTATACAGTTTTAGCTCCTCTAGCTATGACTGAGGTGCTGCCTAGTCCGATCGGCAACCTGCCTAGACTGCCTAAAGCCGATGAACTTCCCAGCCTGAAATGGGTGAGTTTAGTGTTGAGCGCGTTGAGTATTTTGAGCGAGGCTGAAAAGTCGGCTAATCTTCTCAAAAGCTCGTTGTCAAACGAGCGTGAAATTAATTCTTTAGAGTCGAGCAAGAGTGAAATTAATTCGTTAGAGTCGGGCGAGAGTGGAATTGATTCGTTAGAGTCGAGCGAGAGTGAAATTGATTCTTTAGAGTCGATAGAGCAAGAAATAAGGGCAGCCCAGGGACAAGCAGAGTTAACTAATGCTGTTTTAAAATTAGAATCAGTCTTGGAGCGAAAAGTATCTCCCCGGGTTAAAAGTAACATTCCCTTGACGGGGGATTTCAGTGAAGTTGAAAATGCCTTCGATCGAATAGATCGAGAAATACAAGCTGAACTCAGCCGAAGCTTAGAAGTGAAATCCGCACGAAATTTAAAAAGCGATCGACTTGATGAAGTTGACCAAGTTGATGAAATTGAGGAATTCGCTCGATTCGAGGAAGTTGAGGAAGTGGAGGAAGTTGACAGAGAGTTATACAAGCACCTTCAAGGAATTGCTAGATGTTTGGGAGAAGAATTGATTGACCAGGAAGCTGATTTTTCAGAGTTCCTGTTACGCGGCACTGTCAATCCGACTCTCGAAGATTACGAAAATTTACTCAACCCGTTAACAATCAAACCGATAACTGTAGGAAATTTCCAACAAGATGCAGTTTTTGCTTACATGCAAGTAGCGGGGCCAAACCCTGTAATGCTCAATCAAATCCAAGAACTGGACGAGCGCCTGTTAATTACCAGCGAACAGTACGGAGAGATTCTGCATCAAGATAATCTAGAAGCAGCACTGCAATCCGGGCGACTTTATCTAGCAGATTATTCCAAGCTCGCTAGTTTAGTTAATAGCGATATTGGTGGGTTTCCAAAGTATATGTATGCTCCAATCGCATTATTTGCAGTACCGCCCGAACAGTGTCAAGATCGAAATTTACGGCCAATAGCAATTCGCTGCCAGCAAGTTCCGGGGGATAACAATCCTGTATTTACGCCCCTAGATGGCGACAACTGGATGACAGCTAAAACCGTCGTGCAAATGGCGGACAGCAATTACCACGAGCTGATATCTCATCTAGCTCAGACTCACTTATTTATTGAGCCTTTTGTTCTGGCAACTAATCGCTGCTTTACCGATAAAAGTCATCCTGTAATGGTGTTGTTGAAACCTCACTTACAAGGCACTATCTTGATTAATTACGGCGCACATAAGAGTTTATTAGCACCAGAAGGCCCTATAGACTTCTTATTGAGTGCCACCATAGGCAGTAACGGCCAACTCGCTATTAAAGAAGCGATGAGCCACTTAGCTAACTTTAATGAAGTTGGCTTCCCCCGAACTTTAGAAAAACGCGGTGTCAGTAATTCTCAGCAATTACCGATTTATCCTTATCGAGATGACGGAAAACTAATTTGGGATGCCATCCATCAGTGGGTGGGCGAATACCTGCGCCTGCACTATTCTAGCGATCAGTCCGTAGTGGCAGATCGACAACTGCAAAATTGGGCTGGTGAATTGTTGGCTAAAGGACACTGCTATATTGGCGAAAATGCTGACGGTCGGATTGCAAGCTTAGATTATTTAGTAGAGGCTATCTCTACGGTGATCTTTGCAGCTAGCGCCCAACACGCTGCTGTTAACTTTCCGCAAAGCGGCTTGATGACCTACGCACCAGCATTTCCTTTGGGTTGCTATTCTCCAGCACCTACCAGCTCCGCACAGCAGCAAAATTTCATGGGTTCGCTACCGCCGCTAGAGCGAGCATCACTCCAAATAGAAGTGCTTTATTTGCTGGGTTCAGTTTACTATACGAACCTCCTCGATTACCCCGGTTCATCTTTTGTCGAGCCGCAGTTGAAAAGAGCTTTCGAGAAATTCAAGGTAAACCTTGATGACATCGAAGCAAAAATTCTCGAAGCAGATGCCCAAAGGCTTGTGTCTTATCGATTTTTGCAGCCTTCAAAAATCCCTCTCAGCATCAATATTTGAGTAATACAAGACTTACGCACGGGAGACACAAAACCAGGGTTCTGCGTCAATATTCATCTAAAAAGCGACGATTTTTGTCAGACCCTGGAGTTTTTGCGTAAATCCTATAATATAGAGCTTGAGGGCTGCCACTATTGGACATGGCGCAACTGATAAATAGGGTAACAAGCAATTGCCAAATTTATTAGTTGCACTACCCAACAAAGGGATACCGCTATTTTTTAACTTATTACTTCAGTCATCCAAACTGCCAAATTGCCAACTCTCCACCCACATTTAACTGTGCATTATCACCGAAAGTGAACTTTCTTTCCTGATAAATTTGAGCCTTCATCGTGCAAACAACCTTGCGAATTCGATAACTTGGAGCAACTTTCTGAGATACTTGTAAAGTAAAACCATGAGAACGATAGGTAGTAATATCTCCTGAGCAAGATGAGTGATAGCCAAAGACTCGAAGTAGTAATGCTAGTTCCTCGTGTTCGGCTAAAGTCAATTCAAGATGAACTTCTGAAATGTCGTCAAATAAAGAAGTTTCGGAAGTAGCAAGGTTTTTCAGATAAGCGGCACGGTTAAAGCAACCAGCACTGGTAAGCTTGATGTTTTTATAATCTAAATAATCCTGATGAAATTCCATCAACCACGCACTAAAGGCTTCTTTCTCTGATTGGAACGCCAAATAATGAAACCAGGGCACTTTTCCATTTTCGGTTTGACGAACTTGCAAACCAGACAAGGTTTCTGGGGCTACTAATGATTTTAGCTTTTCATCTACAATATCAATCTGTCCTGCTTGTTTACTATTGAAACCAATACCAGAAAAACCTTCCCTAAACCCTTCAGCACCCCCCGGTGCAAAAAGCTCAAGATAGCTATGTTTTCCTCTGAGATAGGTTCCCGCCCAACTCTCTTTATCAGTTTCTACAGTATCTCTGGATATTGTGCAGAATTCTTGGCTGATGAACTCTGATTTGGCTATTGACTCTAGCGTTTCTGTGTCGAGAGTAATATATAAATGGTTGAATTCTATTCCCATGTTTTTATTTCTTGAGCCTTAACAATACAAATTGTGGAACAGACAAGATGCCTGTTTATAAAAACTTTTTAGTTTGAGTCGCGCAAAGGTGTTAGGATTGTTCCTAAAATTGCGAGTTAGCAGCAGCGCATTTAAATTATATATTCGAGGCGGGCAGGATGCCCACCCCACAAGAGGAGAATTGTTTTTTGACATACAATTTAAATGCAGAACAGCTTACCTTAAACGAAGTTCTGGAATTGCCCAGCTCACGCCATAACGACTCTTGTGGCGTGAGTCCATTACCAATGCGTTCAACTCACTTTACTAGGGATTGACCAGCTCTTCACCTCACCCAAAGTCACCGGCATCTGAAGTACAACATCAAGGGTAAAGCGGAAAACCTTGCGCCCCCGATGACAGCTTTCTGGGTCGAAGAATTCAAGCTTGACATCCCAACAATCACTGTTGAGGCGACAGAAGGGGCTTTTTTCGACTGTAATGGTGTCCAGTTGACGACCCTGAACGATCGCCTGGGCAAAAGTTAAAGCAGCTTGGAAGATGTTGGTGGCAGCGAAGTTGAGCGCTCGATCGCGCGAAGTCTGCCCCAAATTCCGCAAATCGTTGTAGACTCGGTTGAGGAAGGAGGTCAGAGCTTGTCGCACGAGGGGTTCTTGGGCTTCGTCTAATTGACGAGAGATTCGCACCATCGCCGCGTTTACCAGAGCATTCACTTTCCAGCCGTACATCCCCCGCACGTCATTTACCTTCACCACAGGCACAACTTCACCGGAGAAGAGTTCCACCGTGCTGTTGGTACGTCGGGCGGGGACGCTGATCCGTTCCACAAATTCATCGCTGGTTTCTGGCTCCAGTTGCCCCGCCAGCATCAGCAGGAACATCTCGTATATCTCGGCTGAAAAGGCTCCCGTTGGCTCTAGGACATAGATTGTGTCTCCATCGAGACCCAATGTCCAGATCAGGGAGCGGGCTTCGTTAGGATTGCGATCGAGGTACTCGATCATCTGGCGAGTATCGTAGGGATCTGCGGTCACTATGATGCCGTTTACTTCTGAGGGAACCATCAGTTGTTTGAAAGTGTCGCGGCGGGTTTCATCCCCGAAGTCGTAGCCGATAATCCCTAGGGCGTAAACGTTACCAGAATAGGCGGTGCTAGCTTCCACTGTGGCAGGGTCAGCAGCAGTGACGGATGCTTCCGTGGGTGTAGCAAGAGTGGCGGTTTGCACGGCTGAGCTGGTATCCGTAGCGGTGATAGCGCCGATGATGCTTGCCGGGGCAACCGTAGCACTAGGCATGGCATAGCCAGCACGTTCGGTGCGGGTCACTTGGTCGCCCGCGAAGGAAAAGGTGACGGAGGGTTGCCCAAACAGTACCCTCATTGCGCCTGGGATATTCACAAAGCCGCGCAAACAGCGTTCCGGTTCGGCGACAGCGGCCGGATCGCAGGGAATCGCGGTATTGAGCAGTGCTGTTCGGACGGCTTCGGCATCGACGGGTTTGCCCTCTTGCAGTTGCAAACTCATCAGCAGTGCAGAAATACCCGTCATCACGGGCGCTGCCATGCTGGTTCCTGTTAGGCGCACGGGTTTTTCGGTACAGGGTTGGGCCCCTAGAATATCTTCACCCGGAGCGAGGATACCTTCTTCTGCATAGTTGCCACCCCAGTTGCTAAAGTGGCACGGCGTACCATCGACTTTTGCGGCTCCCACTGCCAAAGTTCCCGGCAGTACAGCAGGCATACACCAGCATTCGCCTAAATTGTTCCCCGTCGGCGAGACGATCAAGATATTGTTGTCTTGACATTTTTTAATGGCTTGGATCAGCAATTCTTCTCCTTCACCGGTTTGGGTGGGGCGACAAAAACCGCAGTGGATAATATTTGCACCCAACTCTAAGGCTAAGTTGAAGGCACGAGCCATATTAAGGGGAGATATCATCTCGTTATAGCCACTCAGAGCTATGCCATCGTCGCTAGTAAGTACGGCATCGTGAGGCATATTGATGATCCGACAGCGAGGAGCCAAGCCAAAAACAGGGCTATGTTCTTGACCGACGATGATGCTAGTGACATGACAAGCATGGTCATTGAGTTCAACGCGATTTATGGTGTCGGGTATAGCACTTTCAAGTGCCTCTTGTTTCGCTTTGCCCTTTAGCCCCTGGTCTCGTATTGCTTGGAAAGTGGCATAATCTTCTGGGCTGATTGGTTCTGCTGGTTTGTGCCAGTAGGGAAAAACCTTGGAAATTTCTGATCCGGCAAAGCAGGATAATGTGTGATCTGGGCTGCCGTCTATAATCACGATCGTGATGCGGGGATCGCCGAGGGTTTGGTTGTGGAGTTCACCGAGTCCGGGGATGCGATCGTCGAGGTCATGGGGGTGGAGTGTTACCGAGGCTTGGCTCGCCGAACTTTCAACTTTAGCGTCGTTGGTTTGTTGAATTGGAGCTACAAGTGCAACTGGCTCAGTTTCAGCATCGGGTTCCCCTTGAGAATCTAAACTATTCGTATCTATGACTTCTATCAGCCGAGCTTCTAAATCATCTAAATCAGTAGTTTCAGCCATTGCTTTCCCGGCTTGTATTGGGGCATCAGTGGAGAATGCTAAGGCTTCAGTTGTTGGTGTGGCAGCGTCTCCATCAGCCGGTTCAGGCTCAGTTGCAACCACATCAGCTTCGTCCCCTATTTCTGTCTCAAGCAATTGAGTTGCAGTCAGAGCATCATCGACTTCATTCAACTGAGCCGCTACTTTCTCCGTTTCCCCAGACGCATTGGCAACAGTCGTTACCATTGATTCATCTAAGCCAGAGGCTCTAAATGAAGGCGGCTCACGATCGGTGGTCAGAAACCCAGCCGCCCGCAGCAGGTTGAGAAATTGATAGGCGGTTTCCGGCCCCATATCTAGGGGTGGGGTGAGTTTTCCTAGAGGTTTGGGTTCCGCGAGCTGAGCCAGAAGGGCATTCGCTCGCCAGTCGAGAAGTTTTACTTGGAACTGTGAGTCAGGTGACTCTAGTACCATCACGCCTGCGAGGGGACGCAGGGAAGCAGAAGAGGCAAGACCCACGCTGCTGTGTACCCAGTCGGATTCACTCGTGTCGAGCTTTGCTGTTGACACCATCGGGATCGCCACTGCCAGGGGTAACACGGAGTAACTCAACCAACACCGCTCATCCAATTGTTGTAGCATCAGTGCAAACTCTTCCCCTGCCCGACCATCAAGTTCGGCTAACCCTTGCACGAGAGATGCGGTGGTGGTATTGCCTGCCTTAAGACGATCAAGAGCCATACCGATTCCGGATGTTGTAGCCAAGGTGAGTAAAGCAGTCGGATCGGATTCTGTCGAGTGCAGGGTGTACTGACCTTCGGTGCTTGTGACTTGGATATCGGGGTTGAGGGAAACAGCGAAGGGATGATGGCTCATGGTGATAGATAACTATAAACAACGATGATTAGGTAGGAGAGTTGATATTTGACTGCAATTTGAATCTGATGCTTTAAGAAAATTCTCGTCTGTAGTAGAAGCGTAGATTCTCCAAATGGTGGGACTCTAAATCTTTCTGAGTAACACCCACACACGGTAGCGGTCCAGAACCTTGGCTTCGGCAAAAGTCATAGATTCTATGACCTAAACTGTTAAATAAAAAGTATTTCGGCATATCCTCAATATTATTAAATCCGAAATACATAACAGGTTCAGTATTTGCTTTAGAAAAGCCTGCCATGAAAATATCGGAAGATTCAATGAGAGAAATAACCTTTGATGAAAAGTTTCTCTGGGCGTAAGACTTAAGATATATTCCCTGATTTCCTACTAATTGATCTTTTCCTCCGGGACAAGAAGTGTATAATTCTACTTCTGTATTACCGTTTAGGTAAAAATCAAACCCAATCATATAGGAGTCTTTGAGAAGAACTTGAGTCAATTCTGGAGAATAGTGGCTGCCATCGAGAGCTATCGCGGTCATAATCAGTTCTTCAGTATCTCGATCTGGATCGATACCAATATGGATCTTGACACTAGAATCTTCAAGTTTCGGACGTAAGTCAATTCCGATCGTGTTCCAGAGAATTTTGGTGGAGTTGATATGTACGGCTAAAAATTGTTGCAACAAATCACGATTAATTTGAATTCCAACCCGAGTTTCAACTTCATCTAAAAAATTTAAAGCTTGCACCAATGACTGTGGCCAAGCATCTCTATAACAAACATTAATACGCGCTGCAAATAACTGATTGCTTTCCACTTTACACGAGAGTTCAACAACGCATCGAGATTCTAATGCTTGGGCCAAATTTTCCAGCAGAGGCAGAAGAAATTCAGGTTCTACATCAAATGCCTCTTGATGAGCTCGCATAAACTGAAGCCGTCGTTCTTGCAGAATACTATGCTGAAATGCAGGAGTCAAAGCCATAAGTTTACTTGGGAAAATACACTTAAATCCAATATCAATTTACTACCGATCGTGATGCAATGATATTGAGTTTATCTTGATCCGAGAAGATGATGAGGTGGATGCAAGAGCAGAATACCATCGGAAGTTCCGATGGCAGCCCAGACATCCTTAACCTCATATCCACCAAAATCTAGTCTTATGTAGTCTCAAAGCAAAGACGATCAAACGCCATGCTGTTGAGGCACGCTAGATTAGGCATCACCATCGTAGGAGCAGTAGCAGGGGGCGGTAGACGCATCCACGCCATCGTAGGAGCAGTAGCAGGGGGCGGTAGACGCATCCACACCATCATAGGAGCAGTAGCAGATGGGGAGGCAGTTGGAGATTATGGAGGCATCCACACCAGCACCACCGAGAGCTTCCTCGGACAGTTCAGCCAAGTAGCTGGGGAGTTTACCGTTGGTGCTGCGGAGCACGGGCTTGCCTTGGTGGGGCAGGATGTTCTTCTTGTTCATGAGAATAATCCTCAATTGTGTTATTTGGCGTATTGACCCGTTGGGGTGGGCCAGTCCCCTTCTTCGTGAGAAGAAGCTTAGTCGGGCGACATCCGGTATGTAGCGAAAGCCGATCGCCCGCAAACTTTAAAAAACTTAAAATGGCATCGGTGTGGGGTTCATTTGCGCCTCCGCAAGCGGTTCGTCTAGCCACCCCAGCTTCACCGGCACATCATAGAGCCGCCCCGACCCAAACCGCGACCAAAAATGGCGCATTCCTGGCACTGTCACCTTGACCACATTTAGCCCAATGTCCGGTCGGGTTTGATCTACCACCAAAGTCTCCAGACCGGCTTTTTGGGCAATGTCTACACAGGTCATCACATCGGTGTAAATATCATCACTCCAACGTTTGGGATAGTCCTGGGCAGTCTTGAGGGGTTGGGCTGCATCAGGAACCAGATAGGGATGATCCGCCAGCTTCGCAGCGAGCAACCAATCCGTTGCGTCGCTTTTCAGGTTCTCGTCTGGCACTTTGTCCAGTTCCAAGCCAATTTGGTTGACCTCTGTGAGGGTGCGGACGATGGCAATAGTGGGGTCGAGGTGCGCTCCAAAACCGAGAATCAGTCGTTCCGATCTTTCACTTTTCCGATTCGACACCCCGACAAAAGTTGGAATCCCCAAGTCGGCCGTCAAATCCAGCACCCACAAATCGCGGTTATTTTCCTGGTAAAACTGCTGCAACTGGACAAAATACGGCTCATCAAAGCTCGTCAAGTCCACCGCCGGACGCCTCAAGCGGTTGTACCACCACAGCGCAACACCATCGCGCTCCACCAGTTCCATAAACCCTTGCAGAATGGCTTCTTCCAGGGTGTTCCCGGCAGCATTACCGTTGGAATCTCCCCGGCAGAAGCGATGAGCTTGGGGCAAGGGATAGTGGTAGTAGCACATCGCCGTAGGCAGATACTTATGGGTCTGCTCTGTTAGCGACCACACTGGAGTCCAATCAATGGCTTGACTCGCATCAAACTGCTGGGGAATCCAATCGTGAGCCGCCGTTGCTTGCGCGTTCAAGCTATCCCGGTTGGCATACTGCTCATCGCTAAAGCACAAGCTTTGCTCTGGATGAATCGCCAAGTCTCCCAGTGCTGCCAGAGTTGTTCGTTTGCGAGGTTCGTCCCCTTGAAAGATGCCAGAATAGCGCTCCACTGCTTCACATAAGCCACTCGCCCGCGATTGGCTATCGGTCTTGCCCTTGCCCGAACTCTTGTGTTTCAGGGTATTGCGTAGACCCCGTAAGGAGGTGGCACTGCCGAAGCTATGCCCCGCCCGGTAGGTATGTACCAACGGATTAGCCGGATCTGTAATCCGCACTAGCTCAGTCACCACCCCCGTCAGTGGACTGATCAAGTGCTGATATTTTTGCACCGTCTGTTCTGGTGTTACCGCGCGATGACCGCCATCACGGGTAAAGTGCTTGCGGCGCGATTCCAGCTTCAGCGGTTCAAACCCCCGGCGTTTTAGGATACCTGTGTCGCCACAGGTCGGACATTGCGGCCGCTTGATAAAGACATGACTTTTCACATCCAATATCATGTGGTTGAACGTGATAATTTTGCCGTCGAGGGTTGGGAAACGCGCCGTTCCAGGTGTGGCTGCATTGACGTGGTGCTTAACAATCCATTTGGCAATCTCAGTCGCTGCAAACTGTAACCCCGTTTGCAGGGTCGAAGGCAGCGTCGCCCGTGCTGTGGGCAAACAGCCTAATGCACTCCCGTTTTGACCGTTGCGCTGCTGTTGGGCTTGTTTTTGCCGCAAGACCGACGACTCAACTTCGCGGTTGCCCCCCAGCCGATGAGCCAGACAGCCCCAACACCCACTCTCTCCGGGGACAAACACCGGCCCCAACCAGAGAACACTGCCCACCGGCTTGACGAGCAGCCAAGCTTGTTGACTCTCCAGAGCCTGCTTGTTGATATTGGCTAGTTCTGGTTGCAAATAGTCATCAGTCAAAACGATGTTGAGCGCCGCTGGAGAATCCGCATCCGTGGGGGCTTGCACCGAAATGCCCATGTCCCGCAGGGCTGTGGCGAGGGCAGCAACAGTGACTTCACCGATGTTCTCGCCCACCTTTGTCAAATTCACTGGCTGCTGTAGCGCTTGTAGCGCCACGGAGGGTGCAATCCCTAACTCGCTCCAAAATGCCGCTACTTCCGAGGATAGCTCTGGGGCCGCCTCGATTAGATAGCCCTTCTCTACGAGGCGATCGATTACGTATTCGATGTGTTCCGGGGGGACTTCTCCATCAAATTTTTCCACAATCTGCGCCAGGGTGTGTTGCCCGTCCAGAAGAGGCACGATTTGGCAGTAGAGTTGCCCGGTGAGGGCGTGGTTGCTCTGTTCGCCAAGAAGATAAACTTGGTTTGGTTCGATCGCCTCGACATGAAAGTGGGGCTTAATTTGGAGCAGTGTGGTGGATTGCATAGAGCGAACAGTCAGTCATTAAGTGGATGATGATAACAAGACAGGCTAGGGATTAGATCCAGATGCGGCCCCGGCGGAAGGGTTTAGGGTGTTTTTCTGACTTCTTGGCTTGCTTCTTGGCGTAGTCGCACCAGTAGGAATAATCTTGCAGCCCGGTCTGGGAAGTCGGCACGTAAGACTTTTTCGGTTCTGGGGTGGAGGAGACTTCCGAGGGTTTTACTTCTGTCGTCTCCTTAGCCACCGTTTCCTTTTTCTCATTAGCCATAGTTTCCTGAGTTTCCTTGGGTGTTTGGGGTGTTTGGAAGGTTTGCGGTGGCTGGGGAGCCACAACCCCCTCTAGCTTGAGGTAGTCGATCCGGTGTGCGCCATCTCCCAACCCACCAGCAGTGGTCAGGGTCAGGATATGTTTTCCGGCGCTGAGGGCTGGCAATGGAATCTGGGTTTTGGTTGGCTTGCCTGACCCGACCCCGACGAGTTCGGTCACTGGCTCACCATCAACCAAAAGGGTGTCAACTTGAGAGCCAAAAAAGTTGTAAAAGAGTGTAAGTTCGCCTGTGCTGTAGTTTTTGCCAAGGGTGAATTGGATATTCAGTTTGTCGGTGGAAAAAAGGTGCTTTCCCTTCCTCTGCGGTTTGGTTTTGCGACCTGGAACCACTAGCAGCGATGGCATCTGGGGCTGGTTAATGGGGTTTTTATCTGACCCAACAACATAGGTAAATTCAGCGTGCCACCCACCTACCTGCGAAAACTCCTGACTTCCTTTACCAGGTTGACCAATTTGCCATAGGATTTCAGTTTGCTGAGGCATGGTGATTAGCGGCTAGTGGGTCGTTAATAGAATCGTCCCATGCCCCCAAAGCCACCCCAGCCCTGGCTGGCTGAACTTTGGCTGGCACTAGAGTGCATCACTTGGTTGAAACTGCGGTTGGCATAGGCTGAAGGATCGTTATAGTTAGCGCCATGAAGCAGATCCATCCGAATATGCACCAAATCATCGGGATTACCATTTTCCACATCTACGCACAGTGCAGGCTGGATGAAATGGGGGCGTTTGACGGGGGGAGACAATAGAGGAAGTCGCATGGTTGAGGATTATCCGCATTGATAGGGTGAACAAATTTAGCTCTCTTGGCGAGAGTGCTTTTTGTGATTGCACTCTCACTCAAATTGTGTCGCCTTTTAGTACGGTGAAGACCAAGAACGAACTTCGCCCAAAGTAACAGGAATCAAATCGCTTACATCAATGGTGAAGCGGAAAATCTTCTTGGCACGGCGGCTGTTTTCAGGGTCGAAGAATTTCAATTTCACATCCCAGCAGTCGCTATCCATGCGACAGAAGGGACTTTTTTCAACAGTAATACTGTCAAGTTCCATGCCAATAGCAACCGCTTCGCTGAAGGTTTGGGCGGCTTGGAAAGCGTTAGTAACGGAGAAATTGAGGGCGCGGTCTTGGGAGGTTGTTCCCAAGTTGCGGAGGTCGTAATAGATGCGGTTGAGGAAGCCATCTAAGGTTTTGCGGATGCGGTCTTCGTCAGCAGTGCCGTCTTCAGCTTGTACCGCGTTCATCGCGGCAGTGACTAAGTTGTTAACTTTCCATCCGTAGATACCGCGGGTGCTTTGGGGTTCAATTACTGGAATAACTTGACCGGAGAATAGTTTGACTTTACGCCCGGTCAAGATACCCGGTATGCTGACGCGCTCGACGTATTCGGCATCGTTTTCAGGTTGGATTTGACCCGCGAGGAGTTCGTGGAGAGCCCGATAGGACTCGGCAGCAAAGGGACCCATAGGATCGATCGCATAGACCGGGGTCAGTTCAATATTAATCGTCCAAATAAGCGAGCGCGACTCAGAAATATTGGCGTCCAGGTAGTCCACCATCTGACGGGCATCGTAGGGATTTGCCGGAACCATCGTTGTCCCAAAGTTAAAAGGGGGCATCAGTTGTTTGAACGAGTCCCGACGAGCTTCGCTTCCAAAGTCGTAGCCGAGGGTTCCTAGGGCATAGACAAGCTGACCCATGTCAGCGACTTCGCTGGGGGCTTGGCTGGCGGTGACGGAATTAGCAGTTAAGTTGGGCATCATTGGTTGTTCGGTTGTAGCAGTGGGAAACGATTGAATCAAATCTTGGAAGTTTGGAGTGTTGCTGAGGACAGCCCCAGCGGTCGCAGTGGCTGCTGCTGCAACCGAGGTTTGAGGCGATTGCCCTTGCGCGGTGGCGATCGCTTCACCCGTATTGCTGAGGCTGCCATCACAACCGCAGCCTGTAGCTTCTACTTCTGATGCACCCACTGATGCGAAATTCTCTGCCATATTTCCTCCTTTTAGTAACGTTATTGCTCCCGGGATGTTCAGTTTGCCTGTCAGACACCGCCTGGTTTCTTCTGGCAAGTCAGGGTCGCAAGGTAAAGCACTCTGCAACAGTATTTGACGAACTTTTTGGGGGTCGGGGGTTTCTCCCCGCTCCCGCTGAAGACTCAGCAGCACTGCTGCTACACCTGAGACAATCGGAGTGGCAAAGCTCGTACCGCTGAGACGGTCGGTGCCACCACCGGGTTTAGCCCCCAAAATATCCTCGCCGGGGGCAAGAATACCTTGGTTTTGGTAGGTTTCGCCCCAGTTGCTAAATCCCAGGGGTTTGCCCTGGGCATCCATCGCCCCGACCGCTAGCACTGCGGGCAACGCTGCGGGTACGTGCAGGCAATCGCAACCATTATTTCCAGCCGCTGCAACGAGCAAGACGTTGTTTTCTCGACACAGACGAACCGCATTTTCTAGCCACCCATCGGCTTCGCCCAAGTCGGTCAGTTGACCCCCACTGAGGTTAATGACGTGTGCTCCAGCATTGACCGCTTGCTCGATTCCCCGAGCTAAATCTAGCTGGGAAGTTTTGAGGCGGTCATCGGCAAAGATCGGCACTATTATTCCCTTACATCGGGGAGCTATTCCCTGCACCGAACTACCCGGTTGCCCAAAAATAATGCTGGCAACGTGAGTTCCGTGAATGGACATATTGCCATTAGTTTGAACTTCCCCTCTAACTAAGGTGGGCAAATAAGTTAAATCTGCACCTTGGAAACAAGGATGATTCCGATCGACAGGACCATCCAAAACGGCAATACAAATACTATTATTTCCCTGGGATATGGTGCTTAATGTATCTAGCATTTAACAAGACTCGGAACAGTTAGGGGAACCATAATACAAGTTTTACAAGGCAAGGAGTATAAAAGTTTTGAATCAAATACAAGTCAGGGACAAAAATTAAATAAATTTAATTATTCATAGTGGCTCAAAGTTATAGGAAATAAGCCATTTTGCTATCTAAAAATAGCCAAGAATATTGTTTTAAAAGAATCAGGTAGTTCTGCATGGTAACGATAATTACGAAGTAAAACGGTTAACCCATCGTTATCAAAACCCTGATATCTCAGGACTATCAAGAGTCAAATTCAATAGACATCTCCATAAATAACAGATAAGTCTAAAATAGATAAACCTAAGCAGCATAAGGGTTTCAGATTTATTCTGGCAGAGGTCTAACTAATTTCACGACCAAATCTAGGGACTCTGAGAATCTTATTCACTACTTTATTTAATCCGGTCAATTAGTTGACTATCAAGCTTTTGAGATATAATTGCAGTCAGACTGGTATTTCTACACCTCTATAAGAGTAGAGTAACATTTGAAATCTGTCAAGTAAAATTTATAAGAATCATATTTCAGAGGGCGGGGCTGTTTCATCATCGAATTTTAGCTATTCTAAAAGTGTGAATGAAAATATTAACTTATAGCTCGCACGCGCAAAAGTCAACTATTAATTTTATTAATAGTTAAATGAATTATTTTAGCGCAAAAATTAGAGAGCGATCGTAAAATACATCTAAGTTCCTCCTAGGGCGAGAATACCCTGATTGCTGTAGGTTTCTCCCCAGTTGCTGAAGTTTAGAGGCCGACCGAGATCGTCCGTTGCTCCCACTGCCAAGACGGCCGGAAGTGCCGCAGGGACGTGCAGGCAATTGCAACCGTCGTTCCCAGCGGCAGCCACAATTAAAACGTTGTTGTCGTTGCACAGTTGCACGGCTTTTTCGAGCCAGTCTTCGGCTTCGCCTATTTCGGTCAGTTGACCGCCGCTGATGTTGATAATGTGAGCACCGGCATTGACAGCACTTTCGATCGCGCGAGCCATGTCTAGCTGAGACACCCGAGAGCGGTGGTCGGAAAAGATCGGAATTATTAATCCCCGACACCTAGGAGCAATTCCTGCTACTTCCGAGCCGTGCTGCCCGAAGATTATGCTGGCAACGTGAGTACCGTGCAAAGACATCGCACCGGTCACGCAAACTTCTTCCTGGACTAATGTCGGCAGCCGTTTCAGGTCAGCTCCAGCAAAACAAGGGTGAGTCCGGTCTGCCAAGCCGTCGAGTACCGCAACGCAAATTCTCGAATCACCAGACGTTTTTTCCCAGAGGCTTTGAATTCCAGGAATTTGAGTTAAATCGGCCATTTAATCTAAAAATAGTTAGGTCTGGCTGGTTTTCTGGCTGGTTTTCGGCCTCAACAGATAGATTACTTCAATTTGCACAGAAAAAAACTTGTTATCTTTAAAATTTCATTAACCTTTATTTCCTGTTACACATATGTTTGTTTGATTCTTTGATTAATGTATTAATTTATACTTCTTTGAGCAGGCAACTACCAAGAGAAAGCGATCGCCACGCAGCGAATAGAGCGATCGCCATAAACAGGGAGTTCGTTGCTACCCCTCAACCTCTTTGAGCTCATCCTCCAACAGCATCCGCACTATATCGACTTTCTTGCGCCCCGTCCTTGCGGCCAGCATCAACAATTTGCGGTGCTCTCCCGACGGACATATCCACGTTGACACTCCCCGGCGTAAAGGCGCGGGGATTCTTGGTTCAACCAGTCAACTTGCTTTCTTGATGTCACCACCAACCAGTAGAGGTCGGTCTGTCCCCAAGCGTTAATTCCGGTGTGCCCCACCGTATTTAAACTAATTCCTGCTTGCCTCAGTCCGAGGGCCAGAATATTCAAAGCTGCATTGTGGTCGCGGTCTAACATCGCACCACACAGGCAAATATGAGTTCTAACTCTGGGCGATTTCTGAACGCGATTTCCACAACTTGAACAATCTTGGGAAGTGTACCCAGGGGCAACAGCAACCACTGTTTTACCGTACACTTTTCCAAAATATTGCAAAACATCAAGTAAGTCTGTGACCACGCTGCATCGCTAATTGATTTAGCAAGTTTATGGTTCTTCACCATATTTCTGATCTGAAGGTTTTCGTAGACTACGAAATCGTTAGATTTCACTACGCTTGGGCGTCGTCTTGATGGCGAAGTCTTTACGTTGCCTACTGACTTTTAAGTGTTTTCTGCCTAATTTATTGATTGCTTTCTTACGATTACTGGAACCTTTCTTTTTTCGACAAACTCTTTTCTACAACCGCTTTAAAGCTTTTTCACTTTTACGAAGATGTCAAGGATTAGGAACCATTTCCCCTGTACTATCGGTGTAGAAATGATTTAATCTCACATCTATAGCAATCCTAAATGATTTGAAAAATAGTACGCGAGCAAGATGCTCGCACTACAAGGATTCTGATAGAGATCGATTTTGTGACTGATTTAGGACTGCTATATGCCAATCGTCTTCCCCGTAAGAACTATTTCTTCTGTTCGCTCCACATTAATACAGAACTGAGCGTAGTAACCGTCGGCTCGACGAATTACCCTGACTCGTTTGATTTCCTTGGGTGCATAGAAGTGTAAGTCTCGACTACCGACCAACCTGAAGGTTCCCGCAGCAAAACCATCCTTGAATGTTAGACATTTTTTATTGGTGGAAAGCGCCCATCCTGAAGTTTTGTATTCTACGGAATGAGTGTGTTTTTTGAACTGTGGGTATCCTTTTTTTCCTAGTTTCTTAGCTTTGCAATTAGAGAAAAAACGTTGAATAGCAAAAATGGGTATCGGCTCAATAAGTAGGGGGAGCAGTTATTCTAGTTGCCAAGATAAGCCAAAGGGATGAAGAGAAGATTTTTCGCGAATAATAGTGGACAGAGAGGGAATGATTCCAAGTTGAGAAATTCGGTCACGGACATAACCCTTAAAAACTGATTCTCAACTGACGAGTAGTGGCAACAAGAGACATAAAAGTATCCCATACCTGAGTACCCTCAATGGTCTGAGTTGCATAGCTAATATTACGTCGCTGCACCATAAGATATCTCCAAAATAGTAACATTATGTGGTAAAAGAACATAAGAGACTTTTTTCACACAGAAACATGAGCGACCTTCTGAATTATATTGAAGAGAATCATAAAGAAATACAGCGATTAATTGGTGTGGAATATGAACAGTTACAACACTTGCTGCAAAATGCCGAACGATTACATCATGAAAAACAAGCATTACTAGAATCCAAGAAAGTGAGAATTATTACTGGAGGAGGAAGTCGAAAACCCAAACTATCTATTCCCGAACAAATAATTTTAACCTTGGTCTATCTTAGGCATATGACAACATTTCAACTTCTGGGCATCCAGTTTAGAGTAAGTAGGTAGGCGGGATTAAACCGAACTACGTAACAGTATGTAAACAGGGCTAAATCACTTACGTTTAGGGGATTTGGATACTTTACAATCGTTTACATGGTTGCGTTTTACAGCGCCTACTTACTTAAGTGAGTCTACAGCTAATGATATATTTAACTATTGGTTTCCGTGCCTGCGAGAATTGCTACCATCTAGCTTGCTGGAACAAGTAAAAAAAAACGCTGCTGATCATGCAATAGTTAAGGAAATACTCACAGAATATGAATTAATAGTAGATACCTATGAACAAGTCAGAGAAAGACCTGGAACTCGTGATGAACAAGAAAAATACTTTTCAGGCAAGAAGAGTAATCATACATTTAAAAGTCAAATAATTGTCATGCCAGATGGTAGAGATATAGTTGATGTTGTGGCAGGGGAACCTGGACCTAAAAGCGATATAACCTTATTCTGAGAATATCGCGAGCGAGTTCGATCCTCAACAAAGATTTAAGGGATATCAAGCTTACATTGGAGAAAATTTAATAACAACTCCCATTAAAAAACCCAGAAAATGAGAACTAACACCTGAACAAAAAGAACAAAACAAAGCGTTTTCTGCTCGCCGAATTTTTGTGGAACATCGAATTAGAACGGTCAAGATATTTCGAGTTGCCCAAGAAAGATTTAGATTAAATCCCCAAAAATACGAGCAAGTAATTTTAACGATTTGTGGAATAGTAAGGCTACGAATTGGAGCGCTAATATTACCATTAGGAAAAGGGGTGAAAGCGTCAGATTAAAATTAACACAGCTCACTCAATATTTTGGTCTAATTATCAACAATAAATATCTCAAAGTCTTGTTTTCTCGTACACACTAGCTAATTTAGGATGATTACATTTACGTCCTAGAGCTTAACTACACAGAGGCTTTGACTGTTTTCGGAGATGTCTTTTGTATACCCTGAATACTTTGGACGCTCCAAGCATCCAGCATCCGACCGTACAACACAGTTGTTTCCCAAGCGATGCGACTGTATTCTTTGCCTAGCGTTGAGTCTTCATCACATTGGGGGATGAGGTCAATGCCCATAGCTAGGTGGTCTTGGTCGATCTCGCGGTGAACAACCCAATAGCGGTTGGTTTTTAGGCCGAGCCGAGCGAACGCGGGGATTACCGCCGAAAAGAAATCGTAGCTCACGCCTTCTGAAATCAGGTTCATGGCTATGACTTGATGTTCGTAGGATTCCCGGAGCACGGACCTGAAACAATAGGCACTGACCAACTGAGTTTCTAGGTGAGGAGTTATGGAAGTGGGGTTTTCTGTAGGAACCAGAAACTCGTGTTTGTACATCCAATCCAACAGCAGCGCTGCGTGGTCTACCTCCTCTGTGGCGTGGTGTGCGAAGCATCCTTGGTAGCGAAAATCACGACACATGGAATAGCGCAGTGCCAATGCTGAGGTAAAATCGCTAGATTGGTGATAAAGTTGCCTGACCCAACCTCGAACGTCATTTGGATGCGAGGCTAAAGATAGTTGTTTGTAAAAAGACCCAGAAAGCAGGTTCTGGCGGTATTTCGCTCCCAAATCCAATAGCCACTTCATTGCAAATCCCTCTTTGTTCTTGTATGAAACACAATAATCAATATTACACCAGTATAATAGTACCAGTCAACCTGTTCAACCAGGAATTTTTGTGTTTCAGTTGTGGTAGGATGTATTGTATGACGGTTCTCGAAAAAGTGAGGTATGCCCTATGCCCTATGCCCATAAGTACCTCATCTTTCTGAGAAAGGCTATAAGTACGTAAAAACAAGGCTTCTACACTTGTAAAAGTGTGGCAATAAAACTAAATATTTATTTCTTTTCAGAAAAAGTAACCCCAAACCCAATCAATCACCTTCTGATGTTGCCAATTTCAGACCAGTTAAAAAATCAAGATGGGAGCTATAGCATTTTGCTAGTAAACAGTCAGAGGCAAATTTCGGGGCTGACTCCCAGCTTGTTACAAATCTGGAACATACCCGAACTTATTCTCAGGTCCTTATCCGAGCACCTAGCATTGCAGTTTGTTGCCGAACAATTTGACAATCCCCAAGTCTTTCTTAAGGATATGACGGAAATTTACAAGCAAACACAGCTAGAGATTCACGAAAAGTCTATATTGAGGGATGGTCGCACAATCGAACGGTATTCTAAACCATTATGGACTGATGAGGTATACGCAGGCCGTTTGTGGATATTTAAACTTAATTAATGGATAGAATACTACCGATACACAGCAGAGTGTAAACCTACATTTTAAGAGACAGAGCGTTCTTCGGACTGAATTTTATAAATTGCTTGAATGTCAAAAAGATTAATTACTAAAATAGTAAAAAATATGCCAGCTTACATGAAAGACCCTGTTTTACCGCCTATTGTTGTGGGTGCTGGGGTGCTCCTAACAATTGCCGCTCAAATTACCGAGCAGATTAAGCTATTAATCATACGGAGCAATCTCAAACCGAATCAGCCGTTACCGCTGGGCGTTCATTTCAATTTTTCAAACACTCCTTGTTCCCTCTACTACTTGTAAGACTAATATACTGTTGAGTATGGTAGTAATTCTAAAGGTCACGTCTTCTAAATTACAACCATTTTTAAGTTAATAGAAGATGCCATCTAATATTTCTCTTTTAGTCCAGTTACGGAGTATAGTTTGCTTTTTGATGGGTGATCTTTCATAACTAGCAGAGGCTCAAAAATTTCCGCTCAGCGAGTTTGTTAAGTTGCTAGAATACAGCAAGACTGGTTTAGGGCGTTTTTAGGGTAATTTTACATCCCAACCTGACTGGGCGGGCAACTAACTTGAAAACCTTTGCAGGCAATCGTTTAAATGTAACGAACTCAACAAAGAGCTTTCGGGTCGATCGTTATTTTTGCGGGTTGAGACAATGGACAATCAGGGATTCTACTGATCGCCTGTGATGTGTGGATCGTTATTTTTGCGGGTTGAGACAATGGACAATCAGCGATTCTACCGATCGCCTGTGATGTGTTGATCGCCTGTGATGTGTTGATCGCCTGTGATGTGTCGATCGCCTGTGATGTGTCGATCGCCTATGATGTCAAAATAGTGCGATAGTCTTGTGTGCTTGCGTCCTGGACTGAATATCTCAAATGGGTTCTATAGTAGTACCAGTCAACCAGTATAATCTAGGAATTTTGTGTTTCAATTGTGGTAAGATGTATTGTAAGTACGTAAAAACAAAGCTTCTACACTTGTAAAAGTGTGGCAATAAAACTAAATATTTATTTTCTTTTCAGAAAAAGTAAGCCCAAACCCAATCAATCACCTTCTGATGTTGCCAATTTCAGACCAGCAAAAACATCAAGATGTTAATTCTGGCATTTTGTTAGTAAACAGTCAGAGAAAAATTTCGGGGCTGACTCCCAGCTTGTTAAAAATCTGGAACGTACCCGAACTTATTCTCAGGTCACTATCAGATCGCCTAGCGTTGCAGTTTGTTGCCGAGCAATTTGACAACCCCCAGGTCTTTCTTAAGGATATGACGGAAATTTACAAGCAAACACAGTTAGAGATTCACGAAAAGTCTATATTGAAGGATGGTCGCACAATCGAACGCTACTCTAAACCGTTATGGACTGATGGGGCATACGCAGGCCGTTTGTGGATATTTAAACTTAATTAATGGATATAACACTACCCACACACAGCAGAGTGTAAACCTACATTTTAAGAGACAGAGCGCTCTTCGTACCGAATTTTATAAATTGCTTGAATGTCAAAAAGATTAATTACTAAAATAGTAAAAAATATGCCAGCTTACATGAAAGACCCTGTTTTACCGCCTATTGTTGTGGATGCTGGGGCGCCCCTAACAATTGCCGCTCAAATTACCGAGCAGATTAAGCTATTAATCATACGGGGCAACCTCAAACCGAATCAGCCGTTACCGCCGGGCGTTCACTTAGCAAAACATTTGGGAGTCAACCACAATACTGTAGCCTTGGTGTACAACGAACTGATTAATTCAGGATATTTGATAGGTCAACGGGGCAAAGGAACTTTTATTGCCGATTCTCAGTCTGTGAAACAAATAATTGCCCGTAAAAGTTTCTACGACTTGCTCAGTCAAGCTTTTCGTTCTGCATCTCAAAGTGGGTTGAGCGTGTCGGAGTTTTCAGCAGCGGCTTATGCTCAAGCAGTCCTGGTAGAGCGCCATCAAATCAACGTAGCATTTGTGAATTTTTTTCCAGATAGTATCGATATTAGTAGCAGCATTCAATCTGCAACTGGGTTAGCTTTAGTATCAATTCCTTGGAACGCATTAAAAGATAAGGAATTACAGTCACTGCAACAGTTATTGTCTGCAGATTTGGTGATAACAACTATTAAAAACCTGTGGGATGTAGCTCAACTGGCAGAGCCCAGCAAAGAAGTAATCGGAATTGACGTGCAACCGGATATGCAATTGTTAAGCTGTATTTCACCGCTGCCCCGCAATGCCAAGTTATTATTCGTATGTAGGGAACAAATTAGCAGCGAAGCGATGAAGGAGATAATCGAGCACAATGTGCATCACGTAGAGTCACAAGCCGTGACCCTCGAAACCGTTCAAAATAGTAGTTTTGACCTCGATCAATTTGATTTGATAGTGTGCTCGAGTCAAGTAGAGAGCCGGTTGAGTAAATACGTTCCCAAAAACCTGAAAGTAATGACTTTTAGTATTACCATAGATCCGGTAAACTTGTTGGTACTTCAAGCTCGTTTGGCTGCTGTTGAAATGGAAAAATTAACGTAGCCCGAATATTTCCAAGCTTGTGAAATAACTCGAACTTTTTCCCGAATTCAAATCTAACTAAGTAGGCCGGCGGCGAAATTTACAAGTATGTAACAAAAGATTAAGTAGGGTAACGGGACTTAAATTTAATACGTTGTGTACGGTAGTCTCCTCTTTTTCCTCTAACTTCTACTCCATCAATTACGGCGCAGGTGAGTTCTAATTTATTGTCAAACAAATGTCGCAGTTAATTTATCTTCTTTAATGTGTTGCCACTCTAATTCAATGGGGTTCATTTCAGAACAATATTTGGGCAAGAAAAAGATATGGCGGTTCTCAAACGTGGTGAGGTATGCTCTTCGGCCCTATGCCCATGAGTACCTCATCTTTCTGAGAAAGGCTATATATAAACCCTGACCTTCCCACTTTGATCGTAACCTTTTAACCTCCTGACATCTGTGTATTGGCCCGTTGTCTTGTACGATAATTCGCTCGCTGTTTCATTTGGGCCACTTAAGAGAGCTTCTTTCTCCATCATCTGGAAATAAGCTTTTCTATCAACACCTCCAATGACTAAACTATAGACGAAACTACTTAAAGGTTCAAAAAGCCCCACAATACTTAATCTACGACCTCGATTTTTAGTTTGTTGTCAACGTTTTTGCTCACCTTTTTTATAATAGGTATAACTCGGTTTACTCCACGCACAAAATCCTGATTCATTTAAATACTTTAAGTCCATTTTTTCCGCTGCAGCTGCTAATTCCAGCAGCTCTAGGTCTGATTGCTTTATTTTTTTTTCTTTGGAGTCTTGTTTTCCTTTATGACTTGGGCTAAGCTTTCACGTATTTAAATTGCATATTTAGGGCGGGCTCTCTCGCCCACCCCACAAGACTTTGATTATTTTTTGACATTCAATTTAAATGCACAACAGCTTAGCTCTTTTCCAAATAATCCTCTTTTTTTTAGTACCCGTCTTAATCGGTCGGGACGCGAGTTTAATAGAGCGCTCTTTTTATAATTTATTAGCTAATTAAAAACTCTTATATGTACGTGGTTCTTTTTTAAAGCATTCTTCCAAAAACTCTATTCTCTTCTTTCCACGCTTGCTTTCCACCTCGCCCTGGTGCTTCCCAAAGGCTTTCCATACCATACATACTGTTCCCATTTATGTAAAACTGCTTTCACTGTTTGTGAACCCCAGCTAAAGTGAGTAGCTATTTTATCAACATACCAGCCATGTACATTTAACCTGATTACTTCTGCTCGATCTTTGACTTTTTGTGGTAATGAGCGCAGTTCTCAAATTTAATAGACTTTTGTCTTGCTTTTGAGTCAGAAATATTCTTAATTGAGCACCTATAGCCTTTCTCAAAAAGATGAGGTATGCCAGATTCTATGAATATCAAGGTTTTCGACCTTTGATACATACCTCATCTATCTGAGAACCGCTATATATATTAGTTACCCCACTAAGCTGTTACGCATTTAAACCACTAACGAGGCCTGTAGGGTGCCACGGCTCGATCGCTTCCACCGGCAAGGGAAGCGATCGAGCCGTGGCACCCTACAATACTATTTTAAATGCGTAACAGCTTAGATCTATAGCTTTATATAGCTTTATATATCTTAATACAGTTGGTTTTTTTCTCGCCGACCTACTTAACATAACTTTAACTTGACAAGTGTGAAATATATTACTTATACTGCTACACAAGTATTTAAATACCGTCGAAGCGGATAAAACAAGTCAGACTGAGCAAACTACCGAACTTTGGGTTTTTGTGGTTCGACTGAGACGCGGGAAAATGTATCGGCTAAAGCTAAACTTCCGCTGGGACTAAATGCGATTAAAACCAAATGAAATGCAATTAGCAAAAATTCTGCCTCAGTTACAGGCTTGAATGATAGCAACTATTTGTATTAATAGTCGCTCTAATTCAAAACTCTCTATTGGTACTGTACTAATAGAGAAAAAACAGCATGATTTATGACGCGAACTTAACAACACAGGAATTATTGTTTGATGAATATTCCAAGAGACGCCCAAAGTCAAGGCTTTGAAAAAGCCCGCCGTAACCTGCAAGAACTTTCCCGTTCTCCTAACCTTCCCAAACTTGACAATACATCAGGAACGCGCTCCCTTGAAGCCTGGTTTATGGGGCCAAAGGGAGAAAATGCTGACGTGCTGGAGACTTTAATTGTAGAAGCAATTCGCGACCAGGCTGAATGGAGAAAAAATTATCATCCCGAAGATGCCAAGCACATTACAGACGAAATTAAGCAGTCTCCAGAATATTTACAGGCAATGGAGAATTTCAATGAGGGCTATCACTCATTGCTGGAGTTTCTCAAAAAGTCAGTTCCTTTCTTTAGTATGCGCTATCAAGGGCATATGAACTGGGATTTGACAATGCCGAGCGTGGTTGGTTACTTCGCGGCGATGCTTTACAACCCCAATAACGTAGCATTTGAAGCATCAACAGCAACGACATACCTGGAAATTATCGTCGGTAACGATTTGTGCCTTATGCTGGGATATACAATCCCGGAAAATGAGGAAGAGATTACTCCTTGGGGACACATAACTTGTGGAGGTACAGTTGCCAATATAGAGGCTCTATGGTCAGCTAGAAATCTCAAGTTCTATCCCATTGCTTTGCAACAAGCTGTAATCAACGACTTGACACAAGCAAAAAATATCGAGGTTTCTTTTTACGAAGATGGTATTTTGGCGGCGAAGCCTTTGATTGAACTAACTGTTTGGCAACTGCTCAACCTAAAAGCCGATGATATTCTAGGATTGCCTGCCCGTCTAGAATCGGAGTATGGTATCGATTCGACTGCCATCTCAGATACTGTTTCAAAATATTCGCTGCAAGATTTGGGAATACAAAAATTTGCCAAAAATTTCCTGAGCGACGTGCCAGAACCTTTGTTTTTTGTACCGGGCAGCAAGCACTACTCTTTCCCCAAAGCAGCAGCCCTGCTAGGCATGGGAGCGTCCCACATGCAAGACGTTGATGTGGATGCGAACGGTCGAATGAAGATAGATATTCTCCGCGCTCATCTCGATAAATGCTTGAAAGAAAAAAGACCGGTGTACACAGTAGTTGCGGTGATGGGAAGCACTGAAGAAGGTGCTGTTGACCCGCTTCGGGAAATTCTCGATTTGCGAGAAGAATATCGGAAACAAGGCTTAGAATTTACAGTTCATGCTGATGCAGCTTGGGGAGGCTATTTTGCATCTATATTGCGCGATGACTTTGAAATGGAACCCCTACCCTTTCGCTCCGCTCCCCCACCAATTTCACCGTTAAGTGCCTACGTAACCACCCAATTTGAAGCGCTCGGCGAGACTGATTCTATCACCGTCGATCCTCACAAAGCAGGTTACATCCCGTACCCGGCTGGAGCACTTTGCTACCGCAATTCAGCCATGCGCTCTCTAGTTACGTTTGCTGCGCCTTATATATTTCACGGCGATGCTGAACCAACAACAGGTATTTACGGTATAGAGGGTTCTAAACCGGGGGCTGCTTGTGCTTCAGTATACTTGAGCCATCGAGTGATTCGACCCACAAAAAGCGGGTACGGCAAACTCTTGGGTCAGGCTTTGTACAGTTGCGACAAGTTTTACGCGCGGCTGCTGTGCATGGAGAAACCTGAAGATAGTTTCATCGTAGTTCCTTTATCCGCTCTCCCAGACGGTGTTACCGAACAACAAGTTCGGGATTTGATTGATGGCAAAACTAATGAGGAGATCCAAAATAACCCAGACGCGATGGCCCTCCTGAAAGAAATTGGACCCGACGAAAACATCTTGGTCTACGCTTTCAACTTCAAGACTCCATCAGGGGAGGTCAACCAGGATTTAGACAAGGCAAACTTACTCAACAAACTAATTTATGAGAAGCTGAGTATTAAACCGGAGACGGATATCTCTGCTTACGATCTGATTGTGAGCACGACGGATTTCCACCAAAAGTCCTACGGGATAGAATTCATCGAAACCTACAAAAAACGTTTGTTGGAAGTAGATGGCTCATCAGGCACGTCCATCACCGTTTTGCGTTCTGTAGTGATGGATCCCTGGGTTACAGAAACAGCCAGCGGTTCGTTTATTGACGTGCTAGAAAAACTATTGCGCGATACAGTCAACCAGGTGATCGACGAGAATCCCGGTGATTTCCAAGTCTGAAATGTAATGCAGTCCAGCCATTCACAGATGCGCGCGCATTAGGATTAAAAGCCTTGGCGGTTTGTTCTTTTTCTTGATTCCTCACCAATCCCGAGTACGGATTATTGAATCAGGGCAGAAAGCCGTAGCTGGCCGCAGGTAAATCAAGTACAAAATGCCAAGATGGAGATGCAATTCGCATCGGCATTCGTACTTGATTTACTAGCAAACTGCTTCTTTTCGAGAGTAAACTTGTGCTTTTAATTTCAATTTTTGAGAGGAGATAAAAACCCAAGCGCTGCACGTTTGTGGTACGAACGAAAGATAAGCTCTCGCGCATTGAAATTGTAGGTTCATGGCGGGCGAGATGCCAACCCCACAAGAGCTTGATTGTTTTTTGACAGACAATTTAAATGCTCTTGGGCTTGCCGACTTACGCAGGCAAAAAAAATATGGCTGCCGGCAGTTAGTTGTAAATAAAGCAATATCAGGGATGCTTGCTTGAGTAATTGATTCCAGAAGTGCGGGAACATTTAAACCGTTATGGCAGATTGTTAAAGGGTGACAGTGTTTTTTTATGTAATGGATGGCTGTCGGCAGTTTACTCCAGTTTATTGAGGGTGCAGACCATATAGTAAGCAAAACATAAATGATGCGAATAGGAGAGAAAACACCAGATTAATAGATTATCTAGCTCCCTTACATCGAAAAACTTTACGTTACTCCAAATCAGTTGAAATGTTAAGCCTATCAGTGAGGTTGGTTGTTTGCTATCTCAAACATAAAAGCGTACCTTCCCGTCTTTGTATCGTACCGTAAACGTGCATCGCCCTGAGCTAGTGCTGCGAGCGATCGCCCTTAAAATATGAAATCGGTTCTCTAGGTATGGCTTGGACAAAATGCAGAAAAAAAGCAACGGTAAGGGTTTGGGTGATTTTACATTTGGTTGCACGCTACGGTTTATTTGGGCCTATTTACAAGTCAATTTGAGTGTGACATTTTGGTTATTCCTAGGAATGAATATTTAGGGTATTTTGCAACACCTTGGTGTTAAGCAGCTTTGATAAGCTGTTCGACATTCAAACTGCACTATTTGTGGCTCAGACCCCGTAGTGTAAAAGGTTCAAGCAATAAATTTAAATGACTAACAGCTTAGAACGATCGCGGTGTGACTACTAACGATAACCTCCAAGACTACTTGAAACTTATAGCCAGAGTTTAGGTATTAGAAATGAAATTAGGTTCTCAATTATCTAGCATTTCAAAGCAGTCGGAACGTTCGTCAGATATAAGCACAAATTTTTGGCAACAATGGGAACAGCACCGAGATTATCTTTACCGTTGCTGTTTGAAGTGGATGGACGGAAACGCGACTAATGCCGAAGAGGTACTCAGTCGATCGATGCTCAAAGCCTTTGAGAAGAGTCAAGATTCTACTGGTGTCATCACTAATTTTAAAGCTTGGTTGACTCGACTGACTTATAACCTCTGTATGGATATACATCGAGAAAATAAGAGGTTGGGCGATCGGGTTGAGAGTTTGGAAGTAATAATTGAAAAAGGGGAGGAGGGACTGGTTTCTCTCTCCCAGAGTCCTGAAACTGTCGCTTTACGCCGCGAATTAGCAATGATAATCCAACGTGCTATTGAGGATTTGCCGCCTCAAGTGCGCGAACCTTTTATCCTACACTTCATTGCGGAAAAATCCTATCGGGAAATAATACAAAGGCTACGTATATCCTACGAAAACCTTTGCAAACGTATTTCACAAGCGCGAAAAATTCTGCAAAAGCGTTTGACAAAGTATTTGTCAGGGTTGGACAATTCTCTGTTAAATTCGTCCGAGTCACCGGACAAAAAGGGAGAGCCCGGAATGGAAAGTTTTCACTCCGATGAAATAATCGCGATTTACCAAAAAATAGCTCCATTGCCCCAACAAAAGGGCCGCTTTGATTGTTCTTTTAATTATCAAGTAAGCGCAATATGTCTGGAAACAATTTCTCCTGCTTGGTACCAGTCACCCACTCCTCTGGGGTGGAGTTGAATGTTCATCTAGTCTTAGAAAAAAAGCTAACGAGACAAGAGCAGAAGCTGAACACATTAAGTCAGTATGTGGAGCAGTATCCCTCGGGCTGGAAGAAACGCTTGGAATTAGCTAATCTCTTGTCAGTAATGGGTAACTGGGAGCGGGCGGTTGAGGAGTATCGCCAAGTCATTGAGCGGCAACCTCAATTAATAGATCTGCGGTTGAAATTGGGGAAACTCTTGCAGCTAATGGGCAGGGAAGCTGAGGCGATCGAGGTTTATCAGAATGCTTTACCATTGTCTGACAATGAAGGGATAGAACAATATATCAGCGGAGCGATCGCAATTTGTCGAGATGACAGTAAAAAAGCCATCACTGCGTTGGAAACAGCGACTAACCTACAACCAGACAACGCAGCTTACTGGCTGGTTTTGGGACAATTGCAGATGGGGCGAGAGAATCCTGTTGGGGCTTTATCAGCCTTTGAGATGATTTTGTCACTCAACCCCGATGATATTGTCGCCCTAATTCATAGCTATGATGCGCTAATGAAAGTGGGGAATCTTCAGGAAGCACAGCGACGGTTGAATAAATTGACAGTCTTAGCTGGCGATGATTTCCGGGTACTTCAGCGACAGTTGAATGAGCGTTGCGCGATGAGATTGGTATCTGGGAAGGAGGGGAAGGAGACGAAAAAGATGATTACCTCTGCTCTGCGACAGTATCCTCATGGGGCTGAGGCTCACAAATCTCTGGCATATTATCACATCTTTCGAGGAGATTGGAAGGAAGGTTTGGAGGTGTTAGCAGAGTTTACCGCACAACACCCGAATCATCCTCATGGTTGGTATTACTATGGGCGGTGCTTATTTGACACTGGGGAATATCAAAAGGCGGCGTCCATGATGCTAAAAGCTTATCATCTGTATCCCGATGACTATGAAATTTATCGGGGTTTGTGTGAGATTTTGCCTGTTGCGAAAATGACCTCTCTCCCCCTAACTTTCCCCTTAAAAAAGGGGAGCGGCGGAACTCTCAAAACAGGAGAGGGGGATAACATCACCCTTACTTCCATAGTGGAAGAGATGCTAGAGCGTTTCCCTCAACGCTGGAGTGTTTGGGCGATCGCGGGGCGAGTGTTGGTGGAATGCTTTAAAGAGGTTGAAAGGGGGTGTCTGGTTTCGGAAAAAGGGACGCAACTACAGCCTCAGTTAGCTGATGCTTGGTTTTGTCATGGAAGGGTGTTGGCTTTGGCTGGAAAACATCAGGAAGCGGTGGAGGCGTTGGAGAAAGGATGGCATATTTTACCAGCAGCGGGTTATCTGCAATCAGTACCTGCTGCGGTTTGGTTGGGGGAGAGTTACCAAGTGCTGGGGGATGTTGGGGCTACTAAGCGATCGTGGGAAGCCACTTCTGAGGGAAGTCAGGAATTGAGGGCGTTTAATCCGACTATGGCTGATTACTGGCTGGGGAGAGCCTTGGTGGGGTTGGGGGATAGGTTGGGGGCGATACAGGCTTATGAAAGTGCTTTGCGTCAGGAGTTGTTGTATCCGAATCGTGGAGAAGTCGAGAAGACTTTGCGGCGGTTGAAAGGTAAGGGGAGGAAGGGTTATGGGGGTTGAGGGGGGATTTTGGGGGAATAAAATTTGAGTGTAAGTCGAAAAATTCTTAAATTGGGGTTGGGAAACGTCTTAAAGATGTGGGAAGAAAAACCACAATTACATTCAACTCATAAAAATTTTTTGATGATGATGAAATCTCTAAGTAGAGTCTTTGCTGCTTTTCTACTGGCTATAACCATCGCCTTCGGTGGTTTTTCAGGCAATGCCCATGCTCAGTCAACGTCAGCAGTGCCCAGCATTGGAATTGATGCCAATCAAACTCTAGAGCAGATTCTAAAGCTAATCACCTCGACACAGGATTTTCAACTGGTGATAGCTAATGCAACTGATTACCCTCTTACCCGTGTGGGTAGTTACAATAATTTAGGAAATTGGGTTTCAGGTGATGTTCCTAAAGATACAGTTGATGTTAAAGACTGGAAAGAGAGTGGTGCTGGGTATTTTAGCTTTGCCTCTAACTATGCAGTTGGAAATACTGGAAAATATTTCCAATTTGCAGCTTCATGGCCTGCCATAGGAAAAAGAAAAATTAATCTCTGCGCCCGTAATGAAAGTGGCAACGCCCCAGCAAAAGCATGTTGGGATGCGATGTCTAATGCTGATGACAAAAATATAGTCAATAGTCCGTTTACCGGGAGAGCCATCATGGGGAACAATAATAACAGAGTCCAGTGGGGATTTCAAATCAAAAATAGCTAGATCCCTTAATAAGAGGTCTACTAAGAGGTAGGAAAAAAAGATCCCTACCTCTTTTTTAAAAAAGAACTTGTGATTTCGAGTTAACTAAGGATATCTAATTCATGAAATCTCTAACTAAAGTTTTTGTTGCTTTGTTACTAGCCATAACCATTTGCTTTGGTGGTTTTAATACTGATGCCAATTCTTCACCTATAAGTTCTGTAGACCACAATCAAGTTAGTTCATCTGATCTACAACCTCAAATTCTTCCCAATCAAACTATAGAAATACCAATGATGACCATAACATATAAAAGTATAGTTGAAATAGCTAACAAGACTCAATGTATTCTTAGACGTGTAGGCGTTTACAATAATTCCTTAGAATGGCCTCTTGGTGATATTGATTCATTGCAACTAGTCGGTGAAAGATTTAATAGTGATATTTTTTCTTTTGGATCTAATTATCAAATTGATTGTGGGATAGGTAACGAAAAAAGAAATGTACAATTTTCAACCTCATTAGCTACTGAAGGGAATAAAAAAATTAATATTGGAGTTATTAATCAAGATGGCAATCAGCCAGCAAAATCTACTTGGGATGAAATGACATATCCTAGTGATAAATCTCTCAATAATTCTCCTTTTGAAGTTAGTGCTTTCATCAGACAAAAAGACCAGGCATCGATCTGGCTCTTTGAAGTTACAGAAAAAAGATAGCTTTTATCTCCTGATATTTTATAGTTCATTGTTAACGGAAGTTTGAAAATGTCATGACAACTCTATCTCATGCCGTTTATCTGAGTATTGTGAAAGGTTGCAAACGGCAAAATAATTTACCTTAATGGTAAATACAGTGTCACATTGTTCTAAGAGGTTGTTTAAAAAATGGTTGGCTGTAATTTTAAGCACTTATTTATCCCCCCTAGACCCCAGGGCTGTTTCATTCTTTGTAGGGGCAATCCCCCCGTGGCGGTTGGTGAGCGGAGTCGAACCATTGCCCAATCCCTGAAACGCCTGCAAATCGTGGATGGGGAGGGTAGGCATGGGTGTACAAAACCCTGGTTTCCCTGAGAATGAAACAGCCCTGCCCTAGACCCTCTTAATAAGGGGGGGATTTAGGGGGATATAAACGTTTTTCTACCGACCAGAGGAATTTGAAAACATCCTCTAATATCGCTACCAGAATTACTTGTTCAATTTTTTCAATTATTGTTTTTTGTGGAGAAAATCAATCATGTCAAAGAATAAAATTGTTGTCTTAAGTGACATACACATCAGTACAAATATTCCTACTAGCTGGTACCAAAAAAACTTCCATGAACCATATCTAGAAGCTATTCTAGACTATGTAATTCATGAGGCTGACTCCATTCAAGAGCTAATTTTACTCGGTGATATATTCGATTTCTGGACTTATCCCCCCAATCATCAACCCCCTGAATTTGCTGCTATCCTAAAGGCTAATCCCAATATTTTTGGAGTAAATGGAAAGTTAAGTCAGACTTTAACGGCTTTGAAAGGAAATGTGACTTATGTAAATGGCAACCATGACATGAACGTCACTCAAAATGATTTGCATCAAATTCAAAATTCATCGAATTACAAAATCAAATATTCTCCAGACCCAATTTATTACATCCAGACTGCGGGAGGAAAAAAGATTGCCTTTACTCACGGGCATATCTTTACAATGTTTAATGCCCCCTACCTCGATAGTCAAATTAGCCCATTACCTCTCGGCTATTTCATTACCCGTTCAGTGGCTTATATGTTAAATAAAACCCTGAAACCTGGAGAAACTGTTGCTGATTTGCCTGGTCAAGGTGCTCCTAACGGGATAAATTTAGGAGGCTTAGTCTCCTCAGTTGAATCCGCAATTAAATCTGGATCTATGGGCTTAGTTGATTTAGTTCTCGACTACATCACGAACGTGACTGAAATACCAGAAAATGAACCGATTATTCTACCAAACGGTCAATCAAAGACAATAGCACAGGCGAAGGAATTATACCGTCTTTTGCAGGATAAGTGGATTGATGATTGGGGAGGAGGTACAAATGGTATATTAGCCACATCAAAATCCGCGATCGCCGATTTCGATGGCACTTATATTGCTTGGTTTGCCCAACGCTCTGCTCTAATCTCTGGCTCAGACTTGATTGTTTTAGGACATACTCATACTCCTAAGCTAGGTATTACTAATGGTTTTGTTGAGTATGCTAATAATGGTTTTGAATGTCCTTCAAGTCCTGATATTCCCTCACAAACATTTAGTTTCTCAGTGGTCGATACAGATAAATGCCTACCCAGTGTTCATCAGGTATTTAAGCAGAATAATTCCTATCAAATTATTCCTTATGATGCTCCTAAAGACTCAGTGATTGCTACCATTTCAATGGATTTTTCTTGTTATGTCAGTATTGACAACACCAATGGAAATTCTAAATTGGATTTAATTGAATTCAAAGCTAATAGTGGTCATTATGTCGTCACTCCCCCTAAACAAATTATGCCAGGGGAAAAAAGAAAGTTGTGGATACAGGATTATCCAGGGTTATTCGGTTCTGACGGTAGCGTAACTTATTCAGTAGGTAATCAAAAGCTGACTTTGACCTATTCCTGTCCTACTGGTATATACAGTAATAAATGTTCTGGTGCCAACTTCTACACTTCCAATGATGGAGTCAATTGGGGACAACTTAATGTAATCAAAAAGAGCGGACATCCCTTTTTTGTGCGGTTTGTCTTGTAATGCGATCGCTGATATTTATTGAGAAAGGGCGATCGTCTTTTATTTATCGATATCTTCATTCCACACAATCCCGTAGCCCCCTTGCTCAACCTGAAAGTTCTTGAAAAAAGCAGGTTGACGAAGTGGAGCAAACATGGGATTTTCTAAAAGATGGACAATATCATATTGCTTGACTTCGTGATTGCTGAATTCAATGACCAAGGTGCGATCGTTAATTGCTTCTGCTTGGCAAATTCGAGGGCACTTCATACTATTTTTACTCTACTTTAGAGGAGGTAGTTTACTCAACTCTTGAGTATTCCACATCTGTAAAAAATCCTGCTGGTATAAAGTTGCCCATTCTAGAACTAATTTCTGAGCGCAACGAAAGCAAATCTCCTTCAATGATTTCCAGTGATTCAATGCTTACTAAGGCATTCTACTCACCATAGATTGCATGAAACCGTTTATGTGCGATCGGCCTATTCCATCGCGCGAAGCGGCTTGTGAAGGAAGTCAGGAATTGAGAGAGTTTAATCCGACTATGGCGGATTACTGGTTAGGGAGAGCTTTGGTGGGGTTGGGGGATAGGTTGGGAGCGATCGAGGCTTATGAAAGTGCTTTGAATCAGCAGTTGTTGTATCCTGCTCGTGACGAAGTTGAGAAGATTGTGAAGCAAAGGTAAGGTGCGGAAGGGTTTTGGGGATTGAGTGTGGTTTTTTGGGGATAAAATTTGCCCGGAGAGTCGAAAAATTCCGAAATTGGGGTTGCGAAACGTCTAATAGATGTGGGATACAAAACTCAATCCAGCCACCCTAATCACTAACACCAGAATCATCTAGGAACAGCCCTTTCAAGGCGACTTAACTTAGTCGGCGCGAAAAAACAAAACTATATTAAAATAAGTAAACCGCGAAAAAACAAAACTATGTTAAAATGAGTAAAGCTCGAGAATACGTCTACTAAGGTGACTAAATATATGGGTGCTAGATTAAGGATATTTCTGACTAAGCGAGCAAGATAAAACCCTATTAAAACTGAGAACTACAGATGTAGCAGAAAAAGTTAAAGACAGAGCTCTTGTAGTTAGATTAAATGCACAAGGTTAGTACGTTAAAAAAATAGCTGGTCATTTTAGGTGGACTCCACAAACAGTGAGAGAGGTTTTACTTACATAACTCCCAAAAACTAGGAATGGAAAGTTTTTGGGAGTTATCAGGTCTCAGCCGTGAAAACCGAAGTGGAAAGAAGCAGACATCAAGTTTTTAACAGAATGCCTCAAAAATGAACCACGTATAGCAATCCTAAATGATTCAGATAAATTTGTAGGGGTAGTGCCCCCGTGCCTACCCCTATCTATCGGGCAACCACGGGGGGTTTGCCCCTACAAGAATTATGCAAATGATTGAGGATTGCTATACATACAATAGTGTTCAATTAGCTCAGAAATTAGAAAGAGAGCATTCTATTAAATTAAGTCCCGACCGATTAAGACGAATACTAAAAAAAAGGGTTTATTTGGAAACGAGCAAGGAAGAGCCACAAAGGAAAACAAGAAATCGCAGCACGCCAAGTTAAACAAGCCGATATAGATATGCTGGAACTGGCTGCTGCAGCGGGAGAAATCGACTGAAAATATTTAGATAAATCAGGATTTTGTGCGTGGAGTGAACCGAGTTACACTTATTACAAACGAGGATAGTAAAAACGGCTCGAACAAACCAAGAGGCGTGGTCGTATATTAAGTATTGTAAGGCTTTTTCAACATCAATCAAGCTTTGTTTACGATTTAGTAATAGGGGGTGTCTATCGAAAAGCCTATATTAGAATGATGAAGTTAGAAGCCGAGTCCGTCACTCAGAGTAAACGAATCAGAGTTAAGCTGTTTCGCATTTAAATTGTGATAACAGCATTTCCTTTGTTTTTAAGTTTTCGTCCCCATTTGATAACCAATCCTCCTTCATTTAAAAGCTTATGCAACAAAACTTCTAATTCTTCAATTGATTTAAAAAGTCGATTGGCAATATATTCTTTGGCTGAGTGCCATACCAATTCAATTAAGTTATAGTCGGGGCTATATTCAGGTAAATATTCCAGATGAATATTAGGCATTTCTGTTTTTATTATCTGGATATAGTCTTGTTTCTTGTGAAAGCTGGCATTATCTAGCACAATCACTATTTGACACCCTTTTTCTGTAAAATCTTCTCGATTATTTCCCGCTTCTACCCATTCGCTTATTAAATCTTGATAAAATAGTTTCAAGACTTTATAGAAACTGTTAGAGTTACTTTTACTGAGAAATTCAACAAATCTTTTTTTGTCTGAATACCTGATTGCTCCCATCGCATTTACTCTTCCTTTTCTTCGATCTCCCCTTACTTTTTTGCGATCTCCTTTTTTACCCCAAGTCTTTCTCTTGATCACCCTTAAACTAAATCCACTTTCGTCCCAGAACCATACCTGAAGGCGATTAGGACTTGATTTTTCTATTCTTAAATATTCCTCTAGCTTCTCTTTAAAAGCTTTTCTCTTTTCAGGATCTTGTTTGTGTTCTAGGCTATATTTTGACCACAGGTAAACATACTTTTTTTTTGAGATAATTCTCCAGACTTGTGAGCCACTTAACTTGATTCCAGTTACCTCTTCTAAATAAGTAGCCAGTCTTTTAGCCGACCATCGACCAAATTCATATCCGAGTTCTTGAGGAGTTTTGTCAATTGTTTCTAGTAATATTTCTATGTATTTTTCTGTAGCCTTGTGATGGTTCCCTTTCATCTTCTTATCTTTAAGACTCTCTAGATTATCTGGATCTCCATGCACACACCAGAAACAGATTTTGTTGGGCGAACACCCGATAAATTTAGCAATTTCTTTGTGCGTTTTTCCGTCATTGAGCAATAGTAAGATTAAGCTCCTCTCTCTAATTTCTCCATTTTCTTCTTGTTTTAAGGCTTGTTGAAGCTTTTTGACTTGCTCTGCATTTAGATGATTTTTTGCTGGCATACTTCTTGCTTATCTGTGATTTATGATTTATGATTAAGTAAGTAAGTAGGTAGGTGGGAAAATTTATCTTTATGTAACGAAACATTAACTACCCGCATTGGAGTTAAATTTAACACGTTGTGTACGGTAGTTTCCTCTTTCTCCTCTAACTTCTACTCCCTGAATTACGGCGTAGGCGAGAT